>CAMKKZ010000003.1 GCA_946413525.1 uncultured Oribacterium sp.
TGAGCTTCATGTCGGGATGTATGCGCTTTCACTTGGTATTGGTTATTCTATCAATTATTTTTACTGGCGTTACCGGTTTGGCGGAAATTTACGTTTATACGGTTTTTAATATGTTTATCAAAATGTAAGTCTAAAATCCAAGAGGAACTATAGCTTAATAGAAGATGCTCATTTATCTCCATAATGACCCTTGCAATGAGATATGTAGATGCGTCCATCCTCAAGATGGTAAACCAGACGGTCTTTTTCATTTATCCGTCTGCTAAACTCTCCCTGCAAATCCCCTTTTAAAGGCTCCGGTTCACCAATACCCTGCATTGCCCCATTCCGTTCAATATCCTTAATTAATTGATTGATTCGTTTTAAAGTTTTTTTATCTTGCGCCTGCCAGTATAGATAATCCCTCCAGGCATCATCTGACCATATTTTCTCACTCATCATCATCCTCTATCAAATCATGTACAGTTCCCTTACCTTCACGCAGTTCCTTTACGGATTTCAGAACATACGCCTGATTTGCGGGGTCAAAAAAAGGATCTTCCTGTTTAATCTCAAACGGAATTCTCCTTTCTCTCAAAACCGTCTTCACATAAATATTGATAGCGGCAGATGAAGTAAGCCCAACCGACGAACAGAATTTGTCAAAATCAGCCTTGTCGCGTTCATCAACACGTGCCGTAAGAGTAGAGAGTGCCATAATAATCGCTCCTTTCTATTACTCGATTTTACCACTATCGTCTTACGAAAGCAATCTCTCAGGAAAAGGAAACAAGGGAGGTCAAGTAGAATTGGGAATTGCTCCCTAACCCCCTCTGCAAAACCGGACGTGCGACTTTACCGCATCCAACTCCTTACAAAGCTGATTATTCAACATCTGTCATCCATAGATACTGACATAAATCTTCAGTCGAGCCAGTGGGTGTTCCTACAAATATGGTAACTCTTATGAAGTGACTTTTGCCAAGTAGTAGTTTAGATACTATCAAACTTTTCAAACCTTGATTAGTCGATTCTTACCATATGACGAATTCACATACGAATCACCTTCGGAAGCTTCCATCGTATGTCCATATGCAGTGCCTATTGTAAACGCGTTTTTGACTTGGATTCACTTAACGGTTGGCACGTTTCAGGATCCAGGACAAACACGCGCAGCCTGTACCAGCCATTACGCGGAAGATCCAGGTGAAGTGTTTGTGTTGAACCCGTGGATATAGTGAAGGAATCTTTCGTAAGCTTAAGCATTTTCCCCTTATCATCATAGTACGCTATCACCAGGACAGCTGCCCTTCCATAATAATTTTCAATCAGGATATCCACATAGGATTGGTAAGGATTCACATAGACAGAATGTATCTCATAAGGCATTTCGGATATGTCGCCATAGTGTATCCTGGAACTCTTCAGTGCGTCTGTACGTTCTGTCCCTGCCGCGGATACCCATTGCTCCGGTGTCCCATCATAATACACGTCCCGCAGGCTTCTACAGAAGGCGAAAGCATCCGGTTCTATGATGATTACGGAATCCGTAAGCGCTATTTCCGCAAGAGATTCGCAAAGAGCAAAAGCCTGATTCCCGATGCGGGTCAGCCCCCGGGGGATAGCCACAGCAGTCAGGTTTGAACAGCCAGCGAAAGCGTTATTCCCAACGACCCCCACGCCGTCCCCAATCAGGACAGCCCGGATATGGTCTTTCTCTCCAGACCACGGGGCGGTCTCCCTTTCCGTATAGTCGGGGATGTCCCCCTCCCCGAAAATTGTCATCGTCCCGTCAGTGGTCAGTATCCAGCAAAGCCCCGATCCGAAAACGCTGCTCTCGCCATAGCCTGGCAATAATCCCCGCAAATATTCATTCCCGCTACCAACAGATAGCGCCTCCCAGGAAGATTTGCTGCCGGCAAAGGACACGGACGAAAGCGACCCGCAATTCCGAAAAGCATCCTCCTCCACGGTCTCAAGGGATGCGGGAAGGAAGACCACCTGTAAAGCCCCGCAGCCGGAGAAGGCTCTTTGGCGGATAACCTTGCTTCCTTCCGGGATTTCCAGCTTTTTGAGTGACCCACAGCCCATAAAAACCTCCGCGCTAATCTCAGAATTCCCTTCAGGAAGCGCAAAATCTGTAAGCCCCACGCAGTTTGCAAAGGCCCTGGCCCCGATTTGAGCCGTACTGCCCTGGATGGAAACACTTTCCAGTCCGGTACAGTCCTCGAATGCCCCAGCCCCGATACGTTCCACGTTGCCGGGGATCGCGACAAAGCTTAGTCCTTCGCAGCCTGAAAAAGCATTCTCCCCAATGGCCAGGATACTGGACGGCAGGGAGATTGAAGACAGCGACGCGCAGCCCTCAAATGTCCCGGCCCCGATTTCCGTCAAACCCTTTGGCAGCACAAAGGATGCCAGCGCCGTACAGCCGGAGAAAGCATTCTCCCCAATGGTCAGGATACCGGACGGCAGGGAGATTGAAGACAGCGACGCGCAGCCCTCGAATGCCCCGGCACCGATTCCTGTCACGCCCGGCTCCAATTGGATATGGAGGATCTCATCCTTTCGGTCTGCCCAGGGCTCCTTGCCACTTTCCCATCGATCCGCCATATCGCCATCGACAGAAATGGTCAGTACGCCGTTTTGGAGATACCACCCCGCAGGATTTTCCTCATCCTCCACAGCGAAACGGAGTACCGCCGCATTGAGTGCCTCGTTTCCCTCCCTCCCGATACGTATTCCCTCCCAGTCAATCGCGCTGCCGTCATAATCTATGTAAGCAAGTGACGCGCAATCCGAAAAAGCCCATCCGGACACGTCAGCCAGGTTTTTGGGCAAACTCACGCATGCCAGAGCCGAGCAGCCCTCGAAAGCGTATTCACCGATTCCCGTCACCCCATCGGAAATCTCCAACGCGTACACGTCCTCTCGATTCGCGTACCACGGCGCGCCCCCCGCGGAAACATCTGGTATTGCGCCATCACCGTCTATATGAAGCGTGCCGCCTCCGTCCAGTCGCCAGGACAACCCGCCGAGTGTCCCGGATCCTATATCCTCTGCCCCGAATGGATCCACCGCGCAGTTGTAGACAACTTCATTGAAACAGGTGTAGACACACTCTTCGAAAGTATCAAAAATATCTGTAGAAATCCTGGAGAAATCATCCTCATTCCCCGCATAATATATTATTCTTTTCTCCGGTTTGTTGTAAAGTCTAAGTTCGTCAAAAGCACCGCCATCAACTACTTTAAGGCTCTTTGGGAGATATACTCTTGAAAGGGCAAAGCAAGAATCGAATGCTACGAAATCAATCTCTGTCACTCCTTCAGGAATATATAGCTCTTCCAGAGAAGCAAGCCATGCAAAAGCATGCATAGGAATTCTTTCCAGGCTATGCGGCAGGCTTAGCTTGCGGATGTTGTCGCAACCGTAAAAAGCGTAAATTCCAATCTCCTCCAATCCATCAGGCAAAACTACCGTTTTCAAACTGTCGCATTGCATAAAAGCAGTTTCCCCTATTCGGCGTAATCCCTCCGGTAAGGCCAGCCTTTCCAGTGCCTTGCATGATCGAAAACAGTAGTCTCCTAATACTTCCAGTTGTCTGGGCAACGTGATATTCCGCAGACTCTCACATTCCGCAAAACTTCCGTGCCCTATCTCTCTGACGCTTTCGGGCAAAGATACTGTCTCGAGTTCAGGCAGATCATAAAAAGCCTCATCACCTATGCGGCTCACATCTCCTTTAAGCAAGAGGGATGTAATAGAGGAACGATCGGAATACCATGGGGCAAATACTTTATTTCTCCAATTAAAATCCGGCATCGATCCCGGCGCGCAAATCACGGTCAGCCTCCCATCCTTGATATTCCAACGGTAAGGGGACACGCTGACCTCGACTTCCTTTTGGCTGCCGGCAAAATCCCCGGTTGTGGCGGAAACCGTGATTTTTGTCTGGCCGGCAGCTACCCCGGTCACGATGCCGTCCGCATCTACCCATGCGATTGCCGGATCCTCGGAGACATAACTTAGTCCCCGCCCAGTCGCCAGGATTGCGCTGCTTTCCCCGATCACGATATCCTCTACGGACAGTCTGGCATCCAGTTCCGCGCCACATATCGTGAAAGGGATCTCATCCTTTCCGGAATACCGCCCGAGGCCCTGGATTATGACAGCCGCCTCCCCGGCATGGACGTTCCCTCTATAGGAAAGGATGTAATCCTTCCCTTCCCGAAGGATGTGAAGGCCATCCCGTACGGAAACCGCGGGCTTCTTCTCCGTGCCGTCATAGACATAATTTTCCGAGTCGAGCGTGATCACGCAATAAGGGATCTCCTTGTACTGGCTTTCCCATATAGCGTAAAGGCTTACCGTTTCCCCGTCCACGTCGGAAAGGCACGAGAAGGAGTCTCCTGGATGATAGCTCTCGCCGTCCCCATCGCAGGATGTGTTCCAACACACGAATTTGCGTCTTTCCTCGGAGAACCCGCATTCCGGCATCCTGTATGTGCCATCGTAAACAAGATCCTGCATGTCTTCCATTGATCCTGTTACGTTCCCGGCATACTCCCCTTTCCCATCGAAACGCAAAGTGTATCGGTTTACCTCCCAGTGAGCATATAACGTAATATATGCTTCTTCCGCAATGGTACTTGCGTCAACCTGGCTTCCGCCTTCCCGCTCCGTGTACCACCCAAGGAAAGTATAGCCCGTTCGGACAGGTTCCGGCAGCGTACCGGATTCCGCGCCAAGCCTCCAATGGAGATAACTCCGCTTGCTTTTCGTGTTACATTCCCCCCCATTCGAATCAAACGAAATAGAGACCGGAGTTCCTGTTACCTGGACAGCCCAGCATTCATAAAATAAAGTATCATCAAGTTCATCATACCAATCTTGCATTGTCTCAGACCAAACTTTGTGTTTTGTATAGAATTTCGCTCTATGGTACACTCGAAAGCTGCCTGCGGCATTCACCTTTAGTTCGGCGCTGCCATTGTAAGCAGAAAGATAAATCGCTTGATTCTCATCCGTACTCGACCAGTGGTAGTCAGCGGAGGTAATATACCAATCGTGCGCATCCATATACTCGTAATCTTCATCAATCTGGCAGCGCAGGACAATCCCCTCACCAACCTGCAATTCTACATTATCTCGAGAATACTCCAGAATTCTACAGAAACTCACCAAGTTTATGAGAGTGGAAAAAAATACGAAAAAAATAATAAAGAAAGCAATCCGGATGCTCCTTCCCGCGTAAGTTGTATTTGACATTTCCTCCCCCTCCTTTGGACAAACGTCGACCATATGGCATCTCTTTCTGGTTGTTGTTCATCGGATTTTAAAATTCCTTATCTGTAAGCATTCAGTACCCTCTGAAAAGAAGGATGAAACAGGGGACGGTTTCATGTTCCGGAACCGGAACATTGAACCGTCCCCCGTTTTGCCCTCGTCAGACAGCCTGGGCAGCCAGGCCATGTCCCTGCCAGTCCAGACCCGGACCTCATGTCACATAGCCACACCAGCCCTGGGCTGCTTTTTCATTGCCGGGCCCATGCTGCCTGTTTCACAAGCCAGCTTCAATTCCCGGCTTATACCTTCTGAACCTTCGCCTTCTTGTTGAGTCCTGCCTTCTGGAAAAGCTTCTTGTAAGCGGAAACCTTCGCTTTAGGAACTTTGACCGTTGCAGACGCGGGAACCTTTGTAAAGGCCTTTGCGCCGACAGTCTTAATTACGGCGGACTTGAAAGTGATTTTTGTCAGTTTCTTGTCTCCGTTAAACGCCGACTTTCCGATCGTAGTCAGCGCTGTGGAGTTCGATGTCAGGGTCTTCAGTGCCGTGCAGCCCGCGAAAGCACTCGCGCCGATGCTCTTCACCTTCTTGCCAATTGTTACGGAAGCAAGACCCACGCAATTTTCAAAAGCGTTGTCACCGATGGATGTGACCGTGTCCTTCACTGTGAAGGATTTAAGCTTCTTGTCCCCCTTGAAAGCCCTGTCACCGATGGTGGCAAGGACCGTGGATTTCACCGTTAGCTTCGACAGCGCGGTGCATCCCGCAAAGGCGCCTGCCCCAACAGTCTTCACCTTTTTGCCGATCACTACGGTCTTAAGGCCCGTGCAGCCCTCAAAAGCGGAAGAACCGATAGAACTTGCCGCGGCGCCCGTATCAAAGGCCGTAAGCTTCTTGTCGCCCTTAAACGCCTTGCTTCCGATGGTCTTAAGGGTCGTTGTCTTCAAAGTGACGGTCTTCAGCGCCGTACAGCCCTCAAAAGCGCTTGCCCCGATACTTGTTACTTTTTTCGGGATTGTTACGGCCGTAAGTGCCTTGCAGCCGTTGAAAGCATTCGAACCGATGCTGGTCACATTCGAGCCGATTGTGACTTTCTTAAGCTTGCTGTATCCCTTGAAAGCGCCGGACGCTATGGAGACAACCTTGTAGCTCTTTCCGCCTATTTTGACACTGGCAGGAATTGTCACGCTCGTCACTGTCTTCTTTGACGCGGCATTAACGCTGACCGTGTACTTCTTCGCGTTAGTGACCTTGTATGTCATCTTCGACACGGTGAATTCTTTGCCCTTTGCGGGAGCAGTAATCGTGAACGTGGCTGTCTTCGTATCCTTGTAATCCCCTTTTCCGGTAATGGTCACGGTCGCCGTGCCTATATTCGTATTTCCGGAATAAGAAACCGTATAATCGGTATTCAACTTAAGCGTCTTCCCATTCAGGGTAACTGTGGCAGCCGGCTTCTTTGCCTTTCCATCATAAGCATAGGACTGTGCAGCAAGCTTTACTGTCGCCTTCGCAAGGCTTACAGCTTCCGCTGCCGAAATCGTGAAGGAAGCGGTCTTCGTGCCCGTATAGCCGCCCTTTCCGGTAATGGTGACGGTGGCGGTGCCGACGGCCGTATTGCCGCTGTAGACTATGGTGTAATCCGTATTTGCCGCAAGGGTCTTCCCGCCCAGCGTGACCGTTGCGGACGGCGTCTTCGCCGTGCCGTCATAGGTGAAGGACGTGGAGGCGAGGCTTACGGTCGCGTCTGCCAGGCTGGCTGCGCCAATCGTGAAGCTGGCGGTCTTCGTGCCCGTATAACTACCCTTTCCGGTAATGGTGACGGTGGCGGTGCCGACGGCCGTATTGCCGCTGTAGACTATGGTGTAATCCGTATTTGCCGCAAGGGTCTTCCCGCCCAGCGTGACCGTTGCGGACGGCGTCTTCGCCGTGCCGTCATAGGTGAAGGACGTGGAGGCGAGGCTTACGGTCGCGTCTGCCAGGCTGGCTGCGCCAATCGTGAAGCTGGCGGTCTTCGTACCCGTATAGCTGCCCTTTCCGGTAATGGTGACGGTGGCCGTGCCCACAGCCGTATTGTTGCTGTAGGCTACCGTGTAATCCGTATTCGCCGCAAGGGTCTTCCCGCCCAGCGTGACCGTTGCGGCCGGCGTCTTCGCCGCGCCGTCATAGGTGAAAGACGCGGGAGAAAGGCTTACGGTCGCGTCAGCCAGGCTGGCCGCGCCAATCGTGAAGCTGGCGGTCTTCGTGCCCGTGTAGTTGCCCTTTCCGGTAATGGTGACGGTGGCAGTGCCGACGTCCGTATTGCTGCTATAAGCTACCGTGTAATCCGTATTCGCCGCAAGGGTCTTCCCGCCCAGCGTGACCGTTGCGGCCGGCGTCTTCGCCGCGCCGTCATAGGTGAAAGACGCGGGAGAAAGGCTTACGGTCGCGTCAGCCAGGCTGGCCGCGCCAATCGTGAAGCTGGCGGTCTTCGTGCCCGTGTAGTTGCCCTTTCCGGTAATGGTGACGGTGGCAGTGCCGACGTCCGTATTGCTGCTATAAGCTACCGTGTAATCCGTATTCGCCGCAAGGGTCTTCCCATCCAGCGTGACCATTGCGGCCGGCGTCTTCGCCGCGCCGTCATAGGAATAGCTTGCAGGGTCAAGAGTTATGGTGGCGGTTTCAAGAGAAGCAGCTACTATTTCAAATTCCTTCACAACTTCTCCGCCATAGCTGCCCTTACCGGTAATGGTGGCCTTTGCAGTACCCACATTTACATTATCAGAATACGTCACCTCGTAATCCTGATTCGCTTGCAGTGTTTCCCCATTATAACTGACTGTAAGATCCGGCTCAACAGGACTTCCTGTGTAATTAAAGCTACCGCTTATTTCTACCATAGCATCGGTAATGACCTTAGTCGTATCCGAATAAACCGCGTAGATTGCGTCGGAAATGGATGCGATATTTGTACTATTCGTAAGTTCTGTTTCGCTTCCATCATAGTTGAAAGCCCAGTGGTCGAAGTTTTTATTCTCGGGAACGACCAGCCGTATAATTAAATTTTCAATAGCTGACACCAGATTAGAAACCGCATTCCCAAAATTGAAGGTGCCGCTTTTTATCGTTCTTGAGCCATCTGGCGCATCGGGGAGATCAGAGGGCGACGCAACATCGACTGCGTCTCCCGGAACACTTTCACCAGCAATAAGAATTTTCCCATCCCCTGCGTCAAGCTTGAGACTTTTTCCTTCTCCTTCTTCTGCCAGCCAGGCATCGTCCTCATATTCCTCATAATCCTCATAGGAGTATTCATACAGCCAGGCCTCTTCGTTCCCGTTCTTCACATCCTCCAGATACTCTTCGCGATCTCCTGGGAATATATCCTCCTCGGACAGTGCCAGGGCCGTCGAATTGCCCAGCAAGGCAAATGTCAACAAGAGTGACAAAAACCGTGCTGTTCTGCTTCTCTTTTCATGCTTCATAGAATCCTCCCTTTCAAATACCATAATATTATCCCTACGTGCTGCAAACCCGCCATAATGACAGATTTTCCTGCTTTTAACCGAAAGCTAAAAGCAGGAAAACCTGCCAGGATAAAGGGCCACCTGTCCTGCTTTGAAAAAAGCTGTTTGAATCCGTTAAATATATTGATATTATTTCGCAGAGTGCCGTACTCTGCGAAATAATATCAAAAAGCATTGTATATGAAATGGTATTACAGGGTTTTGGCGAATTTTGACTGCTTATTTGACGGGGAATAAATTGGAAAGTAAATTCATGTTTTGTTGCTTCAGATCCATCGAAGGATGGACATAACGGTTCATAGTAATATTTACAGATGCATGTCCAAGAATCTCGCTCAGACTTTTCACATCGAAGCCAATCTCTATGCATCTCGTTGCAAAAGTATGCCTTAACGCATGAAAGGTGGCATCCTCGATTCCAGCCTTCAGCAATATTTTTTTGAAACGGTTTTCCATTGTCCTGGGTTCCATATATTTATGAATTTTTCCCGTCAAAACATATGCCTCATCTTCCTTTCTCCGGCATTTGCATAGCTGAAAAATATTATGCGGCAGTGGAATTGTCCGGATGGAACATTCACTCTTCGGTGAAGATATTATGACTTTCGTCCTCCTGCTGCCCTCATTCAGCTGCTGAAGGCGCTGCATCGTTCTGGTAACGCGCAGCGTATGCTCTGCTTCTGAAATATCGCCCCATCTCAACGCGCAGATCTCCCCGATTCTCACTCCTGTATAAAGACTGAGAAGTATCCCAAAGCTGCAGGAATTAAAATCCGTATATAAAGCATATTCCAGCCTCTTTTGCTCGGACATACTCAGGACACGTATGGATAAACGGTTATTCTTCATTGAAATGCCTGAAATATCAACAACCGACAGTGCCTTTTCTCTGGAGGCAAAATCAAAAATGCTTCTCAAAACAGACAAAGAATCGTTTATCGTTTTTGGAGCCAGTCCCTTTTTGTGATTCCCACCGCTTTTTGAAAGTTTCGCGCAAAAGTCCGATACATCAGCCCTTGATATCGTCCCAATAAAACGGGAGGAGAATGAAGGGGCAAGGTAGGATTTCAAAGAGTTGGCGTACTTTACATAAGTAGATTCCTTGATTCCGGGACGAATGGATGCAAGCCATTCATCTGCAAGTTCCATAAAATTTGGTACCGCCTGTTCAAATTCATGGATTTGTTCATCTGCTTCCTGACCAACATCCCCTGCTTTTGCCATCTTCACCGTATACAGCTTTTCCTTTACCTCTTTGTATGTTTTAGCGTATACGTATCCATACTGTGCTTTGCCGCAGGAATGGCCTTTAATATAACGGCCTTCCCATCTTCCATCCTTCCGCTTATAAATGTTCTCGCCACGTCTTGGCATATGAATCAACCTCCTTTTCGACTATGATTGACGGCGATTCGTTACTTTTTAAGAATATTTGTCAGATTCTAAATCCTTTTTGTAACATTTCGCAGTCATTTCGCCAGGTCTTAATTTTTTTTTTTGAATTATTGACAAAAAGAAGAATACGCCATAGAATGTTAAATGAAATTTTATTTAACGCTTTATGCAAAATATTTTCGCAGAGTACGGCACTCTGCGAATTTTCAAGGAAAAGTCTGCCACGGTTCTGCCGACTCTGTCTGTGCCATCTTTTCGGAACAGGATTTCATCATTCTGATTTCATGGCATATAATTCATGTATCCTCACCAAAACCTCCTCCCTGAAAGCATTAAAAAAGGCACCTCCGAAGAGATGCCTCACAAAGGTAAGACGGGGGACGGTTCGTCATGCTCCTTCAGGAACATTCATGTCCGTACCTGGCGAATCCCGCAGGGATTTGTCCGACCGAAGAGTCCTTCAACTTATTACATGTATCAATCGCATCCTGCCACACGCTCCTGGCAGCTTGTTCATTTAACAGCGTGAATTGAATGCAATCAATATAAGCATCAAGCTGAAGAAATGCTCTGGGAGATATTATGACCTCAAATGAATCCTTGCTTCTTCCCCAATTTATCCAGAGCGTCTGATGCGTATAAGCCCTTTCCCTCATCAATTTGCCCTCTTGACTATTTCAAATCCGCAAGAATCATATCGGCCGTCAAATGAATAAAAGGATTTCCCGGATTTCTTAAAATAAATAAACTTTGCGTGTAATTGACGCTCGTGACTTTACTATATGATAGTTTCCCGGATTTTAAGATTTCTTACGTTCACCCGCCCCCTGTTTCATCTGTTTCCTGATGCGCCATGGAAGATAAACTTGTCCAAAAGCCCGCAGAGGATAATGCCGGCGGACATGCTGGCCGCAAAAAGCAGGGTGTCCATCCCACCTGTTTGGAAATCCTGAATTCTGCCGTCCATCAGCGCGTCCATCGCCCTGTAAAGCCCGGCCCCCGGAATCAAAGGCACGGTCGTGATCACGCTGAATACCGTTGCCGGCGTGCGGCAAAGCCTGGCCATGCATTCCGAATAAAAGGCCGTCAGACCGGCAGCGAGGAAGGCGGAAAGGTAAACATGTTGAAAAGCATGCAGGAAAAGAAGATACGAAACCCAGGAAAGCAAACCGCCGATGAAAAGCCAGCCCCATTTGTTTTTCTGGGCATTAAAAACAATGGAAAAGCCGAAGGTGCCCAGCCCGGCCGTAAGAATCCCCACCGGCACTGCCGCAATACTTGACGCGCTCCCCCCGATGGCAGACGGGAAAAAAAGCAGATGGGAAAAAGAGAATCCCAGGGCAATGATGACGGCCAGGAGCAGCGACTCCATCAGCCGGATGAGCCCGGTAATCGTATCTCCCAGAAAAAGATCCCGCAGGGAATTCGTAAAGGCAATGCCGGGTATGAAAAGCATGATATTCCCGATACTGATAAGATCGGGATGAAGCCCCGCAAACGGAAAAACCGATGCCGCGATATTGGCAAGCAGCCCTCCCGCGCCGGACCAGAGAAGCGCTACGAGAAGGGAATTTGAGGTCTGACTGCGTATCCCGTTCTCGAACAGCTTGAGAAGTACGCCAATCAGCGCGGCCGCGACAGCGTCAAATACGGTTCCGCCAAAAAAAGCGGAAAAAGATCCGGATACCAGCGCATAGGAAAACAGCTGCAGCGGAAAAGCCATCGGAGGAAAATGATTGATCCTGCAAAGCTCCTTTCGAATCTCCTCAGGCTCCGGCAAATCCCGGCAAATCCGCCGGGAAAGCGCATTGTACTCATCGAGCCTTGCCATATGATTTGAAAAAGAATAGACACGCCTTGTCTGTGTCAGCGTTTCACAATCTCCGAGATAAAGTGTCACCACAATGCTGGAGGTAATGGAAAACACATCCGCCCTCTCTGCCCCATAAGAAAGACAGATCCTGCGGATCGTATCCTCGACCCTGTGCACCTCCGCCCCGCTTTCCAGCATATGCTCGCCCACGCACAAGGCACAGTACAGAATTTTCTCCCATTCCGCTTTTGACATCCATTCCTCCCGGCACAGCCCAGCGCCCCGATGCATCTTCCTTTTATCTCAGAGTGTGTTTTCACTGCTCTGAATTCTGACATTGCGAACCGCCTGCGGGGCAAACCATAGAGTTTGTCGAGGCATGTCACAAAAGAGGTTCTGCCATTACGAACCCCCTGCAGGGCAAACCGGCTCGGCAAGCTACGCCAATATCTACCATCTCCCTTTCAGCACATCAGCCCGATCAATACACCAGCCTGATGTTCCTCTTCTCCATTTCGACGCACCAGGCATCGGAGGGCTTTCTGTCCGTAATGATAACATCAAGATCCGCAAAATCCGCAAGCTTCACAAAGGCCAGGCGGTCAAACTTCGTATGATCCGCCAGCAGGATCACCTTCTGCCCCTGGGAAATGATGGTTCTTTTCAAAAGAACCTCCTCCTCCACCGAATCGAAGATCCCGCTTTCAAGATTCAGAGCCTTGCAGCTCAAAAGCGTGTAGTCCGTGTGATAGGCTGCCATCAGCTTCTGAGGTATCAGCCCCTCAAAGGCATAAGTGCTTTTGTTTACAATCCCGCCGGTGGAAATAATACAGACCTCTGTATCAAGGAAATCCGAAACCGCCCTGATGGAAGGCGTCAGGACCGTGATGCCCGGTCGGAAATCGCCCGCAGGGCCTCCAGCACCGTCGTACTGGCGTCCGTGGCTATCGTCCCGTTCAGGGGCAGCTCCATAGCGCACAGCTTCGCAATATACTGCTTTTCCTCCACGCAAATGGCCGCCCTGCGGTTGAACTCTATCCTTTCCATAGAGGCTTCCCCGTTAAGCACGGCGCCCCCATAGGTCCTGGCTACAACCCCCTCCGCTTCCAGCTTGTCCAGATCCCTCCGTATTGTTTCTTCCGTAACCCCGAACAGAACACTAAGTTCCGAAACGACAACCCTTCTCTCCTGCCTGACCTTCTGCCGGATCTCCTCCAGCCGCTGCTTCTGCCCCATGGCCTTTCCCCCTTTGTTTCCAACAAGGCGTTATACTCACTTTTCCTTCTTTTGATCCCCCATTTCCCGGAATACATTGAAAGACGTTTTCAAAAAAGGAAAGAGAATCATAACGTCGAAATTAATCATAACACAGAAAAAGAAACGGCACAAACCTAATATATCCATCTTGAGCAAACTCAATTCCGACAGTTATGATTCACACATCAATTTTTGCAAATAGTCCCGTTTTCCATATCCTGAATCCATGCAGGAAAGGTTTCTGAGCATGGAAAATACTGAAAAGTCCCTTTTTCCATGCCCGGAATCCGCAGCAAAAGGGGGTAAGGAATACTCCGATTCCTACCCCACACAAAGGGGCGGCGTCGGGCGATCTGACCGACCGATACGACAGGGAGAATTCTTCCCCCACACAAAGGGGCGGCGTTCCCTGACCGTACCTTCGATCGGCTGGGTTCGAATTCTTCCCCCACACAAAGGGGCGGCGTGCTTCAAAAATCGCGCGCCGCCCCCACAGGCAAGTCTTTTTCAGAGTGGTCAGGGTCGCAAGGGGCATCTTTTAGCCGCCCGGCTGCCGGGAAGTCTTTCACGCCCTGTACATTTCCGCCATGCTCTTCGTAATGCGAAGGAACTCGTCAATGTCGCCTGCGCTGTTGCAATGCAGCGGAGAAACCCTTATAAGCCCCGGAGTCCCGATCGCCTCCACGATCCTCTTGGAATAAATATTCGTATTGACCCGGTCAAAAACGGTTACGCCCCTCCGCTGGTACTCTGCGACCGCCTCCGTCAGATTGACCCCGTCAAAACCGATTCCGGCAATGAGATCCCTTCCCTCCACCTTGCCGTCATCCGTAAAGACCTTCACCCCGTCAATATGCCTTAAGCCCGGCACAGCGTCCGTGCCCTCCAGCATACGGTAAAGCAGCACCCTTTCTTGAAGGTGTATGCGGCGCATGCCCTCCCGATAAAGCTCCTTGCGATCCTCGCTGTAGATAAAGTGCTTCCCGATTTCGCAGACGTAGCTGATCACCTCGCTCATCGCGGCAAAATTCCCCGGCGACGGGGTGCCCAGCTCGAACACCCTCTGATCCTTCTTCAGAAGCTTGTGATGCGGAAGCTTCGCCACCCGGTCGGAAACATAGGCGTAGCCTACGCCCCGGATGCCGAAGAACTTGTAGGGCGCGAAATTGCATCCATCCACTCCCAGCTCCTCCACGTCCATCGCGTGATGGGGCGCGTGCTGGACCGCGTCGGTGACAATATAGAGATCCGGCTTGATTGCCCTCGCCCTCCGGACGATCTCCTTAATGTCCATGATCCCGCCCGTCACGTTGGAAGCGGACATTATGCTGAGGATGCAGGTATTCTCGTCAACGTATTTCTTTACCTCCTCCGGCTCGATTATCCGGCAGCTTATAGGTAAAGTCAGCCAGATGCCGGATATAATTGGTAAGCGCGCCTCTGTAATTCGGCTGCGTGGCGAGGAAATCAACGTCCGGACAAATATTGTAGTGCCCGGAAAGGCAGTATTTGCATTTCCCGCAGGGCACGCCGGGCTCAATATTCACCCGGTCCCCAGCCCTGAACTTCGTCACCTTTTTCCCGACCGCAACGACACGGCCGGCCGCCTCACGCCCAAGTCCGATCTTCTGATTCGGATCCCTGGGAGGGATGAACGGTTCAAACTGAAATCCGTGTATATCCGAACCGCAAATGCCCACATACTCCACCTGCATGACAATGTCATTATCCCCGGGTTCGGGCATCGGAGCCTCTTTAATCTCCATCTTTCCCAGCGTAACGAGTATCGCCTCGGTATTCTTCCATTCCGCCATTTAATCCTCCTCCCCAAAGGCCTTCTCATCCTTATCCTCATAATCATAGGTAAAAATAACCTTGATGGCTTCCTTCTTCGCCATGGCGTCAAAGCCCTCCTGCCAGTGGGAAAGCCCCATGCGGTGTGTGATCATCGGCTGTACGCGGATCTGCCTGGAGGCAAGCAGCCGTATCGCGTTCCTTCACGAGGTGGAATCATAAGCCATGTGCCCGATGATGCTCTTGTTCCAGGACGTGATATCGTTAATGGAGAACTCCAGCGGCTTGAAGCCCATGCCCACGCGGACGACCTCCCCGTTCGGGCGGAGCATCTCTATGGCCTGCTTCAGGGCGATATTCGCGCCTGAACACTCCACCACCAGCCCAAGATTGTCCCTGCCGCAGATTTCCGTGCAGCGGGCCACCACATCCTCCGTGGAACCGTTCACGCAATGCGTGGCGCCCAGCTCCTTTGCAATGCCGAAACGCACCTTGGTATCATCCTGAAGCAAGGAAATGCTGGTTTAATCAGCATATCCTTAAAAAATAGTCGAGGATAGATCATTCATTGTGATAAGAAAAAGAAGAAATCCTTTCGAAGTATATAATCGAAAAGCATCAAACGAAGAATGAGGGAGAAATCCACATCAATTTAAACTGTGGAACAGAAAATACACCAAGCCCAGGAAAAGGTATTAAGAACAGCCAGCGCACACAAGAAATCTGTGAATGAACTGCAAATACTTTTGAAATTCCGACCCAGGCGAGCGAGTCAGAACTCTTAAACAAAGGCTTGCAAGCAGTTATAAAACTTTTTATAATAAAGCCATCAATAATATGGAGGGAAAATCCAAATGACTGATATCAGCGCAACCGTTTCCATGCTTGAAACAATGCCAGAAGAAGCAAGGCGAAAAGTATATGCCTATACACAGCAACTATTTTTTTCATACCGTCCTGCCAATCCTTATTCACCAGTTGATACAAAAAGAGTTCTTGCGGATATTGATACATCCTCCAGTGAATTTTCCCAAGGGCTTGGAAAAGATGCCCGTGCGGCAATAGAATCCATGAGGCGTCAACATGGTTTCGTATAATGTGCAGATTTCTCCGACAGCTTTAAACCAGTTAAACAATTATATTGACTATATTCATGACACTCTTATGAATGATCAGGCCGCAGATAACGTTTTGCTGGATGCGCTGGACACTATCACTGAACTTCAATCTGTCGCCGGAAGTCTCGGATACTGTGATCATCCCGAACTTAAAAAAAGGGGGATCAGAAAAATCAAACTTTTAAAACACGACTACGTCATGCTGTATAGTATCATCGATAATACAGTAGAAATAAAAGCTATCTATCATTTGCTCCAGGACTACGAAAATACCTTCATCACAATCTGCCTAAAATAAAACGGCATAGCCGGAAATCATGCTCCAGCTATGCCTATTCTTTCAGGGAATAAAAATCCCCTGATCCATGCGCTCCTCCGGCAGATTTTGCCGCGGCAGCCTTCCTTATTCACTGATGTTCTTTATCTCAATGCCCTCCCGGACGAATTCCTCCCGGATTTTCTGTACGAAAAGAAGGGCTTTCGGCCCATCGCCATGCACGCAGAGCGTATCTCCTTTGATATCTATGTCCTTCCCGGTGATGGCCGTGACCTTCCCCTCCTTCACCATACGGACGCAGCGGCGGATGGCCAGCTCCTCATCCGTGATCATGGAGCCTGGCTGCTTTCGGGGCACCAGGGACAGATCCTCCATATACGCGCGGTCCGCAAAAATCTCCGACGCGGTGCGGAGCCCGATCTTCTCCGCTTCCTCCCCCAGAACGGCGCCGGCGCAGTAGAAGATCATAAGACCGGGATCCACCTCATAGACCGCTTCACAGATGGCCCGGGAAACCTCCCTGTCATACTGGCAGAGATTCCCCAGCGCACCGTGAGGCGCCACATGCTGAAGCTTCAGGCCCTCGGACTGCACAAAGGCATTCAATGCGCCGATCTGATATTTGATGATATTCTTGACCTCTTGCAGGAAAAGCACCATTTTCCGGCGGCCGAAGCCCATCAAATCCGGATAACCGGGGTGAGCGCCGATGCCAACGCCCTTTTCCTTCGCCATTTTGACCGTCTTGTCCATGACCATCGGATCCCCCGCATGATAACCGCAGGCAATGTTTGTGCTCGTCACAAAGCGGATGATCTCCTCATCAGCCCCCATCTTATAAGCGCCGAAGCTCTCCCCCATATCGCTGTTCAAATCGATTCGAAACATTTCCCCTCCCCTGTCATCTCTCCTAATCAGGCTACTCTCCACCTTTTCTCCAGCTCATCGAAACGGTGAAGCTCCCTGACATATACAAGCTGCGCCGTCCGGATGTCCATATCCAAAAACCGGATCCTGTCCCCCGGCCTGCTCTGGGCAATGCGGCTCAGATCCGGCGTGATGACCGTCCCGATCTTGCTGTATCCGCCGATTCCCTGCCGGTCTGCCAGCATAATGATGGGCTGCCCATTAGGCGGGACTTGAATGGATCCGAACGCAATGCCATCGGAAATGATATTCCCGTCGCCTATATGCCGGATCGGCTCCTCGCAGCGCAGCCTCGCGCCCATCCGGTCAAAGGCTTCCGTAAAAACAGCCCCGTACCAGAAGAAACGCCGGATGGATTCCTTCGGAAAGCAGTCGTCCTGCGGGCCCAACACGACCCGGAGCACCGTCTCCTTTTCAGGAAACAGCTCCTTCGGAAGCGTCCTCCCCTCCATATCGGGCAGCACGGCCCTGGGAGCGCAAAAGCCGATGCGATCCCCCTTTTCCAGCTTCCGCCCCTTATAGCCTCCTACGCCATAGCGGAGAAGAGTTGATAAGTTCCTCCTCTGACACGCCCTCCAGGCTCGCGCAGACCGAAAGATCCTCTCCGAGAGTTCCCCCGTAAAGCACAGGGATCTCCGTCACAAAGGACTCCCTCATGGCGGGTTCCCTCCCGCCCCCAAGAAGCTCCTCCACCCTTTCCTTAAGCCTGTCAAAAAGGATCACATCCGGCCTGTAATGAATCATCACCGTCGCGTAAGCCGGAATGCATTCCGTGACCCCCTCCACCGGGTTTTCCTCCAGAGCGCGCATCAGCATGATGACCTTCCGGTTCGTTTCCAGGCTGATGTCCTCCCCCAACTGCACGGAAACCGCGCTATCTCCGACCGGCAAAAATCTGACAGCCATCCCGCGCCCTCCTTCTTTACTATGGGTTTCAACCACTTAGCTTTCCTGATATACCGATGCGGACATCAAAGCCTTTCTGGACGGCGCTCCGGTCAACGTCGTAAATCCGTAAAAAGCCGGACAGTGCTCCGATCAATGTTTTAGATCCGTAAAGGCCGGACAGTGCTCAAAAACCTCTTTCAAAGAATGCCGCGGCCGCTCTGACACATAGAGCAGCCACGGCATTTTCTCAAATTCTCAATTCATTTTTTCCGATGGGCTATACGATCGATGAAATAAAAATGCCCAGGTTTTGCCGCAGAGCAAGGGATGCGCCAAATACGGAAGTAGCTATGCCTGATGCATAGTTATTACCTACGACATATTCTGTCTTGTTGGCGCATATCGAACTGCGGACTTATACCGTACACTCAAAAAGCACCTTATCTCCAATTTCCACCCGTTTCAAGCCGGATTCTTTTTTCTTATTGAAATTAAAGCTCAGCATATAGCCTGTGTTCAAATTCCAATAGTCCAGGTCCTCGATGATCTGCTTTTCACCTTCGGCATTGTACCTTTCGCCGCGCCAAATCTTAAGCTCCAGAATATACTGCTGCCCCAGATAGTCCACGATCACATCCGTTCTTGTCTGATCCCTGGTCTGAGCCTCTATATAATAATTCCCTGTACCATTTATGATCGGCTTCAGGTACAGAAGGAACTGTTCCCTTCCATCCTTCTCCTTAAACCTGTCCACAAGCGGTCCGCAGACCTCTGTATAGGTATCCTTAAACCGTTCCAGGATAAGGCGCATATTAAGTTTGCCATCTTCCACAAACCTGTTCTTCGCAAGCTCGCCTTCGCGGCTGAATACATTGTTCTTCAGTTCTTCATCCGATAGAAACAGGTTATACAATCTTGTTTCAAAGATCCTGTTAGCTACCTTTACCGTGTTCCGATCATTTCTGATCAGCCCATACATCTGCATCTTTATAATATCATCCTGATCAGGGTTCCATGTCAGCTTCGTTCCCTCCATCAGGATGCTTCGTATAGAGGCCTTCAGTTCAGGAAAATTGTCCAGATTCTTTGTCAGACTCTGAAACAAAGTATTTTTTTCAGCGAGGAGCTGCTTTACCGCCTCATCAAATCCCCTGTATGTCCAGACTTCCGGAAGGCGCATCGTCTTACTGACCTCCTCATCCATCAGTTGGCAGATACGACTGACCAGAAAAGGATATCCGTTTGTGTACTCACGGATAAATCTTGCGATAGCAGCCGTATCCATCCCTGTATGATGATCTGCCTCATATTCATCCAGCATGCCTTTAATTCCTGTTTCCGAAAGGCTCATATCAATATCAAAATCTGCAGCAATGTTCCAGGGGCTGTTTACCTTATGCCTGTCCTCCTCCCTGATCCTGCTCCTCAGATGTCTGACATCTGTCACGCCGACAAGGATAACTGACTGGAAGGTTTTTGTTCTTTCACGCTTTAAATACAGAGAACGCAGTTGCGCCAGGAAATCCAGAAATACCTGATTATTCGTTGCGCTGTCTACTTCATCAATAATCAAAACGATCGGACGTTCCTCCTCCTTGAACCAAAACCTGAACACGCGAAACAAGTCATCCATTTTCACTTCATCTGACGGCCTTTTACCCAGCTTCTGAAATCTGTCAATTATTGACTCCGGAATCATAAGACCGTCAAACTCTCCCGCATCCAGAATAATTCTTGCAAACGCTTTGGAAAACTCCCCTCCATTTTTGAAGCTTCCATCTTCTATATCCTGAAGATCCAGGCTGATGACTAAATCTTCAGCGGCTAATGCCCTGCGGAGCGCTTCAATTGTCGTCGTCTTTCCATATTGCCTTGCCCGGTTAATGACAAAGTATTTTCCCGCATCAACCATTTTTTTGATTTCAACTGCGCGTTCGGAAAAATCCACCATATAATGCTTTGATGGAATGCAGACTGCTGTCGTATTAAACTTTTTCATAGCCTGACTCTCCCTCATCAAGCCTGTGCCGGAATCCTGCCATACAGTTTGTCGGTCTTGGATTGCTGGTACTTCTCATATTCCATATTCATTATCTGCCTCATGTCGACTTCCAATTATTTTTATCACAGTTTGTAACTATTCAGCACCCTCTGAACTTTTCAAAATATGCTGTCAATCTTCTGATCAAGGCTTCCTTCTTTTTATCCCTTCCTGCACCACCAAATCGTGATACCGGCGGCATGATCCTATCAATATCCGTACCGATGGTCTTCAGTTCATCATCTCTGAAGGATCTTTCGATATACTCTCTTGTTTCATTCGGCTTCAATCGTTCTTCTTCAATTATAACAGCGAGATCCTTTTCCTTCATCTCTACTACATAGTCATGCCATACATCCATTACATCTTCGATTTCATTCACTCCGGCAATAAAGGATTCTATGAGAGCTTTCTTGCTACGAAGTTCCGGGCTGGCATCAACGGCCTTGCGGATTGTAACAAGCAACTCCTTATCCTCACCGTGACTGTCCTGATATTTCTTAACCAGTATCAGGATATAGTCTATGTTAATCTCAATCTGCTTTATCAGCTCTATCTCAAAAACAATATCATCTGTAATATCTGTGCTTTCTCCGGACTCCCTTCTGCGCTTCCATTCATCTCGCAGATCCTGATATTTGCCTAGATAATCCTGAAGGTCTCTCTCACTGATGATTTCTTTCCCGGCAAAATCATCAAACGACACCAGCAGATTTCTCATGCGAAGTATCGCTCCGAACAATGCGATAAAATCCTTCTGGTTCTGCTCACCTACAATCTGTGTATGATCCACCGGAAACTTAGACAAAAGCTCTTCGATCATATCCACGTAGCCAGGCATCGGCTTTCCATCCACCGACTCATATCCGTAATAATAATCCTTAAAGCTCTGCATAAGGACAATCCCACCGGCATTCTTATCACCAAACAGGGATATCGCGGCATCCACCCTCTTTTGAAGATTACGGAAACAAACAATATTCCCAAAAGTCTTTATGCTGTTTAGGATACGGTTTGTCCGGGAAAAAGCCTGAATTAGTCCGTGCATCTTTAAATTTTTATCCACCCACAATGTATTTAATGTAGTAGCATCAAATCCGGTAAGGAACATATTCACTACAATAAGCAGATCCAACTCCTTATTCTTCATCCGAAGTGAAACGTCCTTATAGTAATTCTGGAACTTGTCTCCGGATGTATCATAATTCGTATGGAACATCAGATTATAATCCTGAATCGCGCTTTCAAGGAAATCCCTGGCATTCTTATCGAGAGCGGATGTATCCTCTGAGTTTTCCTCTTCAAGAATACCGTCAGCTTCTTCCTCATTCGCCGCATAGCTGTATATGACGGCGATCTTCAGCTGCTTTGTCGGATCTTTTTTCATGATCTTTCGGAATTCATCATAATACAACTTTGCCATCGGCACTGACGCAACCGCAAATATTGAATTGAAGCCAGAGAGCCGCTGTTTCTTCTTTACCTCCTCTACCTTGCCACGATCCGCAGAAGCTACTTCCTGTATATTGGTCAGAGTATTGAAAACATAGGTCTTATCTCCACGATATGTCTTCTGATCAAAATGATCCAATATGTAATTTGCCACAAGAGATATTCTCTCAGAAGCCTCAAATGCCTTCTTACGATCGATATCCCATACCTCTTCATCATCAATATCTGCATCAGTATCCATTGTCTTGATGTAATCCACCCTGAAAGGAAGGACGTTCTTATCATTGATGGCATCCACTATAGTATAGGCGTGAAGCTGGTCTCCAAATGTTTGCTCTGTTGTGGCATAGTTCGGATTCTTTACGCTTCCCCCTGCATTCACCGGGAAAATAGGCGTACCGGTAAATCCAAACATATAGTACTTCTTAAAATATCGTACAATAGCCGCATGCATATCTCCAAACTGGCTACGGTGGCATTCGTCAAAAATGATTACGATCTGTTTATTATAAACATCGTGTTCCTTGTTCTTCTTTATAAAAGTCGAAAGCTTCTGTATTGTCGTTATGATAATATGCGACTTACTATCTGCCAGCTGTCTCTGTAGAATCGCCGTGGATGTATTGCTGTTGGCCGCTCCCTTCTCAAAACGGTCATACTCCTTCATTGTCTGGTAATCCAGATCCTTACGGTCTACCACAAATAGAACTTTATCCACAAATTCCAACGTGGAAGCGATGCGGGCCGTCTTAAACGATGTAAGAGTCTTTCCGGATCCCGTTGTATGCCAGATGTATCCACCCCCGGCTATATTGCCGTACTTCTTATAGTTATGAGCAATCTCGATGCGATTAATAATTCTCTCCGTAGCCGTGATCTGATACGGTCTCATGACCATCAAAATATTCTCCGATGTAAACACGCAATACTTTGTCAGAATATTTAAGAGCGTATGCTTTGCAAAGAAAGTCTTCGTAAAATCAATCAGGTCAGGAATTATCTGATTATTTGCGTCCGCCCAGAATGAAGTAAACTCAAAGCTATTGCTTGTCTTTTCCTTCTTCACCTTCCCGGATGCAGCGTCCTTTATGGCATTGAATCTTGTGCTATTGGAATAATATTTTGTGTTCGTACCATTGCTGATAACAAATATCTGCACATACTCATATAGTCCACTGCCAGCCCAGAAAGAATCCCTCTGGTAACGGTCAATCTGATTAAATGCCTCCCTGATTGGGACACCTCTTCGTTTAAGCTCGATATGTACAAGCGGCAAACCGTTGACAAGAATCGTCACATCATAACGATTATCGTACTTAGCACCGTCTTCCTTGCCCAGCACATACTGGTTGATAACCTGCAGGCGATTGTTATGAATGTTTTTGCGGTCAATGAGTGTGATGTTTTTTGTCATAGAATCATCACGCTTTAAGACCTGCACAAAATCCTCCTGGATCTTTGTCGTCTTCTCTATTATGTGCTCATTGGGATTGGCGATGCTATCCTTAAAAAGCCGCTCCCACTCTGAATCAGAAAATTTATACTTGTTCAGTTCCTCCAACCGTTCACGGAGATTAGTAATAAGCTCTGCCTCCGAGTGAATTGGAAGATATGTATATCCCTGCTCCCCAAGCATACGAATAAATTCTTTTTCAAGAGCAGCCTCGCTTTGATACTGTTCTGAGCGTTGCTTCATCGGCTCATATTCAGTAACAACCGTATTCTCATTTGTCTGTGCGACGATATTAAAATATGGCATGCCGCATCCTCCCTGTTATTCTTTTTCCTTAAAATCCAAAAGCCTGTCTCTGTAATATTCGTACTGCTTCTGTCTTGCCTCTATCTCAGCAGGAATGCCCTCTTCCATACTTGTACTCAATGAATCAAATCTGTCCAGTATTCCCACAATACGATCCTGTTCTTCCGCAGGCGGCAAAGGAATTATGATGTCAAGCAACTTATCCGGTGTAACCTCTATTACTTTGGTTCCGTGAGCTAACTTCTTCTTTTGCCTGAAAAAATGCTCCGTATGGAAATAATAGCTTAAATACTTTGCATTCTGATTATGATGAATGATTGCCGTATGTCCGCTCACAGCGATTTCATCCTCCCCCAGCCATGCTGTACAGGAACATACATCCTCTACATTCTCACTGGTCACTGCCATCACAATATCATTCTGAACAGCGTGTTTGGATTTGTTGTAAACATCCTCACTCAGATACTTTATGACCTCCGTTGTCGTTACACCAAAATGCGTATACATCTGTCCGTAATGAATGCAGGGATATCCATTTTCTACGAAGTCTTTCTTCTGAAAATTCCCGCCTCTGGTAACAGTCGCAATATCCCGAAGCTCAATATTCGCATATCCAAAAACATACTGAATAAGCCTTATTTCAGCCTGTCTGTCTGCCTGTCTGTCTGTCTGTCTGTCTGTCTGTCTGTCTGTCTGTCTGTCTGTCTGTAAGGATGCTGCTTCCTGTCTCAGCAAATGTCAAGAGCAAATCCCTATAATATTCGTATTGCTTTTGACGGGCATCTATTTCTGCGGGTAGCCCAATATTCAGATCATTACAGATCCTTTCAAAGTTATCTAAGACATCCGCATACCTTTCCTGCACATCCAACGGCGGAAGCGGGATCTCTATGCTCTCGATAGATGGAACATTTGAATGAACTACCTTACTTTTCACCTTGCCGCAGCTCTTCTGCTCCCTTGCATAAGTGGTAGATAATACATGCGCCATATACCTCGGATTCTGATTATGCTTCATAACCACGATATCACCACCGGCAAGGCATTCTTCATCCCCAATATACACCACAGATTTTGCAATATCTTCGACACTCTCACCGGTTATCGCAAACAGGATATCTCCATGACCAAAGTATTTGGGCGAAGGAACATATTCCAGCTGTGTATGTGAAACACAGTCTGTAAACCATGTATTATACGTAGTATATATCTCACCATACCGAACACATGGAATACCATCCTCCGTCACCTGATCTCTTTTTATTCCGGATCCCCTGTACATATCCGTAGCAATCTCTTTTAATGTCACCTTCGGAATCTCTTTATCAAAATCAAGCAATGTGTCCCGATAATATTCATATTGCTTTCTGCGAGCTGAAAGCTCCACTGAAAGCTCCGCTGAAAGGAGCGTGAAATCGTCCAAAATATGGACAATTTCACGCTGCACCTCCAGCGGAGGTGCAGGGAACCTGTAGCTCATAACCGCTTTTTTGTCTCCACGAGGCATTTTTGCACCCTTGGAATTTTGTACATCATAAATAAAAAATGCTTCAGAGGAAAGAACATAATACAGGTATTTAGGCATAATACGTCTTCTATCTTTTATAACAATGGTAAGAACATCTCCATTAGTACCTCCGTCCTTATCTGCTATCCATATTTTCTTTAAATACGGTCTGATATTTCCTATCAAGATATCCCCTTCGTGAAATGCAATCGCACTTCCCTCAGAAGGAACAGAACTAGCTATAGTAACCCCTGCTTTTTTCTGTAACAAGTTTTCCACTCCAACATAATTATTCTCATTCACCAACGATGCATCGATTCTTTCTTTTGCGTAGTTTGAAACATCCTTTAAGTCAAAGTATTCCACCCCATCTGGGCACAACTCAGCTATCAGTTCATCAAGCTTACTCATCGTCCTGCCCTCCTTCCTCTTTGTCGGTCAACTCTGCTTCTATCTCTTCTATTGTCGGCAGGGATGATCTGTAATCCTCCGGAAGAAATCTATTGATATCATATACCGCAATACCCATTGGCTGGCTGCTGGCCTCTAAGGCATATTGTGCTTTCACATTATCTTTCGATTTACAAATTATCAACCCCATCGTAGGTCCGTCTTTCTCACTCTTCATCTGGTGGTTTACTGCAACCATATATGTTCCAAGCTGCCCCATATCCGCAGATTGAAACTCTCCTATTTTTACCTCGACCACAAAAAAGCAATGTAGCTTGTAATTATAGAAAAGAAGATCAACAAAATTTTCCGTTTTGCCAATACTCAGTTCCACTTCCCGTCCAGCGTAGGCGAACCCACTTCCAAGCTCCATAAGTAACTTCTCAACATTAGCCAGAAGCGCATCCTTTAGCTCCTTTTCATTATATTTTTCTCTTATAGCGATAAAATCAAAATTATACGGATCCTTCGTAATTGCCTGTGCAAGCTCACTCTGATCCTCCGGTAGCGTCAGGCTAAAATTGGTAATCGCTTTTCCCTGTCGCTCGTACAGATCTGTGTCAAGGAAATTCATAAGAACCGCTCTTGACCAGTCGTTCTCCAAGGTCTTCTTTACATAAAACAGCGCCTTCTCAGGATTTCCTTTACATCTTCCAAGAATCTGAACATGATGACCCCACGGTATTTGAAATATTGTATCGAAATCGTCAACAGACTGTTGACGATTCTCATTATCATCGGATGCATCAACAAGCTGTTGACGATTTTCAGATACAGAAGGATACATCTCATAAAAATAGCGCATGTACTTCAAATTGGTCGTGGAAAAGGACCTGATATCCGGAAACACATCTTTTAGATCACTACTTATGGACTTATAAAAGCCCGAACCATATCCGGCTTCCTCACTCATAACGGCAATATCTCTTCCAAGCCCCCAGTAAAACCGCAGCATCTCACTGTTCACATTAACAGCCGCTTTCAGCTGGCTCTGCCGGAAGCGCTTTGATACATCCTTTATCCAGTTTCTATATTTGACATCTGTTTTGATAAGGCTGCTCATCCTTCCTGCCCTCCTTCGATTTCTGCGATGATCTTGTCAATCTCATCCCTCAGAACCTGCTCCCGGGCAACGATCTCTTTTATTTCAGCATTTAGTTTTACAATATCTACCTTTTCTCTGGTATCCTCTGCTTCAACATATGAACTCACAGACAGATTATAATTTTGCTCTGCCACCTCATCATAAGATGCCAGATGACAGAAATATTCTATATCCTCTCGCTTGATAAACGCATCCATTATTCGCTGGATATTGTTTTGTGTCAGCTTATTATTATTTGTTACTTTAATACACTCGTTAGTTGCGTCAATAAATAAGACCTTGTTATCAGCTTTCCCCTTTTTCATCACCATGATACATGTTGCAATAGGCGTTCCAAAGAAAAGATTACTTGGAAGCTGAATCACACAATCTACGTAGTTGTTATCGACCAGATATTTCCTGATTTTCTGCTCCGCCCCACCTCGATACATGATTCCGGGGAAACAAACAATAGCTGCCACACCATTTGGTGCCAGCCATGAAAGTGAGTGCATGATAAATGCCATATCCGCTTTGCTCTTTGGTGCCAGAACACCTGCAGGTGCAAATCTCGGATCATTGATAAGCAGTGGGTTGTCATCTCCAGCCCATTTTATAGAGTACGGCGGATTTGAGACGATCAGTTCAAATGGCTCATCATCCCAATGCTGCGGATTGATCAGTGTATCCTCACATTCCACATCGAACTTATCAAACCCAATATCATGAAGGAACATATTGATACGGCAGAGGTTGTATGTCGTAATGTTTATTTCCTGTCCAAAGAATCCGATCTCCACGGCATCTTTTCCAAGAATCTTGACAGCCTTCAGTAGTAGCGAACCGGAACCGCACGCCGGATCATACACCTTATTTACCTTCTTTTTCCCTACCGTACCAAGCCTTGTCAGCAGCTCCAATACATCCGCAGGTGTAAAGAATTCTCCCCCGGACTTTCCAGCATTAGATGCATACATAGTCATGAGATACTCATACGCATCCCCAAAAGCATCTATATCATGCTCATCTACTGAGCCCAATCTCATAACAGCAATTCCGTCCAGAAGTTTCGCTAAGCGCTCGTTCCTTTTGGCAACCGTACTTCCCAGCTTATTGCTGTTTACATCAAAGTCATCAAACAGACCTGCAAAACTCCCCTCAGACTGACTTCCTTTTGCGGATTCCTCTATATGACGGAATACCTTTTCAAGTGTCTCGTTAAGGTTCGGATCTAGGCTGGCCTTTGCTCTTACATTAGTAAAAAGCTCACTTGGAAGAATGAAGAATCCCTTCTCTTCCACCAAGCCCACCCTTGCTTCTTCCGCATCCACATCTGACATCTTTGCATAATCAAAATTCAGATTTCCAGCTTCACGCTCTCCACGGTTAATATAATTCGTAAGATTTTCAGAAATATACCGGTAGAACATGGAACCAAGCACATAGTTCTTAAAGTCCCATCCATCTACGGCTCCACGAAGTTCATCAGCAATCGCCCATATCGCGCGGTGAAGCTCTTCCCGTTCTTGCTCCTTCTTATTATCAGCCATAGCTGCTACCTCCTTGTCTGCATCGGATCTCTTGCCTCTCTTTACCCATTCGTCGATTTCAGACATATTAAATTTATATCTGCGGCCTGCAAAGAATACCCCAATCTTCCTTTGCAATGTTAGAAGAGAACGGCAAAACCGAAAAAAAATCAGATTCTATATTCTGTCTGTTTTAAAATCAATTCGATTCAATCCTAATTATTATGCACTGACAATACCCCTGATCACAAGATTTTTCCCAGGAAATATGCGATGTATAACAGATGAAAACCAAAGGGCTGGATCGCATGACCCAGCCCTCATTTTATGCAGGTATTAACTATGCATCAGGCATAGTTTATACCGTATTTGACGCATCCCACAGGGAAATGACTCAATCTGGCAAAGCCAGATTGAGTTTGGCCAACCGGCAATGAGGGATGCGTCTGAATCGATCTTGTTCGCCAGTCCACGAAGGTGTAACGGCACCCGACCGGTCTAATTCGCATGATATGACAATTATATATTCCCGACTATGCCCGATGATTGCCGTGCCACATGTCTCAGATCAGGCTGGCCGCCCCGATCACGCCGGCATTCTTCCCCAGCGTGGCCACGGCCACGTCCGGCACGGCCCCGTTGGAGCCTCCGAAAACCTCGTCCCGGATCATCTCGCGAAGGGGCGGAAGCAGCTCCCCGGCCTGCTCCGACATCAGCCCGCCGATCAGCACCAACTGCGGTCGAAAGAGATTGACCATGTTGACGACGCCCGCCCCCAGACGTTCCTTGTAATTTTCCGTAACCACATGAAGGTCGCCGTCCTTTCCCGCTTCTGAAAAGAGCTCCTCGAGCCCGATCTCCCTGCCGCAGGCCTCCCTGGCATCCCGGAGAAGGGCCGGCATGGACACATACGCCTCAAGGCAGCCCTTCCTTCCGCAGGTGCAGCGTCTGCCATTATGGATGATCACCATATGCCCGAGCTCGCTCCCGCCGATACCGCTCCCCTCAAAAATACGCCCGTTCAGGAGAATGCCGCCCCCCACGCCGGCTCCCAGGGTGACCATGACGATATCCTGGTAATCAACGCCCGCCCCGGCGAGGTGCTCTCCGAGGGCCGCGCAGTCAGCATCGTTCGCGACACGGACCGGAAGCGGGATCAGGGTACCGATAATGCCGGCCACATCCACCTGCTTCCAACGGACATTGTTGGAATAAAGCACCGTGCCATTCCTCCAGTCCACCGTCCCGGGAACCCCGACTCCCACGCCAATGCACTGCTCCATCTGAATCTGCTGCTCCTCCAAAAGCCCGAGTGCCGCGTGGGCGGCACGCTCCAGCATCTCCCGGGCATCCAGACTCCGGTCGGTCGGAATGATTTTCGAAGCAATCAGCTCCCTGTGAATATCCAGGAGCCCTATCCTCGTCTCGCTGCCGCCCAGCGCAATACCGATCCGGACGGGCGCCGCCTTTTCCCGTATCGTGATCACCAACGCCTCGCAGGCGCCCTCCACCACATATTCCCCACTCCCGGCAGACAGGAAGAAGCTGTCCCCTTTCCGGAAAGGAAGCTCCTCGCCGCCGCTCCGGATCAGGCCCTCCCCCGAGAGGAACAGGAAGCTCGCGAAGGAGTCATCGGACACAAAGCCCCGTATCTCCTGAAGGATCCCCCCGTCCAGGTTCAGCCTGTCCACGGTAAAGTAATCGCAGTCCGCCACATGGGGATAGCTGCTCCTGTCCCGTACGATGGGGACGCGCCTCGTGACATCCAGAGCCTTCTCAATATGGAGGTCCCGCTTCTTGCCGTCCTTCCCCACGCGCCCGTAATCATAAACCCGGTACGTGACATTGGAATTCTGCTGAACTTCGGCGATCAGGATGTTTTTCCCTATGGCATGAATGGTTCCGGACTCAATGAACAAGATATCGCCCTTCTGTACGGGCACGGCATTCAGCACCTCCAGCAGGGAATCCGTCTCGATCCGCTTCTCAAATTCCTCCCTGCTGATTTCCCGCTTAAAGCCATAATAGAGGTACGCATCGGGCCCCGCGTCCATGACATACCACATTTCGGTCTTTCCGTACTGGCCCTCCTCCTTAAGCGCGTAATGATTGTCCGGATGCACCTGAATGGACAGGTTCTCCCGGGCGTCAATGAACTTGGCCAGGATGGGGAACTCCCGGAAACGCCGGCAATGAAGGCCCAGCACCTCCCGTCCCTCTGTATCAATATAATCCTGAAGCGTATGGCCCTGATAAGGCCCGTTCGCAATCACGGAAGGCCCGTCCGGGTGGCAGGACAGCTCCCAGGCCTCCGCCAGGATATCGCCGCCGAAGTCAATATGATATTCCTTTTTCAACCTGTCGCCGCCCCAAAGATAATCCTTGCAGGCAGGTAGAAGCTTTAACAGCGCCATGATTCAACCTCCGGCCATTTTAATCGCTGACGAACACCTGCGATATCGCAAGCTATGGCTCCCTATCAAAATGCTTTTCCCTCTATTTCCTATCGTTTGCACCATAGGGCAAACCGGTTCTTCCCCGTCAATGCGGCTTTTCTCAGGAGAGGCCGTGGTAAAGGTAATAGCCGGGCTTTTCCTGTCACTGCGGCTTTTTCACCTCGTCCCATTCGATGCCCTTGCGTTTCCCCGTGTTTTTCACAAAGCTTTGGCCGCATTTCGGGCACCGGATTTCTATTTTCCCCCTGTGCCTGGGTACGCGGATCAGTTGCCGGCATGAGGGGCAGTAATAAAAGAGGCTCACCTTCCGCTCCTTCCATCGTCTTTGAAGCAGCAAAGCCCCGTCTTTGACCCTCCTCCTCAGCGCGAGAAATTTTGGACCGGCCTTTTCCCTGAAGGATCGGAACTTTGAAAGCGCCTTTTCCCTGAAGGATCGGAACTTCGGACCCGCCTTCTCCTTGAACGCCTGGAACTTCGGACCGGCTTTCTCCCTGAATGCCCGGACTTTCGGATCGGCCTTCTCCTGGAACGCCCGGACTTTTGGAGCAGCCTTTCTTTCCATGGACAAATATTTCTCGATAACCTTCCCTCTCAAAGACAGATATTTTGCGTTTTCCAACTGCCTGGCATAAATGTTTTTTGACAGAATCCTCCACAGGCAGACGAAAATGATCGCCTCTCCGGCAAGCTGCAGAACAAAATGCAGCGGGCCGGAACGAAAAACCAGGCCGAGAAGAAGAAGCACAAAGCTCAGGATATAAAGATCCCTTGAAAGAGCGTCCATCCCATATCTTCCAAAAAGGAAGTTTTCGATTCTGTTCCTGAGCCGCTTGATCCATTCAATCATTAAACCACCTCCGAAAGCCGGCTAATCTGCCTGCAAAACAATCCGCCACATCCTTCATGCGCTATTCAACCCCGCCAATATGTCCTTACACAGAACGCCCTTCGAAAAAGACGGACTGATGTGTCCTCACACAGAATGCGCCTCGCCAAAGACAATACCGGCCTTGTGCCTGCATTCCTCCATAACACGGCACACAGCCAGGCTCCTTTCCGCGGCCTGCCGGGCAAATTCATAATCCTTCTCCCCGATCGCGCGGAGAAAGGCCACAAATTCCGGGTACATACGGTGCGTGAATCCCGCATCCTCATACCTTGTCTCATTTCCATCATTATCCATAAGCGCGAAGCTTCGAAGCTTGTTGACGCTGTGGTCAATGACAATGCAGCCCTCATCCCCTGCAATCATACTGCATGCCGGAGCCTTACAGTCCTTCGCGGCGATGCAGGAAGCGGCAAAGCCCGGGTAGCGCAGCGTCACAATCCCACTGGTGTCAATTCCCCGCTCCACATTGGCAAGATAATCCACAGACTCCGGTTTCCCGAAAAGTCCCATGACAAAACTCAGATTATATACATTAATATCCATCAACGCACCGCCGGCCTTCGCCGGATCAAAGGCCGGAAGGATCCGCCCTGCTTTGAAATCATCATAGCGCCGGGAATACTGACAGAAATTCATGCTGACGATCCGGATTTTTCCGATTCGCCGAATACCCTCCCGGACTTCCTGAAACGCAGGGAGATAAGGGATATTCATGGCCTCAAAGAACAGGACCCCCCTCTCCTCCGAAAGACTTAAAAGACCAGAAAGCTCCGCCTCATTTGCCGCGGCCGGCTTCTCCACAATGACATTCTTCCCCTTTTCCAAAGCCTTTTTTGCAAATGGATAATGAAGATGGTTCGGAAGCGCCACGTAAACCGTGTCAATATCGCTATCCAGCAGTTCATCATAGTCAAAACAGCATCCGGCCAACCCATATTTCACAGCCAACCCCTCAGCCTTCTCCCTGTGGGCCGTCGTCCCTAGGATGACCACCTTCTCCAACGGAAGCTTCTTAAAAAACGGCAGGACATCCTCTACAATGGATCCCGCTCCCAAAATGCCAAGCTTCATCCCCCTACTCCTTCCTTTCCATAGAATAATGATTCCCGGAACCAGATTCAAACGCCCGGCCTGCCCCGCTTCGCATGCCCAAAAACTATACGGACTCCCTCCACCTTCTCCCTTTCCCAACCGAATACCGAAATGCGGCAAAAGATTGCTTCATGACTTTGGCGATCATCCCACTACGATAATACCGCTTTTACCAGTGCCTCCTGGTAGGAGGGGATGTCAGGCGGCCTCCTGGCCGAGACAATATTCCCATCCACAACACAGGCCTCATCCAGCCAAATGGCGCCCGCGTTTGTCAGGTCGTCTCGGATTCCCGGCGTGCTGGTCACCTTCCGGCCTTTCAGGATTCCGGCGGAAGCCAGCACCCATCCCGCATGGCAAATCTGCCCGATCAGCTTCCCGTCCCTGTCCATTTCCCGTACCAGCTTAAGCACCTTCGGGAACCGGCGGAGCTTGTCCGGTGCCCAGCCCCCGGGTACCAGAATTCCATCATAATCCTTCGCTTCCACATCCGAAAAAGCAAGCTCCACATCACAGGGCACGCCGTATTTCCCATGGTACTTACCAGGCTTTTCCGCCACCAGATCCACCTGTACCCCGGCCTCCCGAAGCCGCATCACCGGACACCAAAGCTCCAGATCCTCAAAATCGTCACTTACGAGCTGTAACACCTTCTTCATTAATACTCCTCCTTTTTCAGTTAAACCACTCAGATTTTCTCCTTCTTCAGCAATACTTATACCCCGTCTTTCCGCGAAAGACAGCGATGGGGTCATAAAACACTTCTATATGATGTTTCAAACTTTATCCCTATATTTATTTATGATTCGCCAGTCAAAAGTCCTTTGCCATACCATATCCAGCAGTTAAAACCATGAGATAAATACTTGTAACTATTCAGCGCCCTATTCGCAGTCGCCTTTGGCGACTGCTCATGTGGGCGTTCAGAGGCGCTCCGCGCCTTGTCCGCCCTCTGGATTTCCGAGAATTCCAAATGAAAAGCAAGCTTTGCATTTGGAATTCTCGGAAATCCAGAGGGTGCTGAATAGTTACAAATACTTTATACTGTATGCATCGAGACTTTTGACCGATGAATCATTTATCAAAGCCTTCAATCAAGCCTGAGCCTGCACAGCGGTAAAGACCGCGGTATTCACGATATCCTCCACACTACAGCCCCGGGAAAGGTCGTTGCATGGCTTTGCCAGTCCCTGCAGCACGGCGAAGCATTCCGCCCCGCCAATGCGCTGTGTAATCTTGTAGCCAATATTACCCGTCTGAAGATCCGGGAAAATCAGCACATTGGCCCGGCCGGCCACCGGACTCCCTGGCGCCTTGGCGGCAGCCACCTCCGGCACCAGAGCCGCGTCGAACTGCATTTCTCCGTCCAGAAGCAGCTCCGGGGCCAGCTCATGAGCCATGGCCACGGCCTGCTGCACCTTCGAAACCAGCTCATGCTTCGCGCTCCCTTTGGTGGAGAAGGACAGGAAGGCCACCCTCGGCTCCTCTATGCCGCAGAGCGTCCGGGCCGTATCCGCGGCGGAAACCGCGATATTCGCAAGCTCCTCCGCCGTTGGACAGGGGATGACCACACAGTCCGCGTAAACCAAAAGCCCATTCTCTCCCAGATCTCTGTTCGGACAGTCCATCAGGAAGCTGGAGGACACCACCTTAATGCCGGGCCGGGTCTTAATGATCTGCAGAGCCGGCCGCAGCATGTCCCCGGTGGTATGCACCGCCCCGGACACCAGGCCGTCCGCCTCGTCCATCTTCACCATCATGATGCCGTAATACATGGGATCCGAAACCAGCTTTGCCGCCTCCGCCTCCGTCATTCCTTTTGCCTTTCGGATCTCGCAAAGGGCGGCCGCATATTCCCCCGCTTTCGGGCTTTCCCGCGGATCCACCATCTGAATGCCGACAAGATCCGTGCCGGTCTCAAAAGCGACTTCACGAATTTTTCCCGGACTTCCCAACAGCAGGGGCTGTGCCAGCTCCTCCTTCCGCAGGACAGCCGCCGCCTGAACCGTGCGGGGCTCCTCCCCCTCCGGGAATACAATAGTTTTTTGAAGGCTCCGGGCCCGGGCTCTGATTTTTTCCAGCATCTTGCTCATATGCACTAATACCCCCTCAAACGCGTCTGAATCATGCTTTGACTTGATGCCGCAGGCATTGAGTCCCATTTTGCGTCGCGCCAGCGATACATATGAAGCATGAAAGGCTTGCCTTTCATACTTTGACTTGATGCCGCAGGCGTTGAGTCCCATTTGTGTCGCGCCAGCGGCACAAATGAAGTATGAAAAGCTTGCTTTTCATACTTACAAATCCAAATCCCCAAAGCCCTTCCAGACATTTTCCCCAGAATATCTCATGGCCTCGGCCTGCCCTCGCAGCACCTTAAGCGTCGAAAACGCAAGCGCCTCCTGCTCCATCTCTCCCGGATAAACACTGATGGGGGCGATCCAGCCGCAGCGCTTTTCAACGGTCTTTGCCACGTCCTCAAACCGCATCAGCCCTCCGGTAAGAAGGATGGCATCCACCCGGCCGCAGAGAACGGCGGACATCTCCCCGATCATCTTGCATATCTGATACAGCATGGTATTCCAAACCAAAGACGCCTTCGGATCCCCCTGCTCCATCATGCCATGGATCGTATCGGAATTCGATGTACCGAAGAGACTGACAAAGCCCCCGGCCCTGGAGCACATAAGCCTCACCTCCTCAGTGGAGTGAGCGTCTATGTAGTCAAGCAGCGAAAGCACCGGGACGCTGCCGATCCGCGTGGGAGTAAACGCGCCCTCCCCATCGGCGCCCATATTTCCGTCCACCATCCGCCCATGTTCATGGGCGCTGACGGTAATGCCTCCGTCAATATGCGCAACAATAAACCGGCAGTCTTCATAGCTCCTCCCCAATTTCCCGGCGTGGTATTCCGCCACCGCCTTCTGATTCAGCACATGGGAATGGGACACCCGGTAGACCCCCTTGATTCCCGTCAGCCGGGCGTAGTCGCAATACTCATCCACATTGGTGGGATTCAGGGTATAAGCCTTTCTTCCATACTCCTGCGCGAATTTCCATGCCAGCATCACCCCGAGCTTCGCCGGATGTTCACTGCCGCCCACAGCCGCTTCCGTATCATTATAAAGCTTCTGATCGATAATGGTGACGCCTCCGGGCTGGGTGTGGGCGCTGCCTCCCCGGCCAACAAAAACATCAATGGAAGCCGGATCCACATGTTCCTCCTTCAGCATATCCAGGATCACCCGGTATCGAAAGGGGATCTGCCCGTTCACATGCGGATACTTCAAAAGCTCCGGCGCGTCATGAAAGAGACTGTGTTCAAAAACCAGCCTCTCGTTTTCAAAAAGGCTCACCTTCGTGGATGTGGAACCCGGGTTGATGATCAGTAATTTGAATATTGCTTCCGTTTCGGCCATAAAATACTCCGCCTCCCTGTCTGGATGTAGGACAGCCTGCCTCTATTTCCGATTGCCCGGCTGTATGTCTATGTACGCTTGTGTCTGATCAAACGAGCAGCCTGCCAGACTTTTTGACAGCCTGCCTTTATGAATAATCATAGGACAGCCTGCCTTCGTGAATAATTACATGACAGCCTGCCATCCTGTATTGCGCAAATGCCACAGGCACATTTTATAACGCATGCGGACATTTTACAAGAACAGGAAGCGCCAAAGCTGTGTCGTCACTTAAGGAAACATTACAATTCACATATCATCTCTTTTACTAATAGTCCTATTTCTCCCCTATTAGAGTGGGGTTTTGCCACTCTGATTTCTATACAAACCGATGCGGCATCACATCAGCAAAGCTCCTTGCCGAAATCCGCGAGAGAAGAGCTTCTGAGCATGGAAAAAACCGAAAAATCCCATTTTCCATGCTCGGAATCCGCGGGAGAAGGGCTTCTGGGCATGGAAAAACCCGAAAAATCCCATTTTCCATGCCCGAAATCCGCGGGAGAAGGGCTTCTGGGCATGGAAAAACCTGAAAATTCTCATTTTCCATGCCAGGAGGTTGTGGCAGAAAACCGTTCGGGGCATGGAGAATTATATATGATTCACCGGTCAAAAGTATCGATACATACAGTATAAAGGGGTTACACTATGCTTTCAAAACCAAGATATTGTATGGCAAATGACTTTTGACGGGTGAATCATATATATCGATCAACGGATAACATCAGGGGGTGTGGAGGTCTGAACAGTAACAAGGAAACTCTGATTTAAGCGTTTCCGGCGATGAAAACGCGCAGTGCAGCGACAAATTTCTTTGGCCTTTTCGTGTGCGTCATAAGGAAATGCTGATTTAACCAGTATTTCCTTAATGAGTATTTCAATTTGTCCGCAACAGTCCCGGCCTGTCTGAACCCAGTCCCCAACTGTATGAAATTTGTCCTTGACAGATGAACCGAAGTAAACCTGTTTAAACCGGTTTAGCAAACGCGAAACATCATAATAATGAAGAAGTGGTATTAAAATCAATATTTAATTTTGAAATATTGGAACTCAATATTGAATCTTTGAAATAACGGTAGTAAAATGAATTTGTAATAGTGAAATAACGGTAGTTTTTTCCGCAGCACAAGGAATGCTGTGGGATGCGCCAAATACGGTATTAACTATGCTTGATGCATAATTAATACCTACATCATATTATTTACGGAAGATATATATGTTTAAGAGAAAAGCTTTTGAACAATTGAAATACTGGAAAGATAATAAGGCTCCAAAATACTCTGCGCTTTTAGAAGGTGCCAGACGAGTCGGGAAAACGACAATTGCGGAAGAATTTGCGAAACAGGAATACAGATCCTATATCAAGATTGATTTTGCGAACATCAGAAAGAACGTATTGGATACATTCGAAGATATAGCAGATTTGGACATTTTCTTTCTCAGGCTGCAAACCTCGGCAGGCATTTCCTTATATAAGAAAGAATCTGTCATTATATTTGACGAGATTCAACTGATGCCAAAAGCCAGACAGGCAATTAAATATCTGGTGGCAGATGGACGATATGATTATATTGAAACAGGTTCTCTGATAAGCATAAAGAAGAATATTAAAGATATAGTCCTACCTTCAGAAGAAATGAAAATTCCAATTTATCCAATGGATTATGAAGAATTTATGTGGGCGATTGGAAATGACACTTATCATGTTCTACGGGAATTGTATAAATATGGAAAGCCGGTAGGCAGTGTCTTGAACAGAAAACTCATGCGTGACTTCAGGATATATATGGCTGTTGGAGGCATGCCTCAGGCTGTTGAAGCGTATGTAAACGGAAAAAATTTCACTGAGATAGACGAAGTCAAACGTGAGATCATCAATCTTTATAAAGATGATTTTTTCAAAATAGATAATACCGGCCTTATCGGGAGAATGTACGATTCTATTCCCAGTCAGCTCGCCACGGGCAAAAGAAGCTATGTCATATCAGCAGCGACAGGAAAGAAGAAAATAAATAAGGATCGGGAACGCCTGTACGATTTGCTGGATTCGAAGACAGTTCTGCCTTGCTATAATGTCCATAGCCCAAGCATAGCCTTAACTCAAACGATGGATAGCGATGTGCTAAAGCTATACCTGGCGGATACCGGTCTCTTTACAACGATGATTTTCAATTCATCCAAAGAAACGGATACAAACATTTACACAAAGCTTCTCAGCAATTCGCTTAAGGCTGATTTGGGATATTTATATGAGAACGCGGTTGCCCAGATGATCAGCAGCTCAGATAGAAAACTATATTATCATACGTGGAAAAAAGAAAACAGCTCTCATTACTTTGAGGTTGATTTTCTCTTATCTTCCAATACCAAAATAGTTCCGCTTGAGGTGAAATCGTCCGGAACAGGAAAACACGAGTCGATAACGGTTTTCCAGAAGAAATATTCAAAACAGGTAGCAAAGCAAATATTGTTATCACAAAAAGATATTGGAAATATTGAGATGCTGAAGCTTTATCCTATATACATGCTACCTTTTATTCTCGAAGATCTGTAAGCAGGAATCACTGGAAGATCTGTAAGCAGAAATTACTGGAAGATCTGTAAGCAGGAATCGCCGGAAGATCTGTAAGCAGAAATTACTGGAAGATCTGTAAGCAGGAATCGCTAAATGCATCAGGGGTTTCGGAATGACAGGATGAATAATTCAAGTTACTACTCAGGTAGCCGCTTGCACTCGCTGCAAGCGGCGTACACATAAGCCGAAAAGCAGGCAAAAGACGCATGGGAATGCGCGTAAGCGCCGCGTCTTTTGCCGTAACTGCTCAGGGCACCTGAGCAGTTACTAATTCAATAGCTTTTGTAAACAAAAGCTCAATCGATCCATGCGGCGGCTAATATGAAAGTTGAAGCAATGTAAGACAATACTATAAAGCTTCCGTGTACCGGATAGCCCATTTCAGGCTATCCGGTACATCAAAACAAATTCATAACCATTCCGGGAAAGCTGACATATAAAGCACGTCATGCCCGGAAAGCCGCGTCACGCCCCAGGAGGTCCGTCATGCTGTTCAGGCTAATGCCGATGGTCGATATGTTATGGAGCAGTGCGGTCGTGCCCGAAGGAAATACGCCAAGCACCCCCATCAGGATCAGGAAGGAATTAAAGGCAATGATACTGCGGTAATTGCCCGTGATCCTCCTCATCATGCCCTTGCTGATCCGACGCAGAACCAGGAGCGATTTGAGATCGTCCTCCCGGATCGTGATATCGGCAATTTCCCTGGCGATGGCCGCGCCGCTGTTGATCGCGATTCCGCAATCGGATTCAGAAAGCGCCGGGGAATCGTTCACGCCGTCCCCTACCATAATGACCTTCCTGCCCCCCGAATGCTCTTTTCGGATAAAGTCAGCCTTCTGCTCCGGAAGCACCTCCGCATACCAGGCATCCGTCCCGACCCGGGCGGCCACGGCCCTTGCGGTTCGTTCGCTGTCCCCGGTCATCATGACGATCCTGTCGAAACCCAGCTCATGGAGCCCGCGAATCGTGGCGGGAGCTTCCAGCTTCAATTGATCCTCAATGAGGATGACGGCAACCAGGACATTGTCAATAGCCATATACAAATGGGAATATTCATCCGGCAGGCTGTCAAAATGCGCCTCCTCCCCTTCCGGGATCCTTGCCCCCTCATCCTCAAAGATGAAATGATAGCTGCCCAGGCAGACCTTTTTCCCGTCTATCGTGCTGGCCACCCCGTGCGCCACGACATATTCCACCTTGCTGTGCTTCTCTTCATGGTCAAGATGCCGGCGCACCGCCTCATTTGTAACCGCGTTGGCAATAGAATGGGGATAATGTTCTTCAAGGCAGGCGGCAAGGCGGAGCATCTCATCGGGATCCGTGCCCCCGAAGGTCTCCACCCCCTTCACGGAGGGAGCTGCCAAGGTCAGCGTCCCCGTCTTGTCAAAGACAATGGTCGTCGCCTCCGAACAATTCTCAAGGAACTTTCCCCCTTTTACGGAAATTTTATGGGCTCCCGCCTCCCTCATGGCGGACAACACCGTAATCGGCATGGAGAGCTTCAGCGCACAGCAAAAGTCTACCATCAGGATCGCGGCGGAGCGGGCGGCAGAACGGGTAAGGGCAAAGGTCAGCGCCGCAGCTCCCAGAGTCCAGGGCACCAGCCGGTCCGCAAGGTGTGACGCCTTGTCCTCCGTCACGGATTTTAACTTTTCGGACTCCTCGATCATTTTGACGATACGGTCATAGCGACCGGAACCGGACACCTGACGAACCGAAATGGCCAGCTCCCCCTCTTCCACGACCGTGCCGGCATAGATCATGCTGCCGGGGCGCTTATGGACAGGGAGAGGCTCGCCGGTAATGGAGGACTGGTTCACCATGCCGTCTCCCTCCAGGACCACGCCATCCAGCGGAATCATGTTCCCGGTGCGGATGAGGACAATGTCGCCCTCCCTGACCCGGTCCACCCCGGTCAGGACCTCCTGTCCATCCGGCGTCCTCATCCACACCTTCTCAACATTCAGGGACATGGCCTCAGCCAGATCTTCCACGGACTTTTTGTGCGTCCATTCCTCCATAATGTCCCCAATGCCAAGAAGGAACATCACATTCCCGGCCGTTCCGAATTCCCCTCGCAGCATAGATACGAGAATGGAAACCGCGTCAAGAACGGATACCTCCAGCCTCCCCTTTGAAAGCGACCTGATCGCGCGCAGGATATAGGGCACCGACCTTGCGGCCGTGAACAGCGTCCGAAAGCCAGAGGGAAAGAGAAGCATGGCTGCCGCTCTTCTTGTAATATGGAAAAACAGCTTCTCCTCGTACTTCCTTGCCGTGGCCCTGGACGTATGCTCCGGTATTGTTACGAGCCCTTTTGCTTCCTCGTAATCAAAGGAAGAAAGGATCGACAGCACTTCCTCCCTCAAACCATCCCGGTACAGGATCACGACATTTCCGGTACGCTCATCTGCCCGCGCCCTGATGATTTCACTCCGATCCTCGAGAAACGCCTGGATCAGATCCGCCTGCGGGCCGGTCATACGCCTCTGGAAAAAATGCACCCGCATACGCCCCCGGGACTCATGCAGTATCCTGCATTTCATGCTTAATTCTCCTTTTCCCCATCCCCGCAATTTGCCGCCAGAAGGGCCTTGGCGTCCTCAATCATCTGTTCGTCACAGGCATTCTGCCGTTCCTCGTTGATATCCTTTGCCGCGGCGACAATATCCCCGATATTCTCCCTCAGGTTCGTAATATCCTTCATCACCGCATCCTTCATTCGAAGAACAGCCGCCGTCGTATGGGTATAAAGATTCTTCGCGTCCCGGCTGCAAAGAAGCCGGACTCCATAGCTCCCCGCCAGCGCCCCGCAGGCAAACAACGTTCCGATTTTTTTCCAGTTTCTCATTTTCACTCTTCTCCTTCCTACTCAAGCAAAAAGAAAAAACGATTGTTTCAGTTTACGCTTCATCTATACTTGTTTTGAGATGATCAACAGTCCCCATACAGCCTTTTCACATGCCTGAAGGCATATTTTTTCAGGACGCATCCCTGTGGGATGCGCCAAATACGGAATCAACTATGCTTGATGCATAGTTGATTCCTACAAATCCTTTAGGGTGATCATTTGCCAGATGTGGTATCCAATCTGGACTGGCATGGGCATGGCAATGTCCGCCACGGTCTCCGCCAATATCCGAAGCCGGAGCTTTCTTTTCAACTCCTGATCCAGCTTCCGGTTCTTCATTTCGGCGGCGCTTATGCGGTCTTCCTCCTCCCGGGTCAGCATTTCGACATTTTCGAAGCGGAATCGGTCAAGCCTTTTCAGAATATCCTCCGCGGCACAAGTATGCTCCAGGGCAACCCCGCCTGTCTGGCAAAACACTTCCACTTTTTTCACGCCCGGGATGGAGGAAAAGACATATTTCAGAATTTCCGCTTCCTCCCCGCTCAGCCTTCCTCCGTACAGCCGGATCCTTAGCCGCCGCTTCGATTGTGCCGCGATACGATAGTTCATACTCTTTCCCTCATATAAAAGTGGATTCTGAGCCGCACATATTTCTGATCCATTGACACATTACCATGTCAAAAAATCCTGACTTCCCGTTTATTTTTTTTCATATCCCGTGACGATCGTGGCCAGAAAGCAAAAAACCGTTGCCCATGCAAAGAACTTATGCCATTTCATATTCTCCTCCCCTGTCCAAAATAGGTTTTGACTACTCTGATTCCATGACAAACCGATGCGGCATCGCGTCAGCAAGGCACCCATCGCAGAATAATTTTTGCAGCCTCGCCGCAAGCAGTATTATACCACTAACTGCTCATTTTTCAAATATTAAATGGATTTAATAATAACGGAGTGAAAAGAGTGACTGTTCCCACTTCCACTGCCGCGTAGACCCCTTTATGATATACCAGTCAACAGTATTAAAATACACCACTCATCCTCTATAATCAGCATTCACATTACAAAAAGCACCGAATCTGACAGGGTATAATACCCCCGTCAGGTTCGGTGCTTATCTATTACAAATGTAATATATAACTATTCAGCGCCCTCCGGATTTCATGGATTCCAGAAATCCGGAGGGCGTACAAAACGCGAAGCGTCTTTGATCAGCCATATCTGACATTGTCACCAGGCTCCGGCTGTCCGCCTGGGATTCACAAAACCGTTCAGCCTGCCCTCCTCTTCCTCTTCGATATCCTCGAAATCAGGCAGACCATCCTTCCTGTTTGCGGATCCCGTGTCATACACCCTGTCGTTTTCCGGCTCATCCGCCCCGGCGTCATTATCCTCCAGCTTGCCATCCATGCCCCTGCCCACAAATGCCGCGACAATTCCACCCGTCATTGCCACTACACTTAATGTCACCAGGCCTTTTGTAATATCATCGGTACCCTTGACACGCCCCTCCCCGGCGTGATCCGGATGATAAATCACACTTACTTTTTCGCCCACTTCAAGATCATATGGCTCCGTGAACTTAAACTTATTCCCCTCAAGTTCAAATTCCACTGTGGATTTTGAGATCCTGAACGGCCCAAGCCACTGTTCAGCCTTTCCCGAGACGACGCCATGTGTCGTCAGCGGGTGTGTGCTTGTTTTAAAATGTTCGGCATACATCAACGAGCCAAACAACAGCGCGCCCGCAACGACAGCGACCATGCCGCTGACTTTCAGTTTCTCCGTCAGGCGCCCTGCCCTTACCCTTAACCCCTTCTTCATTCCTTCACATCCCCTTTTGCCCGGTAACACTCTAAGTGGCTTTTCAGACAATCTGAACAGTCTGAAAAGCCACAGTTATTTTGGCAAAAGGCATTATAGCACATACCCAGGAGCTATTGACAAAAAGTTGGATATCGTAAGAAATGTTAGCCGCTTTGTAAACGTATGTTTATTTTCTGTAAAGGAACACCTCCGTTTCCGGCCGCCTCAGCATTCCCTGTGCTGCGGAAAAACCCCAGGCTTGTTTTCCGCAAAGAACCCTGCCCTTCACTCCCTGGGCTTTACGGCAGGTTCGAGTTACGCTGCCTGACATTCGCGTTGTCATGCTGCCGCGCCACACTGCGCCTGTTCCCATTATTCGCCGCGTTGGCCCCTCCATCCTGCTGAATCAGGTCATTAAAATTGGTCTTTTTGACGGCCCGCTGCCTCGTGTAAGCCTGCAAAAGCTTCTCCCCGCTCCCTGCCGTGGCCATGCTTACAAGCTGACCCCGATCAGTATTCTGCATCATTTCATTAAAAGCCGGGTCGGCCAGGATCTGATCCCTGTTCCTGTTGAAAGAGGTCTTCAGCATAGCATTGACAAGCTTCTGATCCTTCGTAAGGCTCACGACATTCTGGGAAAGCCCCGTCATATAGATCATGCCGGCAATATGCCTCTTGAAATCCTCTTCGTTAATCTGCTCATTCGAAATCTGCGCCTGCTTGCCGTGCAGCTTCCGGAACAAAAACTCCTCCGGCTTATTGATGATTTCCCTTTTGTCCACATTGGTCTGCGTCATGCGGCTGACCGTTTCCAGGCTTTCCGAAAGCCCGTTGACTATCCCAAGACGCTTCTTCTGGGTACGGCTGGGATGCTCAATGCCCTTCACATGCTCCTTATAATTCGTCGCCGCCGTACGAAGATTGTTAATACCCACGACAATGGCGGAGTAATCCTCGTCCCCGAGCTGCTCGTTCCGCTTCACCTTCTGGTTAAGCTGCCTGATCTTTTCGCTGAATTCCCTTGCCCTGGTATTCAGATCGATATAGAACTGGGACGCGCCATGGAAGATGCTGTTCCCGTCCTTCACATGTTCGTTGTAATTCTTCGCGAAACGCGCCAGAGTCCCAATAATAGCGGCATCCGTCTTCGGCTGACCGGCCTCGACCTCTTTAAACTGATCCCTCAGTCCCTTAAGGAAGGACGCCTCTTCCTCCTGGCTGACCCTCTCAAACTCCGTCTTCCTCAGGGCTTCCTCATCGAATTCCTCCACCCTTTCACAGACAGGGAACTTGATCGGTTCCTTGGCCGGCTCGTTGGCTTTTTCCTTATCCTCCAGAACGATCAACAGGCTTTCGGTAAAGGATGTCGTTACATTACTGAAAATATTCTTTTTTCCCTGGGCAAGGTCGGAAAGCTTCATTTCCGCCCATTCCTCATCCTTCACTACCCGGATCTGTCCTGATTTTATCTTTTCCTGGACATTCACGAAGCGGTCCATGGCCGCATCCATTTCCTTGTCCGTAAGGCCCTGCCCGTCCAGCGTGTTCCTGAGGGCGGTCTCCCTCATATTGGCAATCTTTGAAGCCATCGCCTCCGAAACGACCGTGATATTGTCAAGAGGCGTGTCCCAGTTGATGGAACGATCGGATGCCAGCCTGACGGTTCCGAAAGAGAGGTCATTATCGATGCCCGTTACGCCGATGCATTTTTTTCCGTCCTCAGAAAAATTATAAAAAAGGTTGCTCTCGTTCCGGTCCACGTTCATGCAGATATAATCCATGATCTGGATATCCGCAAGATCCTTAAGGGCCGGGGATCCGTCAAACAACGCAGTGTTAAGCTTCGCAGCCTCATCTCCCGGATTGATATCCATGAAGCTCTTGCCGGGCGCTTTTTCCATGAAGACGCCTTCGGTAATCTTGCCCTCCGCCCCCTGCACCTGCATGGTCGTGGCACGGGCGATGCACTTCGGGACGCCCAGGAGATCGCTCATCTTCGACATGGCTACGTTGCGCTTGTCAATAGAGCCCTCCATATTGGCGCCGATATCCGTATAATTGTCCCGGTACATCTTTTCCGCCAGGGTAATACTTCCCAAAAAGTTTCTGTAATATGACGAGAGCTGCTTGTCCGCTTTGTAGCGTTCGGCCGTTTCCTTATCAAAACCAATCTTCAGATAATCGAAATTTTTGCTTCTATACCTGTTCCCCGGGTTCTGCTTCCAGTACTCATAGGTACGCCGGATGATCTCCGCACGCTCCGGATTCCCGTTTTCCCCTGACTGACGCTGTATTTCCTTCTCGAACATCCGCTTGATCTGGACCTTCCCATCAATTTTGACGGAGGAAGTGAAGAAGCCCTCCACCGGCTTTCCGTCCTTCCCGATATAGGAAAGAGGGATCCTTTCATTGTTGTTCCCGCTGGAAGAGGAAAGAACGCTGTTTGCGGGAACCACGACGCGGACATTTTCAGGGTTGTCGACGCCAAGCCGGTCAACCTTCCCTAACCGATATTTGATTCCAGTTCCGACGGGAACAGCCGTCACGGGCTCCGTCTTCACCGCCTTCGGCTGCTCCCCGAACAGGACCTGCCGGACCTGCTTCGTCCTTGTATTCCGCAGGGCCTTCAGGTCTTCCTCCTTTTTGCGCTTCTCAATGATGCTCTTCATATTGAGAAGGGTCGCGAACTGGTTCATTCTCTTGGAATCCGCCGTATCATTGGCGAGATCAGCCAGTTCATATTTATCCCAGTCTTTTTCCGGCACCACCCGGAGGTGTCCCTTTTCAATAATGCCGGCTTCCTTATCTTTATAGAATTCCATCCCTTCAAGGATGGCCTGCTGCATCATCTGCGTCCTCTTCCATGCGGCATCCATCTCCTCTTTGGAGAGTCCATAGCCCCGCAGGGTGAGCTTCAATTCCTCCTCTTTCAGGCTGGCAATCTTCTGGGCGGTCTGCTCCCCGATGGCGCCCATATCCTCCGGGAAGATAAACTTGTTGCCAATGTGACCTTTGTCGAGGGGCTGCGGCACATTCAGTCCAAAGGACAGGTCGTTGTCAATGGCGACGATGCCCTCCAGCTTTTCCTTCCCCTTCTCGCCGGAAAAATGGAGCATGAAATTTCCCGGGTGCCGGTCCAGATTGCCGCAGATGAAGTCGATCGCCTGCAGGGCAGACACATCGTCGAAAACCGCGGAGTTATCATAAACCTCCTTCCCAGCGCTCAACATGGGGTTGTTTTCCCGTCTGTCATCGGCGTTAAAGCCATTAGCGCGGTTCATAAAGGTGCCTGCCGTGGGCTGCCCGTTGATCAGGACGACCATAGGCTGTGCTTCCGCGATAAGGCCCTTCTTCCCCAGCAGGGTCGAAACGGAGGACATGGCGGCATTCCGCTTGTCGATATTCGATCCCTCGGGCACGCCCAGCCAGAGCCTCCCATCCTCGGTATAGATGGCCTTGTTGCTTCTGATCTGCTTCATTTCCCTGTAGTATTCGTCCACCGCCGCAAGGAAATCGGGCTCGGCAATCAGCCTGTTGACTGTTTCCTTCGGAAGGAGCCTTGAAAGCGCATTCTTAAAATAGGAAGTGGCGTATTGCGCCATGCCCTCCTTTGTTTCCGGCCACTGGGCCCCGGCCCGCTGCGCTCCCCTGGCGATGGCCTCATACATGTCCACTTCCAGGAGGCCATTGTTGTACAGCTTCTCTTCCTTGGCATTTCTCAGGCTTTCAAATAGCTCTGTCAGTGCCGGATGCTCCCTGTTCAGCTTCTCATGCAGCTTTTTCACGGAATCCTCCGTATTGACATAGGAAGCCTTCGTAAAGAAGCCGTCCAGATCCCCCTGAGGCGCGCCGGGCACCTTGATGGGGATACGGGACGAAAGCTGTCCGCCCATGCTGGAAAGCTCCTGCTGCCCAACGTCAACCGTGAGGCTGCGACCCAGAGAGATAAGCTCATCCAGGCTGCGGGGATTGTTCTCGTCAATGACGAAGGACTCGAAGGCCACGCTGTCCCGGAGAAGGTGCTTCCTCACCTCGGCCGCAATCTCCTTCATCCTGGCGGAAATGCCGTCATCGCTGTTCTCGGCGAGGACATTGTCGCATTCCTCCAGCGCCCTTTGATAGGAACTCTTGAAAGCATTCAGGCTGGTCTGATCCATTACCGGATATTTCCCATCCTGATCCTGGGTATAGAAATCCTCCGCCAACTGGTTAATGTTATTTAACCACCTCACGAACTCACTGTAACGTTCGTTATCCTCATCCGTCAAAACTGTACTGCTGATCCTTCTTGAAATATTCAGGTAGGACTTCTGAATTTCCGTAAGATTCACTTCCTGAAAAACTTCCTTTGGCATATTATCTCCCCCCTGCCAAAGCGGGCTTTGACCGCTCCTATCCTGCGACAAGCCGATGACGCTCATTTTCCGCTATGTCTTAATTCCTTTGTTAACTATGTTTCTTTTGTTTTCACTATTTTCGCAAGACTTCGACCCATAAAAACTTACATCCAGAAGCCTTAAACATCCGTCATTATATGCCATGCACCGTCACAAAAGCGCAACACCAATCAACGGCAATCCCCAGGTTGAAATCATGAATGAATCCCTTTAAATTGTCATAGGAATAATACACAGAGTAGGAGTGGGAATACATGTTCGTCATATCTTGATATCGCCACCGTTTTATGATAGAATGATAGCTTACAGAGCTTTTCAATCAGGCTGGGATGTTTCAGCCGTGTAATAAGAAATGCGCAACAAGAAACGTATGATAAGACATTTATAAAAAGGGAGGTATTTCATGAAGATGCGTAATGATAATGCGCGTAATGACAATGATAAAAAAAGAATCCGCAAACACCTCATGACATGCGCGCTTTTCATCGTGTTCGCAACCCAGGTTTCCATATCATCCGCTTTTGCGGGAAAACCGGACCATAGCACGAAAAGGGAACTGCCGGACATAGTGAAGCTGACGCCGGACACGGGAAGCCTGCTGCCGGACACAGGGAGCCTGCTGCCGGACACGGCCTACAGCGATGATTATATCCTTGAAGACAGCAACTCGAGGTACCTGCAGGAACCGGACTACTACTGGATGGATTCCACCTGGGCGCAGCTCGCCATCAATGAGATTTATGCCCGCCACGGGCGCATATTCAAGGACAAGACATTGAATGACTGGTTCTCCTCAAAATCCTGGTACCGGGGCACAGTGGATGCCAGCCACTTTGATGAAAATGTTTTCAATGCCTACGAAAAGGAAAACATCAGGCGGCTCCGGGCCTACCAGGACTCCCTCAACGCAAGCAGTTCCGGTTCGAATTCCGGCTCCGGCTCGAAATCCAATTCTGGTTCTGGAAACGGGCAACGCGGCTCCTCGGATTACATCCTGAAGGACAGCAGCACCAAATACCTGCAGGAATCCGATTACAACTGGATGGATGCCGACTGGACGCGCCTCGCCATCAATGAGATTTATGCCCGCCACGGACGCAAATTCTCGGACAAGACCTTGAATGATTATTTTTCCTCGAAATCCTGGTACCGCGGCACCGTGGACGCAAGCCGCTTCGATGAGAAGGTCTTCAACACCTATGAGGAGGAAAATATCAAGCGGCTCAGGGCATACCAGAACTCCTTAAGCTCCCGCTCCTCAGGAAGCTCCCACAATAGCTCGGGAAGCGCGCAGCGCAGCTCCTCGGATTACATCCTGAAGGACAGCAGCACCAAATACCTGCAGGAATCCGATTACAACTGGATGGATGCAGACTGGACGCGCCTCGCCATCAATGAGATCTATGCCCGGCACGGACGCAAATTTACGGACAAGACCTTGAATGATTATTTTTCCTCGAAGTCCTGGTACCGGGGCACCGTGGACGCAAGCCACTTCGATGAGAGAGTATTCAATACCTATGAAGAGGAAAACATCAAACGGCTCAGGGCATACCAGAACTCCTTAAGCTCCAGGGGATCGGGATCCAACAGTTCCCGCAATAACTCGGGAAGCGCGCAGCGCAGCTCCTCGGATTACATCCTGAAGGACAGCAGTACCAAATATCTGCAGGAATCCGATTATAACTGGATGGATTATGACTGGACGCGCCTTGCCATCAATGAGATCTATGCCCGGCACGGACGCAAATTTACGGACAAAACCTTGAATGATTATTTTTCCTCGAAGTCCTGGTACCGCGGCACCGTAGACGCGAGCCATTTTGACGAGAAGGTCTTTAACGCCTACGAAAAGGAAAACATTGTACGGCTCCGGGCCTGGCAGAACAAGGTGAGGCGCTAAGGCCGCAACACAGAGGGACAGTCCCCGTGTGCTGCCTTGCGTGTGTTGACACGAAAGAAAAAATATGATATTGTATCTTTACACCCTTGGCCGGAGGAACGCGCATTCCATGCGTGTCCTCCGGCCTTTGCGTAGGCACACGGGCAACACACAGGGACGGTCCTTTTGTGTTCTGTGAACAGAACACAAAAGGACCGTCCCTGTGTGTTGCTGAATCGTTTCATTTTTATCCTTATAATATCTCCCTTGCCTAAAAGCCATCTTTCATTTATAATGAAAGCAGCGTAGCAGTGGTTGTCCATTGTGAATTGCGGCTCGCCAAAGTCTCTTTTCACATCTGCGGGGTGTTCGCACCACCTCCGCAGATGCTATGCTCTTTTTATTGCCCATTTTTCATCCTCCATAATTCTTCCTTAGTCGTTCATCCATTATTCTCTGTAGAGCGAATCCTATATTGCCCAGATTCAGCTTTTTAACCTTTATCATCTCCTGTGGGGCGGGACCCCATGACCGCAAGTATGAAAAGATCTTTCATGATTTTTTGAGGGGGCGGGATCCCATGACCGCAAGTATGAAAAGCAAGCTTTTCATACTTCATTTGTGCCGCTGGCGCGTCACAAATGGGACTCAACGCCTGCGGCATCAAGTCAAAGTATGAAAGGGGCCTTTTCATGATCTTCCGTAGGGCGGGGCTTCATGACAGCAAGTATGAAAAGCAAGCTTTTCATACTTCATTTGTGCCGCTGGCGCGACACAAATGGGACTCAACGCCTGCGGCATTAAGTCAAAGTATGAAGCACCGGCCTCGCATGCTGCATTTATGCCGCTGGCGCGTCACAAATAGGACGTCAATGCCCGCGGCATGAAGTCAAATATGAAGGACTAAGCCTTTTTTATTAAACGGAATTCAAAAGGTACAGAATAAGTACAGAAAATCAGAATCGCAGAATTGCAAACAACAGATGACTTTCATTGAATAATCATTAATGAAAAACACAGTCACCAGTTTGTCAAAACTGAATTATGGAAAATAAAAAGCAGAGCGCTTTGGCGATCCGCTTCCAGCTCATATCCCAATCCGAAAAAAATGCTGTTAATGCAAAACTGTGTCGAATGGAAAATCCCTTTCCCACACACAGTCACTCTTTTCATCATGAAGATAAGAATACAGCAAAGCATATATAAATATGACATTTGCTGAAGTTCAGTTCCTTTTCTTTGTTTGATCCGATTTGTTTGATCTGATCGGATCAAATCAGGTCAGAGGGGATTTCCCCGTACTGATTCAAAGACAAGCCGACACCGTATCGTATCAGCAATTCTTCAACCAAAAAAGAAACAGTGGTTGTCCATTATAATCGCAGCCCGCCAAAGCCGCTATACACATCTGAGGAGTCTTCGCACTACCCACACAAATGCTTTGCTTTTATATCTCATTAATAATACAACATTTTCTCTCTTAAAGCAAGCCCGAAAATATATAAAATTATCGCAAGTACCCCGCCCTTCATCCCCCTTCATCCTCATGGGAAAATCTTCTTGAAGCCTTTTCCATTATGATGTAAAATATCTGATTACTATTCAATCATTTACACATTATTTGCTATGTTTTATTCGTTATACAACATGATTTAGTATAGAGTTTATCAGAAGAGCCATTTAGATGCGATACCGCAGCTGTTTGTCAGGAATCAAAATGGCTCAAAACCACTTTAATAGAGGAGCCATTTAGATTACGATACCGCATCCGTATATCGGCAATTACAATGGCTCAAAAACCACTTTAATAGAGGAGCGTGTCATGGCGAAGCAATACAGGTTGGGAATTGATATCGGGTCAACTACTGTCAAGGTCGCGATTCTGGATGAAAAGGAAAATCTGCTTTTCTCTGACTATCGGAGGCATTTCGCGAATATCCAGGAAACGCTGGCCGACCTTCTCACAGAGGCCCTGGAGGCGCATTCCGATCTCCGGGTCAGCGCGGTCATTACCGGCTCAGGCGGCCTTACCCTCTCAAGACACATGGACGTCCCATTCTGTCAGGAGGTGGTGGCCGTGGCCACGGCGCTCAAGGCGGAACGTCCCGATACCGACGTGGCCATTGAACTGGGCGGCGAGGACGCGAAAATCATTTATTTCAAGGGCGGCATCGATCAAAGGATGAACGGAATCTGCGCCGGAGGCACGGGTTCCTTCATCGACCAGATGGCCTCCCTCCTGGATACGGACGCGGCGGGCCTCAATAGCCTTGCCGCGGGCTTCCACATGATCTACCCCATTGCCGCCCGCTGCGGCGTATTCGCGAAGACCGACATACAGCCCCTGATAAACGAAGGGGCTGCGAGGGAAGATCTGGCTGCCTCCATTTTTCAGGCCGTCGTGAACCAGACGATCTCAGGCCTTGCCCAGGGGAAGCCCATAAGGGGGCATGTAGCCTTCCTGGGCGGGCCGCTGCATTTCATGCCCGAGCTTCGAAAGGCCTTCATCCGCACCCTGCGGCTTCAGGATAATGAGATTATCGCTCCGGAGCATTCCCACCTGTTCGCGGCCATCGGCGCCGCGCTGAACTGCCCGGAAACGGGCAAGGCAAGGAACGAGGCCCTGCTTTCCGACTTTGTGAACCTCCTTAAGCGCGGCATCCACATGGACACGGAAATACAGCGTATGAACCCCTTGTTTGAAAGCAGGGAGGATTACGAAGCCTTCCAGGAAAGGCACAGGAAGAGCCGGGTCCGGACCGCCCCGCTGGCCTGCGCAAGGGGGGATGTGTTCCTCGGGATCGATGCCGGTTCCACCACCACGAAGCTTGCCCTGATTTCCGAAGACGGGGAACTGCTCTATAAATATTACACGAACAATGACGGTTCACCCATACGGGCCGCGATCAAGTCCATAAGCGAGATAAAAGAGCTGCTCCCGGAAGGGGTTCGGATCGCCCGCAGCTGCTCCACCGGTTACGGGGAGGCGCTTTTGAAATCCGCCTTCCAGCTAGACGAGGGGGAGGTGGAGACAATCGCCCACTACTACGCGGCTTCCTTCTTTGAGCCGGATGTGGACTGCATCCTGGATATAGGCGGCCAGGACATGAAATGCATACGGATCAAGGACGGCACAGTAGACTCCGTCCAACTGAACGAAGCCTGCTCTTCCGGCTGCGGCTCCTTCCTTGAGACCTTCGCGAAATCTCTGGATTTTTCCGTGGAAGAATTCGCCCGGGAGGCGCTGTTTGCCAAAAACCCTACGGATTTGGGCTCCCGCTGCACCGTCTTTATGAATTCCAACGTAAAGCAGGCTCAGAAGGAAGGGGCCGGGGTGGACGACATTTCCGCCGGCCTGGCCTATTCCGTTGTCAAAAATGCCCTGTTCAAGGTGATCAAGCTGACCGATGCGGACGAGCTCGGGAAGCACATCGTGGTTCAGGGAGGGACTTTTTATAATGATGCCGTCCTCCGCGCGACGGAGCTGATTCTCGGCAAGGAGGTGATCCGGCCGGACATTGCGGGCATCATGGGCGCGTTCGGGGCAGCTCTGATCGCAAGGGAACGCTTCCGGATGGAAAAGTCACGAAACGGATTCGAAGAGGGAGAAGACGATATTGATGAGCAGGATGGCCCGAAAAGCCGCATGCTGTCCCTTGACAAAATCATCAACCTGAAATATGAAACGAGAATGACCCGCTGCCAGGGCTGCAACAACCACTGCGTCCTCACGATCAACCAGTTCGGGCCGGGAAGAAACTTCATTTCCGGCAACCGCTGCGAAAGAGGTCTCGGAAAGGCAAAATCAAAGAAGGAAATACCCAACCTCTTCGCCTGGAAGATGAAGCGTACCTTTGATTACGAGCCGCTGCCCCTGGACAAGGCCACAAGGGGCTCCGTCGGGATACCCAGGGTGCTCAACATGTACGAAGACTACCCATTCTGGGCGGTCTTCTTCCGTGAACTCAAATTCCATGTCGTCCTCTCGCCTCCTTCGACCCGGCAGATCTACGACCTCGGAATCGAGTCCATCCCCTCGGAGTCTGAATGTTATCCGGCAAAGCTGGCCCACGGCCACATCGAGTGGCTGATCCGAAAAGGGGAACGCTTCATCTTCTATCCCTGCGTCCCTTATGAACGTAACGAGACGACGGATGCCGGCAACCATTATAATTGCCCCATGGTCACTTCCTATGCGGAAAACATAAAAAACAACGTGGAGACCATAGAAGAGGAAAGCGTGTTTTTCCTGAAACCCTTCCTGGCCTTCACAAATGAAAAGGTCCTTACAGACCAACTCGCCCGCGTCTTCGCCGGCTCCGGAAGCAAAACTGCAGAAGCCCGGGACAGGGAAACGGCGGAAAAGGCCAGGATCCGCATCCTTTCAGACGCGGTACGCCCCGTAGGCAGCCTCACCTGGGCAAAAATACTGAAACAGTTTGCCGAATGGGATTTCACTGAAGAGGAGGTGCGCAATGCAGCTCATGAGGCCTGGCAGGAACTCCTCCGGACAAGACGGGATGTCGGGAAAAAAGGCCTGGAAACGCTTAAATGGATGGAGGAAAACGGCACCCGGGGCATTGTCCTGGCAGGCCGTCCTTACCACATCGACCCGGAAATCCACCATGGCATCCCGGAGCTTATCAATTCCTGCGGCTTTGCGGTCCTGACGGAAGACTCCGTTTCCGGCCTGGCCAATGTGGACCGCCCCACCATCGCCACGGATCAGTGGATGTACCATACCCGGCTTTACCGTGCCGCCCAGTTCGTAAAGACCCGTGACGACCTGGATTTTGTGCAGCTCAATTCCTTCGGCTGCGGTCTGGACGCGGTCACCGCGGACCAGGCCAGGGACATTCTGACCGGCTCCGGCAAAATATATACGATATTGAAAATCGACGAGGTCAACAACCTCGGAGCCGCCAGGATCCGTATACGTTCCCTTGTCGCGGCCATCCGCGTGAGAGAGGAAAACCATTACCTGCGCACCCTGCATTCCGCGGCTTATCGTCGCTCTCTCTTTACAAAAGACATGCGGAGGGAAGGCTACACCATTCTCTGCCCCCAGATGTCGCCCATTCATTTCAGCATGCTGGAAGCCGCCATCCGCTCTCAGGGATATAATATTGAGATTTTGGGGAACACGAACCGTACCGCGATTGACGCCGGGCTCAAATACGTGAATAATGACGCCTGTTACCCCTCCATTATCGTGATCGGGCAGATCATGGACGCACTGAATTCCGGGAAATACGACCTGGACCGGACAGCCGTCATCATGACCCAGACCGGGGGAGGATGCAGGGCTTCCAATTACATCGGCTTTATCCGAAGGGCGCTTGAAAACGCGGGCATGTCCCAGATACCGGTCATCTCCCTCAACGCGAACGGCATGGAGTCAACTCCCGGCTTCCAGCTTACCGTCCCGCTCCTTGCAAAGTCCCTGCAGGCCATTGTTTACGGGGACATTTTCATGCGGGTGCTATACGCCACCCGCCCCTATGAGCTGAAGAAGGGCTCGGCTAACGCGCTGCACCGGAAATGGGAGAAACGCTGCATCCGTGCCGTTTCCCGCCGGGGCATCCACATGCTGGAATTCACCCGGAACATCCGGGCCATCATCCGTGACTTTGACCGCCTCCCCATTCGGGAGGACCTGGAAAAGCCCAAGGTCGGCATTGTCGGCGAGATCCTTGTCAAGTTCTCGCCCCTTGCCAACAACAATATTGTCGAGCTATTGGAAAAGGAAGGAGCCGAGGCCGTCATGCCGGATCTCCTGGATTTCCTGCTCTACTGCTTTTATAATCAGAATTTCAGGTATGAGAATCTGGGGGGCAGTTGGAAAGGGCGCGCGCTATGCAATGCCGCCATCCGTTTTCTGGAATTTTTCCGGAGCAGCGCGCGCAAGGCATTCCTCTCTTCCCAACACTTCACCGCCCCGGGCGACATACGTGTGCTGGCCCGGATGGCCAGGAAATATGTCTCCATCGGAAACCAGACCGGCGAAGGCTGGTTCCTGACCGGAGAGATGCTGGAGCTTATTGAGGAAGGGGTTGACAACATCGTCTGTGCCCAGCCCTTTGGCTGCCTGCCTAACCACATTGTGGGCAAGGGCGTCATCAAAGAAATACGGCGAAGGCATCCCAAGGCAAATATTATCGCGGTGGATTATGATGCCGGGGCTTCCGAAGTGAACCAACTGAACAGAATCAAGCTCATGCTCACCGTGGCCGAGAAAAAGCTCGAGAAACAAAAGAAGAAATCCGCCCCCATCCCCCTGCGGAAAAGCGGCTTCGGAAGATAAATCGCCATTTTCCGGCAAGAGTTCCGGAAAACACAGGACGGGCCGGCATCCGGGCAGTTCAAATCACTGCTCCCGGATGCCGGCCCGCCCATCTTTTTCGTTTTAATCGCTCTGATTCAATGTCAAACCAATGCAGTATCGCGTCAGCCAGTCTATTCTACATATAGCATTCGCCCGCCGCGTTAATTACAAGTCCGTTTATCGTCGTATTCGTCACCATCGCGCCGTCCGCGCCGACATAGTACCAGATATGTTCGTTCGCGGCGCTTCGCACCCACTGATTCACCAACATGTCCCCGTTCATGCCAACATAATACCAAAGTCCGTTCTGACCCATTATCCACCGGTTAGAGGCCATGATATAATTCGCGTCAAAATAATACCATTTTCCGTTGATATGCTCCCATCCATTGCAGGCATATCTGCCATCTGCCCGAACATATTTCCAGGTATTATTCGAGTACTGCCAGCCCACCATCGCTACGCCGGGGGACGGGGAAGATGCGCCGGAATAAGAGGACGATCCTGAACTGGAGCCTGAATTCCCCCTGTATTTCCTGACAATCGCATCCAGCCTGCTGCTGTTCACCGACAAAATGTCCGATTCCTCATAATCAGTGACCGGCCCCGGCCATGTCGCCTCGACTATGAAGGTATAATCTCCTGTACGGTTTTGCTTGGCGATAATATTGGTGAAATCATAGCTGTTTCCGCTGCTGGAATTCTTCGTTGTGACCTCCCAGTCATCCCTGTATAATGTGATGGAAAACTTTGCCTTCGAACGTTTGTCCGCGCTCCATTTCGCAACACATTTTCCATTCGAATAATCCCAGTAAGCATATGTGACAGCGCAATTCCGATAAAGATCCTTTTGCTCCTGCCTCGAACTGTCTGACGCCCTTTCGCTCTGATTCCCGTCCCAGGTTGTCTCCCTGCCTTCCGGGTCATAGTAAGTATAAGAATCTCCTCTGGCATTATAAATCAAATAAGATCCGTCATCGTAATACGCCGTATAGCCATTTCCCGTCGAATCCCTGCCAATCTCATATCTTGCCTGGGCAGTAATACTCATCCCAATAACGCTTAACGCCATCAATCCCATAGCCATTAATTTCTTCATAAGCAACCCTTCGTCCTCCTTTATCTTGTACCATTCCGCCTTCCTGAACTTTCCATCAGGATTTTCGCCATCGGCTTGCCTGCCTTCTCCTTTGAGAGCAAAGCATTATCACCATCCGCTTGCCTGCATCCCCCTTTCGGGAGCAAAGCATTATCACCATCAACTTGCCTGCCTTCCCCTTCGGGAGCAAAGCATTATCACCATCCGCTTGCCCGCCTTCCCCTTCGGGAGCAAAGCATTATCAGCATCAACTTGCCTGCCTTCCTTTCGGGAAGCCTCACTGAAGGAATTCCCTGATTCTCCTAGATCGGACAGGGTTGCGCAGCTTTCTGAGCGCCTTGGCTTCAATCTGCCGGATTCTCTCCCTGGTCACATTGAATTCCTTTCCAACCTCCTCCAACGTCCTCGGATGTCCGTCCAAAAGGCCGAAACGAAGAATGATGACCTGCCGTTCCCTTTCCTTCAAATCCTTCAGCATGACCTTGATATGCTCTCGGAGCATGACATTCTCCACATTTCCTTCAGGCGTGAGAACATTTGAGTCCGAAACGAAATCCCCGAGGCTGGAATCATCCTCTTCACCGACAGGGGTTTCCAGAGAAGTAGGTTCCCTCGCAATCTGAATGATTTCCTGAACCCTTTCCTCCGACATACCCAGCTTGGAAGCCAGTTCCTTGACCGATGGCTCATATCCCAGCTCCAGCGTAAGTCTCCGCTGCACCTTTGACAGCTTGTTGATTGTTTCAACCATGTGGACCGGGACACGGATGGTCCTAGCCTGGTCGGCCAATGCCCGGGTGATAGATTGGCGGATCCACCATGTGGCATACGTAGAAAGCTTGAAGCCCTTGTCGGGGTCAAATTTCTCTACGCCCTTGATCAGGCCAAGGTTTCCCTCTTGCACCAGGTCCAGGAAGCTCATCCCGCGCCCGGTATAGCGCTTCGCGATGGATACGACAAGACGGAGATTCGCCTCGACCAGCCTCTGCTTTGCCCACTCATCTCCCTTCTGCTTCTTTTTCGAGAGCTCATACTCTTCCTCCGCGCTGAGCAAAGGGACGGTGCCTATTTCCTTCAAATACATTCGCACCGGGTCGTCCGTGCTGACCCCCTCCAGGAGCTTAACGGCGTCAAGATCAATATCTTCGATGTCTGCCGCGTCTTTCAGGAAATGCTCGTCCTCAGGAGGCTCGAGTTCCCCTTCCCCTCCGTCTTTTCCGGCTCCTTCCTCTTCCAATTCCCGCAAAGCCTTTTCGTCCACGACAGGATTGACTTCGATCCCCCTGCTTTCCAAAAGGCTGATTATCCGTTTCAGTTGCTCCGCGCTGATTCCCAAATCCTCGAAGGCCTCGGCGACTTCATCCTCTTCCAGGGTATTATTATGGATTCGGGCCAGTGCATGCAGCTTTTCCATCCTTTTGAGTAATTCATCCTTTTCCAATCCTTTTCCCTCCGCCTATCTTTGGACACTAACAAACAGCTTTGGTTTAGTAAGCTAAAGTAACTGTTCAGCTCGACTGAACAGTTACAGGCTAAACGGCTCATGACTTCCAGATGCTGATGGCGGAAATAAAGCCGATGACCATGATGGTCGAGCCAAAAACAAAGTCAAGCACGGTCTCCGCCCGGATCCTGCCCTCCCGAAAATCAGTACGAACATGGAATCCTCCGCTGATAAGGCGCAGGAGCGCGGCGGAAAAGAAAACCAGAGGGAACAGCGTCATGTTTTCCTCCGGGTTTATAAAGGCCAGCGCGGCCATCGCAAGTATCAAGACGCAAAACACCATGTGGATAATGTCAAGCCTTCTGTCCAGATTCCTTTGACTGTTCCGGTTCTGCTGCATTATTCTCCCTTTATTCGAGTGGGGTCTGACCACTCCGATTTCAATGACAAAGCGATGCGGTATCGCAAGCTCCATGACTACTCTATCAAAGTGTTTTTGGAGCAATTTTCATTACCGACAAAATTCTGTGGCATCAAAAGCTAAACGGCACCTCCAAGAGTCGCGTATATGACCGCCTTGATCGTATGCATCCGGTTTTCCGCTTCGGCAAAAACCCTGGAATGGGAGGATTCAAAGACCTCGTCCGTAACCTCCATCTCCTTCAATCCGAAACGTTCCTCTATCTTCTTTCCTATGCCGGTCTTGGTATCATGGAAAGACGGAAGGCAGTGCAGGAAAATGCATCCTTCCCTGGCAAAGGATAACGCCCTCATGTTCACCTGGTATGGCAGAAGATCGTGAATGCGTTGTTCCCAGACTTCATCCGGCTCCCCCATGGAGACCCAGACATCCGTGCAGATAACGTCGGCCTCATGGCAGCCTTCCTCCACATCCTCCGTCAAAAGGATGCTAGAGCCGTTGGATGAGGCAATCTCCCTGCAGCGTGCCTGCAGCTCCTGATCCGGAAAATATTCCTTCGGGCAGCATGCGGCATAATCAACCCCAAGCTTCGCGCAGGCCACCATATAGGAATTGCCCATATTGTATCTGGCGTCCCCCATGAAACAGAGCTTCCGACCCCGGAGCTCGGAAAAAGCCTCCTTCACCGTCAGAAAATCCGCCAGCATCTGCGTGGGATGAAACTCATTCGTAAGCCCATTCCATACCGGCACATCAGCATATTCAGCCAGTTCCTCCACGATAGACTGACCAAAGCCCCGGTATTCTATCCCTTCATACATGCTGCCCAGTACCCTGGCCGTGTCCTCAATGCTTTCCTTCTCCCCAATCTGGGAACCGGTCGGTCCAAGATAGGTCGTGCCCAGCCCAAGATCATGAGCCGCCACCTCGAAGGAACAGCGGGTTCTTGTAGAATTCTTTTCAAAAATCAGCGCGATGTTTTTTCCGGGAAACATTGTTTTGTGCATGGAACGGCCCGGAGCCGCGCCCGCCTTTTTTTCAGCCTTCAGCCTCCCGGCCAGATTCAGGAGATACAGAATCTCCTCCGTGGAAAAATCCAAAAGCTTCAGAAAATCGCGCCCGCTAAGATCCGGAGCCGGCTTCCCATCATTCCATTCCATTTCCTTTATTCCTTCCTCCTCGATTAAAGTAGTTTTTTGGTCATTTTAATTCCTGACTAACATCTGCGGTATCGCAGGCTATACGCCTCACCTTTTTCCTTTCATTTCTCCGCCCTACAGGCGCTGCCGAAGAGCCTCAAAGAGGAGGATCGTAGCCGCGCTTGCGGCATTTAATGAATCAATCTTCCCCTTCATAGGAATGCGCATGCGGGAATCGGCAAGCCGCAGGGCTTCAGGGCTCAGCCCATTTGCTTCGTTTCCAATAAGGAACGCGGAGGGTTTTCGAAGATCGTGCCGGTAAACGCTCTCATCCGCGCCCAGGTCGGCGGCCAGGACGCGCGCCCCCTCTTCCTTCACCCTTTCGATGGCATCTGAAATCTCCGAAACCCTCAAAAAAGGAACCCTGAAAAGGGATCCCATCGTGGAACGCACCACCTTCGGGGAATAGGGATCCACACATCCCCGGTTCAGGATAATGCCATCCGCCCCGGCCGCTTCCGCGCTCCTGAATATTGTCCCCAGGTTCCCGGGATCCTGGATATTCTCTAGGACAAGATAAAGGCTGCCGGCCGGAAGCCCCTCCTCCTTCATACGGCAGACGGCGAGAATCCCCTGACTTGTCTTCGTATCCGACATCGCCTCCATAATGGAATCCGAAACCCTGAACAGCCTGGCTTTTGCATGCTTTGACTTGATGCCGCAGGCGTTAAGTCCCATTTGTGTCGCGTCAGCGGCACAAATGAAAGTATGAAAAGCTTGCTTTTCATACTTTCCGGCATCTTCCGGCAGCGTTCCCGAAAACGAATCCGCCAGGAATACCTCCGCAATCAGTTCAGGCGGGATCTCTCGGAACAAGCGTTCCCCCTCCGCCACAAAGAAACCTGACTGCCTTCTGGCCCTTGCCTTTCTGGACAGTTCCCTGACCTCCCGGACATACTTGTTTTGAATCGATGTAATCTTTTCCAAAGATATAACCTGCCTGCGTTTTTTTCTCAGAGCGGTTTTTGGCCGCCCTGATTCATGATACTCGTTAAAATAATTCTATTCCAAACTACTGCGTAGAGCCTTCTGAGTTTCGCATAACTGTAAAATTGGCATAGGCAAAAGCCAGCGTTAACGAGTATAACAAGCCGATACGGAATCTGTTAACAAGCCATCCCATGTTATAATGCCCACGAACGGAAATAAACCACTCGTGAGCATCGGAATGCAAGCTATGGTAACGACTAATGCGCTAGCTTCTAAGGAAATGCTGATTAAATCAGCGTTTCCTTGTGATGCACACGAAAATGCAAAGGAAATTTGCCGCTATGCGGCGCATTTTCGGTGCCGGAAACGCTTAAATCAGCGTTTCCTAACTGAATATCAGTGTTTTTCCAAGGCACAAGGAATGCCGCAGAAAAATCTCATTTATCCAGTTCGTCCAGTTCCTTTAGCCAGAGGGCCGATACGGCATCGCTTGGCATACGCAGATCCCCTCTCGGGCTCAGGGAAACGGAACCCACCTTTGGACCATCCGGAAGGCAGCTTCTCTTGAACTGCTGAGAGAAGAAGCGTCTGTAGAAATTCCTAAGCCACTTCAAAATTATTTCTGGAGCGTACACGTTCAAGGAAAGCCCTGCCTCCTGTCCACCCTCGCCCGCCAAATGCCTGCAGGCATCTATATTCTCCTTGCTGAAAGCCTGCAGAGAGAGCTGGTAAACCTTTTTCGGCGAAAAACCCTGCCTGAGCGCCTGATAGAGGAAAAAATCATGCAGCTCATACGGCCCCACGAGGTCCTCCGTCTTCTGCGAAATGGCTCCATCTTTGGATGGCGGCAGCAGCTCCGGGCTCACCGGTGTATCCAGGATATCCAAAAGTGCCTTCTTCAGCTCCTGCTTCCCCGCATTCTCCATGCTGTAGCGCACCAAATGCCGGACCAGCGTCTTCGGCACGCCGGCATTAACGCCATACATGGACATATGATCGCCGTTATAGGTCGCCCAGCCCAGCGCCAGCTCGCTGAGATCCCCCGTCCCGACCACAAGGGCGTTCAAATCGTTGGCCAGATCCATCAGGACCAGCGTGCGTTCCCTGGCCTGGGCATTTTCATAGGTGACATTTCTATTATCCTCCTCATGCCCGATATCCCGGAAATGCTGCAGGACGGAGTCCTTGATATTGATTTCCCGCAGGGACGCGCCGACGCCCTCGGCCAGAAGGAGCGCATTGCGATACGTCCTGTCCGTTGTCCCGAACGCCGGCATCGTTACGCAGATAATGTTCTCCTTTGGATAATCCAAAAGCTCAAAGGCTTTGGCCGACGCAAGGAGCGCCAGCGTGGAGTCCAGGCCACCGCTCAGGCCAATGACGACGGAACGCTGCCCCGTATGCAAAAGCCTCTTTTTCAGGCCGCTGGCCTGAATCATGAAAACAGCTTCACATCTCCTGCCGCGCTCCTTCGGATTACAGGGAACAAAGGGATTCGGTTCAATCAGGCGGTCAAAACGGCTTGCCTTTTCGGCAGGGAGCGAGACGGGAATATGTACATAATCATCAAAGCTCTGCAGCTCCGCAGGATAAGTCGTCATCCTCTGGCGTTCCTTCCGAAGCTTGTCAAGATCGACATCCGAAAAAAGAACATCCTTTCCGAAAGGGGGATTCTCCGCGAGGAGCAGGCCGTTTTCGGCAATCATATTATGTCCCGAAAAGACCAGGTCCTGAGTGGATTCCCCTTCTCCGGCATCCGCGTAAATATAAGCCGCCACCAGGCGGGAACTCAGGGATCTGACCATCTCCCGGCGGTAATCCTCCTTGCCCACGGTCTCAGAGCTGGCGGAGCAGTTCGCGATCAGCATTGCCCCCGCCATCGCATGGCTTGCGGAAGGAGGGGATGGCATCCACGCGTCCTCGCAAATCTCAGCCGCCATGGAAAAATCGGAATTCTCCTCCGCTGCCAAAATAATGTTCATGCCAAAAGGCACCTCGTACGACTCTCCGGAAAACTTGTTGGAAAAGCCCAGCCAGCGGATCTCCTTGTCCCCTCTCGCAAACCACCTTGCTTCATAATACTCCGAATAATTCGGAATATACCGCTTCGGGATAAAGGCCAGCACCTGCCCTTGCTGGATGACGGCGGCTGTATTGTACAGCTTGCCCGAAGCAAAAAGCGGAAACCCGATAACGGAAAGTATGGGCAGCTCCCTGGTCTCATAGCAGATCCTGTCCAACGCATCCTTGGCCGCATCCAGCAGCGTCCCCTGCAGGAAAAGGTCCCCGCAGGTATAGCCCGTCACGCAAAGCTCCGGCAAAACCAGGACGCGGGCTCCCTGCCCGGCACAGTATTGGATCAGGCGAATAATCTCGGAGGCATTATGCTCCGTATCCGCCACCCTGATCTCCGGTGTTGCCGCAGCCACCTTCAAAAACCCGTCAATCATCCCATCCCCCCTGTTATCTATTTCAGTCAATAACTTTTTCAGCCAGCCATTCAGCACCCTCTGAATTTCATAAAATTCCAGTAACTATTCAGCACCCTATTCGCAGTCGCCTTTGGCGACTTCATGCGCGCGTTCAGAGGCGCTCCGCGCCTTGTCCGCCCTCTGGATTTCCGAGAATTCCAAATGAAAAGCAAGCTTTCCATTTGGAATTCTCGGAAATCCAGAGGTGCTGAATAGTTACAAATTGCAAATCGAGGACTTGATTGTTATTTCGTTTTCAATTTTGTTCTAATGAAAAACTTGATTGTTGTTTGCTTTTCATAATGAAGAGCTTGATTATTATTTGATTTTCATTAGGAATACTCCAAAATACGGCAGATGGAAAAGGATCGGAACGCTCCGAAACGCCCTGAAAGCCAAATCCTTCCTCAGAACACGCCGTCCGAACTGTAATTCGGTGCTTCTTTCGTGATCTGTATGTCATGAGGATGTGACTCCTTCAGGGAAGCTGCGGAAATCTTGATAAATTTGGATTCCGTCTGGAGCGCGCGTATATTCGCGGTGCCGCAATAGCCCATGCCCGAACGGAGACCGCCCACAAACTGGAAAATAGTGTCCTCCACCTTGCCCTTATAAGCCACTCGCCCTTCCACGCCCTCCGGCACCAGCTTTTTCGCGCCTTCCTGGAAATAACGGTCCGAGGAGCCATTTTTCTGTTTCATGGCGCCCAGGGATCCCATGCCCCGGTAAACCTTGTATTTCCGGCCCTGGTATAGTTCGAATTCTCCCGGCGCCTCGTCGCAGCCTGCGAAAACGGATCCCATCATGACGGAAGAACCCCCGGCCGCAAGCGCCTTCACCACATCCCCGGAATACTGTATGCCCCCGTCCGCGATGATCGGGATGCCGTATTTATCGGAGACCTCGAAGGAGTCCATAACCGCCGTGATCTGGGGGACGCCGATGCCGGCCACTACCCTCGTCGTGCATATGGAGCCGGGCCCGATACCAATCTTCACAGCGTCGGCTCCGGCACGGATCAGCTCTTCCGTCGCCTCCCCCGTCGCCACATTTCCGGCAATCACCTGAAGATCCGGAAAGCTTTCCTTAAGCATGGAAACGCACCGCATCACATTGGCCGAATGTCCGTGGGCGGAATCCAGCACCACCACGTCCACATGCGCCTTGACCAGTTCCCCGGCCCTCTCCAGGACGTCTGCGGTAATGCCCACGGCCGCGCCGCAGAGCAGCCTTCCCTGGGAATCCTTTGCCGCGTTGGGATACTGCATCTGCTTTTCAATGTCCTTGATTGTAATCAGGCCCTTCAGGTTTCCTTCTTCGTCCACGATGGGCAGCTTCTCAACCTTCGCCCTGGCCAGAATTTCCTTTGCTTCCTCCAGCGTCGTCCCCTCCCGGGCCGTTACCATATGCCCGGTGGTCATGCATTCCTTGATCTGTTTGGAATAATCCTCTTCAAACACAAGATCCCGGTTGGTAATAATGCCCACCAGCTTCCTGTCGACCGTCACAGGCACGCCTGAAATACGGAACTTCGCCATCAGGTCGTTGGCATCCTTCAGCGTATGCTCCGGGGAAAGGTAAAAGGGATCGGTGATCACCCCGTTCTCGGAGCGCTTCACCATGTCCACCTCCTCAGCCTGCTTCTCAATCGTCATGTTTTTGTGGATAATCCCAATCCCGCCGCATCTGGACATAGCGATTGCCATCTGATGTTCAGTCACGGTATCCATGCCTGCAGATAGAAATGGGATGTTGAGCCGTATGCTCTTTGTTAACTGCGTGGAAATATCAGTTTCGCCGGGGGTTATGTCAGAATACTGCGGAACAAGAAGAACATCATCGAACGTGATCCCTTCACCTATCAATTTCGCCATGGGAATCTCCTTTCAAAAACAAAGAAAATCTGCAACGAAAAAAATTTTATCTACTATACCATAAAGGGCAGTCAAAATCAACCGCCCTCATCCCTATGGCGAATAACGGCTGCCAAAACTGCCGCGAGCATGGCAGGCCCTGCTGCCCTTATTCCCAGGTTTGACTGCAGCACAAGGAATGCTGCGGTCAAATCCTGAAAAACATGCCTGATGCATAGTTTATTCCTACAGCATCCCTGAAACCTTGGAGGGCGAATGCTGCCTCATCTCCCGGAGAAGCTTCTCCGGCATGTCAATATAAACCAGGTATTTCTGTCCGTTCCGCTGGTAAATATAAGCATATTTCCGCTCATCCCCGCCCTTTCCGGAGTAATCCTTTACAACGGAGGACGACACAGCGGCTTTCACCTCGGGGAGCGAAACTGGTCCCACAAGAAGCAGTTCTTCATTGTTTGTATCAAGCACGGACTTCCTGCTGGATTTGTTAAGTATTTTTTCAATGGAAAAGGAGCCGCCAATGTAAAGATACTCATATTCCACGCTCATATTAAGCCATGCCTGGTATGTCAGGAAAAGGAGCGGCAGCAGGATCAACATGCCCCAGAAAGAGGAAAGAGCCAGCAGGACACAGCAAAGATCAAGGGCAAGCAATATGACAAAAAGCGCTTTCCATAATACCGGGTTCTCCCCCTTCACAAGATGTTCCACATAGTTATCCATTATTCCCCCTTTCTGCCCATGAAAGTAATCCCAATTCGTGATCATGTAATGAAGCGTCAGGGCGTTCCGGGATCTGCCGCCCAGAACCTGTCCCAGCCTCCCGTAATCCGAAACCGCGTCCCACCGCCGGCCCGGAGGGCACCATTGCATCTCATGCCCTCGCCGCCCCGGAGGGCACCATTGCATCTTATGCCCTCGCCGGCCCGGAAAACATCATTGCGTCTTATGCCTATTCCAGCCGCTGCTTCGCCTCCATGTACATCCTTACTAACCTTTTCTTTTCCTCCGGGTCGCCCCCGGCGCCCATTTCCTTGAGCTTATCATAATAAATCCTGGCTATGATTGCCATCGTCTTCGGATCCGCCGAGGTGCTGTCAAGACCCAGCCCGGAAGTCCTGGCCTGCCTCGCCAACGCGCCGATTTCATCGCTCCGATAACTCCACCTTTCCTTTGAGCTCGATGTCCCGGCGGGGCCGGAAGGCTGCGTAGGGGCGGATGACGCGGGACGCGCCCCGGCCTCCGCGAAACCGGGAACGACCGTGTCCCGAAGGGCCCTCACCTCGTCGTCCATCGCCTTTCCATTCTGGGGAAAGATTCCCAGGTTGACTTTCTTTATGGCCTCATTGCTGGAGCGCAGGGCAAAGGATCCGGACTGCAATTGCCTCTTGCTGTCAGGCACGGTCACCATGGGCATAAGTGCCCGCAGCAGGGTACTTTTCCCTACGAAGGATCTGGCCGCCTCCTCATCCGAAAAGATTTCCGGCATGGAATCCCTCAGCCGTCCCATGAATTGGCCGTTATAATCCCGAAGCTCGGAAATGCTGTCCCCCATCAGGGCGGGCATTTCCCTGATCATCTTGGCTCCACGAGCACTGACTGCATCCTGGAAGCCCTCATCCCCCGCTGCCAGTCCCTTGGGTCCCTTCTCCTCCAGGATTTTCTTCCTGAGTTTCTCCGCGGGCCTCTCGCTCAGAACCTGCCCCAGCCTCCCGTATTCCGCAATCGCGCCCCCATTGCCGCCCCGGAAGGCATCATTCTGCAATGTGGACATATAATCCAGATACGCCTGCCGGTCTCCGCCCAGGTCCCCCGGAGAGCTTTTTTCATGAAAGCTTTTGATATGGCTGACCATGTTCCCCAGGGTACGATCCATGACAAATCTTCTGCTGGCTTCGCCGGCGCCATAAAGCATCGCCATGTTTTCCCTGCTCAGGACGGCTTTGTCCTTACCGCTAAGCCCCGCCATGATCTTTTCGAATTTGCGTTTTTCGAAACGCCCCCCTTTGCCCGAGAGAATCCTTTCCACCGCCTTCGGTCCCAGGCTCGCCAGCTTTCTGTTGTATTCGGCCGCCTCCTCTTCCGGACTTTTCGGCTTCATCTGCACGCCGCCCGCCGGGGCGGAAACCGTCGGGACGCCGCCCTGCACCATGCCTTGCTGCAAGGTATGCACCAGTTCATGTGCCGCCACGCCGGGATCGAAGCCGCCGGAACCGAAATAAACATCCAGCCCGCTCGTATACGCCCTGGCGCCCATGGCATCTGCCCTGTCCATGGAATTCTCATCCATATGGAATCGGACGCCAGAAAAATCCGCGCCAAGCCTGGCTCCCATGGCTGCCTTCACGGCATCAGGGCCGCCGGAAGAAACCGCCCCGGAAAGGCGGTCGGCCTCCCATTCCGCCGCCGGAATCTGTGACTGCCCCACTTCCCGGGGAGCTTTCTGTTCCGGGGAATCATGCGCGTCAGAAAGGCCGTTCCCCGACATAAATCCCGGAGCCGTTAAAGGATTCCCGAACCGTTCCGAAAGCTCCTTTCGGATAAGCCCCCCCGGCTGCTCTGAAATGCCCATGGCCACGCCCATAGCGGAATTCCCCATATTTCCCATGGAAGCCATGGCTGCGGAGCTGCCGGGCGCGAAAGCCGGATCCTGATTCAAATTCCGGTCCGCACCGCGAATACTGCTTTTCTTTTGTCTCATCAATTCGAAATATGCCGACATTTCTTAAATCCTCCTCTATTAAAATGGTTTTTTGGCCGCTTTAATTCCTGACAAACAGCTGAGGCATCGCAGGCTACACGGCTCCTTATTCGTCAGGGCGGAGCCTGGCCGCCCTGCTTCTGTGACATATGGAGGGACGCCGCATCAGTCAGGCCTCTTCGGCAGGGGATCTTTTTCCATTCAACTTACAGTCCCGTCCCCATCCTTTCAGGATGAAACACCTCGTCAAAGCGCTCCGCGGAGAGGAAACCAAGCCGCAGGCATGCCTCTTTGAGGGAAATATTCTCATTATATGCAAGCTTCGCGGTTTTCGCGGCATTCTCATAACCGATGTACGGATTAAGTATGAAAAGCAAGCTTTTCATACTTAATTTGTGCCGCTGGCGCGACACAAATGGGACTCAACGCCTGCGGCATTAAGTCAAAGGATGGTCACAAGCATCAGGGAATTATGCAGATTCCTGCTCATCTTCTCCCTGTCGGCCACAATGCCCGCCGCGCAGTTCGTATTGAAGGATTGAATGGATTCCGAGAGCAGCCGGACGGACTGGAGGAAATTGTACGCAAGGACCGGCATGAAGACATTAAGTTCAAAATTCCCCTGGGAGGCCGCGATGCCTATGGCGGCATCATTGCCCATGACCTGGACCGCCACCATTGTGACCTGCTCGCACTGGGTCGGGTTCACCTTCCCCGGCATGATGGAGCTGCCCGGCTCGTTCTCCGGAATGCGGATCTCGCCCAGCCCGCAGCGCGGCCCGCCATACCCTGTCGCCCTGCTATGCCGGCCATGCTCGGGCTGAGCGCCCCTCACGCAGCACGGCCTGCCATATCCTGTCCCCTATTAAATTGATATGCAAATAGACCGGCTTTTCAGGCTTTCCATCATGTCCAGCACCCAGTCCGGCGCAAATATTTTCCCTGATATTCAGGTGGACCGGCTTTTCAGTCTTTTCATCATGTCCAACACCCAGTCCGGCGCAAGAATCGGAAGCTCCGTGCCATTTTTCCTGGCCTCCCGGTAAGCTTCTATGGTTTCCCTGCGCTTCCCTTCATAAACCTGCTTTTCCTCTGCCGCGGCCAGCACCGCCTCGATATGCTCTCTCGGGATGACGCAGACCCCATCGGAATCGCCCATGACCAGATCCCCCGGCAACACCCTTGTGCCCGCGCAGAGGATCGGCGTGTTAATATTGCCCTCATCCTTTTTGATGGGGGCACAGGGCATAAAGCCCCTGGAATAAACAGGGAAGCCCAGCTCAATATTCCCGTCACGGTCCCTCGTATAACCATCGACGACCATCCCCCTGAAACCAACCGCCTGACAGGCTCCCATGAGCAAGTCGCCAAAATAAGCCCTCTTCGCGTAGGCCTTCCCGTCAATCACCATCACATAGCCGGCCGCCTCGAAGCTATAACTCGCCACATGAATCGGAAAATTATCCCCATTATCCGTTTCTACGGTAAGGGCGGTGCCGACAACGCGCATCCCCCTGTCCACTGGCTTGATATCCGCATCCATGCAGCCCTCGTTCGGAAGCTCGATTCCAGCCTTTTTCAAACCATCCAGGAGAAGCGCAACACTTAACTTTTCCGCCCTTTTGATCAATTCCTCCGGCAAAAGAGGCGCGCACGGTTTAATCATCATTCCTTCCTTTCCACCCGAATCCTTAACAATTAACCGCGTTGGTTAAATTGATTTCGATATTATTTTTCATTACATTGATATCGTTAATGTCTTTCATTACATTGATATCGTTAATATATTTGGTTATGTTGATATCGTTAATGTTTTTGGTCATATCGATTTCATTAATGTTCTGATTTCAATGAGGTCATTAATCATGTCGATTCCATGAATTAAGTTGATTATATTGATATTTGTATATTATAATAATTTCAATGCATCTGTTCAGCATCTTTTCTCACAATCTCCTTTCGTTTTTTGACCTGGTGCTGCAGGCATTGACATCCCGTTTATGGCACGTCAGCGGCATTATACTTTGACTTGATGCCAAAGGCATTGAATCCCATTTGTGTCGCGCCAGCGGCACAGACGAAGTATGAAAAGCTTGCTTTTCATACTTCCACGTAATTTTATATGATTATAGCAACCATTATCAATTTATATCAATACATAGCTGCGAAAAAATCGTTCGTCCAGGCCTCATTTATCAGAATGGGTTTTACCGCTCTGCGTGCTGACATAGCGAACCGCCCGCAGGGCAAATCGGCCCGACTGTACAGTTCGTACATCAATACTTGTTCTAAGCAGAACGTCAAAAAATCAAACTGCCATTGCAAGCTTTCCACAATCTTTCCATTTGAAATTCTGTAAAATCCAAAGGGGCTGAATAGTTGCAAATCAGGAAGGAGGCATTAAATGAAAAAAATCATCATTATCATCATTGCCATTGTGATTGCCGGATTGCTCATTACGATCCTGTACAGGAAGCTGTTTGGCGAGCACGCCGGTATCGAAAAAAAAGCCCTCGTGTCATTTCACAGGGGCTCCGCGGGCGACATGATGGGCGGCACCCACCAGACCTATATTGACGCATATGACGACGCCCATGCAGTCATTAGCATTTCACATGCCGACTGGTATTACGAGGATCCAACGGTGACGGAATATCTTGCGGATATCGCTGTCCTTCAGGAAATCAGGGAAGTCTTCCTGAAATACCATATGCAGAACTGGGACAATAAAAAATTCACCGACATGTTCGTCGCGGACGGGGCGAGCTACAGCTATGGCTTTGATTTTGAGGAGGATTACGTCAACTTTTCCTCCCAGTATTATCCAGAGAAATATGCTGAGAAATTGGATGAACTCGACGCGATCATCAACCGCTATTTAAAGGAGGGCGAACGGCTCCCGGGCCTGCTTCTGCCTGAAAGCACGGAGGAGGAAAATCCTGCCGCCTGGAAACCGGATGACGGCCAGGTGACCCTGGCGGTCTATGAATACTGCAGAGGCTATCTGCATTATCGTTTTTCCAACGGCACCGAGGAGGATCTTGAGCTGCCCGGGGGATACTCGCTTTTCAAAGAGGGCGAGGATGAGGCAGCTTTCAAAGAGGAACCAGGCAAGTACGGAAAAAAAGTATATGCCCATTCCACCCAGGAGGAAATTGTCAGTCTTCCGGAACGTCTCGAACCCGGTACCTACCGTTTGGAAGCCGGCGGGCTGAGATGCAGCTTTGTCATTGAACAGAAGAACGAGGGGTAAATCAACGTGGAAGCTCACGCTATTTGCATGGACCATAGGGAAACACAGCACGGCGCATTTTCGGTGCCGAAAACGCGCCGTGCTGCGGCAAATTTAATTACAGCGTCCTCTTGCTTCTTCGGATCGCGGCCGGCATATCCATATCCCCATGCCGGATCTCATGGTCAAGCATAGTAAAGCCTACTTCAGCAGCTTTGAAAATTCCAGTGCTTTTCCTACATCGCCGTCTACTTTGAGCTTTCCTGTGGTGAAGGCAAAAACCGGATCCAGCTTTCCATCAATCAATTGATTCAGATTCTCCATGTCTATCGTTATCGCGCAACTCCGATCATTATATTCATACGGTTCCACGCTGATCTTCTGATCCTTGACCTCCACGTAAAAGACGCCGCCCCGGTCTCCGGTGATATTCACCTGCACCGCAAGAAAATCCCTCCCTGTAGCATCCTTATTTTCCGCAATGCCTCTTACCTTCTTCAGCATTTCCTCAAATGTCATTTTGCCCTCCTTCCAAAACTTTGTAATTTGTAATCTGCATATATTCATCTTATCATGATACAGCACCTGACGCAAATGAAAATGCGGCTTCTATGAAATATTACCCTTATTGCCCAAATCCGCCTTGGCTGTATAGACAATTGACAAAGAATGTGAAAAATGCTATGCTATTCAGATATGTTTCACCAATGTTTTGTGTAAAATGCCGTGCAACATGGCTGCTGCGCGTCCCGCTCACCAGCCTTTATCTTATATTCACACTATTTTCACGAAAGGAGACATTATGGGTAAAAAGAATGAGGGGGGCGGTGCGTTCGCCATCGCCCAGCAGGTCGGGAAGTCTCTGTTCCTGCCGATTGCGGTGCTGCCGCCGGCCGGGATACTGCTCGGAATAGGTAGTTCCTTCACGAACCCCACAACCATTGCCACCTACGGCCTGACGGAAGTCCTCCACCCCGGAACCTTCCTTTATGGCTTCATGCAGATGCTGGCCGGAGCGGGCAATGCCATCTTTGGAAATCTGGCGCTCATTTTCGCGCTGGCCGTCGCCCTGGGCATGGCAAAGAAAGAGAAGGGTGTCGCCGTTCTTTCTGCCGGCATCTTCTATCTCATCATGCTGACGACGATGAATGTCCTTCTGGTGCTTAACGGCTCCATCGTGGACGGCGTTGTGGCTCCCCATGTCAAATCCGGCGCCGTGGCCAGCGTGCTGGGCATACAAACCCTGCAGATGGGCGTGTTCGGAGGCATCCTGGCCGGAATCCTGGCCGCAGTCATGTGCAATACCTTTTACAAGACGCAGCTTCCCAGCGCCTTTTCGTTCTTCGCGGGCACCCGCTTCGTGCCCATCATGTGCATGGTGACCGGCATCATTACCGGCTGCATCATGTTCGTTGTCTGGCCCGTCATCCAGAACGCCATCTATGCCCTGGGCGGCATCGTGCAGGCCTCCGGATATTTCGGGACCTTCATTTATGGCTGCGTGGAGCGCGCCCTAATCCCCTTCGGCCTGCACCACATCTTCTATATGCCCTTCTGGCAGACCGGAGTGGGCGGGACAATGATGATCGACGGCGTGGAAGTAGCCGGCGCGCAGAACATTTTCTTCGCACAGCTTGCCTCCGCCGAAACCACGAAATTTTCCGTGGACGCCTGCCGCTTCCTGACCGGAAAATATCCCTTCATGATGGGCGGGCTTCCGGGAGCCGCGCTGGCGATGTACAGCTGCGCCCGTCCCGAAAAGAAGAAGGAAGCCGGCTCACTGCTCTTCTCCGTGGCCCTCACCTCCTTCCTGACAGGCGTGACGGAGCCCATCGAGTTCACCTTCCTTTTCCTGGCTCCGTCTCTTTTCGCGATTCACGTAGGATTCGCCGGACTGGCCTTCGCCATTTGCCACATCCTCCGTATCTGCGTAGGCACCACCTTCTCGGACGGCCTGATCGACCTGGTGCTTTACGGCGTGCTTCCCGGGCAGGATAAGTCCAACTGGATGATGCTCCTTCCCGTCATCGCCGGCTATTTCATATTGTACTTCTTTGTTTTCCGCCACTTCATCCTGAAGATGGATCTGAAGACCCCCGGACGCGAGGCAGACGGGGAAGCCGCCCACCTTGTCACGAAGGATGAGTACCGCGCGGCTACCGGCGTAGGCGTGGCTGGCGGCAAGGCGGCTGCCAATTCGAAATTTGACCAGAAGTCGGCAGCCATCCTCCGGGGCGTAGGCGGCACAGGCAATCTTAACGATATTGATTGCTGCGCTACCAGGCTCCGCCTTACCCTGAATGACACCTCCCTGGTAAAGGAAGACATCCTCAAATCCACAGGAGCTTCCGGCGTCGTGATCAAAGGCAATGGCATCCAGGTCATTTACGGACCATCCGTCACGATCGTTAAATCGAACTTTGAGGAGCTGGTGGAGAGCATCCGCGGCGGCCAGCTTGATGAAAGCGAGATAATGGGCGCAGCCCCTGAGGCAAACAAAACGGCTGCACCCGCCGCTCCGGCCGTGAAAATGAAGGACGATGTCCTGGGCGCCCATATGAACGGGCACATGCTCCTGATGAGCGAGGTAGAGGATGAGGCCTTCGCAAGCCGCGCCCTGGGCGACGGCGCCGCGATCGAACCCTCCGAAGGAAAGCTCTTCTCGCCTTGCGACGGCACTGTGGATAATGTTTTCGACACAAAGCATGCCATCACCCTGAATGCGGAGTCCGGAGCTGAAATCCTTCTCCACATCGGCATCGACACTGTCAAGCTGAACGGGAAATACTTTGAAACCCATGTGAAGAATGGGCAGGCGGTCAAGAAAGGCGACCTTCTGATCAGCTTCGACATGGATGCCATCAAGGCCGAAGGTTACAAGTGCACAACACCTATGATTATCGCGAACAGCGATGACTACAAGGCAGTGCGGCCCCTGAAATCCGGGGATATCCGCGTTTCCGAGGATTTCCTGGAAGTCGAAGGGTAGTTGGAAGTGTATACTTTTATGTAGAAACCAGGTTCGCTTTACTATAAGAATCAGGGTATCTGAAAAAGGGGCGTTGTGCCGGGATGAATATCCCGGACGCAACGCCCCTTTTAAAAGCTTATAAAATCAGAAGTGCGGAACCTGCTTTCCAGCACGATTGCCTTCTTGCATGATTGCTTTCCAGCGCAATCGCAAGTCCTGCGGACTCCGCAACATGTTCACTGAAAACTCTGGCAAAAAGCCTTACCTCTGATACTGGGAGAAGAATCTCTCAAACTCCTGCCAGATATCCTCCATGGACGGATAAGCGTAATTGCCATCCTCTTCGGAATCGCCGTTATTCCCGTTATTTCCCTCATTTCCGCGATCATCAGGATTCGCGAACGGGTCCTGACTGCCGCCCTGGTTCTTATTGCCGCTGCCGCTATTCGTGGAATTCTCCGGCTGAGGATTGTTGCCGAGCGTGACCTTGACCTCCTGCTCCACGTATTTGCCGCTGCCATCCTGCCGCTGCACGGTGACTGTCACCTCTTCGCCGGCCCTGTACTTCTGAAGAAGGGACTGCAGGTCATTGAAATTCGTAACGCCCTGGCCGTCCAGCTTCGTGATGATATCCTTTTCCTGCAGGCCCGAATTCTGGGCGGTAGAGCCCTCGGTGAACTTGTAAATGAACACTCCCTGAGGCATATCAAAGCTCTGAGATGTACTCTTGTCAATATTCTTGACCTGCACCCCAAGATATCCTCTCTCCTCCTCCGGAACCGCGTCCCTGGTCTGCAGGGCCGAAAGATTGTCAATGATATTCTGAGCCTTGGAGGACGGGATGGAGTAGCCCATTCCCTCTACCTCCGTGGAGGAATACTTGGCCACGTTGATTCCGATAAGCTCGCCTTTCATATTCAACAGGGCCCCGCCGGAATTCCCGGGATTGATGGCCGCGTCTGTCTGAAGAAGCCCCATCTCAGTGCCATCCGTGGTCTCCACGTCCCTGTTCTTCGCGGAAATGATCCCCGTGGTGACAGACTGTCCGTATCCAAGGGCATTTCCGATGGCGACAACCTGGTCGCCAACCTCGATCTCATCCGAGCTTCCAATCGTGATGATGCGGATGGCATTCATGGTTTCCGTCGGAATGTTGGAAAGCTGAACCGCCACAACGGCAAGGTCTGCGCTGGCATCCGTCCCCTTGATCTTCGCGTCAACCGCGGCATCGTCAAAAAAGCTTACGGAAAGCGCCGAGGAATCGGCCACCACATGATTGTTTGTGACAATCAAAAGCTCATCGTCCGTCTTCCCGATAATGACTCCGGAACCGCTGGCCGGAACCTCCTGTTCCCCCGCGGAATAGGGTCCAAAAATGGAGTAACCATACTGCTGATACCGTATCGTGTTCGTAATGGCCACAACAGCCGGCGTGCACTGCTTCGCCACGTCGCGAACACTCATGTACCCTTCCGGAATTGTTCCGGCTTCCTTCTGGTCAAGGGGCAACGCCACTGCCGGAGCCGAGGATTCCGTTGCTCTGGACAGAACGTTCTTTCCGCCATCAGCCCCGCCGCCTGCAAGTGCCTCCATTGTCTCTGCCGTAGCCGACATTCTGGAAACGCTGGCTTTCTGCGCCGCAACATTCACACCTACCATGGACGCCCCTGCCACTAATCCGAAGATCAGCGCGCTGGCTATCACCTGTACAACACGTTTCATAATCTGCACCTCCTCTATTAAAGCGGTTTTTGGGCCATTTTAATTGCCGACAAACAGCTACGGTATCGTAAGTTAAATGGCTCCTTATTAAATTAAAGTGGCATCCTGGCCGCTTTAATTCATAACAAACATCTGCGGTACCGCAAGCTATATGGCTCGTTTATTAATATGGTCTTTGGCCATTTCAATTGCCGACACACAGATACAGCATCGCAAGCTATACGGCTCCTTTACTGCAGTGGCTTTTTGATTACATCCAATATCTTACTCAGAGTTTGTGAAGATATTGTGATGCAAATATGGGAAAATTGTGAAAATCAGGCAACTATTCAATAATTGTCCTGCCTTCGCGCAATATTCCGATTCTTTATCAAAGTGGTTTTGAGCTATTTTAATTACCGGCAAACATCTGCGGTTTTGCAATCTCCATGCTTTACTCAATGAGGGCTGCTGCCTGGGCGGAAATCCCCTCACCTCTCCCGGTGAAGCCAAGGCGTTCCTCTGTAGTCGCCTTGACGGAAACCGATGAAACGGGCAGGTTCAAGGCCTCTGCGATATTACTGCGCATGGCGGGAATATGAGGCAGCAGCTTTGGCTTTTGGCAAACGATCGTGGCATCAACATTCACCACCCTGTACCCCTCCCCGAGAAGCATCTCCCGGGTCTTTCTCAGAAGCTCAATGGAATCCGCGCCCTCATAGGCCGGGTCATTATCAGGAAAATGCTGTCCGATATCCCCCAGGGCAGCGGCTCCCAGCAAAGCATCTATTATCGCATGCGCCAGGACATCCGCGTCGGAGTGCCCCAAAAGCCCTTTTTCATAAGGAATGACCACACCCCCAAGGACAAGCCTCCTCCCCTCCTGAAGCCTGTGAACATCATAACCCGTCCCAATCCGCATAGACAAGCCTCCTATATCGACGTGATTTTCCGGCCTTTTAAATTACCGGTAAACAACTGCGGCATCGAATGCCGTATGGCTCCCATCTCCTATATCGAAGTGATTTCCGGCCTTTTTATTAACGCTAAAATACTGCGGCATCGCAAGCTATATGGACTCTCAGTAATCCATGGATTCCATATAGTTCATATATTTGACAACCATTAGAGCAATCTTGAATGTGATGGCATCGTCAAACACCCTTAAATCAAGTCCCGTGGACCGTTCCAGCTTGTCCAGCCTGTATACCAGGGTATTGCGGTGAATGTAAAGCTGGCGCGACGTTTCCGAAACATTCAGGTTGTTTTCAAAAAATTTGTTGATCGTGCTCAGCGTTTCCTCATCAAAGCTGTCCGGCTGCACATCAGAGAAAATTTCCTCAATGAACATTTTGCAAAGGGGAATAGGGAGCTGATAGATGAGCCGCCCAATCCCCAGCGTGTTGTAAGATACAATGTTTTTGTCCACATAAAAGATCTTTCCCACTTCCAGCGCCATCTTGGCCTCTTTGTACGAACGGGAAACCTCTTTCAGTTCATTGATAATGGTGCCATACGCAATCTTCACCTGCAGCAGAAGCTCGGAATTCAGCATATCCATCACGGCCTCCGCCGTGTGCTGGACGTCCTCATAGCTTTCCTCCGAAAGCAGTTCCTTGACGATAATGACGTTTTTTTCATCGACGGCGGTAACAAAATCCTTGGTCTTTCCCGCGAAAAATGACCTGAGCGCATCGATCGCCCCGCTGTCCGCGCCGTTAGGCGTTTCGATAATGTAAACGATGCGCCGGATTCTGGCTTCAATATGGAGCTTCTTGGCCCTGTTATAGATATCCACAAGGAGAAAATTGTCCAGGAGAAGGTTTTTGATGAAATTATCCTTGTCAAACTTTTCTCTGTAAGCAACAAGCAATGTCTGAATCTGAAAAGCTGCCATCTTTCCGACCATATAGACATCATCTGTTTCCCCATGAGCAATCAGCACGTATTCAAGCTGATGTTCATCAAAAATCTTGAAGTACTGATATCCCCCCGCCGCCTGGGAATCAGCCTGGGAGCCCGCGAAGGAAGACACGACATCCGCCATGTCATTCTCCTCCTGGAACGTTGAAGCCAGTATCTTGCCATCCACATCTGCCGTTGCAAGATCCACCCTGGTAATCGCCTTCAACGAATCCAGCGTCGTCTGCAAAACCTGGTTAGAAATCATCCTTCCTCCTATCTTCTGTACCGCCTTCCAAGTCAGAGCCGCTTTCAATTCAATTACCCGTCCCCTGACAAGCCAACATATCAACTCGTTGGCAAGGCCCTTGCCCTCTGTGCCGCTTTTCTTTCCCACTCGCTAATATAGTAATCAATTTTTGCTTCAATTTCAATTTCAAAATTTCATATTTCCTAGTGATTTCCATCCTGACTTATGGTACAATACTATAATTATCCGAACCATTCAATATAGAAAATTGCAGGCATAATTTCATTTTTATACCCGCAATTGCTGGCAGGCATAATTTCATTTCATTAAGGAAGGTGCATGAATGAGGAAATTCGCATACGAAGTAAAGAGCGGCGGAATGGATGCTGAGGCGGCTGCAAAAATCACGCTGAAAGCCGAACAATACTACAGCGACGTCATGATTGGAAAGGATGGACACTTCCTGAATGGGAAATCCCTGGTCGGCATGACAACGCTGGAAATTCATGAGGGCGATATGCTGGATGTCGAAATCAATGGAGAGGACGAAATCAGGGCTGAGAACGGGCTGCGGGCCGTACTTAACGAAGTATTGGGCTGAAGAACAGATTCTTGTCGTCAGAAAGGAATCCGCGAGGGTTCCTTTCTGTTTTTCATGAATATCCAAAACCCACCGTATAGACCGCGATCCCGCGGTTGTTTGGCATAAATTAAAATGGGCAAAATTCATTTTAATAAATTCAACAAAGGAGAAAGGAATCATTATGAGAAAATTCATTGCCAACTTTTTAAATGAATTCAAAGAATTCGCGTTCAAGGGAAACATGATCGATCTTGCCGTCGGTATGGTTATCGGCACCGCATTTTCCGGGCTCGTGAACGAACTTGTCAACGACATAATCATGCCGATTCTTTCCCTGGTAACAGGAAAGATAAACTTTGAAAACATGTTCATCCCGCTGGCAGGACAGACCACCAAAGTTTACGCCCGCGCCGCGGAACAGGGATCCGTACTTGCTTACGGCTCTTTCATTACCGCCATTATCAATTTCCTCATCATGGCCCTGGTCGTCTTTTTGTTCATCAAGCAGATCAACCAGATTACCGCCCTGGGAAAGCTGCTTCATGCCAAAGAAGCCCCGAAAGAAAAGGAATGCATGTACTGCAAGACCATGATTCCGGCAGAAGCCACCAGATGCCCCCATTGCACCAGCAAGCTGCCCGGCTTCAGGGAAATTTTTTGATAATGTAAGCACAATCAAAAACGAACTCTGACAGGAGTGAAATTATGCTGAAGCTTGGAAAAATGCAAACACTTAAAATCGCCAGGCGAAAGGAATTCGGAGCTTATCTTGAGGATGAAGAGGGTCATGCCGTCCTTCTTCCGGAAAAGGAAGTTCCCGAAAACGCTCAGCCCGGAGACCCCGTTACGGTTTTCCTGTACAGGGATTCCGATGACCGCCTGATCTCCACCATCCGAAAGCCCCTGATGTGCGTGGGAGATGTGGCCAGGGTTCAGGTTCAGGACATCACTGGAATCGGTGCCTTTGTGGACATAGGTCTTGAAAAGGACGTACTGCTGCCCCATCGAGAAATGCTTCGCGAGCTTAAGAAAGGCGAATTTATAGAAGTCTACCTTTACGTGGATCACACGGACAGGCTGGCCGCCACCATGTACACCAAACGCCACCTGGGCGCGCACCGGGTGGAGTCAAAAGAAGTCAAAAAATATCATTACGATAATGACGCTGAAATGGTGCTGAACAGATTGACAGAAAAATTCAACGGCCACCTGCCCTATACGGACAAGACCGTGGACCCCGAGCAGATCATGCAGGATTTCGGCATATCCAAAGCCGCTTTCAAACGCTCTATAGGCAAATTGATGAAAGAAGGTAAGGTAAAAGTAACAAAAAGCTCTATTTTTCGTATATTTTGACAGCTTTTTACAGACAATTTTGCAAATTGAACAATTTTCTTACTTTTTTTTGGAAAGAACACCTATTGCGCCATTAATAATCTCAATATACAATAGCTTTCATCAGAAACTCATATTACTTACCATATGGACGAAAAAGGAGATTTGTAAACAATGGCAAGCGTAAAACTCGAGCATGTAGTAAAAAGGTATCCGAATGGCTTTGAAGCCGTGAAGGATTTCAGCCTGGACATCCAGGACAAGGAGTTCATCATTTTTGTCGGCCCCTCCGGCTGCGGCAAGTCTACGACACTCCGCATGGTCGCAGGTCTGGAAGACATCAGTGATGGCGACCTCTTTATCGATGGTACCAGAATGAATGACGTTGAGCCCAAAGACAGGGACATCGCCATGGTTTTCCAGAACTACGCACTTTATCCTCATATGAGCGTTTATGATAATATGGCTTTCGGACTGAAGCTCCGCAAGGTGCCGAAGGACGAAATTGACAAGAAAGTACATGAAGCCGCCAGGATCCTCGATCTTGAGCACCTTCTTGACAGAAAACCGAAGGCCCTTTCCGGCGGCCAGAGGCAGCGTGTCGCCATGGGTCGTGCCATTGTCCGCCGCCCGAAGGTGTTCCTGATGGACGAGCCTCTTTCCAACCTCGATGCCAAGCTCAGGGCGCAGATGCGTGTTGAGATAGCGAAACTTCACAAATCTCTTGAAACAACCATCATATATGTTACTCATGACCAGACCGAAGCCATGACGCTGGGAACCAGGATCGTTGTCCTTAAGGACGGCATCATCCAGCAGGTGGACACCCCGGAGAACCTCTATGACACCCCTTGCAACAAGTTCGTTGCCGGCTTTATCGGATCCCCGCAGATGAACATGATTGATGCGAAAGTGTCAGATGACGCCGGAACCATCAAGCTGAGCTTCGCCGGTCACACCATTGCCCTGAACGATAGGAAGGGCAAGGCCGTCAGGGAGCAGGGCTACGTTGGAAAGACCGTTACCCTTGGAATCCGTCCTGAGGATGTCCATGATGAGGAAGACTTCCTTGCGGCACATCCGAATTCACAGATGAACGCGGAAATCCGTGTTTATGAAATGCTGGGTGCTGAAACCATGCTGTATTTCGACATCGGCGACACGTCCTGGACCGCGAGGGTCGAGCCGAAGACCAAGTCCCGCCCGGGCAGCAACGTCCGCTTCGCCCTTGACGAGAGCAAGATTCACGTCTTCGACAAAGAGACCGAAAAGACCATCACGAACTAATTAATCAAATCATTTTGATTTCCTTTGAACACAAAAGGACGGATTCCATTTCGATGGAATCCGTCCTTTTTCGCAGCCTGACTCACAGTATATGAATGCTTCATTTCTTACTTTCACTTGATGGGGCAGGCACTGAAGTCCCATTTGCGACATGTCTCAAACTTATTATCCCTGTCTCCATCAACATGACAAGCAGGAGTTTGGCGGCCATGTCGAAACAGTACGCGATTCCAAAGCGATCTGCCCGCTGAAACAGCGCCGAATAGCCGCCATCAACGATATGGATAAGGTACCAGTTCAGATGGGTACACATAATCAGGAGGGAATGCTTCCCGCAAAAGGCAAGCGCAGCGCCCAGGAAATTTCGAAGAGCGCGTCCCCGCTTGCTCTCCTCATGCTCATGCTCGTCCTCCTCAATCCTGTCAGGATTCCCTCTGTCAGGATTCACGTCTCCGGGATTGTCGAGCGCGAGCCCGATCCACAGCATGGAAAAGCTCCCCAGCATGGCAGCCGGGTAATTTAATAATGGCACTCTTCCGAAAACCAGATGTCGGAAATCCGGATAGCATCTCGGATAAATAAGATATAAAAGAAACAGGGACAGAAGCAGGGGCAGGCAATAAAGCAGGGAAGGATTTATCCGCGCCCCTGCCCGTCCGCAGGCCGCCACTTGCCGCATGGCATCATCTTCCACACGGCGGCTCTGCGATAAGAGAAACAAAGGCAAGGGCAAAGGCCAATGCCCGGGCTTTTTCAGTACCTCAAGCATTCGGGGAAGAAAAAGGAAACCGGCAGTGACAAAGCCCTGCAGGACAAGCCCAAGAATGAGGGGGTAGCGGAAATACCAAAGCGCGGTCAGAAACCCATCCACCGGGCAGCAAAGCATGACCAGGGAAACAAGCAGCGAAAGCACGGGAAGCAGGATTCTGACTGCCCTGAATCCTCCTTTACGATTTCCTGTTTCATTTCCCGCCCCCGCATCGTCACACAAAATCCTTCCCACAGGGTAAAAAAAGACCTCCGCAAAGAAAAGGGCGGGCAGAAACCATTCCGGACCAAAGCCCGTCAGGCTGAGGCTGGCCGGAAGGATATGCAGAACCGTTTCTTTTGCGGAAACAAGGCTGCCCCCCGTTCGGAAACTCCTGAAAGCTTCGATCAGCAGCGTAGCAAGGCTGAAAGAAAAATAAGGAAGCAACAAGGAAAAGAACTTTCTTTTCAGAAAAGGAAAAAATCGGCCGGACGATCCCCTCAGGAAGCGAAGGTAGCCGCTGAACATAGGAAAAACTGTCAGGGCGAAGGAACTGAGAAACGGCACAAACGGATCCGTCCCTCCGGAGAGAGCCGCGAGGTGGATATAAACTACGATCAGGATCGCTATTCCTCTTGCCCTGTCAATATATGTATGCCGCATTACACCTCCCTGGATTTCCGGCTCCTTTATCAAAATGGTGTAACTATTCAGCACCCTATTCGCAGTCGCCTTCGGCGACCGCTCATGTGGGCGTTCAGAGGCGCTCCGCGCCTTGCCCGCCCTTTGGATTTCCGGGGAATTCAGAGGAAAAGCAAGCTTTCCCTCTGAATTCCCCGGAAATCCAAAGGGTGCTGAATAGTTACAAAATGGTTTTTGGCCGCTTTAATTCCAGACAAACAGCGGCGGTATCGCAAGCTATACGGCTCCTCTATAAATGTGATTTTTACACCGCTCTGAATTCTGACATAGCAAGCCGCCCGCGAAACAAATCGGCTCGCTAAACCCTGGAACTCCCTTGCCCTCCTGCGCCATCATCCGAATCATCCCCCTCCGCGAACTCCGGATCCATCAGCCTGGGACCCACATCGATGGTCATGAAAATAAGCACCAGAACCAGCGGCACGGCGGCAAATGGAGCCGCAAACAGGCGGTCAACCTGAGTTCCATCCGATGTAACTCGGATCGCCTTCTCCTCCTCAATGTTTCCTATCCTGTGGCCGCGTACCAGGAGCCTGTGGGTATTAATCCCGTACGGAGTGCATGTTACAAGGGTGCAATAGTCCATTCCCCTGAAAATCTGCAGGGGCGTCGAATCCTCGGGCAGCACGGTCAGTATCTGATCCACCTCATACGTCAGCACCTCATCGAGGACATAGATCTTGAAAATGTCCCCTTTCACGACCTTGTCAAGATCCGTGAACAGCTTCGCGCTGGGCAGCCCCCTGTGCCCGGAAAGCACGGAATGCGTGCTTGGGCCACCCACCGGAAGAGAGCTCCACTCAATATGTCCAATGGATGTCTGCAATATCTTTTCCTGCGTCCCGTGATAAACCGGGAGGGAAACCTTGATGGAAGGCACCTCCACATAGGCCATCATTCCAGTTCCATTAATATTCAGGGCTTCCTCATAGCTCTCCCTGCGCTGATCGTCCAGCTTGTATATGTTTTTGATAGAAAGCAGAGATTCATTATATTCTTCCGCCAGATGGAACAACCTGTCATATTCCTCCGGGCTGATGCTTGCCACGCTGCTTGCGTAACCCATGATCACGCGGGATTGTTTGAACGCGTTCAGGTAGTCGCTTACAGTGGGGTACAGCAAAACACAGACCCCTGCCACCAACACCAGAATCGGAACCAAATAGGAAAGAAAACCCTGCTTCTTTTTTGACTCTCCCTGCCCCATATCACCCATGCCCTTCCAACCGCAAATACTTCAGTGACAAATTCCTCAATGCCGGACGCTTTCGCTTAGAACTTAATCGAGTAGGGAAGGATAGCCTCCCCTACTCGATTTTGCTCGATAATAACACTTATATCTTGTAATTGTCAAATACATTTGGGAGCTTTTATATCCCGCGTCGCTATCCGCGGCCCGGACACTATCCCATCAAAGGATATACGTCTTATCGGGCTCGAAATCAAGAAAAGCCTCGTCGCCCACTTCATAAATACGATGCCCTACCGGATTATAATCACAGATCTGGATCTCTATCCCATCGAGCATGATCCTGTAATACTGATATGCCCCCATGAAGGTGGAAAGGGTCACATTTCCCTTCAGGATTCCGCTTTCCGAAAGCTTCGCGCCCTCGGGACGGATGACAAGCTTCGCTTCTCCTCCCTTTTCCGCCTTTGAGTAGTTTCTGACCGTTATTTCCTCCCCGGCCACAAGAATTTTTGCCATCCGGCCTTTGTCAGCAGCCTCTTTGGAAGTGACCGGCGCAGGGCTCCCCTCATCATTCAGCTCCAGAACCTTCGCGCTCAGGAAATTTGCCTCCCCTATAAAATCCGCCACGAAAAGGGAATTCGGATAATAGTAAATATCCCTCGGAGAGGACATTTGCTCCATGACGCCCTTCGACATAATGATGATCTTGTCGGAAATGCTCATGGCCTCGGACTGGTCGTGCGTCACGTAAACGGCCGTAATTCCCACCTTCTGCTGGATCCGACGGATTTCGGTCCTCATGGTAACCCTGAGCTTGGCGTCCAGGTTTGACAGGGGCTCATCGAAAAGCAGCACGCCGGGCTCCAGGACCAGCGCCCTGGCCAGCGCCACCCTTTGCTGCTGCCCACCGGAAAGCTGGTTCGTCATACGCGATTCCATCCCCTCCATTTCCACAAGGGAGAGGATGTTCATGACCTTTTCTTTAATCTCCGCCCTCGGCAGCTTCCGAAGCTTCAGACCATAGGCCACATTATCAAAGACATTATAATGAGGCAGCAGGGCATAGCTCTGAAACACCATGGCCGTATCCCGCTGGTTCGGGGGCAGCGCGTTCACCGCCTCATCCCCAATGTATATTTCGCCCTCGTCCGGGGATTCAAAGCCCGCGATCATTCGAAGGTTTGTGGTTTTTCCACAGCCCGAGGGGCCAAGAAGGGTCACAAAACTCCCCGGCTCTATATCCACGTCCATGTCGCGCACGGCATAGAAATCCTTGCCGCTTTTCGGATCCTGATAAATTTTCGATACATGTGAAAGCCTGACGCCCTTTTTTTCCTTTGCCATATTTGTCCACTCCTTTTTTGTATCCCTTCATTTTTCAATCCTTGACTTGATGCCGTAGGCATTGAGTCCCATTTGTTTCGCTTCAGCGGCACAAATGAAGTATGAAAGGCTTGCCCTTTCATACTTCCCCATCAGATATCGTCCGCAGGCTTCCGGCTCGTGCCAAAAATGCCAATCAGGCCATTCATGATCAAAACGGCACCGTAGGTGATAATGATAAGCACCGTGGCATACGCGCAGGCAACACCGTAATTCCCCTTCTCCGCCTGCTCATTAATCTGGCACGTGATCAGCAGGAAGTCCGGCGTGACAAGAAGGATAATAGCCGAGATGGCCGTGATGGAACGGACAAAGGCCGTAACCAGCCCGGAAAAGAAGGAATCCTTGATCAGCGGAAGCGTGACCGTGCCAAACACAACGGCGGAATTGGCCCCCATGTCATACGCGGATTCCTCAATGGACTTGTCAATCTGCCGAAGGGCCGAAATGCCGGAACGAGTGCCGGTGGGAAGGGAACGTACAATGAATACGATAATGAGGATCGCCCCCGTCCCATAGAGCCCGGACAGAATGCCGGTCCGGAACAGCCCATTGGCGTAACCGCGGATATAACCTATGCCCAGAACGGTCCCCGGAACCGCCATGGCAAGCATGGATACAAATTCAATGAATCCCTTTGCCCGGAATTTCCTCTTTACGACCAGATAGGCAATGATCATGGACAGAAATGCCGTAATCGGCGAGGCAATGAGCGACAGGACAAAGGAGTCCTTGAAGGCCTTTAGGCCGGAGGTTTTGAACATATACTGGAACCACTTCAGTGTCAGGGAGTAATCCCTGCCCCAAAGCTTGAAGAGCGCTCCGAAAGGCACCATGATATACATCAAAAGAACAAAAGCGGCAATCAGGGAGCACAGGACGGCCAGGGGCCTCCGTACCGACTCATCCTCAATCAGCATGCGCTGACGGCTGGCCTTCCCGCTGAGAGTTGCCGCCGTCTTTGCTTCCAGATAATATTTCTGTATCAGGAAGAGAATGACCGTCAGGGACAGCAGCACACAGGACATAGCGGCCGCCCCCGTTGAGTCGAAGGAACCCGTTACCTGCAGATAAATCGTCGTGGCCAGCGTGTCATAGGATCCGCCGATCATCATCGGGTTCGCGAAATCCGCCACGGATTCAATGAAAGTGACCAGAAAGGCATTTCCAAGCCCCGGTAGGAGCAATGGCAATGTCACATCCATGAAAACCTGGAAGCGTTTCGCCCCCATGTCCCTGCAGGCTTCCTCAAGGGATGGATCAATGTTTTTCAAAAGTCCCTTGAGCATGAGGTAGCAGACAGGGAAAAAGGTCAGGATCTGGACAATGGCTATACCCTTCAGACCATAAATATTCGAGTCATAAATATGAAGCAGTGACCTCGTGATAATGCCGGACCGACCGAAGAGCATGATCATCGAAAGGGAAAGCACAAACGGCGGCGAAACCACCGGCAGCATGGAAACAAGAGAAAAAAGATATTCAAGAATCCTTGTTCTCAGCTTTACATAAACCTCCACATACGCGAACAAAAGGCCGATGGCCGTTGAAAAGATGCCGACAATAAAGCCCAGCACCAGCGTATTTTTAAAGGCCGTCTGAAAGCGGGCAAGTGATAGCACCCGCCGGAAAACAGAGAGGGTAAACTTCCCTTCTGACACAAAACTGTCCATCAGGAGCATCAGAAGGGGGTAAACGATGAAAAGACAAAGGAAACAAAGAAGCAGGAAAATCACTGAAACCATGATTGGATCCGCAAAAAATTTTTTCCGCTCCAGCTCCCGGCTTTGATTATTCGTCATAAGAGACTCCTCCTTACGTCCTTTGACTTTATGCCGCAGGCATTGAGGCCCATTTGTGCCTGGTCAGAGGCACAAATGAAGCACGATAGGCTTGCTTTTCAAACGCAGCCCCTTCGATAATAGAAAACGAGCCGCGGAGGGAGGCCCCCCCGCGACCCGGCCGCGCTTTGATACAGCAAGCCTCCACGCAAAGCTTTGCAGCAAACGCATTTAATCATCCGTTTACTACTCATTTGGCAGCTTGCGCCCATGGCAAGCCGCGCGATTCCGTTTACTCCGTCTGGAAACGGCTGCTGTCCGCATCCTCGGAAGAGCTTCCAAGTGCCTCGAAGAAATCCTCCACATACTGCTTGATATTCGTCTTGGCATCCTCAAAGTCATAATCAATCGTATTGTTCATGTCGAGGCCATACTCTTCGGCTTCCTTTGGCTGCTCCGCATTATCAATAACCAGGAACTGATAAGAGCCATTATCCTTCGCGATATTCACGCAATCAGGAGAAAGCGCGTATTCAATCCAGAGCTTTGCGGCATTCGGATGCGCGCAGCCCTTGAATATGGCAGTGGCGCCGATTTCAAAAGAAGTTCCTTCCTCAGGCAGCACAAGCTGGATATTGTCATACCCCTGCAGGATCTGATAGATTCCATCATGCAGGAAGCCAACGCCAATAACACATTCGCCAGGTCCCACCATCTTGGACGGGCCAGAGCCGGACTTCGTATACTGAGCCACGTTCGCATCAAGTGCCTTCAGATACTCCATGGCCTCGTCATGTCCCTTCATCTGAACCAGAGTATTGATCACCAGCTTGGCCGTGCCGGCCGTATTTGGATTGGACATCATGATAAGCCCTTTGTATTCGGGCTTAAGCAGGTCGTCCCAGCCCTTCGGTGCCTCAATTGAAAGCCTTTCCAGCTCCTCCTTGTTCACCATGAAGCCAAGGATGCCCTTGTAAATCCCATACCAGTTGTTGTCCGGATCCTTGTACTGATCCGAAAGCAAATGAGACGCGTTAATCGCCTCGTAGGGCTCCAGAAGGCCGTCCACAACGGCTTCATTATAAGGATCCGTGGTTCCGCCGAACCATACGTCCGCGGAGGGCTTCCCATTCTCTTCCTTGATCTTCGTATAAACCTCGGAAGTGGAAAGGCGCTGGTACTGCGTTTTGATGCCGTAAAGCTTTTCAAAATTCTGGCAGGCAGCCGCCAGATACTCCTCCTCGCAGGAGCCATACACCGTAAGCTGCCCTTCGGCCTTGGCCGCTTCAATCAAAGCGTCAAGACCGCCCGCTTCCGCTGGGCTTCCTGCCTCTTCCGCCTTGCTCTCTCCCTCAGCCGCCGCGGTTTCCGGAGCTGCTGTCGTGCTGCCGGCTCCCCCCGAGCTTCCCCCGCAGGCTGCCAGCCCCAGCAGCATGCTGCCTGCCAGCAAAAGTGACAATAGCTTTTTCATTTTCAATACTCCTCCCTTCCAAAAAACCAGCAAGAAATGATTTCTTATAAATGATATTATAGCACTTCATTTAGCAATTTCAAACAATTATTTAAGGAATTTGCTGTTTCTTTTAGTGATTTTTCCCGCACTATTCCGCAGTTTGGCGTATCGGTCAGGGGCAGTGAAATCCCCCTGCCCGCACGCGAGCAACCTATGGCCACGTCAAGCTGTCAGACGTCTATGCAGAAATCCCTCTGCCCGCACGCGGACAACCGCTTGCCGCAAGGCAAGATCTTCCTTGCGGTGACTCTGCAATAAGAAAAACCCCCGGAAAGCACAAGCTCTCCGGGGATCATTAGATGCGTCATAATGATGCTCGATTTCTGTTTTCGATTCTTTGAAAATTACAAGGCATTCCGGCGCCGGCTGATTTCATTGTCCAAAAAATAATCATGACGTTTCAGCACCGGCCAATTCCAATTCCCTGAAAATAATCATGACGTTCCGGTGCCGGCCGATCTCAATTCCCCGAAAATAATCATGGCATTCCAACGCCAGTCGAATATTTACGATCCGCAAACATTATCCAAGCTGCTGCTTTGCCAGCTCGCCCGCCTTTGCCAGTGCCTCCTTCAGCTTTGAGGCGTCCTTTCCGCCGGCCTGAGCCATGGTCGGCCTTCCGCCTCCTCCGCCGCCCAGGATGGGCGCCGTACCCTTGATGAGCTGTCCCGCATGGGCACCCTGCTTCACGGCGGCATCCGTCGCCATCGCCATCAGGAAGGGCTTTCCGTCACTCTCCGAGGCCAATACGATGTACACCTTCTCTCCAAAACGATCCTTCAGTTGATCCCCCAGGTTCCGAAGGCCATTCATATCGACGCCCCGAAGCTCCTTCAGCACCAGCTTCACGCCGCCGATCTCCTCTGCCTCGACCTCCCCCATAGATTCATTCGCAAGCTTCTGACGCAGGCTCTCGTTTTCGGATCTGGCTTCCTTCAGCTCCTTTTCCAGCGCCGCAATTCGCTCGGAAAGATGCGCCGGATCTGTCTTTAACCTGGCGGCAGCATCCTTAAGAAGCTGCTCCTCATCGTCAAAATAACCCATCAGCCCATCGGAAGTCAGGGCCTCGATCCTGCGGACGCCGGCCGCGATGCCCTGCTCGGACACGATTTTCATTGCCTGTATCTCAGCGGTATTTTTTACATGGGTTCCGCCGCAAAGCTCAATGGAAAAGTCCTCCACGAAGACCACCCGGACCGTCTCTCCATATTTTTCCCCGAAAAGGGCGATGGCTCCGGACTTGCGCGCCTCCTCCAGAGACATTTCCTTCGTTTCGACAGGGACGCATTTGGCAATCTCGTTGTTCACGATCTCCTCCACCCTGCGAATCTCCTCCTGGCTCATGGCCTGGAAATGCGTAAAGTCAAAGCGGAGACGGTGGTCATCATAAAACGCCCCGGCCTGCTCCACATGACTGCCAAGCACCTCCCGCAGCGCTTTCTGCAGCAGGTGAGTGGCGGTGTGGCTCCTCGCGATAAGGCGGCGGCGGCGCGCGTCCACGGAAAGCTCCACTTCCTCCTGGGTCCTGAACATTCCCTGCCGCATAATGCCGATATGGGCGATCTTCCCGCCCTGCAGGTGGATGGTATCCTTCACTTCGAACTCGCCGCCATCGGAACGAATCGTGCCGGTGTCTCCTACCTGTCCGCCCATGACCGCGTAGAAGGGGGTTGATTCAGTAATGACAGCCGCCCTCTCCCCGTCCGTCACGGCATCCACGATCTCATCCACGCCGGCCTCATCCAATGCGTCCGCACCATCCGGGCTGTCTTGAGCGTCGGGAGCGAGGCGCACCAGAGCCGTGATTTTCGAGCGTCCGGAAAGCCCCTCGTAACCGGTAAATACCGTTGTCAGCGAAGGATCCAGCTTCTGGTAAACATCGTCACGGCCCATGTAATTCGTCACCTTCCGCGCCTTCCTGGCCGTATCGCGCTGTACCTGCATGGCCTTTTTAAAGCCCTCCTCGTCCACGGAAAGACCCTTGTCTGAAAGAATTTCCCTCGTCAGATCCAGAGGGAAGCCATAGGTGTCATACAGCTTGAAAGCATCCGCGCCGGCAAGGACCTTCTCCTTCTTTTCTTCCAGCCCAACCTCCATCTCATTCAGGATTTCAAGACCCTTGTCAATCGTGTTGGCAAAGCGTTCCTCCTCCTGGTCTATGACGCGGAGGATCATCGCCTTCTTTTCCTCAAGCTCGGGATAACCTCCGCAGGAAAGGGAGATCACCACCTCCGAAAGCTGCGTCATGAATCGACCCGGAATGCCGAGGATCCTCCCGTGGCGCGCGGCCCTCCGAAGGAGACGGCGGAATACATAGCCCCTCCCCTCGTTGGACGGCATAATGCCATCGGAAGCCATGAAGGTGCAGCTTTTCACATGATCGGCCAGAATACGAAGGGATACATCCTTCACCGGATCCTCTTCATAACGGCAGCCGGCCAGCTCTCCCGCCTTGTCCATCAGTGCCCGGTTGGTATCCACATCGAAAAGGGAATCCACGTCCTGACAGACTACCGCGAGCCTCTCCAGCCCCATCCCGGTGTCAATATTTTTCTGAATCAGATCCGAATAATTCCCCTTCCCGTCATTATTGAACTGGGAGAATACGATGTTCCACACCTCCATGTAACGGTCACAATCACACCCTACCGTGCACCCCGGCTTGCCGCAGCCGAAGCGTTCGCCCCTGTCATAATAAATCTCCGAACAGGGACCGCAGGGGCCCGCCCCATGCTCCCAGAAATTATCTTCTTTCCCAAAGCGGAAAATGCGATCCTTTGAGATGCCGATGTCCTTCTCCCAGATGGAAAAGGCTTCATCGTCGTCAAGATATACCGACGGGTACAACCTCTCCTTATCCAGCCCCACCCTCTCGGTCAGGAACTCCCAGGCCCAGCGGATGGAATCCTTCTTGAAATAATCCCCAAAGGAAAAATTTCCAAGCATCTCGAAAAATGTGCCATGCCTCGCGGTTTTTCCGATATTCTCAATATCCCCCGTGCGTATGCACTTCTGACAGGTGGTCACCCGCCGCCTCGGGGGAATCTCCTGCCCAGTAAAATAAGGCTTCAAAGGGGCCATGCCCGAATTGATCAGCAAAAGGCTCTTGTCGTTATGGGGAACCAGGGAAAAGCTTTTCATCCTCAGATGCTCTTTTTCCTCGAAAAAAGAGAGAAACATTTCCCTCAACTCGTTCACTCCGTATTTTTTCATTCCTACCCTCCTAGATTAAAATGGTGTTTTGGCCATTTTAATGCAGATAAACAACTGCGGTATCGCAATCTCCATGGCCCCATTTATTGATTTATAACCGTTTTATATGCCGGGCAAGCGGCCAGCCGGTTAAACAACGATTTTTTAAGTTCTCAGCCTTGAAAATATTTTTCCAACAGCTCGTAACACCTGTCTCGCGTAATCTCTACGTAGCTCTTCAAATAATCAATGCTTCCGGAAATGCCGTCCTCGCCGCCACTGTATTTCAGGGACATTCTGTGCCTTTCAGCCATGAATTGTTTTTGTTCCTTCACAAAAAAGCCTTTATCCTCTTCTTCCATGAACTCCGCGGCTCTTCCCGCGATTTTCCGAAGCTCCGAATCCCATATTTCCGCCATGCTTTTATAACGTTCCCGGAGGCTTAAGCCGCTTAAGCCCTCCCAGTCCGCAAGCTCCCCCTCCAATTCCGAAAGCTCCTGAAGAAAATCATCCCGCCCTTCCGGTTCCCACTCCGTCTCCTCTTCCTCTTCTACGAACAAAAGCTGCCCCAGGTCACCGCCCGGCGCAGCGCTTTCGCTCACCCTTTCCTCATATTGACGGAGCTTCCGGGCAAGAAACGCCCGGAACAGAACCGTACAGAATGTCAAAGACAATATCAGGAACAGGATCAGGTATGCCATTTTCCTGGAAACGATTTTTGACATTGCCACCTTATCCCATTGCCGGCTTAATCCCGTCACCAGCTCGATCCATTGCCAGCTTAACCCCGTCACTGGCTTAATCCCATAGCTATCTTATCCACTTGTCATACAGACTCTGCAACTGGTTCGCGAACCTTTGCAGATCCTTGTTGGTCCCGCCATAATTCGCCTTGACCGCGTCCCGCAGCTTCTCATACACCGACATGAGCCTCTCATAAGCCGCATCCGATACCTTGCGCCTGCGGCCGATACCGCCCGCCTGCCCGGCGGACTTCCGTCCGTCTGCCGCAGCCTGGGCCGCCGCTTCAATCCGCTCCTCCCTGACATACGGAACAGGGGCAGCCTGTACCAGCCAGGTCCCGCTCTTAAGGTCAAAAACGGAACCGGAACAGGGGCATTCGGCCTCCATTCCCGCTTCTTCTGAAAGCAGTTTGGAAAAAGCCTCCATGGAATCATCGTTACCATGGACAAGGAATACCTTTTCCGGCTTTTTGCGGAAGGCGCTGACCCACTTGAATAGTCCCTCCTGATCCGCATGACTGGACATGGAAGCCATGGTGGCAATCTCAGCCCTTACCGAAAAATCCTCACCGAACAGCCTGACGCTCTCCGCGCCATCCAAAAGAAGGCGCCCCAACGTTCCCTCCGCCTGATAGCCCGCGAAAACGATGGTGCTTTCCGGACGCCAGACATTATGCTTGATATGGTGGCGGATACGGCCCGCGTCACACATGCCGGAAGCGGAAATGATCACCTTTGGCTCTTCATCGAAATTGATCCTTTTCGACTCATCCAGCGTAATGGACAGATTGAGCCCCCTGAAGGAGATCGGGTTAATGCCTTTCTCCACAAGCTCCCGGGTGCTGTCATTATAGCACTCTTCCAGTTCTCTGGTGAAAACATGGGTGGCCTCCACGGCCAGAGGGCTGTCTACATAGACAGGGAAATTATCATGATTCCGAACGAGCTTTTCCGCCTTGATCTGACGGAAAAGATAGAGAAGCTCCTGCGTCCTGCCTACAGCGAAAGCGGGAAAAACCACATTTCCGCCACGATCCAGAGTTCTCTGGGTGATCTCCACGAGATCGCCAAGGTGGTCAATGGAAGGTTCATGGTGCCTCCCTCCATAGGTTGACTCCATAATTACATAATCCGCTTCCTCGATATATTGAGGATTACGAATCAGGGGCTTCCCGGGATTTCCGATATCGCCTGAAAATACCAGCTTTCTGGAAACACCGTCCTCCTCAAGAAAAACCTCCACCGAGGCAGAACCAAGAAGGTGCCCCGCGTCTACGAGGCGTATGGAAACGCCGTCCCCCAGCTCCACCAGCTCGTTATAATGAATGCCGCGGAAATGATCCAGGGCGTTGGCGGCATCATTCAGGTCATATAATGGCTTTACCATCGGAAGTCCGGCCCTCTGAGCCTTCCGGTTCTTCCATTCCGCGTCCTGAATCTGAATGTAGGCGCTGTCACGGAGCATGATCTCCGAAAGCGCGCAGGTTGCGTTGCTGGCCAGAACGGTGCCATTAAATCCATTTTTACAGGCGAAAGGAATGCGCCCCGCATGATCAATATGGGCATGCGTAAGTATGATGTAGTCAATCTCCGAGAACTTGACGGGCATGGGGGCGTTCTCATAGATATTATTCCCCTGCTCCAGCCCGCAGTCTATGATAATGTTCAATCCGCAGGCTTCCAAAAGATGAAGAGAACCGGTAACCTGGCGGCAAGCTCCGATGAATGTCAGCTTCATAGAATTCCCTCCAACATCCTCCCCTATCAGAGTGGGTTTTGGACATTTTAATTGTCAACAAACAGATGCGGTATCCCGAGCCATATGTCTCTCTTTATTTCGACAGATAAGCAGCCCTGACCTGTGGATCATTCAGCAGATCTGCAGCTTGCCCTTCCAAGGTGATCCTTCCGGTCTCAAGCACATAGGCCCGATCGGCAATGGCAAGGGCCTTGTTAGCGTTCTGCTCCACCAGAAGCACGGTCACGCCCCCTTCATGAATCTTCCGAATGATATCAAAAATCTCATTTACATATATTGGCGAAAGCCCCATGGACGGCTCGTCCATTACCAGCATCTCAGGCTTCGACATCAACGCCCTTCCCATGGCGAGCATCTGCTGCTCGCCTCCCGACAGGGTGCCCGCTGTCTGATTCCGCCTTTCCTCGAGCCTTGGAAATCGCTCATAAACCATTTTGAGCGTCTCCTCCACTCCGTCCTTGTCTTTCCTGGAATAGGCCCCCAGCATCAGGTTCTGGTAAACGGAAAGCGTTGCAAAGACCCTTCTCCCTTCAGGCACATGGGCTATGCCGCGCCGGACCAGAAGATGACCAGGCTTTTTTGTGATCTCCTCGTCATGATAATAGACATGACCGCTTTTTGCCGGAATCAACCCGGTAATGGTCTGCAGGGTCGTGGTCTTGCCTGCGCCATTGGCACCGATCAGCGTGACAATCTCACCCTTGTCCACATGAAAAGAAATCCCCTTCAGCGCCTTTATGACTCCGTAATAAACGCACAAGTCCTTCACTTCCAAAATTGAACTCATTTCAATCCCTCTGCCGCGCAATGCCTTACGATGAGGCCGCCCTGCCCTTGTATACTCGAACTTCAATCTCCAAGATAAGCCTTGACAACCTCGGGGTCATGCATCACATCCCCGGTATTTCCCTGCTTCAGGACCTGGCCAAAATTCAGCACTGTAAGACGGTCGCAGATTCCCGAAACGAGCTTCATGTCATGTTCAATCAGGAGGATGGTCATATCGAACCGGTCCCTCAACATACGGATCGTATCCATCAACTCCTCTGTTTCATTTGGATTCATGCCAGCGGCAGGCTCATCCAGAAGGAGGAGCTTTGGTCCCGTTGCAAGGGCACGGGCTATTTCCAGCTTCCGCTGCTGCCCGTAGGGAAGATTGGACGCCCGCCAGGTTGCGCAGCCATCCAGTTCAAAGACCCTCAGAAGCTCCATGGCCTTTCTGTCCATGGCCTGCTCCATACGGCGGAACTTCTTTGTCCGCAGTATGCCGTCCAGCGTAGAGTAAACGTAATGATTATGCAATCCAGCCTTTACGTTGTCCAGCACAGAAAGAGCGGAAAAAAGCCGGATGTTCTGGAAGGTCCTTGCGATCCCCTTCCTGCTGATGTCTTCGCAGGACAAGGCCGTGACAGGCTCTCCGTCCAGGAGTATCCGTCCTGAATCCGGCTTATAGACACCCGTCAGAATATTAAATACCGTCGTCTTGCCCGCGCCATTGGGACCGATCAAACCATAAAGCTCTTTCTTTTCAATGGAAACACTGAAATTATCCACCGCCTTCAGTCCTCCAAAGGAAATGCTGAGGGCGTCCGTCTCCAGCATGCTTCTCCTGCCCTCAGCGGCAGGATTCCCGGATGAATCCCCGGAATTGTTTCCGGAAGAATTCCCGGCAGTATTCGCTGAATAATTCTCAGCAGGATTCCCGGAAATATTCCCGGAAGAATTTCCACCCTGAACCATCCCCTCGGACTCTGACTTCTGATCTGCCGCTGTTTCAGGCTGCGCGGCACTGCCGGCCGAGCCGTCAGGAGCCTTTGATTCCTGAATGGGCTGTGCCTCATTCTCCTGTCCCTCTTTCCTTCTGAACGGCAGCCGCAGAAGCAGACTTTCCCTTGCCGCCTTCCAGGACGGTGCCGATGTGAAGAGCATCATAAGGATAAGGACGACCGCGTAGATCAGCATCCTGTAATCATTCATAAAGCGGAGCAGCTCCGGGAGAAGCGTCAGAATGACGGCAGCAATCACCGAGCCCCGGATATTGCCGATACCTCCCAGGACAACAAAAACCAGTATCATAATGGACTGATTATAGCCGAAATTCTTCGGCAGTGCCTGTAACGAGCTCAGATTATGGGCATAAAGCACGCCGCCCACCCCGGCAATGGCTGCCGATACCGTAAAGGCCAGGAGCTTGTATCTGGCGGGATTCAGGCCGATTGATTCAGCCGCGATCCGATTGTCCCGGATAGCCATGATGGCGCGCCCCGTACGGGAATTCACCATGTTCAGAACGATGAACAGAGAAAGGAGCAGAAGGATCGTCCCCATCGTGAACGTGGACAATTTCGGCGTCCCTGTAATGCCCTGCGCGCCCTTGATAATGACGGTTCCCTCCGGGGAAAGCCCCATCGCCATCGTATCCTTCAGGGAAAAATGCAAACCGTTCTCGTCTATTCCGAAATACAACGCGTTAATAATATTCTTGATGATCTCCCCGAAAGCAAGGGTCACAATGGCCAGGTAATCTCCCTTCAAGCGCAGGACGGGAATCCCGATCAGAAATCCTGACAGGGCTGCAAAAGACGCCCCGATCAGAATCGCGATGAGGAAAATCACGCCGTTGGGCATCGAGCCCCCCTTCATCAGCATGGACCAGGTTGCGGATGCAAAGGCCCCGACACACATGAAGCCGGCATGTCCCAGGGACAATTCTCCTGAAATGCCTACCACCAGGTTCAGGCTTACTGCCATGATGGAATACGTGCAGAGCGGAACCAGAAGCCCTTTCATAAGGGAAGTCATATGTCCGCTGAGCAAAAACGCCTCCGCGCATAAATAAGCCGCGATCACCAGAGCATAGGTAATGAGATTATTTCTGAAAACCTTCTGCCGTTCTGACTGGACAGTGCTCATCTCCCTTCTACCTCCTTACACCTTTTCCATAATTTTCTTTCCGAGGATGCCTGTCGGCCTGACAAGAAGCACTATGATCAGCACGGAAAAAACAATGGCATCGGAAAGCTTGGACGAAATGTAAGCCTTGGAGAGGTTTTCCAGAATCCCAAGGAGAATGCCTCCGATAAAGGCTCCCGGAATGGAGCCAATTCCTCCCAGCACGGCAGCTACAAAGGCCTTGATGCCCGGCATTGCTCCCGTGGTCGGTGTCAGCGTAGGATACGCGGAGCAAAGCAGTATGCCGCCAATCGAAGCAAGTGCCGAACCTATGGCAAAGGTCAGCGCGATTGTTCTGTTAACATCAACCCCCATCAGCGTGGCAGCGCCCTTGTCTTCGGAAACAGCCAGCATGGCCTGTCCCGCCTTTGTATGGTTGATAAAATGAATCAGGCCTGCCACGATAATGACACATGCCGCAATTGTCACCAAAGTCTCACCGGAAATCGTCAGCGCCCCGTCCGCGAAACGCACTGCCCCGACGGGAACAAAGCTGCTGAAGCTTTTGGGATTCGCGCCAAAAAGGAGAAGCGCGAGATTCTGCAGAAGATAGGATACGCCGATGGCCGTAATCAGGACGGAAAGGGAATTCGCCTGCCGGAGAGGCTTATAGGCCGCCCTTTCAATAATGATGCCAAGCAAAGTGCAGGTCACCATGGCGAGCAGCGTGGCAAGCGGAATCGGCAGCCCAAGGGAGTTAAGACCAAGGAATGCCACATACGCGCCCACCATCAGAATGTCTCCATGCGCGAAATTCAACATTTTTGCTATGCCATAAACCATGGTATAGCCCAGCGCGATGATTGCGTAAACAGAGCCCAGGCTTACCCCGCTCAAAAAATAAGAAACAAAACTCATCATAAATTCATACCGCCCATCATCTATCTTTTTTAATATACTCCTGCTTTTATTCTTTGACTTGATGCCGCAGGCATTGAGTCCCCTTTGTGTCGCGCCAGCGGCACAAATGAAGTATGAAAAGCTTGCTTTTCATACTTGCTTCCGGATTGCTTTATCGTTGCAAAAAGGGCTGCTTAATCAAGCAACCCTTTTGCTCATTCCCTGATTATAATGCAATTTCTCAAAATATACAAATAGATTTTAACGGCGCCGCCATTATTTCCGAAACTGCCGGGTCACAAAGCTTATTCTGCCGAAGCATAGGCCCCGTTTTCGATCACGACCGCCTTGGGCTCCTTGTCCACATCGCCGCCCTCATTCCAGGTCATGCCGGAACCGGTCAGGCCGTCAACCTCAATCTCGGTAATGGCCTTCTGCATTGCGTCTCCCAGCTCGGAAACGGACATTTCCGGATTCAGATTGGCCTTCTCAGCCGCAGCCTTGATGATGTAAACCGCGTCATAAGCATCCGCCGCAAACTGGTTCGGCGTTTCTCCATAAGAATCCTGATAATTCTTCACAAAACTCACGGTCAGATCATCCGTTGCGTCCGCGGCGAACGGGGTCAGGAGCATCAGGCCTTCCGCAAGGGATGTGTCAAAATTCTCCACGTTCAGGATGCCGTCCATGCCGTCGCAGCCGAAGAAAATCGGCTTGAAATCCATAGACGCGGCCTGGGTAAGCACAAGGGACGCCTCTGTATAATAGAAGGGAAGGAACACGAGCTCCGCGCCGGCATCCTTCATTTTCTGAAGCTGTACGGAAAAATTCTTGTTAGATTCGGAAGTGAATTCCTCCGTGGCAACGATTTCCAGCCCCTGTCCCGGAGCCTCGGAAGCAAAGCTCTCATAAATCCCGGTGGAATAGACATCGGAAGAATCGTAGATGACCCCGACCTTTTCCGCAAGCTTATGGGTACCGATATACTGCGCTGACTTTGCTCCCTGGGCAGGATCGGAGAAACAAACGCGGAAAACATTCTTCGGAGCCGTGCAATCCACAGCGGAGCCGGACGGGGTGATCATGAACAGGTTGTCAGCCTCGGCCTCCGTGCCCACCGCGATCGTGGGTGAAGAAGTGGTAGGTCCTACCAGGAAATGCATGCCCCAGTCCTTCAGGCTGTTATAAGCATTGATCGCCTTTTCCTGATCATGTTCATCATCCGCCTTCTGGTATTCGATCTGGTATCCGTTGATTCCGCCATTCTGATTGATCTCCTCGATGGCAATCTCCGCGCCGTTCACCACGGCAATGCCATAAATCGCGGCGCCGCCCGTAAGAGGCCCCTGGCCGCCGATCTTCCATACAGGACCATCGGCCGCGGGAGCGTCTGCCTTCGCCTCCCCGGCGGCCTCAGCAGTCGGAGCCTTCGCGGCTTCCGTCGGCGCTGGTGCGGAACCCGATGAACCGCAGGCACAAAGAGACAAAGCCATTACGGCTCCCACCAACAGTGATAATGCTTTTTTCATAATCTTCCTCCTTTATAAAGCCATAAGCCATTGGACATCCCAAAGACCAATGGCGTTCCCGCCAATTATAGAAGATGCAGATACGCTTGTCAATTTCTAACTATTCAGTGCCTTCTGGATTACCTCAGTTTTTCTTTTTTCCGAAGCGGTTTTCCGTTCCGTTCCTCAGCCGCTGTATATTTGCCCTGTGCTGATAAATGCACAAAGCGGCAATGAGGAAACTCAGTATGCAGCAAAGAGGATAAGTGGAAGCCGTTACCGGAAGCAGGCCGGTCCGTCCAAGCAAGAGCACGGACAGGAAGAAACAACTGCAGGCAATCATCGATCCCAGGCTCACATAACCCGTGAATACCACGATCAATACGAAAAGCGTCAGCAAAACGACCGCGAGTCTCCAGTCAAACGCAATGCAGAGTGCCCCCGTGCAGGCCACCCCCTTTCCTCCCTTCAGTCCTGGTATGCAGGGATAATTATGGCCGAGTATCGCCCCCAGGCCCGCAAACATCGCAATAAGGCCTCTCTCCCCGGGATCCGCGGGATTCCAGACCAGCCTCAAAATCAGGATTGGCAAAATGGTCTTCGCGATATCCATGAGCAGCACCGTGGCGCCCGCCTTCTTGCCAAGGGTGCGCAGCACGTTCGTGCTTCCCGGGTTCCCCGATCCCACCTTGTAAATGTCAACGCCCCGCGCTTTTGCGTAAAGATAGCCATTCGGTATATTTCCAAAAGCATAACCAACAATAAGAGCTATAATTATTCTCTGGATGCTCATTTTCTCCCTCCCCCTGTCATAATGTTGATCCTGTTTCTACATCCTGCCATAACACCACTCCCGCCCCACTTTCTCGCCATAGCATCACTTCTGTTCCCCCTCTCCGATCAGAGCTGGGCCGAACGCTCGAATTCTTTCCTCACCGAAGCGAAAACTGAACGTTCGAATTCCTCCCGCCCGGGAGCGAAGGCTGAACCTTCGAATTCCTCCCGCCCGGGAACGAAAGCTGAACCTTCAAATTCCTCCCGCCCGGGAACGAAGGCTGAACCTTCGAATTCCTCCCTTCCGGGAACGAAGACTGAACGATCGAATTCCTCCCTCCCGTCAGAGCCGGGGGCCGAATCCCTTTATTCCTCTCCCCTCTCGCGTATAATGAACCTCAGCGGCGTGCCTGTAAAGGAAAAGGCTTCCCTGATCTGATTTTCAATATATCTCGTATAAGAGAAATGCATCAGCTCCTTGCTGTTTACAAAAATAACGAAAGTAGGAGGCGCCACGGAAGCCTGGGTAATGTAAAACAGCTTGAGCCGTTTCCCTTTGTCCGATGGCGGCTGCTTCATGGCCGTGGCTTTCATCATGATTTCATTCAACACCCCGGTGGGAATGCGGAGCATCTGGTTCTGCCTTACGATGTCAACCAGATCGAAAATCTTTGGCAGACGCTGCCCTGTCACGGCCGAAATGAAAAGGAACTCCGCATAGCTCACGTAAGCGAATTTTTCTCTGAGCTTTTTCGTGAAGGACTGCATCGTCTTGTCGTCCTTCTCGATGGCGTCCCATTTGTTGACGGCGATAATGACGCCCTTTCCGGATTCATGGGCTATGCCGGCAATTCTGGCGTCCCCCTCCGTCACGCCCTGTACCGCGTCAATCAGGACAAGGCAGATATCCGCCCGCTCCACGGCCGCCACCGTCCTGATTACGGAATAACGCTCAATATCATCGGTAATGCGGCTCTTCCTGCGCAGGCCGGCCGTATCGATAAAGATGTAATGTTCACCATTATGTATGATTTCCGTATCAATGGCATCCCTGGTCGTGCCGGCGATTTCAGAAACAATGACTCTGTTTTCCCCCAGAAGCCGGTTGATCACGGAGCTTTTGCCTACGTTCGGTTTCCCGATCAGGGCGATTTTCACCGCATCTTTCTCATTTTCCCCCTCACTTCTTGCCGGGAAGGCTTTCACCACCTCGTCCAGCATGTCTCCGAGCCCCATGCGGTTTGCCGAAGACACCCCGAAAGGCTCGCCAAGCCCCAGATTGTAAAACTCATAGACATCGTTCCCGAACTTCTCCAGGCTGTCAACCTTGTTCACACAGAGCACCACCGGCTTTTTCGATTTACGCAGCATGGCCGCCACTTCAAAATCCGCGTCCACCAGGCCGGTGCGGACATCCGTGACAAAAATTATCACATCGGCGGTTTCGATGGCCAGCTCCGCCTGGGAACGCATCTCCCGGAGCAGGAAATCATCGCTATCCGGCTCAATGCCGCCGGTATCGATCAGGGTGAACTCATGGGAAAGCCAGCTAGCCTCCGCATAGATCCGGTCCCTGGTCACGCCGGGCGTATCCTCTACAATGGAAATCTTTTTTCCGGCAATGGCATTGAACAAAGTGGACTTCCCCACATTCGGCCTTCCAACCACCGCCACAATCACCTTTCTCATACACCCCTGCCAATCCACTATCTATAATTTATCCGTCAAAAATATATCTTCATATGAAACATAAATACTCTTGATGAAACATTCCCGTCCCAATCCCCTAATGCACTATCTTGAAATGTCTCTGCAGCGCGATATATTCTCCCTCCGGACGGGGAACAGGGTAACCGGCCTCCATCAGGGCACCTGAGGAATATACTCCTCCCCCCGCCGTATCGCTGTACATCGCCCCGCTCTTCAGTCCGCGGAGACGAACATAAATTCCCGGCATATTGCAATGAGTTTCCAGGCAGACGACATTAAGGATCACTTCCTCCTGGTCTCTGGAAACAAAGGACCAGGCGCAAAGCGCGTCATCGAAAGGACTGGAGAGACGGTAATATTTCCCTTCCATGATGAGGGCCGCGTGCTTCTTCCAAAGCGCCACCTGCTCCCGAATCTCTTTCTTTTCCCCATCGGAAAGGAGGCCCGGATCCAACTCATAGCCGAATCCACCCGTCATCGCCACCACCCCCCTGGTCCAGAGAGCCGTGATACGCCCGTTTTGCTCATTCGGCACGGCGGAAACATGGGCGCCGATGCTGGACATAGGATACCCAAAGGACGTGCCGTACTGAATCTTCAGCCTGTCTATGGCATCCGTATTATCACTGCACCAGATCTGAGGCGTGTAATAAAGCATGCCCGCGTCAAAACGGCCGCCCCCCCCGCTGCAGCCCTCGATCAGAAGATCCGGATAACGCTCAAGGAGACGTTCGAGGAGGCTGTAGAGTCCTAACATATAATCATAGAGCACCTTCCCCTGCAATTCCGCGCCGTGGGAATATACGTCGCTGATGCTCCGATTATAATCCCATTTCAGGTAATCTACCTCTCCCTGATCCAGTATGCCGCAGATCCTGTCGAAGAGATAGTCCACAACCTCCTTTCTGGAAAGATCCAGCACTAGCTGGTTCCTGCCCAGCACCGGCTCCCTCCCGGGAAGGCGCATGGCCCAGTCCCGATGCTCCCTGTACAACGCACTGTCCTCGCTGACCATCTCCGGCTCCATCCATATGCCAAAGCGCACCCCCGCCTCATGGATGTCGCGGATTAGCTCGCCCAACGTGGTCCCCAACTTTTTTTCGTCTACAAGCCAGTCCCCAAGACCACCATTATCGTCATTTCGGTTCTCGAACCAGCCATCATCCAGCACAAGCATGTCAATGCCCAGCGATGCCGCCTCTCTCGCCAGCCCAAGGATCTTTTCCCCATCAAAATTCATATAACAGGCTTCCCAGCTATTTAACAGGACGGGGCGTACGCTGTCCCTGTAACGTCCCCGGCAGACATGGAGACGCAGGCAGTCCTGCAGGTTCTGCGAAAGCCGCGTAAGTCCCTCGCCGCTATAGCTAAGTATGACTTCCGGCAAAATCAGGCTTTCCCCCTTTGCCAAAGGATAGGAAAACTTTTCATCCATCATGCCCATCTGCATACGCGTCTGGTCATACTGATCCCTTTCGGAAAGGCCGAAAAATCCGCCGCTGTAAACAAATTCCATCGCGTAACAGGAGCCATGCTCCTCGCAGCACTCTTTGTCAGCCAGAATCATAAGGGGATTGTACTGATGGGAAGACATCCCCCTGCGGGATCCGATTACATGGGCAGAGTGATTAACCCTCTGTCTTTCCAGTTGTCGTTCCATTCCATGCCGTCCATGAAAGGTGATCAGGTCAAACTCCCCTGTCAGAAAATCAAGACTCGCGCTGAGGGCCCGCTGCACAACAATCCCCTCATCATTGAGATTCTGAATTACGGCGCTGCGGGTAATGATATCAAGCTCGGGAAGCACCCCGTACAAAAGGACGACCTCTAATTTGGAATACCTGTCCTTCATATGAATCTCCAGGGTCTGGGCACGATCCTCTCCGGCATCCGCATAGACAGCCGGCAAGCCCTCCAGAGCGTATTTTCCCTCCCGGATTTTGCATGAGTCAAAACGGAGATCACAACCTGCCGCGCCGTTCTTTCCCTCTATGATAAGGGCAGGGCTTCGGAAATCGCCCGTACCGGAGGACGGATACTCCTGGGGCAGTTGATCCAATGAATACGTCCTGTCCGCGCGGGCATCATATATACTCCCGGAAAAGCCCCTGTCCTCCATCATGAACAGGTAGGACATGTCGCCATCGGCCCTCCGCCCATAATACGTGTGCAGGAGGACCCCATATTTATCTGTCTTCATTTGATAAGTACTGTTTTTCGTGTGAATCGTTAAAAGACCCTTCTCCCGATCATATGCTATCATATAAAATCCTCCTCTATTATAGTGGATGCCATTAAATTTAATATTATATTATTTCTCTCCAACTTTTGGAATATCCAAATCAATAAAGTTTTCAAAAGGAAATGCCAAAGGAAATGCCTTTACTGCAATTCATACATCATCACTTTTGCTTATCATTTTAATTGTCTTACGGATTCAAAAAGCCGCCAACTGCCATAAGGCAGTTGGCGGCTCTTCTATATGCTCTTATGATGTTGAATGCATTCACGGAATGCATTCAACATTTTTCAGCTCCTACTTCACAAATTGTCAATCAATGAATGCTGAGTCAACGAATTGCGAATCAATTAATCGTATATCACCGAACCGTGAATCAGTTATTATAGAGATCCACCAGCTTCACGAGCTTTGCGTAACGCTCCTTGGCTTCCTGCTCATTCTTCGCGTCAAGCTTCGCGGCACGCTCAGGGTTCTTAAGCGACAAGGACAGATAACGCACCTCGCCCTTCAGATAATCCTGATAGCCCTCGTACTTCGGCTCCTTGGAATCCAGTGAGAACTTCTTCTCCGCTGCCGGATTGAAGCGGAAGTTGTTCCAGTAGCCGCATTCGACAGCCAGCTTCTCCTCTGTCTGAGCCTTGGACATTCCCTTCTTGATGCCGTGGTTAATGCAAGGGGCATAAGCAATGATGAGGGACGGTCCCGGATAAGCCTCAGCCTCGGTCAGAGCCTTGATGGTCTGGTTCATATCCGCGCCCATGGAAATATGCGCTACATAAACATAACCATAGGACATTGCGATTCCGGCCAGATCCTTCTTCTTCATGTCTTTTCCGCCTGCGGCAAACTGTGCCACCGCGCCGGTCGGGGTTGCCTTCGAGGACTGTCCACCTGTGTTGGAATAAACCTCGGTATCGAAGACCATGACATTGATATCTTTCCCGGAAGCAAGCACATGGTCAAGACCGCCAAAACCGATGTCATAAGCCCAGCCATCGCCGCCGAATACCCACTGGCTCTTCTTGGAAAGGAAATCCTTGTTCTTCAGAAGCTCCTTCGCAAGAGGATCGCTGCTTCCCGAGAGCGCCTCAACCAGCTTGTCCGTAGCGGCGCCATTCAGCGCGCCAATACCATAGCTGTCAAGCCAGGCCTGCGCTGCGTCCTTCACAGAAGCATCCTTCTCCATCAGCTCTTCCACATCGGCCTTCAAACGCTCACGAATCGCGTTCTGGGCAAGAAGCATGCCGTATCCGAATTCCGCGTTGTCCTCGAAGAGGGAGTTATCCCACGCAGGTCCCTGTCCCTTCGCGTTCACCGTGTACGGCGTGGACGGAGATGAGTTGCCCCAGATGGAGGAGCAGCCCGTCGCGTTGGCAATATACATCCTTTCGCCGAAGAGCTGTGTGATCAGCTTCGCGTAAGGGGTCTCACCGCAGCCAGGGCAGGCGCCGGAGAACTCAAAGAGCGGCTTCTTGAACTGAGAGCCCTTCACAGAGCCTTCCTTGAACTTGGCAATGACATCCGCTTTCTCCGGAAGCTCTACCGCATAGTCGAAATATTTCTGACGGTCACGGTTCTCATCAATCGGAGACATGGTAAGAGCCTTCTGACCCTTCATGCCCGGACATACATTCGCGCAGGATCCGCAGCCCGTGCAGTCAAGGATGGAAACCTTGATGGCGAACTTGTACTCCTTCATTCCGGTCATGTCCTTAACCAGGTTGCCTTCCGGCGCGCCGGCTGCCTCAGCCTCGGTATAAGCGAAAGGCCTGATGGCCGCATGAGGGCAGACATAGGAGCAGAAGTTACACTGTATGCAGTTATCCGGATTCCAGGCAGGAACATTAACGGCAATGCCGCGCTTCTCAAAAGCGGCAGAACCGGAAGGAGTCGTGCCATCCGCATAAGGGGTAAAGGCGGAAACCGGCAGGTTGTTGCCTTCCTGAGCGGAAACGGCGATCTGCACATTGTTCACGAAATCCACGACATCCTGGCGGCTGCCTTCGGCCTTCGGGAAGTCAAGACCCTCGTCCTCGCAATTCGCCCACTCAGCAGGAATCTCAACCTTTTCAAAGGCATTGGCACCGGCATCGATGGCGGCCCAGTTCTTCTTGACGACATCCTCGCCCTTGCGGCCATAGGTCTTCTGCGCGGCATCCTTCATCAACTCATTGGCATGCTCCTTCGGAATAATGCCGGTCAGCGTGAAGAAAGCAGACTGAAGAATCGTATTGATCCTCGTGGGACCCATTCCGGTCTCGATACCGATCTTGACGCCATTGATGATATAGAAGTTGATGTGGTGCTCAGCCATGTACTTCTTCATCTGTCCGGGAAGGTGCTGACCCACTTCATCCTTTGACCATACGCAGTTCAGGAGGAAGGTTCCGCCGTCAACAATTTCCTGAACCATGTTGAACTTACGCACATAGGCAGGATTATGACAGGCAACGAAATTCGCCCTCTTGATAAGGTATGTGGACTTGATCGGCTTCTTTCCGAAACGGAGATGGCTCATGGTCACGCCGCCAGACTTCTTGGAGTCATAGTCGAAATAAGCCTGGGCATACATATCGGTATTGTCGCCGATGATCTTGATGGAGTTCTTGTTGGCGCCCACGGTACCATCCGCGCCAAGACCCCAGAACTTGCAGTTCACGGTGCCTTCCGGAGTCGTGACAATGGCGGGACCCGCATCCAGTGAAAGGTGTGTCACATCATCGTTGATGCCGATCGTGAAATGATCCTTGTCCTCGTTCTTGAACACGGCCACGATCTGGTTCGGAAGCGTATCCTTCGAGCCAAGACCGAAACGGCCTGCCAGCACCTTCACATTCGCGAACTTGGATCCACGGAGTGCTGCTACAACATCAAGATAAAGAGGCTCGCCGATGGAACCAGGCTCCTTCGTACGGTCAAGGACGCTGATGGTCTTCACCGTGTCGGGGATGGCGGAAATAAAGGCATCCGTCGCAAACGGCCTGTACAGACGTACCTTGACAACGCCGACCTTCGCGCCGTCCTTCATCATGTAGTCAATGGTCTCTTCAATGGTATCATTGACGGAACCCATGGCAACAATGATATGCTCTGCATCCGGAGCGCCATAATAATTGAAGAGCTTGTAATCCGTACCGATCTTCGCGTTAACCTTGTCCATATATTCCTGAACAATCTCCGGAAGGGCATTGTAATACGGATTGCAGGCCTCTCTTGCCTGGAAGAAGATATCCGGATTCTGGGCCGAACCGCGCTCCACGGGATGATTCGGGTTCAGGGCATTCTTGCGGAATTCATCAACCGCGTCCCAGTCCACCATATCCTTAAGGTCTTCGTAATCCCATTCTTCAATTTTCTGTATTTCATGAGACGTACGGAATCCATCGAAGAAATTGATGAAGGGAACCTTTCCCTTGATTGCCGCAAGATGCGCCACAGGGGTAAGGTCCATAACTTCCTGAACGGAAGATTCGCAGAGCATGGCAGCGCCGGTCTGGCGGCAGGCCATGACATCGGAATGATCTCCGAAAATAGAAAGGGCATGAGATGCAACCGCGCGAGCGGAAACATTGAATACGCCCGGAAGCTGCTCGCCGGCAACCTTATAAAGATCCGGAATCATAAGCAGCAAGCCCTGGGAAGCCGTGAATGTCGTGGTCAGGGCGCCGGCTGCCAGAGAGCCGTGCACCGCACCGGCCGCGCCAGCCTCAGACTGCATTTCCGTAACCTGTACGGTACGGCCAAGGATGTTCTTCCTTCCTTCCGTTGCCCACTCGTCAACATGCTCGGGCATCACGGAAGAAGGCGTGATCGGGAAAATCGCAGCCACCTCGGAAAAGGCGTATGACGCATGCGCGGCGGCCTGATTTCCATCCATCGTTTTCATTTTTCTTGCCATAAGGTAATCCTCCTAAAAAATAGGTTCTCGCATAGAATGCTTATATAGAGTATAGCATTTTTATAAAAAAATGCAAAGAAAACAATGATAGTATTAAAAATAATACAAAAATCAATAAAAAAACCACGGCGGTCCGGACCGGTTTTGTCCAGACCGCCATTTTCTTCTTATCAGAATCAGTTTTCCACTCTGATTCCAATACCAAGCGATGTGATATTGAGACAGTACTGCCTCATTTGCCAAATCGTTAGAAGCCGCCGGGGCCAAGCGGAATGACTTCGCCGCCGGGACCCTGAAAGCCTTCTTCTTCCCCCGGGCCTCCGGGTCCGCCGGAATCGCCGGAACTGTCAGCACCGCCCGGCCCGTTGCTGATACCACTGTCGCCATTGTCCATTGGCCCGCCAGGAGATTCTATTCTTTCCGCCTCGGTTTCATGGGAGGCCGCTGTCGGAACATCCTCCGTGATATGAAGGGTCTCCTCCGAAGTTCTCTCCGGCGTTTGTTCAACAGTATGGCGTTCTCCCGGATCTTCCGCGGAAATGCCCGGGCCGTCCCCTGTCGGGCCGCCCGAATCGCTGTTCTCTCCGTCCTGCGAGCTCCTGCTGCTCTCTTCCTCCCGCTCCCGGGTGGTCTCCTCAGCCTCGGTCTCAGTCGTCTCCGCTTCCGTACTGCTTTCCGTCACCGTCTCTCCAGTCGTAGCCGGAGCTGTCGTTTCCTGATAATTTGCGGCATACTGCTTCGGCGGATGCCCTTTATAGGTGACAGAGTGATCCTTGACCCGCTCCACCTTGCCGTCTTTCGTTATCTCTTTATAGGCCTGCCACTCAGATCCTGCGGAACCCGAGGTTTGCGACCCCTCTGCGGGCGTAATGATCTGAGGCGGTGGTACAGGCAGATCCGCAACCTTTTCAGAAACCAGCTTCCAGCTCACTCCCTCCGGCAGGATGCGCACTCCGTAAATCTGCACATTCATCGTCTGGTTGTCATACCAGGCCTTGATTCCGATTGCGTGGCTGGAATTATTCACAAAACGGTAATCCGGATCGGGCCATGAGACAGTAGCGTCCATTCCGGGAGTTACATAAGATGGCGCGAAGGTATGGGAACGCCGGTATGTCGTTGTAAGGCCAGCCTTGAACACGGCGTTGTACAATGTCGTAGACACCTGGCACACGCCGCCGCCGATTTCCTGAACTACCTCTCCCTGATTATAGGCTGCCGCGCCGCCATAGCCCTTTGCCTCCGTCCTCTGACCCACCGTGTCATTAAAAGAGAATTCCTCTCCGGGCTGAAGGACCGTGCCATTCACGGCTCTGGCCGCCAGACGTATATTGGTATTCCGGATCGAATTTGACGTCGTATTGGTTGTATAAGAAGCAATGGTCTTGTATTTGTCCTTGATGGAATCCGTGGAGGCCGGAATATTCCTCCCCACCGCGTCAATCGTCAGAGAATAATCCTTCTCCTTGACAGCGTTGATCAGCTTTGCGGCGGTTTCCTCCACATTTATTTCATAACCATCCCTGGCTCCGCCGAAAACGAACTTGTCCGAATCATTGTCATAGGACACAATGTCGCCGTTTTTGGCCTCCATTTTCCATACCAATGAAAGCTGCTGGATAAAATCGCCAAGCTGGGCCGAATAATCGGGCAGTTCCAGAATGTAATCCGCACGCTTCTTCGCTTCCGTAGTCTCCACGCTCTCGGACTCGCTCTCCTGCTCTGTCTCCGCGTTTTCCAGAGACTCCTTCTCAGCAGCCGCCTCAGAAATCAAAGCCTCTCCACGTTCCTCATAATCCGCAAAGATCTGCTCCACGAATTGGCTGATATTGTCTGCGATCAGATCCGGCACCTGGAAGCTGTTCTTGTCCGGATGGATATGGACGCTTGACAGAGGATTATCCACCTTCACAACCTCTTCAGTGCCTTCATTATCAATGCCCTCGCTGGAGGTAGACGAAGAAGTCTCAACAGGTATTTCAGGCATTGAGAACGCGTCCAGATGGGGATTGGTATTTCTCACAACCAATTTCCAGTCATAGGCCTTTTTCAGGGCTTCGATGACCTGCTCCCGGTCCATGTTCTCAAGGGACAAAGGCTCCGCCCCCGGAGCAAAGGCGCTGTAGTCGAGATATAGCGGCACCCGGATAATGTTCGGATTAAAAATGGAGATTTCCGGTGTCTCTTCCGCCAAAGTCTCAGGCTTCTCATTTGTAAGAAGGCCATCCCTCATCAAAAACACAATTCCAACCACGGCCAGGACAAAGGCAAAAATGGTTCCTGCCACGAAAGCGGCATTGCTCCCGCCGCCGCTGCTGCCTCTCTGCCGCATGGCGCTGTTACGCCGTACTCCCGTGTAAGAGCTCTTCGGCAGCGAGGCCTTGGAGGGTCTGGAAGAAGAATAATCCCTGTCCCTCTTCCCGTAATCATCCTCAGCATAATCCCTCCCAAAACTGTTTCTGCGGGAAGAATTTCCCGAAAAAGACAAATCCTGAGAATCCCTGTTTCTGGATGAACTATTTCTGGCCGAACCGCTTCTTGATGATCCGTTCCTTAATGAAGTGCCGGCTTGCGCGCCTACCCGGCCCTCCTCCCGTTCCGAATATCTGTCACGGGAATATTTTCTTTCGGAATAGTCATCATAGGATTCCTCCGGGGAAAATCTTCTTCCGTTTGCGCGTCCGGAGGAATAGTCATCATCATAGGCACGGTTACGGGAATAATTGTCATTATAACTGCTGTCCGGGGAATGGTAGTCTTCATACCTGCTATTCCCGCGGGAATAACTATTCTGATGGCTGTTCCCTTCGGAATAGTCATCATCATAAGCATCCTCCCAGGCATAACTATCCCGCGCAAAGCTGCCGGATAAAGAATCGGAATATCTGCCGGACTGTGTGGTCCGGCTTTTCTGCCTGCTTCTCGCCCTGGATGCGCCTCTGTCATAGTTCGATCTGCTTCTTTGCTCCATACTCCTTTTTCCCATCCCGGCTTAACAGCCGCAATGAATCAAGCCGTAACTATTCAGTTAGCGCCTCGAGCTTGCCGCGAGGCGCATATGAAAGCGTCGAAAAGCCCGCCTCGGGCGTACTCGGAATGCGCGTAAGCGCCAAGCCCGAGGCGTAACTGTTCAGCTTGACTGAACAGTTACATCAAGCCTTCACAACCAGGTTGACCACCCTTCCCGGAACATAAACCTCACGTACCAGAGTCCCGTTCAGCTTTCCTGGAAGCGCGTCACGGGCTGCCTGGAGGACAGTCTCCTTATCCGCGTCACGAGGAACGCTGATCACGGCCTTCGCCTTTCCATTCACCTGTACAGGCAGTTCTATTTCCTCCGCCTTCATGGCGTCCTCGTCATAAGAAGGCCAGCCCGCCTGGAAAACGCTGCCCTCTCCGCCCAGATCATGCCAGCATTCCTCAGCCATATGCGGGGCAAAGGGTGCCAGAAGCACGGAATAAACGCGAAGCGTCTCCCGGTCCATTCCACCAGCCGTTTTCGCCAGCTCAAGCATGGCATTATTATACTCCATGAAGCCGGAAACAACGGTATTCAATGAAAACGCCTCAAAGCGCTGCTCAATATCATGTACCAGGTTGTGGCGCAGGCGGATCATTTCTTTTGTAGGGCTGATATCCTTGTCGCTGGATTCCTGCACAAGATTATAAAAACGGTTCAGGAAGCGGTATACGCCATCTATGCCCCTGTCATCCCACTCCGCGTCAAGGGCGGGCGGCCCGACAAACAGTTCATATAGACGGAGGGAATCACAGCCATAGTCCCTCACAAGGTCATCCGGTGAAACGACATTCCCCTTGGACTTTGACATTTTGATGCCGTTTTTGCCGGTGATCATCCCCTGGTTAAAGAGCTTTTTGAACGGCTCGTCAAAACCGATCACCCCTATGTCGTACAGGAACTTTGTCCAGAACCTGGAATACAGGAGATGCAATACCGCATGCTCCACGCCGCCAATATACATGTCAACGGGGAGGTACTTGTCCGCCTTCTCCTTACTCACCAGGGCGTCCTTATTATTTACATCCACGTAACGAAGGAAGTACCAGGATGAGCCGGCCCACTGCGGCATGGTATTCGTTTCCCTTTTCGCGGGTCCCCCGCATTTCGGGCACTTGCAATTTACCCAGTCTGTAATGGCGGCCAGAGGGGACTCTCCCGTACCTGTCGGTTCGTAATTCTCCACCTCCGGAAGACGCAGCGGCAGCTCTTCCTCCGGCACGCCGACGTTTCCGCAGACAGGGCAATGGACAACCGGAATCGGCTCACCCCAATAACGCTGTCTGGAGAACACCCAGTCACGCAGCTTGAAGCTGACCGTTTTCCTGCCCAGCCCCCTTGCCTCGATCATGGCCGGGGCTTCCTTCTTCAGCACTGAGGATTCCATCCCGTTCCATTCCCCGGAATTGATCATCAATCCCTCAGCCGCCGTATATGCCTCCTGCATATCCGGCGTCTCCCTGCCATCCTTTGAAATGACCTGAATGATCGGCAGGCCGAACTTCTTCGCGAAAAGGAAATCTCTGTCATCATGAGCGGGAACGCACATAATAGCCCCTGTTCCATGATCCGCAAGGACATAATCGGAAATCCATACAGGAATCGGCTGACCGCTCATAGGGTTAATGGCATAGGAACCCGTAAACTCCCCTGTCTTCTCCTTGTCGATTGCCGCCATCCGGTCTACGTTGGACTTGTTCGCGGCCCTCCGGACATACTCTTCTACCGCCTCTCTCCTGTCCTCCGTGGTCAGCCCGGCTACCAGCGGATGCTCGGGGGCAAGCACCATGAAAGTGGCTCCGAACAGGGTATCCGGCCTTGTAGTGAAAACCCTGATGCTCTCTTCCTTGCCCTGAACCTTGAAGTCCACCTCAGCCCCATAGGAGCGGCCGATCCACTCCGTCTGCATTTTCTTGACCTTTTCCGGCCACTCCAGCTTGTCCAGGTCGTCAAGCAGCCGGTCGGCATAAGCCGTAATCTTCAGCATCCACTGACGCAGGTTTTTCTTTGTCACTTCCGTGCCGCATCGTTCACAGCGGCCGTCCACCACTTCCTCATTGGCCAGCCCGGTCTTGCAGGATGGGCACCAGTTAATAGGAAATTCCTTTTCATATGCAAGACCCTTCTTGAACATCTGAAGGAAAATCCACTGCGTCCATTTATAAAAATCAGGATCCGTCGTATTCAGCTCCATGTCCCAGTCATAAAGCGCGTTAATCTGCTTCAACTGTCCCTTGATCGACTCCACATTCTTTTTCGTGGTTATGGAAGGGTGTATTCCCATCTTGATGGCATAATTTTCAGCCGGAAGGCCAAAAGCGTCCCAGCCCATAGGGTGAATAACATATTTCCCCCTGATGAGCTGATACCTCGCCCATGCGTCTGAAATGACGTACCCCCTCCAATGGCCCACATGCAATCCAGAGCTGGAAGGGTAAGGAAACATGTCAAGACAATAATATTTTTCCTTTTTTCCGTCATTCACATTGATCGGGTTGCGATCCCAAAACTCCTGCCATTTCTTTTCGACAGCATCATGATTGTATCTGACCATATATGCTCCTCTATTATAGTGGTTTTTCGGCCATCTTAATTGCCGACAAGCAGCCGCGGTATCGCAGGCTATACGGCTTATCAAAGTGGTTTTTGGGCCACCTTAAACATCCTCCAAAAAGCCCAACAGCGCGTTTTTGTATTTGGGAAGGCTTATCTTTTTCAATGCCTTAGCCTCAATCTGGCGCACACGTTCCCTCGTGACCCCAAAAATCTTGCCCACCTCTTCCAAAGTATGTGACTCTTCCCCATGCAGGCCGAAACGGTATATCAATACTTCCTTTTCCCTTTCCTTCAGGTTCTCCAAGAGCTTATCAATCTCTTCCCTCAACATGACATTTGCGGCATTCTGCTCGGGAGAAACCAGCTTTTCATCCGCGACAAAGTCAGAGAGATTGGAATCATCCTCATCTCCTACCGGCGTCTCCAGCGAAGTCGGCTGACGTGACACGTCCAGAATCTCCTTCAGCTTGCTTTCCGACATATCGAGTTCCCTGGCCAACTCCTTCAAAGAAGGCTCATAGCCAAGATCCAGCGTAAGCCTCCGCTGCGTCCTTGTCACCTTGTTAATGCTCTCCACCATATGTACGGGAACACGAATCGTCCTGGACTGATCTGCCAGGGCTCTGGTAATGCCCTGACGAATCCACCAGGTAGCATAGGTGGAAAGCTTGAAGCCCTTGTCCGGTTCGAATTTTTCAACACCCTTCATCAGGCCCAGGTTCCCCTCCTGAATCAGATCCAATATATTCATGCCCCTTCCGGTATAACGCTTCGCAATGGAAACGACAAGACGAAGATTGGCCTCCACAAGGCGCTGCCGGGCATGAAAATCCTTGTTTTTGCTCCGACGCGCAAGGTCAAGCTCTTCCTCCGGCGTAAGGAGGGGAATCGTCCCGATTTCTTTCAGGTAAAAACGAACGGGATCATCTGTTTCAATCCCGCTCAGCAAATCAAGGGAAGCCAGATCGACATGGTCATCCTCTTCATCATAGCCGTCTTCCGCTTCCGCATCGTCAAAGCCCTGAACGTCCCCGGGAATCTCCATTTCCTGAAGGGAGCTTTCATCCACATCCGGATTAATCTCTATGCCATGCTCCTCAATGTAATTCTCAACATACTCCATCTGCTCGTCGCTCAGATCATGGCCACGGAAAGCGTAAATCACCTGGCTCTCATCCAGAGAATTCCTGTTCTCTCTTCCTTTCCTGATTAGTTCGTCAATCACGCTAATCAGCGTCCTTTGGTCAATACGCGCAGTTCCTTTCTCCTGAACCTTCTCATTTGAATTTTGCATTATACACCCTGCTACCCTTCTTCTTATGCAAGAGCAAATTTCCCATATGAACGAATGACTGACTGAATCAATGGCAAGGCCATTATTCGGGTTTCCGGCAAAGCAACGCGGCATCGCGGCCTCCATGGCCCCGTTGTCAAATAGGTATTGGCCTTTAAATCGGAATGCCGACCGCTTGGGCAACACATTCCCTGGGGCCCATCTGTCAAATTGGATTTTGGCCTTTAAATCAGAATGCCGGCCGCCTGAGCAACGCGATCTCTATGCCCCTGCCATCAAAGTGGTTTTTTGCCTTTATATCAGAATGCTAACTGTCGGCATGTTGCAAGTTATCCAGCTCTTCCCCCAGCTTCAAAACAATTGCGCATTCCAGCCGTTTTTTGAAAAGTTCGCAGCCCGTTTCATAGACTCCCAGGATATCCCCGGAAAAATGAAGGGCATTTGCGGAACATCCCCCGGCGCAATACATCCTCGCCCAGCAGTCAGCGCACGCCGGCCTTGTATATATATTGCACTGCCTGAACCTCCTCTGGATTTCAGTCCTCTCAATACCATTCCATACATCGCCCATCCTGTATTCGGGATCCGAAACGAATTGATGGCAGGGATAAAGCTCCCCGGACGCCGTGACCGCAAGATACTCTGTGCCGGACCCGCATCCCGCCACCCTTTTGTAAATACATGGGCCGTTGGTCAAATCAAGCATATAATGATAAAATGTTATCTTTTTTCCTTCCTTCTCCCTCCGCAGCATTTCTTTTGCCAGAATCTCATACTGCTTTTTAATGACTGGAATATCCTCTTTTCTTAATGCCCACTCATCCTGCTCCCCGGCAACAACAGGCTCCATGGAGAGTTCCCTGAACCCGAGTCCGTCTGCCATATGGAACAGATCATTTGTGAAATCCGTATTGTAATGTGTGTACGTCCCCCTGATGTAGTAGCCTTTCCCACCCCTTGAGGAAACCAATTTCTGAAAAGCAGGTACCACGAGGGAATAAGACCCTTCTCCGAGAGGAGTTTTCCTGAAACGGTCATGCACCTCCTGCCTTCCGTCCAGGCTGAGAACCACATTATAACACTCACGGTTCGCCCATTCGATCACCTCATCATTAAGTCCCAGTCCATTTGTTGTCAGGGTGAACCTGAAATTCTTCCCGCATTCTTTTTCCCTTGATCTCGCGTAATCAACAAGCTTCCTGCATACGTCAAAATTAAGCAATGGCTCGCCGCCAAAAAAATCAACCTCCAGGTTGCGCCTTTTCCCGGAATTCTCAATCAAAAAATCCAGAGCCCTCTTCCCGGTCTCAAAGGACATAAGTCCCGCCTGTCCATGATAATTTCCCTGGGAAGCAAAGCAGTAGGTACAATTCAGATTGCACCCCTGCGCCACAAGGAGGCATAATGCCTTGATCAAAGGGGGTGTTTTGCCGAGTCCTTCCGCAACCCCCTTAAAATCATCTTCCGTAAAAAGCTTTTTCTGACTGATAAGCTCATCAATGTCCGCAAAGCATTCCCTGATCTCTTCCTCAGAACAGGAAGGATGCTCCTCTTCCAGCCGGCGCAGGGCCTCCTCTCTGGAAAGGCCTTTGTCCAAAAGCCTGACCGCCTCATATGAAAGCTCATCCGCTACATGTATGCTGGCGCTGCCAACATCCAGGATGACACGGAAACCATTCAGCTCATATTGGTGAATCATAAAGGAGCCTCCTCTATTAAAGTGGTTTTTGAGCCATTTAAATTTCTGACAAACAGCCTCGGTATCGCAGGCTATACGGCTCCCTGATTTGCCTGACCTGGTCGCGATTTCCCCCGGTCGCTACGACAAAAAAGACCGGAGCGTAAAAACGTCCCGGCAAATATATCCTCGCAGTCACTCAAAGCGCTCCTTTATGCAGTCTCGCCGAACCGCACAGATGCCTTTTCGCAAGTCTGGTTTGCAATTCCGCAACTAGTCTTGCACGCAGACTGGCAGGACGTCTGGCATTCTCCGCATCCTCCCTCTTTCTGACTACGTTTCATATCGCGTACATCCAAAGTAATGATATGCTTCGTATTGGTATGATTCTTAAGATAATTCATTCATCCGCCCTCCCCCCTTATAAATAAAACAGCCTACATTTTACACCTACATCCTTGCCCTGTCAAGCCAAAGGAAAAAATCCGCACAGTTTATGCCTGCCCTTTATGCCTGCCCGGCCGGCTGCAGCAAAGCTTCCTCCAGATATGTGAGGGCGGGACGGATGTGCTTAAGGTCTATGGCCTCCACGGCGCCCCCATCCATATATTCCGCGTTCTTCGGCTCAAGCGGGAGCCTTGCGAGTATGCGGAGCCTGTTCTCAAAGGCGACCTCCTCAAGGCGGCTCTCCCCAAAAATAGAAAGCCGTTCGCCGCAATGGGGACACTCCATCCAGGACATGTTCTCTATGATGCCCAAGATGGGGATGTTCATTTTTTCCGCCATCTTCACCGCCTTTTCAACGATCATGGAAACCAGTTCCTGCGGGGTCGTGACGATAACGATGCCATCCAGCGGAAGGGATTGAAAAACCGTCAGGGACACATCGCCCGTTCCGGGAGGCATGTCAACAAGCATGCAGTCTATGTCCTTCCACAAAACCTCTTCCCAAAACTGCTTGACCGCGCCTGCCACCAGCGTCCCCCTCCAGATAATGGGATCCGTTTCGTTTTCCAAAAGGAGGTTCGCGGAAATGATCTCGACGCCGTTCGCGCTCTTCTCCGGAATCATCAGCTTCCCATCGGATGTCACCGACAGTCCGTCATTCGAAAGTCCGAATGCCCTGGGAATGGAGGGACCCGTAATATCGGCATCTATGACGCCCACACGGTAACCATCCCGATTGAGGCCGGAAGCGAGCAGAGATGTCACCATGGATTTGCCCACTCCCCCCTTCCCCGAAACGACTCCGATAAGCTTCTTTACACTGCAGCCCTCCGAAAGATGAGCCTTAAAATCCGGAGCTGCCCCGTTCCGCTTCGCGCAATCAGCGCTGCAGGACGCACAGTTAGAATTACAGTTATCTGGTGTTTGACTGACTCCCATAAAATATCACTCCTTGTTCCCGTCTACTACAGGACATTTTGTAACTATTCAGCACCCGGATCTGCCTTCATACGAGGATGCCCAGGAACGCCTCCAAAGACTTTGACATATTGCCTTCATTATAGACAAATCCGATCCGTCTTTTGGGGATGCTGGTATTCAGGGGAATTTCAACAAGCTGGCCCCTTTCCAAATCCTTCTCCACGAAATTCCGCACCACGCAGGAAACGCCAATACCCACTTTGGCAAATTCAATCAGAAGATCCATGGTGCTCACCTCCAGGATCTGGATGGGCTCTATGCCATGGAGCTTGAAATAGTCATCAACATGCCTCCTGCTCAGATTGTTCTGATTCAGCAGCATAATGTTCGCGTCCGTGAAAATATTAAAACCCTCCCCGAAAACAGCGACCAGGTTCTGAATATACTGAGGCGTAGCAACAAACACATCCTGAATCTCCCTGGCAGAAACCATCCGGAACTCAGGATTCGCGAATTTCGGTTCAGCGACCAGGCCGATGTCCAGCTTTCTCTGTTCCAAAAGGCTGATATTCCGCGCGGAATCCTGTGTGACTATGGATACCCGGATATTAGGGAAGCACTCCATGAAGCGCTTCAAATAAGGAAGCAGCACATAACGGCAGAGGGTCGCGCTGGCTCCAACCAGGATGTGACCAATATTAAACTCCTTCATCCGGCGCAATTCATTTTCGGCTGTCTGGAGTGCTTCAAAAGCATCCTTCACATAAGCATAGAGGACTTCCCCTTCTTCCGTCAGCGTCACACCGCGGGAATTGCGTTTAAAAAGCTTTGTATCCAGCCCGTCCTCGAGCTTTACGATGGACTTGGAAATTGCCGGCTGCGATATATATAGCTTCTTTGCGGCTTTGGAAATATTTCCATTTCTAGCCACTTCATAAAAGATTTTGTAACCAGAAAGATTTTGATCCATATAAGGCACCCTGACAATCCAGACAAAAAAGCGCTTTTCGGGCCGCCTTGATTTCCGGCAGACAGGTGCGGCATCCTAATCCCCGCGGCTGCCCGGGCACGCATTCTTTCCTTGCCTCACCCGCTGACCCCGCGGCTGCCTCAACGTCTGTTCGCGCCTTGCCTCATCCGCAAAAGAAAGGAACGGACATAGGCATTCAGCTTCTCCGCGTTCCGGAACAGCCCCTCATTATACTCCACATAAAAATCCTTGCCCCCGTATTCCCTGACAAAAAGCTCCGCAAACGGCCTTTCGGCCTTCTTCAGCGGGACTGGCAAAAAAATACCCCTCCGCTTCTGATAAGCCGTCCGCGCCGTCGCCCTCTGACAATAGGACGGGTCCATAAAATCCGCGACAGACTTGTGCACTGCCATATCCTCCAGGGGAAGATAGCGATAATTTTTATAGTCGGGAAAAAAATACTTAAGTTCGCCCTGATAGGTCCTGACCACAAGCTCAATCTCATCAGCGGTGACATTCAATGTAAATCCTTCTTCCTCGAAATCCAACTGCCGGGGCACCGTTGTGTCTGCTTTGCACCGGATATCCAGCACCATCCCATCGCCTGATGGCAGCTCCAGCAGCTCCTCGGAAATCCTCTCAAACGAGGCGGAAAACAAAAAAGAATAGGAAAGAATCGGCAGAACAGAGGGAAGATATTTCAAATCCTCTGCGTTGTGAAGAAGCAGGGGATGAAGGAGGGACTCCTCACGCTTTTTCAGATATTCGTAATATACAGGTATCAGCTCTCCCCCCGAAAACGCATCCTCCCTGTAAATGCCCAGAAATTCCTCACAGCTTTTCAAACGGCAGCTGCCAAGGCGCAGGAACTGCTTCAAAGGGCGCGCGATCTTCAGGATATCCAAACTCTCGAGCATGGCAAAGGGGGACTGGATATGGTATTGGGAATAAAGCCTGTCCAAAAAGGGAATGTCAAAACGATCCCCATTAAAGCTGAGCAGCAGCCGCTTTCCGGCTGCGCAGGCGGAAAAGCGGCGCAAAAGCAGTTGTTCATCCTCAATTGATTCCGCGAAAAACTGTGTGAGGATCCATGCTTCATTGGAAAAGGACAAAGTCCCGATCAAGTACAGATTGGCTTTGGAAGCTGAAAGGCCGGTCGTTTCGATATCAAAAAAAAGCATCTCTTCTTTTTGATAAGCTAAAAGGCCGAAATCAAAGGAATACGAAACATCTGATTTTTCCTCTGTAACGATCACTCGGAGCCGCCCTCCCCGAGACCGGAAGCAATGGCATTGACGACCTCCTCCAACGCCTCATCTTCATCCGGCCCCGTACACTCCACCGTCAGCAGGGAACCCTTCTTGATCCCCGCAGCCATGACATTCAGGACGGACTTTCCAATCACTTCCCTCTTTCCGCACCGAAGAATGACATTGCTCTTGAATTTCATACAGGTTTGTGTCAAGAGTCCGGCAGGGCGGAGATGGATTCCACATTCATTAATGACAACTACATCCCTACTGACCATGCCCCCTCCTTTATAAAAATTGCCACCTGTACGGTTGAATGGCCTAAAGGCCATTCTGAATACCCCTAAATTCGCAAAACCGCCCGCTTCGCGTGCTTAAAGATTTGCTTCGCAAATCGTTTTGCTCATTTAGGGGTAGGTTGCTCATCCAAAGCGATATTTTGATTACGGTAAACCGTATCAAAATATCGCTTTGGATGGCAACCGTACAGGTGGAAAAATTGTTGCAACTATTCAGCACCCTATTCGCAGTCGCCTTCGGCGACCGCTCATGTGGGCGGGCAAGGCGCTGCGCGCCTTGCCCGCCCTCTGGATTTCAGAGAGTGCCGGAGGGAAAGCAAGCTTTTCCTCCGGCACTCTCTGAAATCCAGAGGGCGCTGAATAGTTACAAATTGTTTTTACTTCATGGCTTCTGGCATTGAAAATTCACAGCCGCAAAAGTTCTGCCTGTACAGCTTGTGCTCCCTGGACAATTCCAGAGACCTCTGGTACCCGCCCTTTTTCTTGAAGTCCGAAGGCAGAAAGGGTATGCCGCATTGCTCCCCGATGCTTTTGCCCAGCTCGTTCAAGACCTCCGCGTTTTTCAGGGGCGAAATACTGAGCGTTGTGCAAAAATAATCATACTTGTCCCCTTTTTCCCGGAAAGTCGCGCGTGCGCCCTCTTCGGCCGTCCTCCTCAGGCGCAGCTCAAAACAGCGGCGGCACCGGGCTCCCCTCTCCGGCTCAGCCTCAAGCCCCCTGGCAGCCTCAAGAAATTCCTCATGATCATAGGGGACAATCCTTGCCTCCGTATCCGGGACAGCCATCTCGCCAAGCAGCCTTTTTAATTCCGATGCCCTGAAATCGAACTCCTCCTCCGTGGAAATATTCGGATTGTAAAAAAACAGCGTGATCCTGAAATACCGGGCCAGATATTCGATCACTGCGCTGGAACAGGGAGCGCAGCAGGAATGCAGGAGAATCCGGGGCTTCCTTTTCTTGCTTTCGGACATTTCGGCAATTTCAGCTACATCAGCAATTTCGACAATTTCGGATTTTCCCTTGATAGCGGCAGATTCCTCCAGCCCAAGAAGAATCTGGTCCAAAAGCCTTTGATAATTCACCTTCTGGGCCATATCTCCCGCCCCTCCGTAAAAAACCACGTCCCTCTATTAAAGTGGTTTTGAGCCCCTTTAATACCAGACAAATATCTGCGGCAATACAAGCCACATGGCTCCTTTATTAAAGTGATTTTTGAGCCATTTTAATTCCTGACAAACAGCCGCGGTATCGCAGGCCATATGGCTCCTTAACGAACCAGCATCTGCGCGAACCTGTACTGCTCCTCCGGAATATCCTTCTTCATCTGAAGGGCCTCCTGGATGTCATAATCCACAAACTCGCCAAGCTTGTAGGCAATCACCCTGTTGGAACGGCCCTCGGCCAGAAGCTCTGCAGCCTTGGCTCCCATGATTGAAGCATAATACCTGTCCTTACAGGTAGGGGAGCCGCCCCTCTGCATATGCCCGAGTATCGTCGCCCTCGTCTCGATGCCGGTTGCGGCCTCAATACGCTTCGCCATGGACGTGGAGTGACCAATTCCCTCCGCGTTAATGATAATGTAATGGCTCTTGCCCCTTTTTCTGGACTCGATGATCCGATTGATGATTCCCTGCTCATCCCCTTCATAGCGTTCCGGCAGAAGGACCTCTTCCGCCCCATTGGCCACGCCGCACCACAAGGCAATATAGCCGGCGCGGCGGCCCATCACCTCGATAATGGAGCAGCGCTCATGGGATGTTGACGTATCCCTGATCTTGTCAATGGCCTCCATGGCGGTATTGATGGATGTGTCAAAACCAATGGTGTAATCCGAACAGGCTATATCCAGATCGATCGTGCCCGGCACCCCAACAGTATTGATTCCCAGCGCGGAAAGCTTACCGGCGCCCCTGAAGGAACCGTCCCCGCCTATGACGACGATCCCGTCAATGCCATGACGCCTGCAGATTTCCGCCCCCTTCTCCTGACCCTCCGGAGTCACGAACTCCTGACAGCGGGCGGTGTAAAGGATCGTGCCGCCCCTGCTGATAATGTCAGATACCGAGGTGCTGTCCATATCCACGATTTCCTCTTCCAGAAGGCCGGCATATCCCCGCATAATCCCTTTTACCTTCAAGCCATGGTGGAGCGCGACTCGCACAACGCTTCGAATAGCGGCATTCATTCCCGGGGCATCCCCTCCCGATGTCAAAACACCTATTGTCTTCACAGCCTTCTGAGCCATATTGCCTCCTTTTTTATATATCAGGGTGCTGAATAGTCACAAAATATGGTTTACTATAAATCATTCAGGCAGATTTTTCAATACTTATATCGAATCCTGATATTTTCCCCTCCCAGCTTTTCCCGGAGTCCGGAAAGCAATGCCTCGGGAAAAGGGAGCTCCAGCTCCCTGGGAAGATGCTTCGCCACCCTTTCTTTTTCAAGGAAAACAAAGACCCTGCCCAACGACTCCCGGCCGGTTCCGGAGCAGGCATAGGCGGCCAGCTCATTTTCAAGCCCCTTTTCCGATTCCTTGTAGGCCTTGTAATCCCCGAATCGTATCCACAACTCCTGCCGTACGGCGGAAAATTCCGTCACTTTTTCAACAATCAGCTTCGCGTCCGCGCCATCGGCAAGCTGGACCCGTCCGCTTACGATAATCTTCCTGTCGTTCTCCAGGGCTTGCCTGTATTCCTGAAAGATTCTGGGAAATACGGTAAGCTCAATGCTCCCGGTCATATCCTCAAGCTGCACGAAAGCCATCTGCTCGTTTTTCTTCGTTGTCTTTGTGCGGACTTCCGTTATCATGCCGCCCACGGTGACCTTTTCCGATTCCTGCACACCGCAGGTCCCGCTGTCCGGATCCAGCCTGAAGCGATCCGTCCCCGCCGTAACAATATTGCGGAGAAGCTCCCTGTCCTGGTCCAGGGGATGCCCCGAAAGATAGATTCCCATCGCGTCCTTTTCGTACTGCAGTATCTCATTTTGGGGATATTCGGAAAGACGCGGCATGCTGATCCGGAACTCCTCCACGGCCTCGCTGTCTTCCCCAAGAAGATCCATCAGCGTCATCTGACCCTGGACCTGATCCTTTTTTCCCCTGCCCCGATCCTCCAGAATCGTTGGCAGGATGGCGAATTTCTCCCTGCGGTTTCCCGGAAAGCAATCCAGCCCCCCTGACTGAATGAGGCATTCTATTGCCTTCCTGTTAATTCCACGGGCGGAAACCCTGACGGCGAAGTCCTCCAGGTCCCGGTACTCGCCATTCTCCCGCCTCTCCCGCACGATCTCGGAGGCCGCCGCCCGACCGATTCCCTTGACGGCGGAAATGCCGTAACGAATCGAGCCATGCGCGCCCTCCCGGGGGGATGCCGCAAAACCGACGTCTGCCCTGTTAACGTCCGGGGGTAATATTTCCACCCCCATTTCCCGGACATCCTCGATATAAGACGCCACCTTCCCGCTGTTCTCCATAAAAGACGTCATCAGCGCGGCAAAAAATTCCAACGGATAATGCTTCTTCAAAAAAGCCGTCTGGTAGGCGACCACCGCGTAGCAGGCCGCATGGGACTTGTTGAACGCGTACTTGGCAAAATCAATCATTTCATCATAAATATGATTCGCCGTTCCCTCGCTGATCCCCCGGGAAACACAGCCCGGTATCCCCTTCTCCGGATTGCCATATACAAAGTTCCTGCGCTCCTCCTCCATAACGGAAGCCTTCTTTTTGGACATGGCGCGCCGCACAATGTCCGACCTGCCCATGGAATAACCGGCCAGCTCCTGGACGATCTGCATGACCTGCTCCTGGTAGACAATACAGCCATAAGTCGGGGCGAGTATGGGCTCCATCTCGGGGCAGTCGTAGCTTATCCCCGCGCTGTTCCTTTTTCCCTCGATATATTTCGGTATAAAGTCCATGGGGCCCGGGCGGTACAGGGCCACGCCGGCAATGATATCCTCAAGGCCTCCCGGCTTCAGGCGTTTCATGAACGAGGTCATCCCGTCGGATTCAAGCTGGAACACTCCCGCGCAGTCCCCGTCGGAAATCATTTCATAAACCGCCGGGTCGTCATAGCTCAAGAGGCCCTCCCCGGGATCCCCGCCGAAGTCCCTGGCCGCAGCCCGGACGGCGTCCTTAATGACGGTCAGGGTACGGAGCCCCAGGAAATCCATTTTCAAAAGCCCCAGCTCTTCAAGCGTGGTCATGGTGAACTGGGTGGTGACCGCATTATCCACGCCCCGGCAAAGGGGAACCAGTTCCTCCACGGGCACGCCGGAAATGACTACGCCCGCGGCATGGGTGGATGTATGCCTGGGAAGCCCCTCCAGACGCCTGGCCATGTCGATAATGGTCTTTGTCTCCTCATCCTCCCCGTACATGCGCACAAGCTCCGGGCTGACCTCAAGCGCCTTGTCCAGCGTCATTCCGAGATCAGTAGGGATCATCTTTGCCAGCATGTCGCATTTCGCGTAGGAAACGTCCAGCACCCTTCCCACATCCCTGACCACGCCCCTCGCGGCCAGGGTGCCGAAGGTCACGATCTGGGCCACCTGAGAGAGCCCGTATTTCCTGGTCACATAATCTATGACCTCCTGCCGCCTTTCATATTCAAAATCCACATCAATATCCGGCATCGTCACGCGTTCAGGATTCAGGAAGCGTTCAAAAATCAAATTGTACCGGATCGGGTCCACATCCGTAATGCCGATGCAGTAGGCCACGAGGGAACCCGCGGCGCTCCCCCTGCCCGGCCCCACCGAAATGTCATTGGTCTTCGCGAAATGAATATAATCCCAGACAATGAGGAAGTACTCCACGAAGCCCATGGAAGCGATGGTGCGAAGCTCGTAGTCAAGCCTGGCCCGGTGCTTCTCCGCGTCCTGTCCATAACGGGCCCGGAGGCCGTCAAGGCACAGCTTCTCAAGATACTCCCCGGGCGTAAGGCCCCCGGGCGGCTCATATTTCGGAAGGTGGTAGTGGCCAAACTCAATATTCACATTGCACCGTTCCGCAATGCGCGCCGTATTGTCAATGGCCTCCTCCGCGTAAGGGAACAGTGCCCTCATCTCCTCCTCGGATTTAATGTAGAACTGCCCGCCCGGATAACGCATCCTATCCTCATCATGAACCTTTTTGCCCGTCTGGAGGCACAGGAGGATATCGTGGGCCCTGGCATCCTCGGGCATGGTGTAATGGATGTCGTTGGTGGCCACCAGGGGGATCCCGGTTTCATTATGAAGGCGGACAATCCCCTGATTTGCCCTGGCCTGGTCCGGATAGCCATGATCCTGCAGCTCCAGAAAAAAGTTCCCTTCCCCGAAAATCTCCTGATAGCGAAGAGCTGCCTTCTTTGCCTCTTCGTACATCCCCCGGACAAGGTTCCTGGAAAGCTCCCCGGCAAGACAGGCAGAAAGCGCGATCAGCCCCTCATGGAACTCCCGCAGGGTATCAAAATCCACCCTGGGCTTATAATAAAAGCCGTCCAGGAAGCCCCTGGAAACGATCTTCATCAGGTTGGCATATCCCCGGTCATTTTCAGCAAGCAGGACCAGGTGGTAATACCTGTCCTCCCCCTTTGCCGGCTCCCGGTCAAAACGGGAACCGGGAGTGAGGTAGATCTCACAGCCCAGAATCGGACGTATCCCCTGCGCCTTTGCCTCCTTATAAAAATCAATAACGCCGTACATAACCCCATGATCGGTAATGGCCATGGAATCCATTCCGAGCTCCTTTGCCCTCCCGATCATCTCCGGAATTTTGCCGGAACCATCCAGGAGGCTGTAGCACGTATGCACATGAAGATGCGTAAAAGCCATAAATCCCCCTAATCTGTCGGTCAATCCACACCAGAATCAAGCTGGGAAAGCTTGATCCACACCAGACTCGCCGCGAGCCGCCGGTTGCCGCACGGCAACATTTTCCTTACGGCGGCTCTGCGAAAAATCGGGCAGGGAAGGATTTATCCGCACTCTGCCCGCCGCGAGCCGCCGGTTGCCGCACGGCAACTTCTTCCTTTCGGCGGCTCTGCGATAACAAAAAAAGCCGCCTGCACTCGCTGCAAACGGCGCACAAGCCGAAGAATAACCCTGGTTCTAACTATGCATCAAGCATAGCCAGAACCGTATTTGACGACTCCCGCAGGGAGTCCTTCCTTTTCCTATGTTGCCGCTGGCTACCGCCCGGAAGCAAGCAGGTACTCCCGTACCGCGGCAAATGCCTCTTCCTCGTCCGGGCCCTCTGCCGAAACCTCCACCGCTGTCCCGCTGTTCAGCCGCAGCGCCATCATGCCCATAATGGATTTCGCGTTCACCCGCCTTGAATCTTCAGTGATATAAATTCTGGATTCATAACGGCTCGCCACCTGTACCAGCATGGCGACCGGAGATCCATCCGTGTTTTTAGGCAGGTTTACTACAACATTGTCTTTTTTCATATCTCCATTCCTTGCCGGATAAGAATAAGCTTTCCGGACTTCCCATTCGCTTCATCAAGATAAATACTCAGTCAGAATCTCACGCCTGCCGCGAGGCAGTAAGAAAGGTAAGCCTTTTTCACTGCATTAGTGCCGCTGACACGTCACAAATTGGATGTTAATGCCTGCGGCATCAAGTCAAAATGTAACTATTCAGCACCCTCTGGATTTCCGAGAATTCCAAATGGAAAGCTTGCTTTTCATTTGGAATTCTCGGAAATCCAGAGGGCGGACAAGGCGCGGAGCGCCTCTGAACGCCCACATGAGCAGTCGCCAAAGGCGACTGCGAATAGGGTGCTGAATAGTTACGTCAAAATATGAAAAGCAAGCCTTTCATGTCCGATGCTTCTTCAGATCCTGCGCTATTTTCGAAAGCTTCCTCAGCCTGTGGCTTGCGCCGCTCTTTGTAATCGGAGGATCGAAGCCGGCGGCAAGGTCGGAAATAGTGGCATCCGGACGGGCAAGCCTCGCCTCAGCCATCTCCCGGAGTCCCTTTTCCAGGTTCTTAAGCCCTACAGTCTGGTCAATCAGGTGAATATCCTCGATCTGGCGCAGACTGGCCGAAACCGTCCTCCCGATATTAGCCGTTTCAAAATTTACACGGCGGTTAACGTTGCCGCTTACTTCCTTCAGGATACGGACATTTTCAAAATACAGGAGACTTTGATGAGCCCCGATGATGTTCAGGACATCGCAGATTTCAGATGCTTCCTTGAGATAAACCACCGTATTCCTACCGCGCAGGATATGCTTAGGACGAAGGTCAAAGGCCTCCAGCTCCCTGGAAAGCCTCTCCGCCTCCGCGGCGTCATGGCATGAAAACTCCAGATGGTAATCCTTTTCGGGATTACTCACGGAACCCGTGGAAAGAAAGCTGCGCCGTATTCTCTCCCTCATTTCCGCAGTGCGTTCGTCATCCTCCCACTGTTCCCCCGTCTGAATGCCGCAGACCATATTAATTGTTTTTTCATGTGCTGTAAAGTCTTTTTTTAAAACTTCATCCTTTACCATTCTGGAAAAAGAAGCCGCATTCTTCATCTTTCCGCATCCCTGTGGTCTATACCAAGGCCATATTCCGCTGTCTCAGCCAGCGCCTGATACAGAAGCTCGGCAATCGTCACCGACCTGTGCTTCCCGCCGGTGCAGCCAATGCCGATAACCAGTTGGTTCTTCCCTTCTTCAATGTAATATGGGATCAGGAAGGAAAGCATGTCCACCAGCTTTCCGAGAAAGGTGTCCGCCACGCCCCCGCGCAGCACATAATCCCTGACAGCCTGCTCCCTGCCGGTATGCCGCCTAAGTTCTGTCACATAATACGGGTTCGGAAGAAAACGGACATCAAAAAGCAGATCCGCGTCCTCCGGTATCCCATACTTGAAACCGAAGGAGACAATCGTCACCTGAAGGTTTTCGTACTGACGGTTCTTTTCAAATATATTCGAAAGCTGCCCCCTGAGCTCTTTGGTCAGCAGCCGGGACGTATCTATGATCACCTCGGCCCGATTGCGAAGCCAGAGAAGGTCGTCCCTTTCCTCGCTGATTCCCGTCTCCACCCGGCCATCCCTGGAAAGGGGATGCGCCCGCCTCGTCTCCTTAAAGCGCTTGATCAGCACCTCGTCGGAGGCATCCAGAAAAAGAATCTCGTAATGAATCTTCCCATGAATGTCCCACTCATCCAGAATTTCCTTCAAAAGCTTGAGTTCGCCTCCGGACCGGATGTCAATTCCCAAAGCCGCTTTCTCAATTTTTTCATTTCCCTCCGCGGCCAGCTCCGCAAACTTATCCACCAACGGAATGGGCAGATTATCCACACAGTAATATCCCATATCCTCCAGGGATTTCAGGGCCACCGTCTTTCCCGCCCCGCTCATGCCCGTCACAATCAGAAGCTTCCCCATACTTTCATCCTTTGACTTGATGCCGCAGGCATTGAGTCCCATTTGTGCCAATTCAGCGGCACAAATGAAGTATGAAAAGCTTGCTTTTCATACTTTACCAATCTACAGCATCCTTTCGGTGCCCTTTTCACTCTTGGGCGCCTTTTTTCATTACAAGCCGTAATATTCCCGATGCCTTCCAACCGCAAGGCGTCCCGTCCAGACACCATCCTTATATTCAGGAAAATATTCCACCTGTACGGTTGAATGGCCTAAAGGCCATTCTGAATACCCCTAAATTCGCAAAACCGCCCGCTTCGCGTGCTTAAAGATTTGCTTCGCAAATCGTTTTGCTCATTTAGGGGTAGGTTGCTCATCCAAAGCGATATTTTGATTACGGTAAACCGTATCAAAATATCGCTTTGGATGGCAACCGTACAGGTGGAAAATATTCAGGAAAAATCGCCCCAGAATTTCACCTCCGGCTCCAGCCTGATCCCGGATTTTTCTTCCACAAGATCACGGACATGGCATATCAGTCCGTAAATGTCCCCTGCGCTGGCATTCCCTTCGTTAATGATGAAGCCGCAATGCTTTTCAGAGACCTGGGCCCCTCCAAAGCGGCAGCCTTTCAGTCCTGCCTCTTCTATAAGGCGGCCCGCGAAATTTCCAGACGGCCTGCGGAAGGTAGAGCCTGCGGAGGCCTTGTCAAGAGGCTGTTTCTCCGCCCTCTTATCCCGAAATTCCCGCATTCTCTGCTGGATTTCCGAAGGCTCAGCCGGACTCAGCCGGAACGTGGCGGAAAGGACGATCCATCCGTTCTCCGGCACGGCGGAATGACGGTAGGAAAGGTCCAGCTCGCCGGCCGGAAGCTGTATTTCCTCCCCCTCCTTCGTCAATACCTCGCAGCATAGGAGCACATCCTTCATCTCGGTGCCATAAGCCCCCGCGTTCATAACAACCGCGCCCCCCACCGTTCCGGGAATTCCATGCAGAGCCTCCATGCCGGAAAGCCCCATCCGGGCCGCAAAGGACGCGACAGCGGAAAGGGAGGCCCCGGCCTCGGCCAGGATGCAGCTATCCCCTCCACCCAAAAGACCGATAAAGTCAATCCCTTTCCCTATTTCTATAACCGTTTCTGCAATGCCCCTGTCGGAAACCAAAAGGTTCGTCCCATTTCCCAGAACACTGTAGCGGCTCCCCTCCCTCCGAAGGGAGCCCACAAGGGAAACCAGCTCCTCCCGGCTTTCCGGAATAATGTACACGGCGGCAGGTCCACCGGCGCGGAAGCTGGTATGCCGGCCCATATCTTCATTAATCAGCTTTTTCATGTTAATTATTCAGCTTTTCCCCGTTGATGATTCAATGTAATGGTTCACGCACCGGTCACATATCAAAACTCGTTTTGACCGGAACGGCAATTTCCAGATTGCTTCTTCGCCCCGAAAGGACGAGCGCTTTGCGCTGATTTAGTCATTCTGGATGACCCCGGACTGCTCCTTCACCCCGAAGGGGGCAAGCGCTTTGCGCTGATTTGGGTATCATGTTCCGCCGCCGGCCTTCCACTCCGCTCACGCCGTCAGAGCTGCCTGCCGATATTCGCCGTAACCCTGTCATAAAGGACCTGTGCCGCGTTATAACCCATCTTCTTCGCGCGATTATTGACCGCCGCGCATTCCACAATAATGGCCACATTCCGCCCCGGACGAATCGGTATGTCATAAGCGATGACCTTGTTTCCCAGGAACTCCATATAGTTGTCCTTCAGGCCCAGACGGTCATAATTCTTGTCCTTCGACCACTCCTCCATACGTATGACCATATTGATCGTCTGCGTATCCTTGACGCATTCAACCCCGAAAATCTGTTTCACATCGATAATGCCAATGCCCCGGAGCTCTATGAAATGCCTCGTGATCTCGGGAGCGCTGCCTACCAGCGATTCATCCGAAACCTTCCGAATTTCCACGACATCATCAGATACGAGCCGATGCCCCCGCTTCAGGAGTTCCAAAGCGGATTCCGATTTTCCTATCCCGCTGTCGCCCATGATCAGGACGCCCTCGCCATAGACATCCACAAGGACGCCATGCACTGAAATCATGGGAGCCAGCTTGACCCGCAGCCATCGAATAACCTCGCCCTCAAGGTCCGTCGTTTCCCTGTCGCTCGAAAGGCACGGGATGCCCGCCTCGTTGCACGCGCTGATCATGCAGGAATCCGGTTCGATGCCCCGAGCATAAATAAAACAGGGAATGGGGTATTTCGTGATTTCCGCATATCTCGCCCTGCGCTGCGGCCTCTCCATCGTCATCAGATAAGATGTTTCGACGTTCCCTATAATCTGCACCCTCTCCGCGTCAAACTGATCAAAAAAACCAGTCAATTGGAGGGCCGGACGGTTCACATCCGGAATCTTGATAAATACATTGTCCGTATTAATATCCGGAGTCAGATTCACCAGGTTTTCCTTGTTGATCAGCTCACTTACACTGACCTTATCCTCCTTATCCACCTTTTGTCCTCCATTCTTGTCTTAGAATCCGCCTTTTCTCAAAAGGCTCCAACTGAGTCATGAAATTTTCCTCTATTTTTCACAAGTATATTGGCAAGACGGAAAAAAAGCAATGGCAGATATTGTCGCGTTCAGACAAAATGTGCTATCATTAGCCAAAGGGAAAGGGTTGATCCCCAAATTCACGTGCATAGCCCGGATTTTTCCGCAGCACAGGGAATGCTGCGGAAAAATCCGAACAGAATATGCATGAAAGCATATTTTGTTCAGACGCATCCCTGTGGGATGCGCCAAATACGGTATAAACTGTGCCTGAAAGCATAGTTTATACCTGCACTTTTAGTTTCGGCACAAGGAGTATTTATGATTTCCAGGAATTCCCCCATTGGCGTATTCGATTCCGGAGTAGGCGGAATCAGCATACTCAAGGCCCTCCGCAAAGAGCTGCCCTGCGAGGACTTTATCTTCTATGGGGATAATGCCAATGCGCCCTATGGCGAAAAGGATGTGCTCACCATCCGCAGGCTCTCCGAGCAATGCTTCCTGTACCTGCGCCGCCATGACGTTAAAGCCACGGTCATTGCCTGCAACACGGCCACCTCTGCCGCCGCCGGCTATCTCCGGGAAAAATATCCGGATGACATTATTGTGGCCATGGAGCCTGCCGTCAAGCCAGCCTCGCGGCAAGACGGGGATCACCGCCCCTCCGTGCTGGTCATGGCCACCGAATCCACCCTTTCAGGGGAAAGGCTCAAAAAACTCGTGCATCTTCATGAAGACCATGCGGACATACATACCCTGCCCGCCCCCGGGCTGGTCCGTCTCGTGGAAGGGGGAAAACTGGAATCAAAGGAGCTTTCGGATTATCTGAAGGAAATCCTCGCCCCCTACCGGCAGGACGGAGGGACGGGGCCCTCCATCCATATTGACAGCCTCGTTCTGGGCTGCACGCATTTCCCCTTTGCAAGAAAGCAGATACGGGAAGCCCTGGGATACAGTCCTGTTTTTTATGACGGGGCGGAGGGCACCGCGAAGGAAACAAGGCGACGCCTTGCGCAAAAAGATCTTCTCTCCCCCTCCGAAAAAGAAGGAACGGCCGCCCTGCACAGCAGCCGGCACACTGAAGAGGAGATGTCGCTGATGAAACGCCTTTGGGAAAGCAGCCTTGACCCCTGACACAGCTTAGCCCCAGGGATGATTCCGCAATCCAAAAAACAGAATTCAGAAGAATTCCGCAGCAGCTTCCTGTTGCCAGGCCTAGCGTCTGTCATGATCGATGAATTCCAGACTGATGACGGACAGTGCCGCGAAAACGAAAGAAATCAGGAGGAATATTTGCCAGTAATGCAGGATTTTATCGCTTCCGCCATCAAAATCTTCAATCCTGCTTGCCTCCGCCGTCTTGTTCAGCAGCATTTCCCGAACCCTGTCCTCCCCGATCATCCGCACCACTTCCCCTACCGTCATCTCCGCGGTGAACTCCTTCTTCCTCATCTCTTCCATGTCCGGGCTTTCCCGCAGCTCATCCACGGCTTCCCCTATCGTGACGATCCCGCCGATTTTTTTCGCCCGGAACTCATCGACTAAGGGTGACTTCCCTTCCGCAAGAAAATCAAGTGCCTCCCCATACGTCGTTTTCAGCGTGACCTTCTCCCCCCAGAGCTTGACAAGGGTGTTCCAGCCCGTCACCATCGGCAGATTGTTATAATCAGCCTGCGAAGCAATGCATTTCAGGCCGTAGCTTGAAATCGTGAAATTCGATATCCCGCTGCACCATTCCGGCAGGGAGAAGATGCCGCCCGAAAAGACCAACTGGAAAATCAGGATGAAGGGCATCAGCGTCATGGCCGTCGTTGTCGACCTCATGACCGCGGAAATCCACAGAGCCATCATGTCCGATGAATACGTGATCAGGAAGACCGTGATTCCCATGTCCACCAGCATGTTCCCGGTAATGACGCCCTCCGAGGGAAATTTCACCTTCATCGCGCGGCAGACATAGATAGTAAGCGCGGCCTGCAAAAGGCAGATCAGGAACTGGTAGAGCATATGCGCCGCTACATAAGAAGATATGTGCATCCCGGAACGATGTTCTCGCTTTATGATGTCCCGTTCTCTGCAGATCACCTGGATGGAATTAAAGCAGCCATTCCAGATTCCGACGCAGGCCAGGGCGAAGGCTCCCCTCAGGGTTCCTTCCATTGACACGAAAAAGCTGTTTTTGATCACAATGGAAACCAGCCCGGCCACCAGCGCGGACATGGGCAGCACCTTCCAGTCATTCTGATACAGGAACATCCTGAGGAGCTTCCCGAAATAAATACCAACCTGCTCCAGCCTCCCCCTGTACCTCCTGTGAATACTGTAGCCTGAATCCTGCGTCATATCCTGTTTCTTTTCACCCATTCCGCACCTCCCCGTATTTCATGATGAAATCGTCCGCAAGCCCTTCTCCGCCTTCCTCTTTCCTGTTCACGCTCATGACGATCTCCTCCATCCGCTGCTTCCCGAAAAATTTCCTCGCTTCCTCGACTGTGCCATAGAAAGCAAGCCGGCCCGTACGATGGGAATCCTTTGCCAGCACGATCACATCATCAAAAAGGTCTATGACCCTGTCCGGCGTATGAGTGATCACGATAATGATTTTCCCCTGGTCGGCGATGCTCCGGAGCTGCTGCATCAGCTCCCTTGCCATAACGCCGTCCAGCCCCGAGTCCGGCTCGTCCAAAATGAACAGGCTCGGGTTGGAAATGAATTCCATGGAAATGGACAAACGCTTCTTCTGCCCCCCGGAGAGCTTCTCCACCAGGCTGTTCCTGACGGGCTTAAGACCGAATACCTCCATAACATCCTCTACGCGTTTTTTAAGATCCTGCATGGGAATTTCCAACGGAAGCCGGAGCAGGGCGGCATCCATAAGCGTGGAGTAAACCGTGTCCTTCCCCCTCATCAGCTCCTGCTGCGGGACAAAGCCCACCCGGTACTGCATTTTCTTATATTCCGCGTAAATGTCACGGCCGTCCAGCGTGACCTTGGCTTTCGCCTTTTCATAGCCGTTGACCGCGTTCAGGAATGTGGTCTTGCCCGCGCCGGATCCCCCCAGGAGCAGCACCATGCTGCCCGGCCTGATGGACATATGGATATCCCTCAGCAAATATTTCTTCCGGAAAAAATCCCACACCGATCTTTCCTTCATATTAACGGTAAGTCCCTGTCCGGCCACCGCCACGTCTTTTCCCGTGAAAAGCGACAGCGCGTCTTCCCGCAGCTCTTCAACCTGCCTCTTTGGCTGATATTTGTCCGAAAAGCCCCAGTACAGGGACGGGACGAAATCAAAGGCTATCCATGGGACGATCCAGATTTTCCGAACTCCGTATATTTCAATCAGTCCGTTGTAGACCCGGATATAGTACAGGATGTGCGTGAGCCCCATAACGATGGTGGTAAGGACTGCAAAGAGCTGCATCCATTCCGGCCACTGTCCCTGGCTGAAAGCGTAGCTTATTGCCCCGGACAGCGAGGTTAACGCATTTGTCACGCTCGTGACCCTTCCCTCCGCTTCCCTGTCGGCGCATCTCGCCAGCATATAATCACGCGCAAAGGGAACAAGCGCCCACCATCCCGGTATGCCTGATTTTTTCAAAATTTTCCAAAGCCCAATTAAATACAGAAGCCTTAACACCGCATTCATTGGGGAATTCGTCCCCAGAAGCAGCTGCAGCAGCATATTAACGTAATCCATATGTCTGAATCCTCCCCTTTCTTCAAGCCTTCTACTCAGGCTGAACAAACTTATTTTCGTAATATAAAAGCATCATCCCCGCCGCTGTTACTTTTTCAAGCCTCCGGATCCGGCCGGGCAAACTCCCTTTGATAAGGCAAAACCTTTTTAATAATAATGGAAAATGCCCAGTTTGTCACTAAATCAATCTGATTTCAGTTTATTTTCACAAAACTTCTAAAATTTTATACGATTTTTTATCAAATTTTACTTGACTAAAACGGAATTATTCTATACAATTATGGTCGTTATGAAGAAATTATATTTCTTCTATAATTCTTTCAGATATTGACTAATCCAATTTTTTCGTTCTATTTCTTTTTTCCTTTCTTTGCAAACAGCCAGGCCGTGAGGTCTGGCTGTTTGCATTGCGTAAAATGAAAGCAACCGTCCAGATCCCATCGGACAATGAAAAAGGTAATGAAAACGATAATGAAATAAGCAATGGAACAAGCAATAAAGACAGCGTTTGTTCAGAGACAGTTTGCGTGAATTTCCTTGATGGACATTCCTGTCCCGTGCTATAATTTCATTAATTCATTTATGAAAGGGAAGCCTTTCATAAATGCGGTCATGGGGCTCCGACCAACAAAAAATCATGGAAGAGCCTTTCATGATTTCATTGGTGTCGCTGGCGCGGCATAAATGGGACTCAATGCCTACGGCATTAAAATAATCAAAGATACTTCGTTACCAATTCATCAAAAAGGATTTCAAGACATTATGGAAGGCATCAAATTAATTGCGGGAAACAAAAAGGCCTATCATGATTATTTCGTCGATCAGGTCTACGAATGCGGCATCTCCCTGGCCGGTACGGAAGTCAAATCCCTCCGCCTCGGCCACTGCTCCATCAAGGAATCTTACTGCCATATACGGGATGGCGAGGCATGGATTAACGGAATGCACATCAATCCCTATGAAAAAGGCAACATTTTCAACAAAGACGCGGTCCGTACGCGGAAGCTCCTCCTTCACAAATCGGAAATCAACAAGATTTACGGGAAGCTTCAGGAAAAGGGCTACGCCCTGATCCCTCTCCGGGTTTACCTGAAAAAAAGCCTGGTAAAAGTAGAAATCGGCCTCTGCCGGGGAAAAAAGCTCTACGACAAACGAGAAGACATGAAGAAACGTTCCCAAAGAAGGGAATTGGAAAAAGAGTTCAAAAGGTCGAACATCCGGGTCTGATACGCCGGGAATCGCCTTCAATCCAAATTCATCCGCGGCACAAAAAATGCCGCGGATGAACTTTCTCTGGCAAAGTGGGTTATTTGCCATTTTGATCAATCATTATCGAAATCAAGCCAGGCTCCGCGCATAGGGCTGACCGCATGATCCGAGAACAGGCGCAGCGTACCCCTCTTATAGCGCCGGGGCTTCGGCTGCCAGGCCTTCCGCCTCTCTTCCAGAATACGGTCAATCTCCTCCGGAGTCTTCTTCTCCCCCTTCACGCCAATGATATTAAGCTTCCTGTCAAAGACATCCAGCTCAATGAGGTCTCCCTCCTCCACAAGCGCGATGGGTCCGCCGCTGGCCGCCTCCGGAGAGCAATGGCCGATCACAGGACCTGTGGAAGCGCCGGAGAAACGTCCATCGGTAATCAGCGCGATGGCCTTCCCCAGCTCCTTGTCCGAACTGATGGCCTCCGAGGTATAGAACATTTCCGGCATCCCGCTGCCCTTCGGTCCCTCATAACGGATAAAGACCGCGTCCCCCTTCTCCACCTTGTGATGGAGCACGGCATCCAGGCACTCTTCCTCCGAATCAAAGGGCCTTGCCCTGAGAACCGCCTTGTACATCTCCTTCGGGCAGGCCGTGTGCTTGATCACGGCTCCCTCCGGGGCAAGGTTCCCCTTCAGGACGGCAATGGATCCCTCCGTCCCAATCGCATTGTCGTAGGGGCGTATAATATCCTGCTTCGTGACCTTTGTCCCATAGCGCCCGTTAAAGGCATCCAGCCATTTCTGGCATTTCTCATAGAAGCCATTGGCCTTCAGCTCCTCAAGGTTCTCCCCAAGGGTCTTCCCGGTCACCGTCATGACGTCAAGGTGCAGGACCCCCTTGATCTCTTCCATGATCGCCGGCACGCCGCCCGCATAATAGAAAACCTCCGCCGGCCACCTGCCTGCCGGACGCACATCCAGAAGGTAATGAGCCCCCCTGTGAAGCCTGTCGAAGGTATCCCCGGTTATCTCAATGCCGATCTCATGGGCAATTGCGGGAAGGTGAAGAAGGGTGTTCGTGGAGCCGGAAATAGCCGCATGCACCATGATGGCATTTTCGAAGCTCTTCATGCTAAGGAGCGAGGAGGGCTTCATGCTGTCATTCCCGGCGATTTCCACGGCCCGTTTCCCCGAACGATAGGCATAATCCAGAAGGTCGGGGCTTGTGGCCGGCATCAGCGCGCTGCCCGGCAGCGACAAGCCCAGGGCCTCCGCCATGATCTGCATCGTGGAGGCCGTCCCGATGAAGGAACAGGCACCGCAGGACGGGCAGGCGTTGCACTTTGCCCAGTTCAGACGCTCTTCATCAATCTCCCCGCGCTCATACTGGGCGCTGTACATCCCAAGCTGCTCCAATGTGAGCATCTCGGGACCGGCATTCATCGTGCCGCCGGCCACAAAAAGCGAAGGAATGTTCACGCGGAGCATGCCAATCAGGTTGCCCGGACATCCCTTGTCGCAGCTTGCCAGGAAAACACCGGCATCAAAGGGCGTCGCGTTTGCCTGTATCTCGATCATATTAGCGATCATCTCGCGGCTTGCCAGTGAATAATTAATGCCGTCCGTCCCCTGACTTTCACCATCACACATATCCGTCGCGAAATACCTGGCCCCGTGGCCTCCCGCATCCCGGACGCCCTCCCTGGTCTTTTCCACCAGCTTGTCCAGATGGCCGCTTCCCGGATGGGAATCGCCGAAGGTGCTCTCGATAAACACCTGAGGCTTGGAAAGATCCTCCGGCTTCCATCCTGTCCCTATACGAAGGGGATCCAACTCCGGAGCCAGCGTCCTCATTTTCTGGCTAATCAGTTCCATACATCTCCTCCTCTACATAATGCTTTCGGGCCGCTTTCATTAGCGATAAACAGATGTGGTATCGCAATCCAAACGGCCCTTCTGTTCCTCTGTCAATGACCAATGGGGATTCAAGACCCACGCAAATCAAGGACTCAGGTAAAATTCGAAATAATCAACGCCACAAGTGATGCTGTAAGCCCGGGAGGGGCAGACAGAAGGACTCAGGCAAAATTCGAAATGATCAACGCCACAAGGAACCCGACTCCGCCAACCAGCGTCTCCATGATGGTCCAGGTCTTCAAAGTCGTTTTCTCATCAAGGCCGATCAGGGACTTGACAAGCCAGAAGCCGGAATCGTTAAAGTGGGAGCAAACCGTTGCCCCACCTGCCACAGCAGCCGTCGTGCACGCAAGGTACAACGGAGAAAGCCCCTGGATTGCGGGCATGGAGGCCACGATGCCGGCCGCCATCGTCATGGCAACTGTCGCGGAACCTACGCACAGACGCACCAGCGCCGCGATAATGAAGGCCACAACGACCACGGGGAGGTTCAGGGTTCCGGTTACATTGCCGATAATGTCGCCAATGCCGGAGTACTGCAGCATATACCTGAGGACGCCGCCGCAGGCGGTGACCAGGAGAATGAGACCCGTCGGCTCAAGAGACTTCGTCATGACCTTTTCAAGCTCCTCCAGGCTGTACCCGTTCTTCATCCCCAGCAGGTACATGGCCACGATTGTGGCGATCAGCAGCGCCACGAAAGGCTCGCCGAAGAAGTTCAGGATCGGCATGACGGCCGCAAAAGCCGGGATGACGCCGAACACGGATTTCAGGATGATCAGGCACAGGGGGATCAGGATGATGCCAACGATGGTTTTGAAGGCCGGAAGCTTGGATTCATCGATATCCGGCTGATTATACGTGGCGGGTACTTCAATCATGTACTTCGTCCCGACGAACTTGCCCCAGATCGGGCCTGCCACGATCATGGCGAAAAATCCGCAGAAAATGCCGACCAGTATGACAAAGCCCAGGTCAACGCCAAGCATGTTGGCCACCAGCACGGGGCCGGGCGTCGGAGGGATGAAAGCATGACCGACGGCCAGGCCGGCCAGCAGCGGAATGGCATAAAACAGGGTGGACTTTTTCGCCCTTTTCGCCAGGGAGAAGGCCAGCGGGATCAGGATAATAAGGCCTGCGTCAAAGAATACCGGGATGGATACGACGAGACCAGTGAGCCCCAATGCCCAGGCCGCCTTTTCATCGCCGAATTTCTTCACCATGGTCACGGCCAGGGTCTGCGCGCCTCCCGATATTTCCAGAATGGCCCCAAACATTGATCCGAGTCCGACCAGCAAGGCGATGCCCTTCAGCGTATTTCCTATTCCGTCGTTTACCGCCCCAATGATATCCGAAACCGGCATTCCCGCAATCAGCCCGATGCAAAGGGCACCGACCAGAATGGATATCATGGCATGAACATGATACTTGATAATGAGTACGAGCAGAATGATCAGCCCGATAATGGCGGCCAGTCCCAGCCGCACGGGATTCAACGCAACAGCTTCCATATTTTGCCTCCTTTTTTCAAACAACCTACTGCTTCCTGACTTTCGGCAATTCCCAGCATCCGCATTCCCCTATAATATGCGAAAACACAGGGGAAATCCGGAATGCCCTTTGACGTTCGTGACGTTCCCAGCTATGACACATGCGAAAACACAGGGGAAATCCGAAAGCCCTTTGGCCTTCGTGACGTTCCCGGCTATGACACATGCGAAAACACAAAAGAAATCGGTCACCGCGCGGCGAGTTTTCGACCTGGGAAACGCTTCGATCAGTCAGTGCTTACATAAAATATAAGCCACCGGTATTTTTCATACAAGTTGTTTGAAGTCGGAATGACTTTTTCTATGTTTCGCCCATATTATTTCAATATTTTAAGTGATATGGGGTTCTATCTTGTTGAATCTATACAAAAAATACAAAAAAAGGACTCAAGTCATATGACCTCTACGCAAAACCCTGTCTTTCCCTGATCATATCAAGGATCATGTCGCGGTTCACGGAAAGGTGGGACATCATCGCGCACCTTGCCCCCGTTGGGTCACGATAATAAATGGACTTGGCAATAACCCTGTGCGTGCTGATCGTCTCGTTCATCAGGCGCCGCTCCGTCATATTGCAGAACGTCAGGACAGCGGACTGGATAATGGGAACCAGGGACTGGACCACCATATTCCCGGAGCATTCCGCTATACAGGTATGGAATTTGATGTCCATATTTGAATGGTCCATCCCTTCCTTGCAAAGCCTCTCGACCTCATCGCAATAACGGAGCACCTCCTCCGCCTGCTCATCCTCCCTCTCCTCCGCGGCTTTCGCGGCAATTTCCGGCTCCAGCATGAGGCGTACGTCAAAAAGCTCAAGGGCGAGCCTGAATTTATCCTTCCTTCCCGAAAGATGGAGGGGATCCGGCATGGACGGCGTCGTGGACAGCACATATGTCCCGGAACCATGCCTGATTTCCACATAGCCCTGGCTGGCAAGGCTCTTCATTACCTCCCGCATGGTGGATCTGCCCGTATGAAAGCTCCTGGCAAGCTCGAATTCATTGGGCAGTTTATCCCCGATCCTGCACTCACGGCAAATGTAATCCAGCACCATATCTTCCACCTGGGCGCTGAGGAGCGTCTTGTTCATCCTTGCGTATTCGTCAGCCATCCATCGTTCCCCCTTTCTCAGCTTGCCGCTCTGATTTTATGACAGACCGAATCGCGCAACATGGCTAATCTCTGCCCCCTATCAAAACGGATTCCCGCCACCCTTATCCAATGGCAACCCAACAAATATTGTAACTATTCAGCACCCTATTCGCAGTCGCCTTTGTCGACTGCATGCGCGCGTTCAGAGGCGCTCCGCGCCTTGTCCGCCCTCTCTGGATTTCAGAGAATTCCAAATCAAAAGCAAGCTTTCCATTTGGAATTCTCCGAAATCCAGAGGGTGCAGAATAGTTACCAAATATTTAATCACAATAAGACCACCGTCTCCCGAATAGAGAAAACTCCCGGGAAACGCTGGCCGCTTCATAACGCCTGATAAAGTTTGCCCCGTCCGGTTCTACCAGATAATGTCAAGAACCAGGACTACGAGGAAGAAAAGGGCAGCGCCGATTTTCGTAATCTTTTCCAACGCGCCCTCAACGGAACGCCCTCGATTCTTGGACCAATAACTGTCTGCCATGCCTCCCAGAGCGCCAAGCCCCTCATGTTTCCCCTCCTGCATCAGGATAATTGCGGAAAGGGCCACCCCAAGAATCGCGAAAATTATGACTAGAAATACTTTCATAAAACCACATTACCTCATATTTTGAAGCATTAAATACTTCATGAATAGTTGAAAACTTTTGCACTATATCATAAGAAACGTAAATATGCAAGCACAAAATTCTTATTCAGCCCAGACAGAATGACTGGAAAAATGCCAACAAATACGCATTTCGGGCTACTCTATCAAAGTGATTTTGGCCACTTTAACCCCTTACGAACAACTACAGTATCGCGATCTCCATGTTACCCCACTATGATTCAGATATCTGTGATTCCTTGATAATCCTGTATTCCTCGCCATCTCGGTGAAGCCTGGAAATTTTAGCGGCGTGCTTTCCATTGTCAGGATCATAACTTATGCCAACAAAAAGAATATCCATCTTTGCATTGCCCAAAACAGAATTATATTCTTTTCGAAGAATCTGGGAGATGGCAGAGTCCGGAGATCTGTTCCACTTCAGCTCCACAACCATTGGAAGCCGCCGGCATCCCGTTCTCCCGATCCAGCAAGTCCTTAAACACGATTCGCAGTTCCTTGTTCGGGATTCTGGCAAAGACAACATCCGGGTTCAGGCCAATATTCTCCCGCTCATTCCCGCCCCAGTTTCCTATATCCTCCCTGGTAATACCATCATAGGATAAATATGCAGATCAAATTATCCCCATTATCCAGTCTCCTGTTGATTTCCCCAATAAGCCCGGTACGATCCACATAGGAATCCCTTGATGAGATCTTTCTAAACGGTTGATTTCCCGGTCTAAAATGCAAACCCATATATAATCCCCTTCCACAAGGCGTTTACCAAAACATGCAGCCGCATGGCAACATCTTTCTCACGCAGCCCCTGCGATAAAAAAAGACCCCCCTGGTCGTTGAAAACCAGGAGGTCCTCCATGGAAACCTTCAGAAGCCTGGCCAGGGCAAGAAGATTATCCACTGTGGGCAGGCACTCGCCATGCTGCCACTTGTAAATGGCCTGAGGATATTCAAAGCCAAAATAGCTCTGAAGATCCCGCACGGACATTCCCGCTTCCTCACGCTTCCTCTGAATACGACGGCCAGTTTCCACCAGATTAATAACCGGAAAAGCAGTATTCGTAACCATATGACCTCCTTCTCATGCGACAAAACCGACAGCTATTCTGCTCCCCACACGGAACCGAATGTCCCCGGATGGAAAAACAAATAATTGGAAAATTGCGGACAGCCTGAAGGCAAAGCCCTTACGCAGCTCAATAATCCCTGTAAACAGCATGCAGTCAGGAGCCAACTTGCCCCGCAAGCAGTTCGGTATGTCATTGAATCAGGAAGGCAAAATCACTCCGGCATAAAGCTTGTTGACACGATACGATCGCTGCTTGTCACGAAATTATGAAATCAGGAGAATCATGAAATCACGTAATCATGAAACCATGAAACCAACTTGGCGAGAACCACTCCGATAAGAGAAAGAAAAATTAGATTACGGGAAATCCGAAAACATTATATATAGTAAATCACAAGTGCAAAATTGTCAATCGAATTCTCCTTCACTCCTTTTTTTGATAATGCTTACCCATGAAAATGACCAGCAGTAGGCAGGCTATACCGATCATATCCGTGACAAGGCCGCTGTCTATGAGAAGCAAGGCCCCCGCCCCGGCGATGACCCGGACAAAAACATTAAGCCTCCCGAAAAGATAGCCCTCCACGGCAGCCGCTATGAGCACGACCCCGATGCAGGCCGTAAGCACCACCTGCAGACCGGTAAACAGGGTGACCTCTTCCAAAAGCAACGCAGGATTATAGACAAACATAAACGGGACGATAAAGCCGGCCAGCGCGAGCCTCACGGACTGCCACCCCGTCTTCATCGGGTTACCCCCGGAAAGCCCGGCAGCCGCAAAGGATGCCAGCGCCACGGGCGGGGTCAGATTGGCGAACATTGCGAAGTAAAAGCAGAACATATGCGCCGCGATATCCGGCTGCCCCAGCTCCACCAAAGCGGGGGCGGCAATGGTCGCCGTGATCAGGTAAGACGGGATGGAGGGAAGCCCCATCCCCAGTATCATGCACGTCACCATGGTGAAAAGCAGCGTCAGCATCAGGCTGTGCGCCCCAATACTGATGATGGCATGGGCCACGTTCAACGCAAAGCCGGTCATCCCGCAGACGCCCACGATAATGCCGACGCAGGCGCAGGCCATGGCCACGGAAACCGTGGATTTCGCGCCGTCCACGAAAGCGTCCCCGATATCCTTAAGACTCATCCTGCTGATTGGCCGAAGCTCCGCCACAAGGATGGTCACAATAATCGTCCAGAACGCGCTGCGGATCACAGTCATTCCGCTGAAGATCAGCATATAAAGCAGGAACGCGATTGGGATCAGAAGATGCCCCCGCTGGCGCAGCACATCCCCCGCCTTCGGCATCTGATCCCTGGGAAGCCCGCGCAGGTCATCCTTGATTGCGCGCATCTGCACCTGTATGATGATGCCAAGATAATAGATAAGAGCCGGAATTACCGCCGCCCGTATGATCGTGCTGTACTTGACCCCCAGCGTCTCTGCCATCACGAAAGCCGCCGCGCCCATGATGGGCGGCAGAAGCTGCCCGCCCACCGAAGCCGTCGCCTCCACGGAGCCGGCAAATTCCTTGCTGTAACCGGTCTTTTTCATCAAGGGGATCGTAAAGGTTCCGGTCGTCACTACATTCGCCACCGCGGAACCATTGATTGAGCCAAGAAAGCCCGATGCCAGCACGGCCACCTTCGCGGGGCCGCCCCGGGTATGGCCGGCAATCGCATTCGCGATATCATTGAAGAACTGCCCCATGCCGCACTTGTTCATCACCTCACCGAAAATGATGAAGAGGACAATGTATGTGGCCGATACCTTGACGGACGTACCGTAAATGCCGTAGATATCCGTTGTAAGATATGTAACGATCCTGTGCCAGTTGTACCCCCGGTGACGGAAGACCCCGGGGAACGAGCGCCCGTATATGGCATAGACAAGGAATAAGATGGAGAGGATGGGAAGCGCCCAGCCGCTCAACCTTCTGGAGCACTCCAGAACCAGCAGGATGAACACCGTGCCGATCACAACGTCCACCATCTCCCCGCGGAAGCCGGTGGAGATGAAAACAGGGTAACGCCAGAAGACATAAACCGGGATCAGGGCGGACAGGACAAGGAACACCCAGTCATACCATGGGATTTTTTCACGGGCCGCCTTCCGGAAGGCCGGATACAGCGCGAAGCCCAGGACCAGAACCATTCCGACATGGATGGCATGGTGCTTAATGTTCACCATCTGCAGCGCCCGGATTCCCGAAGCATAAGCCAGATGATACAGCGTGAAAACAAGGCACAGAATGTAAACCCCGCGCCGCACAAAAGCATCCTTAAAGGAACGGGTGCGGGACTCCCGTTCATATTTTTCCAGAATTTCCGATTCCACGGCCCTGTTCATTTCCGATTCCACGGCCGTGTTCGATTCAGATTCTGCTTGTGCTCCGGCATTCGCTTGCGTTCCGGCATTCGCCTGTGCTCCGACATTCGCTTGCGTTCCGCTATTCGCCTGTGTTTCGGCGTTCGCTTGCGCTCCGGCATTCGCTTGTGTACCGGCATTCATTCCCATTTCCGTCTCTGTTTCCATTTTCATGAAACCACCCTTAACCCCGCCGTCCTGAATTCGTCCTGATTCCGACACGTCTTACATTCCCCCTTATCTCAACAATCTCCCCCCGTATCCTGCTGGCATCCGGCAGTGTTCTGAAATCAAAGATTTCCTCTCCGTTCAGTTGAAGCCCTTTCATGTATTTTGAAGAAGTAATCCAGGAAAACTGTGGGAATACGCTGTTAATGTCCTCCATCCAGACCAGCCCGTCCTCCACCCGAACCGGCACGTCCATTTCCGCCGGAATTCCGGCCCCGTACCCTGCCACGGCGATGGCATCCAGGTTGAACTGCCCATCCTCCCGTATTGTGTAATATTCATACCATGGGATATGCTCAAAGGAATGCTCTATCTCCAGCCTCAGCCGGTCCCCGGCCTCCACCGGGGCCAAAAGCACCTCCCGATCCTCCCTGCGGTCATACAGACGGAACGCCTTCCCGGCCGGGGCGAAAAAGCCCCACCAAACAAAAAAAATCAAAGCCGGGACAAGGCAGAAAAGGCCGCAAAGCATCCCGATCCTGACCCGTCCCAGCTTCATTTGATATTGCCTCCCCTGTTACAGTATTTAGTTGGCAATATTAATTGCCAACTAAATACTGCGGTATCGCAAGCTAAAATGCCCTTCGCAATCCTTTATTTAGCCTCTTTATTATTTATTTCGTGAAGCCATGGTCGGCCCAGAACGCCTCCGCGCCCGGATGGAGCGGCAACTGGATATCGCTAATGCCGAAGCTCATGTCAATATTTTTGTCCGCGGCATTATGGGAAGCCTTGATGGTGGAGATATTTTCGAAAATGCCGTTCAGCATGTCATACACCACCGCGTCATCCAGATCCTTCCGCACCAGCATGATGTTATAAACGAAAACACCCTCCACATCCTCTTCGTTATTATAGGTGTTTGCGGGAATGACCGTCTTTGTATAATACGGATACTCGCTGACCAGCTTCTCGCGGCCCTCGCCGTCAATGGGAACCACGACCATGTCGTACTGCACGCCAAGCTCCATGACCGTGGCGTTCGGGATGCCGGAGGTGACGAAGACGGCGTCGCACTGCCCGTTCTTCATATTGTCAATAGCCTCGCCGTAAGCAAGATAATCCGGGGTGATGTCATCATAGGTGATGCCGTAGGCATTCAGAATCATGCGGGCGTTAATCTCCACGCCGGAGTTCGCGGCTCCCACGCCGACCCTTTTGCCCTTCAGATCCTCAACGCTCGTAATGCCCGTGTCCTTCGTGGTAACAAGCTGAACGTAATTCGGCCACAGGCGCATCAGGGCGCACAGATCCGTTTCCGCGTCCTTCCCGTCATAGGCTCCTGTACCCGTATAAGCCTGCATAACCGCGTCCTGCATGGCAATGGCGATCTCGCAGTCCCCATTCAGGATGTTCTGAATATTCTGCCCGGAAGCGTTCGTAGCTTCTGCGGAGGTCTGGTAGCCGTAATCACCAAGAGCCGTGGCAAATGCGCCGCCAATGGGGAAGTAAATCCCGGAGGTCGGGCCGGTTCCAATCGTGATGAACTCGTTCTTGCGCTCTTCTTCGCTAAGCCCCTTGTTTTCTGCTCCTTCTGCCGCAGTATCCTTTGCCTCGCTTACCACGCTTTCGGCTGAATCCGAAGCCGCCTCGGAAGAAGCGTCATCCTTTGCCGCAGTCGTTGCGTCAGCCGAAGCCTCGCTGCTCGCCGCTCCGCCACCGGAGGAAGCCCCACCGCAGGCCAGGAGCGAAAGCCCCATTCCAAACGCCACCATGCTCAAAATCCATTTCTTCATACTCTCTACTCCCCTCTTCTTCTCTGTCAAAGCAGTTCTGAACCATTCTGATTTCCGACTGGCCGAACCGGCGTCAAACCGTCCGGTCTGCCGAGACATGTTCCTTTTAAAGACACGATTTCCATGTCCTTAAATATGGCATATACTAGCATTGATGCAATCCTCTGTCAATAGAAAGAGCTCAATCCTTTTATGTATCATTTTTATGTCTTTTATGTCCTATTTATATGTCAGAAAAAAAGCTTCATTGATTCCATAAAAAAAGATTGCTATACTAAAGGCAGGTTTTTCCGCAGGACAAGGAATGCTGCGGAAAAACCTGAACCAAATATGCCCGAAGGCATTTTTGGTTTAGATGCATCCCTTTTTGCCGGGTGGCTAGACTCAATCTGGCAAAGTCGGATTGAGTCATATCCCTGTGGGATGCGCCAAATACCGTATAAACTACGCTTGATGCACAGTTTATACCTGGGCATTTTCAGAAAACCACATTGACAGAGAGCCGACTTGCCCCGCGGACGGTTCGCTATATCAGAATTCAGAGCGGCAAAAACCCACTCTTATAGATGAGCCTTAATGATGCGATACCGCATCGGTTTGTCATGAAATTAGAGTGGCAAAAACCCACTCTAATAGGGGAGGAGTGTTACTGTTTAATGAAAAAGGAAAAAACAATTGGCACAGTCCTCAGGGAACTGAGGAAAAAAAAGAAAATGACCGTGCAGGAAGCGACGGCCGCCCTTGCTGAAAAAGGCTTTGTCATTTCCTGCAAATCAATGTATGCCTATGAGAACGATACAAGGGAAATGAACGCGGACCCATTTATCGCCCTTTGCCAGATTTATGATTGCGATAATGTCATGGAAACCTTTGCGGATGCCGCAGCGGATGACTCCCTCCCGACCGAGGAAGAAACGAAACTGCTGCAGGATTACCGGCTCCTTGACCGCTCTGGCCAGGAAACCGTCCTTTATATCCTGGCTCATGAGCTGGATCGGCAGCGCCAAATATCGCCGCTTGGGGAAAAAGGAGACCAGGACACATAAGCCGGTTTGACTCAAAGGCGGCTCGCTATGTCACTTTCCTCAAAAGTTTCTTTCCCTCTGCCCGGAGGGCGCGTTGGAAAGCAGTTCTGGGCATGGAAAATCCTAAAAAGCTTCATTTCCCATGCCCAACCCATAATAATCTCAGAATTGAAAACGGGTTCCGTTTTGTAAGGAGTGACATATCCGCAAGGAATTGTCGCTCTTGATTTTTTTTAAACAAAAGCAAAACCAAACTGACGTCATCTCGAAAGAAACTTGTTGAACATACGGTCTGAACCATCTGCGGCAATACTTTATTGGCACAGCTTTATCGTAATCAACGTTTTTTAGATAGCAGGGCTCTCGGCGGACCAATTAGCCTGTGGCCCCCAATCCACGTATACCTTTTCTGACCAGCTCCAGATGTCTTTACAATCATTATCTAAATAAAATGTCCTACTCTCCAGCTCATATGGAATAATTGTTTCAAACGCTTCTCTTTCCGTGTATAGAATTTTAGTATAGAATTTTAATTGTGTCTACCCAATCTGATAGTATTACTTCTTCCTTAATCCTGAGTTCCCGAGTTTTTCTTAGTCTACATCAAGTTGCCTGACGAGTTATCTTTTCCGGGCAATGTAGCTTCAATGCTTTGTAAGCCTCGTTCATCTTTTTGACCGGCTCCGTGGTGATGAACTCCTCATCATATACCAATGCGTGCTGTTCATGAAGAATCATGAACATGGATTCCGTCGTTAATGATGTCTTTGACAGCTTGTCCGACATCAGTTTCAGTGCTGCGGCAGCAATGAAAGTCATCATCAGAGGTCCGCGGAATGTGTTTTCGTTTTCGGCATTGACCTCGGTATAGTACCCTGCATCCAAAATGGCAAATTTTGTGTTGACACCGTTGGCTTTTAGCTCGGCAATCGTGCGTGTAATGGTACTGACATCAATCACGTTCCCTGCCACGTACCGAAAGAACAATGGAAGACCTGTGCGTTGTTGAACTACATAAATCAGTCGAACTTCCTGGCTGATTACTCCGTTATGGTTGTTGACCTCAGCGAGCGGAAAGTGGACAGCGTTAGGAAGCCCGGAACTGTCGATCAATATGCCATCATCAATACCCTCAGAGGCAGGACTGGGACTGAATGCTTCAAGGAACTTTATGTATTCCCTGAAAAAGCTTCGTTTTGCGTCCTCACTTCCGATATCTGCCAGCGCCTCGCTGATCCTCTGAGAAGCCATCTGAGCCTTTGGGTAAAGGTACCTGGCATAGGTAAGTTCCCACCGGTCTTCCGCATGGCAGTTGTAATGCCTCAGGGCGAGGCCTCAACGCCTGCCTCCGCCCTCGTGACCGCCACCGCCGGAACTGCCGGCTCCGCCATCCCGACCGCCGCCATGCTCCCGGCCGCCGAAATCTCCCGAACCGCTTCCGTCACGCGCCTGGCCAGCGGAATCAACCGAACCGTTTCCGCCCGGTTCCCGGCCAGCGGAATCTCCCGAACCGCTTCCGCCCAGCTCCTGGCCGCCGGTATCTCCGGCGCCGCTTCCGCCCTGTCCCTGATCATTCGCTGTTATGCCCTGCTCATTTCCGTCAAAGTCGCCCATCCCTTCTTTGATTTCAGAAGAACTGTCACTGCCAAATTCCGGGCTCGCAGCATCCTGTCCCGCCTCATGGAGATCGAAACCTCCACCGGCATCTCCTTCGCCATCACCAAAAGATACAACATTTGTTTCCGATCCGGATGAATCGCGAAAGCCGGTCGAATCAGAAGAAGGAGGGGCATCCCCCATCCCTTCGGAAGCGTCGAAAGCTTCCGGATTTCCGGCACTTTCGCTGCCGGCCGTTCCACCCATATGAATGTCTTTTCCAGGACCGATGACTTCTTCCGATACGATGTCATTTCCATCCGTATTGGATTCCTCCGGGTTTTCAGATGCATCAGGGAGTCCGGTATCTTCTGTATTTTCAGGTGAACCAAAAAGCCCCGTACCTTCCGAACCTTCGAGGGCGCTGAGAGTTCCTGTTCCTTCCCCATTTTCAGGCGAGCCGGAAATCCCCATGTCTTCTGAATTTTCCTGACTCCCGGCATCTCCCGTCCCTGCCAGGTTCAGAACGCCATGATCTCCTGCCGACCCATTGCCTCTGTCTGCCCCTCCCGGGCTTACGGCATCACCATCTCCGGGTTCTCCCTCGTTCTCAAAAGGCCGTCCGTCCGCCTGAACGCTTCCTTTCCCCTGGTCAATCCCTTCCCGCTTGCTGCTCTCTTCGGCAGCCGAGGAATTACCTTCCACTCCGGCATAATCGAAATTCTCCGGCATCCCGAATCCCGTTTCCTGCCGGTTCGCCCTTTCAAAATCATCGTCCGCGCCAGCGGAACCGCCATCTGTGCGCGCCGGATTCTCCGGACTACCATCCGAACGTGTCGGATTCTTCGATCCATCATCCGGGGTTGCCGGTTTCCCGGAACCATCAACATCCGGCATAGCGTCTTTCCCGGTGTCACCATCCTGCATATCAGGCCGATCCATTTTCCCGGCATCGCCATCCCGCGCGTCAGGCCGATCCAGGCCATCGTTACCATTCGATTTCCCCACTGCCTCCGCAGAGCTGTCCGGTCTCCCTGCTGCCTCCGCAGCGCCGTCCGGTCTCCCTGCCGCCTCCGCAGCGCCGTCCGGTCTCCCTGCTGCCTCCGCAGCGCCGTCCGGTCTCCCTGCTGCCTCCGCAGCGCCGTCCGGTCTCCCTGCCGCCTCCGCAGCACCGTCCGCTTTTCCTGCCGCCTCCGCAGCGCCGTCCGGTCTCCCTGCCGCCTCCGCAGCGTCGTCCGCTTTTCCTGCCGCCTCCGCAGCGCCGTCCGGCCCTTCATCCTTTGCGAAAATCTCAGGAGAACCCGCGCCCTGTTCCGGCGGAAGTTCAATCCTTCCCGCCATGAACAGCAGTTCATCTACCGGGCAGTTCTTTACGGCCTCCGCAAATTCCTCTTCCCTTCTTCCCAAACCCGTTTCATTCCCGGTCCTTCCATTGCTCACTCCGCCCATCAAGCCGTCATCGGCTTTTCCCGCTGTCGAAGCCGCTGCTTCGTCCGTTCCCAAAGCCGCTGCCTCGTCTATTACCGAAGCCGCTGCCACATCCATGCTTCCGGCCCTTTCATCCGCCGTTTTCTTTCCCTCTTTAAGGACAGAGGCATTCAGCTTCCAGCTTCCGTCTTCCTCCACCAGTAGCCGCTCGGGGTCCATGCCCCCTTGCCCGGACTGAATCTCCCTCATCGCCCCGTACCTGCCGGTGCTCAGGCCAAGCCTCCGCGCTTCCTTCCGGTCAGCCATTTCCGCCTCCGTCAGATACAGCTCCCAGCCATCCTCCCTGCCGGAAAAGGCTTCCTCAATCTCGTTCCGAATCTGACGTCTCTTCCCTTCAGAAGACGACGCGATGCTGAGCAGCACATATTCCCTGGAGCTGCCCACATTCGTTTCAACGGCCTCTCCAGCTATGCCGGACACACCATTCCCCTCATTCTCTTTTATCAGAGTGGTTTCCTGCTGCTCTGAATTCTGGCCCGGCGAAGCACCCGCGAGAGAAATCGACTCATTTATCAGAGCAGTTTCCTGCTGCTCTGAATCCTGCCCTGGCGAACCGCCCGCGGGAGAAATCGACTCATTTATCAGAGCAGTTTCCGGCTGCTCTGGATTCTGGCCCAGCGAACTGCCCGCCGGCCAAATCGACTCCTCTTCCAACACTGCCAGAGCCTCTGAGATCGTAGCCCTTTTTTTTATTTTCCCTTCCAGGGAGCGCACCAGCTCCTCCGCATCCTCATTCAAAGAAGAAATGTCCAGAATGCGGTTTCTGTAATTCAAAGTAAATTCGATTGACGGATTGACATCGAGGGAAACATAAGAATACGGAAGCAGATTCTGATACGCGTACACACTGAAGGACGAAAATACCAGAACCGCGGCAGCGGCCACTGCCGCAATCCCCCGATAACGCCTCGCGGAAAGACCCCTGACCGATGCGGTTAATTCAATCGTCTCCCCGACAGCGCATTTCCGCCTGACCTTTTCCACTACGCCGTCCTCCCGCAGCACAGCGGCCTCTCCATTTCTGATTTCCAATACAAGCGCCTTCATGATACCCCTTTTCCATCCCCCGCCTTAAGGATATAACGCAAATATTCCTGCAGAATGGGGTATTCCCCCTTCAGGATCTCTGCGGCTGCTATTATATATTTTCGATGTCTTTCCAGAATTTTTCGGGGTACACCCGAAGATTCCGAAAGCTCCTTCATGGGCAAATTCCGGCTTGTCCTCATTTTTTCAAACATCGGATCCGCCCCCGAATCCTCTCCCAAAAGTGCCAGCACAGCCCTCGCGCAGGCCTTCTTTGTCTTTTCCGCCTTCGGCGAGCATTCCACAAGGTCAAAAAAGGAGAAGCCATACGCGCTCAGGCATTCCTGTACGGCCTCAATCTCATCCTTCGCCTTGCTCGTGCCCGGACTGGCCTCCCCCGAGCCGATGAGCGAACCGGCGCCCGACGTCTCATTCACCTCCCCCTCCCGGTACATGGCAGCCTGCCGTTCCCGCATGGCAGCCTCCAGGGACGTGATGTTCGCGTCATCCTCCACGCCCCCGTCCATGGTATAGGGATTGGTCGAGATCTCCCCGGAGAAACGCTGTTCTGACTTTATATAATCAATCAGTCTTCTGCGGATGACCATGCCCGCGAACGATTTAAAACTCCCCTTCCCTTCTCCATAGGAGCGGACCGCCTCATGAAAGGCAATCAGCGCAATGGACCAGGCATCATCGCTTTCACTGATAAAGCGCTTCATCGTCAGCACCGCGCATCGCTTGATGAAGCCCTTGTGACGCTTTATAAATTGTTCCAGAAAGGCTTTGTCCTCCTGCGCCCTTCTGACATCCTCTTCCGTATCCGGGATAATAAAAATAAACACATTTACCCCTCATGATCTTTCTCAAGATGTAACTGTTCAGTCAAGCTGAACAATTACGCCTCGGGCGTGGCGCTTACGCGCATTCCCAGTACGCCCGAGGCATGCTTTTCGGCGCCGGAAACGCTAAAATCAGCGTTTCCTTAATATTTCTGCCGTTTCCTTTCTCCTTCCTTAAAGCTGTTGACGGCCATCAACGATTATAGTAGAATACAGCTCTATTTCGCAAGAAGAATATACAGTTGCCTAATTTCAAAACAAGATCTCACAACAGGATCAAGGAGGAAAGCATCATGACGCCGGAAGAAAAAAAGACGAATCCTTACGCTGGAACAAAGACCGAACAGAACCTGCTCGCGGCATTTGCGGGTGAATCCCAGGCCAGGAACAAATACACCTATTTTGCCTCCAAAGCAAAGAAAGAAGGTTTCGAACAGATTGCCGCGCTTTTCCTGAAAACGGCGGATAACGAGAAAGAACACGCGAAGATGTGGTTCAAGGAGCTCTCCGGCATTGGCTCCACGGCCGAAAACCTTGCCGCAGCCGCGGATGGTGAAAACTACGAGTGGACAGATATGTATGAGGGCTTTGCGAAGACGGCAGAGGAGGAAGGCTTCCCGGAGCTCGCCGCGAAATTCCGCGGGGTTGCCGCCATTGAAAAGCATCATGAGGAACGTTACCGCGCGCTGCTGAAGAACGTGGAAGCGCAGGAGGTTTTCAAAAAGAGCGAAGTCAAGGTTTGGGAGTGCAGGAACTGCGGCCATATCGTGGTCGGCACAAAGGCTCCTGAAATCTGTCCCGTCTGCGCGCACCCGCAAGCCTATTTCGAGGTGCATGCGGAAAACTATTGAAAAGACAGGTATGAAAGGCAAGGCCTTCATACTTCATTTGTGCCGTCGGCGCCATAAATGAGACGTCAACGCCTGCGGCATCAAGTCAAAATTTGAAAGGATGATTAACATGAGCAAGGCTTTTGGAAACAGCAATGATGTAATGACTCTTTCCATGGAGGATCTGGGCAGGGTTTCCGGAGGCACCGGGGTGGGAAAGACAAATTCCTCCAACGGTGCCGGTCAAAAGATTGATATCATCGAGGCCGCAAGCGACCCTTGGGGAAACACCATAAAGTCCGCTGCCCCTTTTGAAATGGGGAACGCCCACGGTCATGACAGTGACAAGCCCTATTAAGACCGGGATTCCGATTTAACGATGTGACAGGATATCCTATTTATTTCTCAATATGATTTTCTATATGAATCAATGAATACAACCCCGGATGAAGCGTTGCCAGAAGCGGCGGTTCGCCGGGGATGTTTCATTTGTAACTATTCAGCGCCCTCTGGATTTCAGAGGATTCCAAATGGAAAGCTTGCTTTTCATTTGGAATTCTCTGAAATCCAGAGGGCGGATAAGGCGCGGAGCGCCTCTGAATGCCCACATGAGCAGTCGCCAAAGGCGACTGCGAATAGGGTGCTGAATAGGTACTTTCATTTATATAAAGCATAAGGAACGATAAGCGATTATGACATTAAGAGAACTGCCAATCGGAAAGACCGCCGTGATTACCGATGTAGGAGGGGAAGGCGCACTGAGACAGCATTTTCTGGATATGGGCGTCATCCCCGGCGCCGAGCTCGCCATCGTAAAGTACGCGCCCATGGGGGATCCGATGGAGCTGGTCATTCACGGGTACGAGCTCACCCTGCGCATTGACGACGCGGCAAAAATCGAGGTTTCCCCCATTAATGAAAAGGATATGAAAAAGGATTCCGGCGCCGGGCACCCGGCGGGGAAGACCGCCCACCCCGGGCTTGGCGAGGGCGGGAAGTTCCATCCCAAAGGAAGCGGAACCCCCCTTCCGGCCGGGACACAGCTCACCTTTGCCCTTGTGGGAAACCAGAACAGCGGAAAGACCACATTGTTCAACCGCCTGACCGGAGCCAACCAGCATGTGGGCAATTTCCCCGGAGTAACCATTGACCGAAAAGACGGCATGATCAAGGGGCATTCCGACACCCTCGTCACAGATCTGCCCGGCATCTACTCCATGTCCCCCTACAGCAGCGAGGAAATCATTTCCCGGAACTTCGTCCTGAATGAAAAGCCCAGGGCGGTCATCAACATTGTAGATGCCACAAATATCGAGCGGAACCTCTACCTCACCATTCAGCTTCTGGAAATGGATGTCCCCATGGTCGTGGCGCTCAACATGATGGACGAGCTGACGGCAAACGGCGGGACCATTGACATTAATGGTATGGAAGCGCTGCTGGGGGTGCCCGTCGTGCCGATTTCCGCCGCCAAAAACCAGGGAATCGACGAACTCATCAGCCATGCGATCCATGTGGCCTACTATCAGGAAAAGCCCCTGCGGAAGGATTTCTGCGATGAAATGGATAACGGGGGCGCGGTCCACCGCTGCCTGCATGGCACCCGCCACCTTATCGATGACCATGCTAAGGCAGCCGGGATCCCCTTGCGCTTCGCGGCCGGCAAGGTCATCGAGGGCGACCCGCTGATCATCCGGCAGCTTCAATTCGACAAAAATGAACTGGAGACCATTGACCATATCGTCCTGCAAATGGAAAAAGAGCGGGGCCTTGACCGAAGCTCCGCCATCGCCGATATGCGCTACTCTTTCATCTACAAGGTATGCGACGCCTGCGTGACAAAGCCGAAGGAAAGCAGGGAGAGCCTGCAAAGCGAAAAAATCGATCGGATCCTGACCGGGAAATGGACGGCCATCCCCTTCTTCATCCTGATCATGGGCTGTGTTTTCTGGCTGACCTTCGATGTGATCGGCGGCACCCTGCAGGCTTATCTGGAAAGCGGGATGAACAGCCTGTCGGAAATGGCCGACAGGGCTTTGAGCGCAATGAACGTGAATGCCGCGCTGCACGACCTGGTCATAAAGGGAATTTTTTCGGGAGTCGGGAGCGTCCTGAGCTTTCTCCCGATCATCGTCACCCTCTTCTTCTTCCTGTCCCTTTTGGAGGACAGCGGCTATATCGCCCGCGTTGCCTTCTTCATGGACAAGCTTCTTCGAAAGATCGGCCTCTCCGGACGAAGCATCGTCCCCCTGCTCATCGGCTTCGGCTGCACGGTCCCTGCCGTCATGTCCACAAGGACCCTCCCCAGCGAGCGGGACAGGAAGATGACCATCCTGCTGACACCCTTTATGAGCTGCACCGCGAAGCTCCCCATCTACGCCTTCTTTGTTGATGCCTTTTTTCCAAAGTACAAGGCGCTCATTATGACCGGCCTTTATTTCCTCGGAATCCTGACCGGAATCCTGGTCGCCCTGCTGTACCGCAGGAGCCTCTTCAAGGGGGAAGCCGTGCCCTTCGTCATGGAGCTTCCCAACTACCGGATGCCGGGCGCGCGAAATGTGGGGCAGCTTCTATGGGAAAAAGCCAAGGACTTCCTCCAGAGGGCCTTCACGATAATTTTTACCGCCACCATTGTCATATGGCTTCTGCAAAGCTTTGACCCGCATTTGCACCTGGTCAGCCGGCAGCAGGACAGCATCCTGGCCATCGTGGCAAGCTGGATATCTCCCCTCATGAGGCCGACGGGCCTGGGGGACTGGAGGATCTGCACCTCGCTGATCAGCGGCTTCCTGGCGAAGGAGAGCGTTGTATCCACGATGGAAATCCTTTTCGGCCAGAACGTCGCCGCCGTCATGAGCCGCGCCACGGCCGCCTCCCTCCTTGTATTCTCCGTCCTCTACACACCTTGCGTTGCCGCAATCGCCTCCATACAGAGGGAGATGGGAAGGAAATGGGCCTTCGGCGTAGTAATATGGCAATGCTTCATAGCCTGGCTCGCCTCGATGCTCACCTACCAGCTCATCCATCTTTTCACAGCATAGTTTATCCTGTATTTGGCGCATCCCACAGGGATGCGCCCTGCCCATCCTTATAGCGCACCCTGCAGTTTTTTCTGAAAAACGAGATCCCGTATCTTCCGATATTTCCGTACCCGGCCTCCAGAAGGCCATCCACATAATGAAAATCGTCTATCTGGCGGATTGCTTTTTCCGCAGCGGCGTCCATCATCTCCATGGTGACCGGCCTCCTTTTGGTATTCCGTCAAGAATAACAGCAAAGACGATAACTAAATCGAAAACAATTCTGTATAAACCCTTTTCCCTTCCTTCTCCTCTGACTTCATCAGGGAAATCTTTTTTGCCATCATCTCAGCCTTCCCTAAAGAGGCCTTTTTCCAGTCCCCGCCTACATTCCGGATAATTGATATATGAGGCTCAAACTTTTTTCGGTCATAGGATATCCCGGCAGCGTCCAGCGCCCCTCGCACATCCTTCGCAGCCTGGCTCAGCCCCTGGTTCCCCTTCAGCCCGACCCAGAGCACCTGATTGAAAACCCCCATCTCCGAAAACGCAAGGCGAAACGGCTTGACATCAATGCCGCTAAGCGCGTCGATAACCTTCATCTTTTCCTTGCACTCCCCGATGAAAGCAAGCGTCAGGTGCAAGTTGCGGGCCGGCACATAATTTCCCTTAATCCCAAGCATTTTCAACTCATGCATCAGGTCTGTAATCTCCCTCTTCATCTCCTCGGACAGCATCGCCGCTACGAATAAACGCATGGACACTCCTCCTCAATTAAAGTGTATTTTGGCCATTTAAATTTCCGACAAACATCTGCGGTATCGCAAGCTATACGGTTCCTCATATGATTAATGCTTACAAACAATATCGCAGCATTAAGGTGAAACAACATTAAAGTGAAACAGCATTAAAGTGAACAACATTAAAGTAAATCATTATCAAAATTGAACAGATTCCCTTTCTCCCGGCTCACAGCCGCTCAAATTTAATACCGAATGCCCGTCCTCAGTCCGAAAGATCCAGATCCGGCGTGATCTCAAGGCTGTAATCCGGATAACGGTCCTGAACTTCCTTCCTGATTATTTCCAGACCCTCTTCCGCGTCCTTGTCAAAGCTGATGACTACGTCGAAACGCATTTCCCTGCTCTTCGTATCAATATAGAATCCATGGAACTGCAAAGCCCAGGAATGGGAAAGCACGATTTTCTGAACATCATTCCGAATGTTCGACACCTCATCATCCGACGTGTAGTGGGAATATACTCCGATGCCGGTCAGAATCACGCCGGTCTCCCTGTAGACCTTTGCCTCAACCCGCCTTGTCAGGCTGTCCACCTCGGCAACCGTCATATTATCCCTCAGCTCCACGTGAACAGAAGCGTAATCCCGGCCCGGCCCGTAATTATTAAGCAGGAGGTCATACGCCCCCATGATTTCCGGCTCTTCCATCAGAATCCGTTTGACCTCCCGGCTCACCTCCGGATCCGCCCTCCTCCCCAGGATGTCGTCCAGCGTTTCCGTCATCATTTCATAGCCCGCCCGGATAATGACCACGGCAATCAACGTTCCAACATAAGCCTCCAGAGAGATGCCGCTGACTGTATAGATAATGGCTGAGGCCAGGACGGAAGCGGACAAAATAGCATCAAAAGAGGCGTCCGATCCGGACGCGACCAGCGCCCCGGAATTCACCTTCTTGCCCTGCTTCGTGACATAAGCTCCCAACAACAGCTTTACCGCGATGGCAACGGAAATAATGAGGAGCGAAACAAAAGAATAGTCTGCCTTTTCCGGATGAATAATCTTCTTCACCGACTCCACCAATGAGGTCAGACCCGCATACAGGACAATGGCGGATACAATCAGCGAGCTCAGATATTCAACCCTGCCATGCCCCAGCGGATGTTCCCTGTCAGGTGCTTTTGATGAAAGCATGGTCCCAACGATCGTAATAATAGAAGAAAGCGCATCGGACAGATTGTTGACCGCGTCAAGGATGACGGCGATGGAGTTGGAAAGCAGCCCCACGGCCGCCTTGAAAATAGCCAGAAAAACATTTGTAATGATGCCAACAAAGCTTGTCCTGACGATAATATCTTCCCTTGAAAGCTCCGGACTTTTTTCCGCAGCCGCCTCCCCGGATTGCATTCTTGTATTCTCATTTTCCATTTCCGATGATTACCTCCCCACTTTACAAGCCGCTTTTTATGTGTTATTTATCTACATGACCCGACATACAATAGCAAGGTTTTTTGACTGGAAATGCGCGGACACAGAACATCCCGGATCAATTAAACCTTTCAATCCCCAATCCCTCAAAAGGAGCGAAAATCATGCCCAGAAGAAGCATTCCCCGTTCAACCGAAGCAACGGGCGGCCTCATTGACATGAAAACAGGAAGACCGGCAGAAAGGCCGGTCATCCCAATTCTATGCGAGCGCATCCGCCATTTCAGGACGCTTGCCCGTCTCGAACAGAAAGAACTGGCATCCAGGATAGGCATAAGCTCCAATGCGGTCTCCAACTGGGAAAACGGACGGGGCCGTCCGGACATCAATCTCCTGCCCTCCCTTTGCGAAGCCCTGAATGTCAGCATTTACGATCTTCTCGCCATGGAGGATCCATCCCCCCGTTACAGCTCGGTTGAGCAGGCTCTCATCAGCCAGTACCGGAACCTGAGTCCCGGGCACAAAATTGCCGTAGACCAACTGATGGACACGCTTCTAAGGATTCAAGAGGCGGAAAACGCGCCGCAGCTCCGCCGTCTTATCTACTATTCCAAATCCCTTTCAGCCGGATTTGGCGATCCCAGCGAATTTGACGACGAAGGGGAACCCATCTTCCTGTATGCCTCGCGGGAAACAGAACGTTCCGACTGCGTCTTCCCGGTAAACGGGGACAGCATGGAGCCGGACTTTCATGACGGCGACCGAGTGCTGGTCGCGCGGATTCCAAACGCCCCCGACCTTAAGCACGGAGAAATCGGAGCCTTCATTTATGGAAACGAAACCTATATCAAAATCTATGAAGAAGACGGCCTGCATTCCCTGAACCCAAGATACAAGCCGCTGCACTTTTCCGATTCAGAAAATGTCTATCTGATTGGGAGGGTCACCGGCGTACTGGCCCCCTCCCAGATCGCGACAGACGAAGACCGGGAAAAATACCTGCTGCTGCACCCGGAAGAAACCCGCACTGATAAATGAGCCGGCTTGCCCCACAGGCGGTTCGCTATGTCAGAACTCAGAGTGGCAAAAAGCCACTCTGATAGATGAACCTTGCTGACGCGATACCGCATCGGTCTGTCATTGAATCAGAACGGCCAAAAAACCACTCTAATAGGCGAGGATTAATAAGCTATGCAGGCGGCCCAGGCCCAGTCATGCCTGTCTCCGCCTTATCGACAGCTCCAGCTCTGGGCCCCCCGAAGCTCGAAAACCCAGTCCGTTAACTGACCGCCTGCTGCCTGCAGCCTGGCCGCCACCTTATGGCGCAGATTGTACGGGCAATAAAGCAGCAGGAATCCTCCGCCGCCCGCCCCCAGAAGCTTCCCTCCAAGAGCGCCGGCCGCCTTCGCCTCCTCATAAAGGAAATCGATCTGGGGATTGGTAATGCGGTCGGACATCCTCTTCTTTGCCTCCCAACCGTCATTCAGGAGCTCCCCAAATGAATTCAGATTGCCCAGCAGCAGGGCATCCTTCATATCATAAGCCAACTGCTTTACCTCGCACATGGCTTCAAATCCTGATTTTTTTCTGTAATTCTTCACCTGATCATCAATAATTTTTGCCGAAACATGAATACCGCCGGTATAGCACAAAAGCAGATTATACTGGAGTTCATTGATGATCTCCTTCTTTATCCGGAGCGGGTTCACCACGACGCGCCTTCTGCCGTGAAATTCTATGAAATTGAAGCCGCCAAAGGATGCGGCATACTGATCCTGATAGCCCCCGCTGATTCCAAGATCAATTCTCTCCACCTGAAAGGCCAGATCCGCCAGCTCATATCCCTCCAGCTCCCGTCCCTGCCATTTCGCGAGGGCTTTCAATATAGCAACCATTACCGTGGAACTGGTACCCAGGCCGGAACCGGCCGGCGCGTCACATTCCAGCCAGACCTCACAGCCGTTTTGAATCTCCATCGCCTTCATTGCCGCCTTGACCAGATCCAGCTTGCCGTCATAAATCACGTTTTCTCTCGCGTTAAAACGAATCGTCATATCAAAATCCAGAGAATGGACAATGATTTCCTCGTCCTCCCTGGGAGAAATGGAACAATACGCGTATTTATTTATCGTACTTCCGAGAATCGCGCCACCCTGCTCCTCGCAAAAAGGCGCGACATCCGTACCTCCCCCTCCAAAAGAAATCCGCAGGGGTGCCCTCCCTCTGTATACCATCCCAGTCTCCTTTCTCCCCTGTAACTGTTCAGTCAAGCTGAACAGTTGCCTCGGGCGTGGCGCTTACGCGCATTCTGTGTACGCCCAAAGCGTCCTTTCCGATGCATTTATGCTTTGACTTAATGCCGCAGGCATTGAGTCCCATTTGTGACGCGCCAGCGGCACAAATGCAGTATGAAAGGCTTGCCTTTCATACTTGACTTAATGCCGCAGGCATTGAGTCCCATTTGTGACGCGCCAGCGGCACAAATGCAGTATGAAAGGCTTGCCCTTTCATACTTGACTTAATGCCGCAGGCATTGAGTCCCATTTGTGCCTGGTCAGCGGCACAAATGCAGTATGAAAGGCTTGCCTTTCATACTGTCTCGCGGCAAGCGCGAGGCTCTAACCAAAGAGTTACAAATTCCGTTTCAAAACAAGCCTTCCGGACAGAACCCCCTGTAATTCAGGAGGGTGGTAAATAGTTAAAGATTGTATCTCTTTCCACCCGGATCGTGTGAATCCCCAGTTCCTCAGCCTTTTGGGTGGTGAATAGTTACAGATTATATCTCTTTCCGCCCTGTTCTTCTACTAAAAAAGTAATCTTTTCAATATAAAAGCAGATAAGCTTAATAATCGACAAAGATGAGGGAGGAAAGAGGACGTAAAGAATAAGGGAACAGAGAAAAAGAATTAAGTGTATCACACCAGACAAAGGTGATGTATAATGATTCCTGTATTTTGATAAATTGAGACGCACCCGGAAAAAGATATATATCTCATTCCTTTTTCCGTGGTGCATAAAGTATTTTGAGAAGCAACCGGAAAAGATGGCCGGGGCGGCTGCCTAGGCTGAATACCCCGCAAGGAACTCCTTCATTCTGGGATGATCCGATCGGAAGACTTCCTCAGGCGTACCGGAAGCGGCGATCACGCCCTTGTCCATAAATACGATTCGATCCGAAATGTCCTTGGCAAACTGCATTTCATGGGTAACGATGACCATCGTAATATGAAGCTTTGCCAGCTCCTTGATGACACGGAGGACTTCCGCAGTCAGTTCCGGATCAAGAGCCGATGTGGGTTCATCAAAAAAGAGAATTTTCGGATCCATTGCAAGCGCCCTGGCAATGGCCACGCGCTGCTTCTGTCCGCCGGAAAGCTCGCAGGGATAGGCTTTTTCCCTTCCCTCCAGCCCCATTTGCTTCAGGAGCCCCAGGGCCTGCTTCTTTGCCTCCCCCCTGTTTTTTTTCAATACGCGTATGGGCGCGTCAGTAATGTTCTGAAGCACGTTCCGATGGGGAAACAGATTGAAATTCTGGAAAACGAGGCTGAAGCATTCACGAATTTTCTTCATGTCCTCCCGGGACGCGTAACGAATCGTCCCGCCCTCTTCTGAAACAGCCGGTATCCCGAGATAACGTATCTCGCCGCTTCCAATGCTCTCTAAAAATGTAGCGCAGCGCAGCAGGGTAGTTTTTCCCGAGCCGCTTCTCCCGATAATAGAAACGATCTCTCCTTTTGAAACTTCCAGAGAAACATCGTTCAGCACCACATTGTCCTGAAACGCCTTCTTCAAATGATTGATTTCCAGAAGCACATCTCCCGGACGCCCCGTATATGCGCCCTCCGTTTCCGAAACCGTGCGGGCTGCATCGGGGGCACCGGATCCGGATGTCATCCCTCCGCTGTTTCCGATTTCTCCAGACTTCTCCATAATGAACTCCTCTATTAGAGTGGGTTTTTGCTACTCTAATTTCATGACAAACCGATGCGGTATCGCATCATTAAGGCTCCTCTATCAAAGTGGTTTTTGAGCCATTTTAACTCCTGACAAACAGCCGCGGAATCGCAGGCTATATGGCTCCTCTATTAAAGTGGTTTTTTGTCACTCTGATCACTCATAATAATCCAGGGCCTTTTCCAGTCTTTCCATGAACCACGCGACAAGAAAATTAAAAATATAATAAAAAATGCCGGCTATGAAAAAAGGCATGACCGTGGTCTTCGCGGCGGCAATCTGTTTGGCCAGCGCGAACATCTCCACATAAGAAACGGAATAGACCAGGGATGTATCCTTCACAAGCGTGATCACTTCATTTGTCACGGATGGAAGTACGATTTTGATGACCTGGGGAAGTATGATCCTCAGGAAGGTCTGGGAACGGGTATAGCCCAGGATTTCCGCCGCCTCATACTGCCCCTTGGGTATCGATTCAATGCCTGAACGGTATATCTCGGCAAAATATGCCGCGTAATTAAAGGAACAGCCCATAAGGATGGCTATAAACTTATAATTTCCCCCGATGTTCATGCCCCAAAGATAGAATGGCCCAAAATACCAGATCAGAAGCTGGAGCATAAGCGGCGTGCCGCGCATGATGGAAATATATGCCTTGACAAAAATTGACAGAGGCTTCCATTTGGAAGCCCTGCCAAAGTATACCACCATGCCCAAAGGGAGAGAAAACAAAAGTACCAGGAAGAAAATAAGGGCAGTCTGCTGAAATCCTTTCAGCAATTGCTGTATGATGACCTGAATCGTCATGAAGATATCCCTTTGCTAATTGTAACTATTCAACGCCCTCCGGATTTCAAGGAACTCCAAATGGAAAGCTTGCTTTTCATTTGGAATTTTCTGAAATCCGGAGGGCGGACAAGGCGCGAGGCGGGCATGAGCCCTCTTATTCACCTTCGTCCGATTCCGAGAGCAGCTCCTCCGCAAACTCGGGGGTCAGCGTGACCATGTCCGCAATCTCGTACTTTTCCGCAAGCTCCGAAACCTTTCCATCCAGAGCCATCTGGCAAAGCCCCTTGCTTACCAACTGGGCAAAGTCATCGCTCCCCTTCTTGAAGCCAACCGCGTACTGCTCCGTGTTCAGCGACTCAGCCAGGATCACAAAGTCCTCTCCGCGGGAGTTAATCTGATATTTTGCCACGCCCACATCGATAGCCAGGGCATCCAGCGCGCCGGCCTGAAGCTCGGTAAAGGCAGTATTGTAATCAGCGAACTGATTCAGAGAAGAAAATGTATCCGCGAGATCCTTCTGATCTCCTTCCAGAAGATCCAGCGCGGCGGATGCGGCCTGTACGCCTACAATTTTTCCTGCCAGGTCCGAAAGCTTCTCAATCCCTGAATCAGACGAGCAGACGATGACCTGGGAATTGTCCACATAAGGAATGGAAAACGCGTAATCATCCTCCCGCCCGTTCATGGTGAAACCGTTCCATATGCAGTCAATTGATCCGGAATTCAGCTCCATATCCTTGGAATCCCAGTTAATTGGCTTTTTCTCCAGTGTCCAGCCATTGTTTTCGCACAACACTTCTGCCAGCTCAAGGTCAAATCCGGTATACTCGCCATTATCATCCATATAACCATAGGGAGGATATTCCGCGTCAAAGCCTACCGTCAGGATTCCATCAGCTATTTCAGCAAATTCCGCCGCGGGCTCCCCTTTCTTTTCTTCCGCCGCGTCCCCGGACTCCTCCTTCTTGCCGTCCTCGGCCGCAGCCGCCTCTGCGTCCTCCTTCTTACTGTCTTCCGCCGCAGCCGTCTCCGCGTCTTCCTTCTTGCTTTCTTCAGGAGCCGCGCTTTCCGCTGCCTTCGTGCCGCTGTCTGCCGCGGGAGCGGAGGCGCTGCCGCAGGCTCCGAGGGCAAATGCCGCTGCTATGGCCAGAACAGATAAAGTCAGATTTCTTTTCATAATAATAATTCCTCCCTTTGTCAAAGTGCTTTACGGTCATTCCCATTTTTCCGCTTATGTTTCATCACGTTAGCACGGTGAAGCACCCGCTTATTATATATGAAAGAAACTCAAAGGTCAACCGCTTCATCTTACCGTCGCATTTTTATAATGGCCTTTATAATGGCTTTGCGAATCAATCTTAATACTTATTCCCTAGCACCTGCATATTTATATTCCAGATTTTGTCCTGAACCGGGATCCGAAAACCAGTGCAGAGCTTTGCCTTTGCTTTCGGCCCTCTTTTGCTCTTCCTCAAGCTGCCCTTTTTCAATGATTGTCCACCCATAATCACTAATCCACGCCGGGTTCATCCGTATCATGGTAATGTTTGATCCTCCAATGTTGCCTTTTTTCTTGCTGGTCTTGCTTTCCGGCTTATCAGCTTGCCCTGAGGAAGCATCATTGGCTTCAGCCTCCCCCATATTGCCATCGTTCGCGGGAGCGGCCTGCCCGGGCTCTTTCCCATCCGGGGCATCACCCTCATAGATGGAGATTGCGTCTTCAGAGACTTCAATTTTCTTAAAAAAGTCTTCCCATATTTTTTCCTTGTCTTTGCATGCTTTATTATATCGAAAATGACAGAAACCCTGGGAATAGACATCTTCCTTTTTGAATGCCGTGACAGCCCAGTTTATAATATCACTTTGCTTGACATCCCGGTAACCGTCCTTTCTTTTGCCGTCTGACAAAAGATACGCGGCCGTAAATTTCAAAATAATGTCAAGATTGCTTCTGTTTCTGCTGTTCCCCAAATCTATTTCTACCTCGGAAAAAAGCCCCTTTCCGCTTTCGTAATCCTTCTTTTTTGTGCATTTTAGGAATTTACCATTCATGGCATTTTCCTTGTTGTTCACAGCATGATTTATATTGAAATTCTGATCCTTATCCAGATAACAGACAAGACACAGATCCCTCAGAGGCCCTGCCTCAAGGGCGTCGGCTACCGCTTTTTCAAAAGTCACCTGATTGTAATCATTTCTGGATGAATTTTCATGGGACACCGTGTACAAGGCCTTCCTGCGTCCATACATCAGTTTTGTAATTAATTTTTCGATTTTGTCGTCATTTCCGTTTTCCTTGTTGTCTTTCTCAGCTTTTCCACTGCTGCCGCCTTTGCTTTCTTTGAATCTTCTCAGATATGCAGGCATCCATCCGACAAGATTCTCTACGAAAGGTTTGTATTTTTTCTTTAATGTCTCGAAGCCCTCTATCCTGCCCTGCCTGTACTCATCCCCGGCTCCCCCCTTCGTTTCAGTCCCAAGCTCGTCCTCTTCCTCCCGTATCACCTTATCAATATCTTTATATTCGACATCCCTGCACCAAAGCTCCAGAACCAGTTTCGTCAAATAAATAATATTATTGATAGATTCACCAGATTCCTGAAACACTTCAAATATGAATTTTCTTGCAATAATTGTCAGCGGCCTGCGCAGGCCAGCCAGGGCGCCCTTTACAATCGTCGCGTTTTTCAAGCGCAAACGCTTCATATTCTTTTTGGATTCATATTCATTTTCCAGATCAAAAGAGTATTCCTCATATTCTTTCTTTTCATTCAGCATGTTAAGCCCTACCTCATCAAACAATTTTCACAAATTAACTATGCGTCAAGCATAGTTAATTCCGTATTTGGCGCATCCCAGAGGGACATTCATGACCGTACCTGGCGAATCCCGCAGGGATTTTGACGCGCTTTTCCTTGGAGCGCGTCAAAACCTATGAATTCCAACATAGCGAACCGCCCGCGGGGCAAGTCAGCCCATCTAGCAGAATAGGTTTTGACCGCGCTGATTCACAGTCAGCTTTCCGCTTCCGTTTCAGCTAACTGCTTCTCAAAAACCTCCGGCGGGATCACCCTGGCGTTCCAAAACAGATCACTTGTCCTGCTGATAGAATAGAGATATTTCATAAGCTCCTGATCCACGTCCGCTTCCTCTATCTTCTTCTCACGCAGCACATCCCTCATCCTTTCCCCGCAGATGCGCTCTACTCTTTTCAGCCAGTCCTTTTTCAAAAGCTTGTCTGACGTGGCCTTCATATAAATACCCAGAAATTTCTGAAACAGGGACATGTCAATTTCAATTGTTTTGCTCTTGCTTTTTCTGCCGGCCTTGTACCGGACCATTACGGAAGCATCACTACCCTTAACTGCCTTGCTCCCGGGACCAACAGTCCCTTCGGGTTCGTTCCCGTCCTCTGCCTTGACTGCCCCGAAAGTTTCGGAAGTTCCATCACCATCTTCAGACTGACCCTTCCCGGCGGCTTGCAGCTCATCATCATTTCCGCCCGTTCCGGCAGCTTCCATCTCACCATCGTTTTCGCCCGTTCCGGCAGCTTCCACCTCACCACCGTTTCCGCCCGTTCCGGCAGTTCCATTATCATCCCCGACTTTAAAACGATTGCTTTTGACCGATTCAATAAACTTATCCGCATGATCGCTTTTAAAAATGCTGTCTATATCCTTCAATATATAATATAAGAGCATATATCCCTGACTGCTGAAATCAAATAAATAATTCAGCACCTGCGACATTTCCCCTTGTTTTTTTTCAAAGAATTTTTTAATGAATCCAGCCCTGCTTTCAATCATTTGGAAACGGTGGTCGGAAGACGCGTCCCCACTGCATGTCCCAGATTCAACGTCATTTTTCAGGAACCCCTCTTCTATCGGAGTGGGGTTTGGCTGTTCTGTGTTCTGACATTGCAAACCGCTTGCGGGATAATCCGTCTCTTCTATCGGAGTGGGGTTTTGCTGCTCCATGTTCTGACCTTGCGAAGCACTTGCGGGGCAATTCGGCTCATTTCCGACAGCGTACCAGGGCGCATCCTTAAAGCCCTTGAGAATCTCCTCGATTTTCCTCAAAAGGGCGGCCTCATCCATCTCACCATTATCCTTCCTTGTCTCTTCCTCAAGAATATGAAGGATGATATTATATGTACTGCTGATAATGTCATCAACCCTCATTTCCTGTACTTCGGATGCCTGCTTTGGATCCTGATACTCGTCCAATGGCATGAGCTGGCCGGCATCCCCGTCTCGTATTTTGAGAAGCATATAAATGCAGTTGGAATAATTCACATTTCTCATGGATCGAATTTTCTCAAAGATGTCCCTGGAAAATGCGCGGATTTCGCTATACGTGTTGTAAATGACGGAGATTTTATTCAAAATGTCCTTATCCAGCCTCGTCCTCCATCTTCCTTCCGCAAAACGAAAATATCTTTTTACGGTACGGACTTTGCCAGATGCTGTTCTGTCTTCATCCGGAACATTTCCCGCTGCCCCGGAATCCGCCTCCGATGCCCCGGAATCCGCCCCCGGTGCCATGGAATCTACCCCCGGTGCCCCGGAATCCGCCCCCGGTGCCTCGGAATTTACCCCCGATGCCTCGGAATCTGCCTCCTGTTCAGCCGCAAGCTCGCGCGCGGGACGAAGGACATTTTCCTGAAGATGTTTTAAAAGGAGGTAGGGAAGGCAGTCAATATTGTCCTTATTATCCTGATCTTTGTGATGTGTTCTAAACACGACAATGCTCTTTGCCGCTTTTGTCCCCTTTCCTTTTCCGTCAATCACAAGCTGCCATTCATCCCCCGAATGCCTTACGGCCATGCTGAAAAACCGCTCCTTGTCCTGCAGCAGCTTTTTTATTTCATCTTTCAATTTCAGGAACTCGTCGTGACTGGTCTTTATCTCAGGAAGCACGGGCCGTATGCCTGTTTTGGCAGCGTCAATTTCAAGGCCTGTCAATATAGTATAATAGGCTGGATCCAGCAGATCCGGCTCAATCCCATTAAGGCGCTGTCCGGGATCGTATTCATAATATTTCTTCTTTGAAACTACGAGGGCGGCATTCGATATGAGCCCGACCCTGCCGGAAAATGTATTGCGGATGGTTTCGTAATCCATCCTCTCGGGGACCTCCTTACTGTCACCCTTTTTTGTGTCAGGAATCCGGATAATCGGCATGTCTTTACGTCTGCACAGACGCCTTTCCCCTTTTTCTTTTTCCTCAATTTCATATACGCCATTGAAGATGGCTTTGTTGACCTCCTGATCCTTCACAAGCTTTACCATGTCGCCGTCAAAATCGGCCCCGCCAAGAATAATGGCCGTATCGGAGTCATAGGGTATCATGAAGACGCCCTTCAGATGGCCGAAGTATTCCCTGTAAAACTTTGTGCGAGGTGAATCTTTTATTTCCTTTTCCCGCTTATCCGGGTCGTAACCGGGGATATAGGGTTCCATCAGACATTCTTCGTTTCTGGAAAGGTGAGGACTTCGAAGCACGCCATAATGCAGATCGGGGTCGAACCTGCTCCCGCCTTTAGCATCCTTCTTTTCATCTTTTTTCCGATCAAACGCTTCCCCGACCTGGCTGAAAAACTCCTCATCCGAAATAAAAAACTGTCCGGAACGAAGAGCATTCCCCTTGATGATATCCCCCAGCTTCTCAGAAGCCTTCCGAAACTTTTCTTCCTCTTCCTTTCCCACAGATTTCTTATCTTTCTTATTGTCTATGGTAACTTTGCCCAAAATATGCCTCAAAAGAGCCAGAAGATCCTGTGACAAAAACAGCAGCTTTCCATCAACCTCTATCTTGCCGATCCCAACATCCCGAACCAGTGAGATCATCATCCCCCTGATCTGCCCCTTGATCTTTGGATGGCTCATAAAATCCTCGTTTTTCTGGAGCGCGAGCTTCCACGGCTCAAGGAACGAGGCCATTTCTTCCGATGAAGAATCCACATCCGGTACATTAGCGCCTTCGTCATCCCGGATGTCATTGGCGGCTTCAATGCGGAAACGCTTGCGGACGGCGTCAACATTTGTAAGCAGCTCCTGAGCCTTTTGAAGGTGATTGTTCACCAGGGTCTCAAACTTATCTTTTTCAAGTTTAAGAGTATTCAAAAACTGATAATTAAGCTTCACAACGTCATTCCTGGATATTTCATAGTCCGTATTGGCAATATACATTGCGTAATCGAACTCATGGAAACGGCGGAAAAAGGATTTCATTGGATCCGGTTCATTGGAACGCGAATCGCGGGAATCCGGATCGGAGGAATCCGGCTTGCCGGTTTCCGGGTTCCCGGAATCCGAAGCCTCGGTTTTCGATACCGCTTTCTGCAGCCAGGAGCAGCACTTGAACATGCTCTTTGTCATTATGATTTTAACGTCCGAGAGCTTTCTCGTAATCCCAAAAACATCTTCTATGTACAGATGATCATAGAAATCCTCAGGAAGCCCATAAAATTTCACTAATTCCTCTTTGAAAAATTTATGGAAATCCACCTCATGAAGCATACCCTTGGAAAATGGCATCCTGATTTGGAAAGACGACCTTCTTTCCTTCCCGGAGCTGCCCATCGAGGAGTTTATGATATCGGCATATTCCTTTGACACCAGTCCCTCTCCGTCAAAACGTGTATAGGGATCCAGTTCTATCTCTTCCTCCTCCTTTCCCTCATCCGTCTTCTTAGGCTTCCATTCGGAATATTTTATATTATCGCCCCGCTGCTCCGCAGTATAAATGTTTTTAATCTTCAACGGCGAATCATCATCCGCAATGACCACGACCGTCTCCTCATTCAGCACCAGTTCCTTGTCAAAAATACGCTGCGCCCCGGTCAGGGACAGCCCGCGATAGGCATATAATTTGCTCAGGCTTGTCTTTATGGAACTAAGGTCATACCCCAACAGGATGGCCTTGTCCATCCGTTTATAGAGACTCTCTTCAATAAAAATAATTCTGGATTCCCTCGCCATGCTGTTGCTTTTGTCAAAGGGAAGGTATGTCTTCTTCGATTCGATTACCGTCTTATGGGACTCCTCATCATAACGCTGTTTCGTGACAGTGAAGCCATCCCTGAAAAGGCGGTAGCATATCTTGTCGGTCTCGCCTTTTTCGATAATGCCTTTCCATTTCTCCTCCGTCAGGCTTCCACCATTTTTGCTCTCAGCATCATAATCCGGATCGATTATCGGGTCTTTGTACACATTCTGGAAATTCACAAAATAAAGCGAATCCAGCAGCAGGTTCTCAGCAAAATCAATATTATCCAAATATTTGCGCAACAGAAGGAAGCCATCCTCAAAAAGGCATCTTTTCATCTGCCATAAGAACGAGTTGTCACGATACATGGAAGAGGACTCTATGATTCTTCGAAAAGAAGATTCCTTATCAAATTTAAAAACAGGTTTCCAATTTGAATGATCATCCTTCTCGATGCGGACCCCGTCAAGCAATGCTCTGCCGTTAAGCTGAAGAATCGAATATTGGCAATTTTTTTTCTGTTCCTCCCCGGCTCTTTCCGCCTTCAGCTTTTCACAAAGGCTTTTCTCAACGAAAAGCACAGCCGACTCTCCGCCCCCATTCTTCCCGGCCATGCTCCTCCCGCCAATATAGGGCAAATAAACGGAATCCGCCTCACCGCCTTTTCCACTGATTGAAAATCCGTCGTTTAAAAGGCGGAAACACTTTTCACGAATTTTCTCACGGTCCATGGAACGGTCTTTATCCGTGCCCGAGTCTTGTCTGGATTCCAGAAATTCCCGGACAACGTATCCAAAATCAACAAAATAAGCGGAATCCAGCAGGATTTTTCTTGACACGTCTTCCACCTTGATTGTTGTGACTTCATCCTCGCCGGCCACATTGACGCCTTCTCCGTTTCCCTCATTCCCCGCATCGGCTTTGGAAAGGAAAGCTATAAGCTTTCTAAAAACATCATTTTCAGGATATAATTTTGTTTCAAATTTTACTTTTGTGACATCCCTATCCTTGAGACAAAGCGTCTGCGTTCCAGACTGCCCATCCCCGGCCTGACCACTCTCAGACGGAGCGTCCACGACCTCATCCTTCATGAGACCGAAAATCTTCTCGCTGTTCAGCCTGTGAATCAGATATTCCCGGTCCTTCACAGCAGTCTGACCGCCGCCATCCCCTTGTTCCACGTGTTCCTTTCCTGGTTCATCATTTTTTTGAAAGCTTGTCGTGTTTTCGGTGTTTCCTAAAGCCTCGCCATTCTCCGCACCCATAGAGATCCTCCTGTAGTGATACGCTATCCAGTTGCCGCCTCAAATATGTTCTTTTTAGTCATTTCCATACGCAGCGCCTGCGATAATAAAAAAACAGGCCACCCCTCTGCCATAAGACATCGGGATGCCTGTGTATACACAGAACTGATAAACAAAGGCTTCGAAATAGGAAAATCCCAAAATTGGTTAAACCTGTGCCCAAATCGTGATTCTCATTGTCAAGGTAGCGTGCTACCACATCATCTATCACTCCACCCAACATCATCAGTTATCTGTCATTTTTATGATACATCACTCAAAGCAGAAAAGCAAGTATTTTTTAATTTTATCCACCTGTACGGTTGCCATCCAAAGCGATATTTTGATACGGTTTACCGTAATCAAAATATCGCTTTGGATGAGCAACCTACCCCTAAATGAGCAAAACGATTTGCGAAGCAAATCTTTAAGCACGCGAAGCGGGCGGTTTTGCGAATTTAGGGGTATTCAGAATGGCCTTTAGGCCATTCAACCGTACAGGTGGAATTTTATGCGCCTTTCGCTTGCCGCAAAAGGCAAACGCGCGGCAAGCAAAAGGCGCCAGACAAATCATTTCGGATGATTGACATCCGTTCATATCAGCAGGGACTCAAAGCATTCATTCCGAAAGGGAGTCAAACCCCTGGAAAATGTGGTCGGCCAGGCCGTACTCTATGGCTTCCTGGCTGTCCAGGTGGAAATCCCGGTCGCAATCCGCACATATCTTTTCATAATCCTGGCCCGTGTTTTCCGAAAGCAGGGTATGAAGCTTCTTGTTCACCTTTTGGATATAGGAAACAGTCCGAAGCAGGTCAGACGCCTGCCCGCTGGCCCCGCTCAGGACCTGGTGTATCATCATATCCGCATTCTTACCGATATATCTCTTCCCCTTGGTTCCCGATGAGGCCAGCACAGCCCCCATGCTGCAGGCCTCTCCCATTGCCACCGTTATAATGTCACAACCACAGGTGAACATCGTATCCAGTATGGCATATCCTGCGGAAACACTGCCGCCCGGGCTCTGGATGACAAGGCATATATCCTCCTTTCCCTGAGCGGCAAGGCAGTTGATCTGCGCGCAGATATCCGAAGCCATGCTCTCATCAATCTTCCCTGTAATATAGATACGCCTCCTCTCAAACTCGTCCGAATAGATATCGGTATTGGAAACACCCGACTGATTGACTGTTTTTATTGATGGCAGCATTTTTTTCTCCTTATATCTCTTTATATCTTTATATATTATACTCGTTAACGTAATTCTACTCCAAACTACTGCGCAGAGCCTTCTGAGTTTCACAGAACTGTAAAATTGGCATAGGCAAAAGCCAACGTTAACGAGTATACGTTAACGAGTATAATTGAAACCATTCAACGCCCTCCGGATTAACGCTCACCTTTTTACCGGCCTGCTTTCCGAAAATGGAATCCTTACCCTTTTGTTTCTCATATCCTGGAAGAATGCATCCAAAGTATAAGGCAAAATTCCACGATGCCGCCGCCTGATTTCAGGCGCAGGGACATTTTCAATCCCATAGGCCTCAATGCTGGGAAGCGTGGCGCAATATCGGATGGACTCAGGCAGATTCAAGTACAGCGCCTCCTTTTCATCCCACGTCTTTTTCAGATTCATGAGATCCGAGATGCCCGCAAGGGGCTTTTCCTTCCCGTCCGACGTAATGGATGTCGATCCAAGCTGCTCCGAGATAATTTTCAGCATCTCCAGTTCCGTCGACCCAAGGAACATGGTTGTCCCGCAGTTGGAAAGCAGGGCTTCCGGGTTCTCATATCGGAATTTCAGGCCGGCATACGTTTGAACGCAAAGATAGTAACGTATATTCCTGCTCCTGTGCGTCGCGAGCGCCTTGTCCATGTTTGGGATTTCAAAGGAAGCGAACTCATCGAGGATGAAATTGAAACGGGTATCGAGACTCCCCCCATTGTGGAACGCCCTGTCAATAAGGAAGTTCTGTATCTGTGAAAGGATGATGCCGACTATCGGATCCGCAGTGGTTGTCGTGTCATCCGTAACAATATACAATGCCGTCTTCTCCTTGAGCAGATCCTCCAGGCTGAAGGTGCTGCTGGAAAGCATGCAGGCCAGCTTATTATTCTGGTTAAACATGGACAAAAAGGAGGTTGCCGTGACAAGGATGGAACGCAGGGTATTGTCCGCCGAGGACAGAATCCCTTTCAGGGATGTTTTGACCGTATTCCCGTCCGGTAACAGGTTGATGAACTCCCTGAGCATCATGGCACTGTCCCAGGTATTAAATTCACACCAGTTAAGGACGTTGATCAGATCCTGCGCAGGATAAGCGTCAATCATCATTGCCGCCGTGGCATTACAGTATTGCGCCCCCGTATCCGGCCAGAAGGGATCCTTGGCAGACTTCCTCTGATTCTCTGCCAGAGCGTTCACGATATCGCTGAGCAGTGACAGCCCCCTGTCCCGATCCGTCCTGTACGCCTTTGTCGGATACTCGAGTATATTGTAAAAGTCCTTGTCCATGTCCCGGAAATCCAGGCAGTAGATCTGGTACCCCTCCCGGGCAAGATTGCCGGCCGTCCTTTGATATAACTCCCCCTTCGGATCCGTGATAACCATGATCTCCCCGGCCCTGCCCAAGGTATAAATGAGCGGCATGAAGCAGCATATTGACTTCTTCATGCCGCTGGGCGCGATAACCGCGGTATGGCCATCGCGAGCATCAACAAACGCCGTCAGGCCATCGGAAATGACCGGCATGCCGCCGGCCTTGATTGCCCCCTTCCCCGTGAAATCCACCTCAAGAAGCCGGCTCTTCAGATGCTCCTCAGAAGTCCAGTAGCTTGCCGGCTTTTCATGAACGTATCCTGCATAGGACGCTTCATATTTCCTGCTCATTCTGCTCCTCCTTGCCCTTAAAACTGTTATACGCGTCAACGCAGGCCTCATATGCTTTCTGGGAAAGCATATATTTGATGCCCGGCGCTGCGGACTGCAGATATCTTCCTATCGCGTCCACCCCGATTTCCCTACCCTCCTCCAATGAATCGGAAATCTCAAGAATCATCCTGGAGATAATCGGTCTGGAAAACTCCTCTCGTTCAAGAAACCCAAGCAGGAGAGCGCGGGCCGATTCCGTGCACGCAACCCGGCATTTTGCCAGAATATCAGAAAGAAATCTGCCATTCCCGGAGAATTCCTTCGAACCCTCCAGGACCTTGCAAGGGATATCCTCAAAGATATAAAGGATCTTGCTTATCAGATCACGCGCCGCCTTCTGCTTGCTGTTATCAACAAGGAATATATACTTCCACCATTCGTTCATATCATAAAGGAACTTCAGCGATATGTCGAGATAAACATCCTCCTCATGCTGTATATAAGCAGAGAGATCGATTACAATGTAACCGACAAATTCATCCCTGAAGCCGGCAGCCTCCGCCGCTGTCCCCTGAAGCCTCCGAAGCTCTCTGAAATCACGTTCAAAGGGCTGCACATAGCGCAACTCGAAAGGGAAGCATTGCCTCTTCCCCCTGAAGAAGGACGGGAACGAAGAGCCCGCCTCCCGGACAATGCCATAAGCCTCATCCATCCCCTTCGAAGCAAGCAGGATATAATTGTCCGGAACAGCATTCTTGCGAATATTATTTTTCGTCATTGTCATCCTCCTTTGTCCGCTTTAATTCCTAACTAAGAGCTACGGTATCGCGAACTATACGGGCTCCCCCTTCCTCAAGCGGAAAAATCCCCACAGGACGGAACGTCCGTGTTCCGTCCTGTGGGGATAATGTCGCTAAGCGGGGTAGTATACTATATCATTCTGATTTCCTGACTCCTTTCGTACCTTCCCTCCAGGATGTCCAGCAGGGTCTGGCCAATATTTTCAATCTCATTCCTTTTCCATATAGTATATATATCCATCATGTCGCCCCGCAGCATCTGCATTGCGTTGACCGACGCGCTGTCCTGAAAGCTGCGCTGCGGCGAATCCGCGATCAGGACGGCTGTTGCATTAATGCCAAACTTTTTCGCCAGGCTGTAAAGCTTCTGGTAAAATTCCTGCTCCATCTTAAACCTGGACTTGCATTCGACAAACAGCGTCCGAAAGCCTTTGGTGATAATGCAGTCAAACTCGCTTTTCACCGCCGTATTCCCCCAGTCAACCTCATAACTGTTAACGACATCATCAAAATATCCGGTTGCCCTGGCGGAATGGTAAATATATACCTCCAGCATTTTCCCCGCCGTAGTGAGGAGCTCCTTGATCTGGCGCGTCGCGTAGACGAAGCTTGCCTTCCCTTCCTGAGCCGCCCTGCCATCCTGGGGAGAGGGCATATTGATAATGTATCCTTTCCCGGCAAAGAAGGCCAGCAAATCCCTGTATTCATCTTCCTTGTTGCGGGGCAAGGCGATTTCCGAAACAATAAGGCTGTCGAATGTGACACTTGCGTTCTTTTTGCCGTCCACGAAGAAGCCGATGGCATCCGGAATCATCAGGGCATAGGGATTTGAAAAAATCCCATCACAGATGGACCGGTAATCACAGCGGTCAACGATCGTTACCTCGCAGGAGTCGGTAGTATAACCGCTCACATGGCTCCCCGCCTCCAGAAATTCACCATTTTTCAGAAAACGGATAATCCTGTCCGCGCTTTCCCTGCAGATATACGGGATGAGATAAGTATACTTTTTCTCCTTCAAAGCCCTGTCCTCCGGGCCTTTTTTTGGAAAACAGGCAATCATATCGTTTTTCCGGGCATAGCTTTCCAGCAAGCCGCAAAGATTTTTCCATACCTCCTGATTTTCAGTATACTTATTCCACAAATCCTTGTAGTCGGCAAAAAACTCCGGCTGCCTGCCGCGAACGCTTGAGGAAAGGTGAAGCGCCGCCATATCGGCAACGGTTATGGCCGGCTTCTTGGTAATATAACCGAGCATGTCACAGCCCGGATACGGGGTCCTGAACTCCATGCTGCCGGATTCAAATTCATAATTCGGAAAGACTTTAAACAGGCCTCCTCCCTGCAGCAGGGAAGATAATCTTGTCCTGTTCCTTTCCAGGGCAAAAAAGCGCTTTCCCTTGCGCCTCTTCCGAAGATACGCGCCCACGACGGGGGAAATGTCATCCAGACTGTCAAGAACGATTTTTTTGAACCCCCACACCTTTCCCTCCCCGAACTTCATGACCTCCTCTTCAACGGATTCGTTGATAAGCGTGGCTGCCGAGGCAATGCAAAGCACAGCGAATTCGACCGATGCCTTGAAATTCCTTTTCCGCATAAAGCTCAGAACGGAAGGGACAGCTTGCAGGAATTTTTTCAGGTCGTCATGACTTTCCACAAGGTACAGATACAGTATTCTGGCAGGACTCGCCAGCATGGGGACGGCGAGATTGTCAAACATCTCTGTTTCATTCCCATCATTGCCTGTTTTAAATGGAATCACAAGATACGCATCCTCGGTATACGTGAGCACGAAGGGAATGTTGTCAATCAGATTTTCATCTACTTTTTTCAAGTCCCGGTATTCCCTGCTGGCCACTACAGGGTAAAACATGGTTTCAAAGGCTTTTACATGTTCCTCAACAGACTTCGCCCGGTCCTGATTCAGCCTGCCGGAAGCGTCAAGGAAGGCGTTCTTCAAGCTTGTATAGCTCCGCGCCTTTCCCGCATCCCCATGCCAGATATCCTTCATACAGGCGAACCATTCCTGAAAAGCGACCATGCTTTTCCGATCCCCTTCAATCATCGAACGGATAACGGCAATATCGCTCCCCGTAAGGAGATTATTCCTGAGGGCAGCCTCCGCCTTCTTCTTATACATGCGGTGCAGCTCCACCGACAGCCTGTCGAGTTCGTCAAGCTCGTCAAGCTCCTTTTTGGATGCCTTGTCCCATTTGTCATAATTCCCGTCTCGGTTGAATTCGGCCGTAAGCCTGCGGTCCGCCCTGCTCCGCACAATACAAATATGTTTTTTCCTTTTCTCATCCTTGGTATTCCCTATCTCGCATTCCTCAAGCTTGCGCATCCTGGTCCACCCAAGGCATAATTTTTCCGTTACCCATCTCCGATGCTCAATCCATGTCAGTTCATTCCTCAGCTCCTCCCCGCTGTTCCTCATAATTTCGCAGAAACGGGAGGCAGCCTCGTCAAAGCCCCTTCCTTCCAACTCTATCCCGATGCTGTGCAGCTTGTATTTCAAGGATAAGACATTTGAAACGCAGGAATCATGATTATAGGTTTTCCTGAAATCCGCCTTTACCTTTTTATAATCAGGATTCAGATCCTTCACCCAGAGCAGGTGCGCATTAAAAGCCATTCTCTCAATTTCAGGATAAAGGGAGGTCTTTTTAATATCCTCATTCACAAAAACCGGGTGAAGAACGGAGCCTTCTTCATACGCCTCCCCCTCACAGACATAAACGATCAGACACCGAAGTTCCAAAACGTCACATGCGGATTGACACGCCCTTGCCGCAGCGTAATTCAATTCATCCTCGCCCAGGGCAATGAAGATATATTGCGGAAACCGTCTGTCCGGAATGCCGCAGATAATGTCCTCCATAATCCTGGCGTTGACCTCTTGATTTTCCTTCTCCAGCTTTCTTACTTCGAAATTGATATTTCCATACGCGTCATCGTCCCCATCCAGCAAGCCGTCGATATTGAAAAAATCAGCGAGCCCGGGCCTTGAAGACAGGTAAATCCACTTATCCGTCGCGTCATCGGAAACCACGGTGACATTCAGCCTGCTGCCATGCATCTGCCCATTCTGCAAACAGGCATCCAGAAACTTCTGCGAGTAATTTCCGAAGCCGAACACCAGGACATTATCATCCAAAAGCCCCTCCCGCTTCACCTCCGCGCGGCATTGATAAAGCGGGTATTCAAACAAATGGTATTGAATAGCCAGAAAAGAGTTCTTTTCCCTGTTTGCGTCCAGGGATTTCCCCGCATTGGAAAGGGACCATTTTGCCAAGGAAGAACTGCCGTTTGTAACATCGAAAGGGAGGGCATAGTACAGGGCGAGTTCCAGATCGCGGAGCAGCTCCCTGCAATCCTTATATCTATGCTCTTTTGCGCACAAACACTTCTGCAATATGGCAGTCAGCGCGTTCTTAAGCCTGGGGTGGGAATTGGATTCAGATGCCTGGACAAGCTCCGATTCGCCAACCATCTCGCCTAATCTCACAAAATATTCGTCTCTGTAGAGATATCCGCTTTCCCGGACTTCGCCGGTAATGATGATTGCGTGAAAAAAGGCAGCCCCAATCGCGTAAATCTCCGGCTGCCCGAGGCATTCCTGATCCGGCAAGATGTGGGCGACATCCAGAAATTGAGGAAATATAGCAATCTCAAATGGGTTCGGGAGAATGCCCTTCCGAAGGCTCCTGCCTTTTTCGGCCCCCCCCTCCTTCACCCGGATTCCGGACACGCCCCTCATAACCCTGCCTTAAAAAGGCAATAGTAAAAGGCTGTATGTTCGCATGGGACAGTCCGGCATCATGCAGGGCCATAACGCCCCTTGCAAGGGCTTCAATTGCGGCCATTGCGGCAACCAGCTTGTGCTCTGGCTTTGTTCCGGGATCCTTATGTATTCCCTCGCACATTGTCCCAAAGGTTTCAAAGCCTGGCATGGGCATCCATACATAAACTGTCCCGGACTCATTTTTCTTCTCATCGCATGAATGAAAAATTTCAAATTTGGGTATGAATTCCCTAAGCTCCCTGCTTTGCTCCAGTCTGTCCCGCATCTTCCTGAAATGGGCGGGAAGCCCGCCTTCCTCCCCACATTCCTGAGGCATTTGAAGCCGGCCTTCCCCAGACTGTGCAGCCCCTCCATCTCCCTGATTAGCGCATTCCTGAGGCATTTGAAGCCGGTCCTGTTCCCTGCCAGAGCCGGAAAGCCCTTCGGTACAATACTCCACCAGGATCCCTGACGCCCTTTTCTCTCCACAAAGGGCTTCATAATACACGGATCCCTCATCTTCAAAAAACCTTCCCACTATCAAAAAAAGCCTTTTGAACTCCCCCTCATCATTTTGGAGGAGTATTTTATTATTCAAATAATGGTGTTCTTTCATGAAGAGTCCTCCACCCTTTCATTACAGCGCTTTTGAATGCCAAATGCAAAAGGCGCTTTTCCTGGCCGGCCACGCAGGCCGATACTCACCGAAAGGCCCTCCTCCCGGCAGCTCTCTGAATCGCGCAGCGGGGATGAGCGTAGCGGGGATGAAATCGCGCCTTACTCGCCCGCGGGGCTGTGTTCGGCGTAATGCGGATTGTTTCCTTACGCAGCCCCTGCGATAATAAAAAAACCCGAAATCCTTGTATCACAAGGGTTTCGGGTATTCTCGAAGCGACCCGATTCGAACGGGCGACCCCCACGTCCCTAACGTGGTGCTCTACCAAACTGAGCCACGCTTCGAACGCAGAACAACTATTTATCTGCACTCATACATTATAACACAAAAAAAATGAAAGGCAAGTACTGATTGCAAAATAATTTGCAACCATTCAGCGTGTGAATTGATAATCAAAGCAACTATTCATTATTCTATTCGCAGTCGCCCTTGGGGACTGCTCATGTGAGCGTTCAGAGGCGCTCCGCGCCTTGTCCGCCCTCTGGATTTCAGAGAATTCCACCCCCTATGCGCTCTGCCCACTCGGGCTTGCAGCCCGTCTGTCGATTTTCATACGACTCTTTGTGTCTGGAAATACTATGCGCTCTGCCCACTCGGGCCTGCAGCCCGTCCCCCCTTGCTTTTTGCCGAATTACAGCAGCTACAGCCCGCTCCCCCGCTGCAGAAGGCGCAGCCGCTCTTCTTTCGGCTTTTATAAACAGACCTCACTGCCATCACAACACAAAGAAGTACTATTGCGCCAATGAAAATATCCCCAAAACTCATAACAGCCTCCTCTATCAAAGTGATTTTTTGGCCGATTTAATTCCTGGCAAACTGCTGCGGTATCGTAAGCCACATGCTCCATCCCTTGCCATGCGGAAAAAGCCCCATTTTCACAAAGACATATAAAATATTCCACCTGTACGGTTGAATGGCCTAAAGGCCATTCTGAATACCCCTAAATTCGCAAAACCGCCCGCTTCGCGTGCTTAAAGATTTGCTTCGCAAATCGTTTTGCTCATTTAGGGGTAGGTTGCTCATCCAAAGCGATATTTTGATTACGGTAAACCGTATCAAAATATCGCTTTGGATGGCAACCGTACAGGTGGAAAATATTGAAAAGTCGGGGCAGCTCCCACCGCCCCGATTTTTGCCGACTTTCGTCAGGCTTTCTCAATAATCAATGCCTGGCGGCAGACTGCCCCTCTGGCATCCGGCCTCACGAAATCAATTTTCGCATCAAACTGCCACTTTGTTTACAGCCAGCTCCTTCCCCGCGTCAAGACTCACAGACTCCTTGTACGGGCGGAACAGGCCCCACAGTGCCAGGGCAATTATAACGGCTGCCACAATGGTAAAGGTATTGGCAGAAACCACGCCCGTGGCAAGACCGACAAACTGGTAAATGGCCAGGGACACGCAATAGGCAAGTCCGCATTCCCAGGCGATCGCGAAGCAGGTCCACTTCCCATTGTTCATCTCCCTGCGGATCGCGCCGATGGCCGCAAAGCAGGGGGCGCAGAGCAGGTTGAATGCCAGGAAGCTGTAGGCAGCCGCGCCGGATCCGAAATATGCCTTGACCTGATCCCAGATTTCCACACCGTCCTCCGCAACCTCGATGGAACCATTAGCCTGCGGGAAAAGGATGCCGAAGGTGGCTACCACATTTTCCTTCGCCACAAGTCCCGTCACGGCAGCCACGGCGCCCTTCCAGTCGCCCCAGCCCAGGGGCCGGAAAATCCAGGCAACGGAATTCCCGAAGGCAGCCAGCATGCTCATGCCCAGTTCCTCATCCTCGAGCATCCGGAAGCCGTCCGGCGTGAAGCCGAAATAGGATGTGAACCAGATCAGAATGGTGGAAAGCAGGATAATGGTTCCGGCCTTCCGGATAAATGAAGATCCGCGTTCCCCAACGCTCTTAAGCACATCAATCAGCCTGGGCATATGGTAGGCGGGCAGCTCCATAACAAAGGGCGCAGGCTCTCCCGCAAACATCTTCGTTTTCTTCAGCACAATACCGGAAAAGACGATGGCCGCAACACCCATGAAATAGGCTGACCAGCCGACCCATGCGGAATTGTTAAAGCATGCGCCCGCGAGAAGCGCGATGATCGGGAGCTTAGCTCCGCAGGGGATAAAGGTCGTCGTCATGATGGTCATCCGGCGGTCCCTCTCATTCTCAATGGTTCTGGACGCCATCACGCCCGGAACGCCGCAGCCCGTGCCAATCAGCATCGGGATGAAAGACTTGCCGGAAAGCCCGAACTTGCGGAAGATCCTGTCCATGATGAAAGCAATCCTGGCCATGTAGCCACAACCCTCCAGGAAGGCCAGGAAAAGGAAAAGCACCAGCATCTGCGGCACAAAGCCCAGGACCGCGCCCACGCCGGCCACGATGCCGTCCAGGATCAGGCCCTTCAGCACGTCTCCGGTCCCCAACGCGTCCAGTATGCCCTCAAGAAATGCCGGGATGGAAGGAATCCATGTGCCGTATTTTGCCGGATCCGGACCCTCCTCACCGATCTCATCCACTACGGCCTTTGCCTCGGAAAGGCTTTCTTCATTAAGGGCTACCACCTCTTTTTCGCCGCTTTCCTCATCCTCGAATTCCACCTCGGACTCGCCGGCCTCCCCGGCCTCAAGGATGGCTGATGCCCTCTGGAACCTGCCGTCAGCCTCGTCAAAAGCCTCCCTTCCGTTTCCGAAAAGATAGAAACCGTCCCCGAAGACCCCGTCGTTCACCCAGTCCGTGGCCATCGTCCCTATGGTCTGAATGGAGAAGTAATAAACGATAAACATGACAAGGGCGAAAATCGGGAGCGCGAGCCATCTGTTCGTCACGACTGTATCAATTTTGTCAGACAGGCTCATCTTTCCGGCGTTCTTCTTCGTATAGGAGCTGCCAATAATCTTCTGAATGTAAAGATACCGTTCATTCGTGATAATGGATTCCGCGTCATCATCCATCTTCTTCTCGACATCCCGGATAATGGACTCGACATCCAGATCCTTCCCCCCGCCCTTCATGGCGCTGCGGATCTTGTCATCGCGTTCAAAAAGCTTTACTGCAAAGAAACGAAGCTCCCCGGCGGGCACGTAAGCCCCCGCCATTTCTTCGATTCTTTCTATTGCGTTCTGCACGTCCTCGGAAAAAGAGTGCACCGGCACTATGTCCTTCTGCTCCTCTGCCGCCTTGATCGCCGCCTCGGCCGCGTCCCGTACGCCGTCCCCCTTCAATGCGGAGATCTTGACGCACTGGCAGCCCATGGCTTTGGAAAGCTCATCCAGCCTGATCTCATCCCCATTCTTCGCGACGATATCCATCATATTCACGGCCAGAACCACGGGGATGCCCAGTTCCTTGAGCTGTGTAGTAAGATAAAGGTTCCTTTCCAGGTTCGTTCCATCCACGATGTTCAGAATCACGTCCGGCCTGTTGTCGATAAGGTAATTCCTGGCCACCACCTCTTCCAAAGTATATGGGGATAATGAATAGATTCCCGGGAGGTCTGCCACCGTCACGTCCTTATGCCCCTTCAGCTTCCCTTCTTTTTTTTCGACCGTAACCCCGGGCCAGTTGCCCACATACTGGTTTGAGCCGGTCAGTTGGTTGAACAGCGTCGTTTTTCCGCAATTCGGATTTCCGGCCAATGCAATCGTGATCGCCATAAATATCCCATTTCCTTTCTCACAGCATTTTCAGTGAAGCTCCACCTCTACCATGTCGGCATCATCCTTTCGTACCGAAAGCTCATAGCCCCGTACCGTCAGCTCGATCGGATCCCCCAGCGGGGCGACCTTCTGTACGTGCAGCGCCGTCCCCTTCGTAATGCCCATATCCATAATCCTTCTTTTCACCGCCCCGGCACCTGTCAGCTTCAAAACCACCGCGTCCTGGCCCGGACGCACATCGCGCAAAGTCATAAGCTCTCCCCCTCGCTGTTAACATTAATCATCGCACAATGCTCACAAGCATCCTAGACGATGATCTTTTTTGCCATATCCCCGTCAATGGCTATTCTTGATTCCTTGACATTCACGATCAAATTGCCGTTAATGTAGGATATGACCTTCACCATCCCCCCGTTTACAAAACCAAGGCTCTCCAGCCTCTGCCTCACGTTCTCATTTCCGCCAACCTTCTTGATCTCATAATCTTCGCCCGGCCTGCATAACGTCAACGGCATACTTTTCTCCTTTCCCACGAGACAGGATTCCAACCCCCTTGTGTTAAATATATGTAACCAAATTTAGATACAACTAACTATGGTGTATAAATTAGCACAATCTAACCCATGTGTCAAGTGGCAAGGCAAATAAAACGATAATCAAAATCCGTATCACCTCCTTTAGAAGCTAAAAGAAGGGCCGCAATAGCAGCCCTTCCGACTTCATACATTGATTTAATGCCGCAGGCGTTGGGTCCCATTTGTGTCGCGTCAGCGGCACAAATGAAGTATGAAAAGCTTGCTTTTCATACTTGCGGTCATGGAGCCTCGCTCCACAGAAGTTCATGAAGGATTCCCTTCATACTTATGATTTGAATAATTACTTGTCCATGGCGGGTGGTGTTATGTAGTATTCCACCTGACAACATTTTATCTTGCAGTAATCAGAACCTGTATCACCCTGCATAAAGGTCTGGTCTGCTGCATCACCTGAAAGTGTCATTTCAACGAAAAAACCTCTTCTGTAAAATCGCTCAGCTCAGCGCAGTACAAACTGCGAAATAAACCTGCCGATTTCCGCGATATTCACATTTCCTTTGAATTCAAATTTTGCGGTAAAGCCATTGGTGAAGTAAATCTCCAATTCCGAATCCGCCATGATCTCGGCAAATCCCGGTGTCTGAATCGTAAAAAACTGAACCTTGGAATAAGGCATGGATGTAAAGGATTTTCTTTTTCCCGTCACTCCCTGCACATCAATCGCGATAATCCGCAGATTTGTGAAAATCAACTGATCCCTGATTGTCTGGAACGCGGCGGCAATCCCCTCGCCCTGTATCAACAGTCCCATGACCTCCGAACGCACCGTGTTCGGATCGATCGGCTTCAAATTCCATACGGCATCCTTGTTGAAATTAATCATTCTGCTCCTCCCTTATTAAAGTGGTTTTGGGGTCACATCAATTGCCGAAATACAACTTCGGTATCGCAGGCCAGACGACTCCTCCACTATGAAAGTGGTTTTTGGTCGTTTTATTTCTGGCAAACATCTGCGGTTTCTCAGGCCAGACAGCTCCCATGACTGTCATGTGACCCGATACGCTCTCTATCACATATTATCATCTGTTTCAACATTATGCAAACAGAATCCCGTCGCGGACCTGTCCAAAGTCCCATCACAGCTCCGAAGCGATTGCTCAGCCCTTGTCCGGCAGGCGTATTTCGTCAATAATGTGGTTCTCAAGATTCCACTGCATCGGGCTGTCGGTTTTTTCCGCCAGGATCACAATGGAAATCCGGGAGTCTTTTGTCCGTATGATCCTCGCGAATTCCAGACCGCTCATGGAGCTCAGCTCCTGCTGCACGATAAGCATGTCAAAGTCCGTGTCCTCCTCCAGCATGCGGATGACAGCCGCCGGCTCACTGTTGCTGTATTCCAATTTGCCGGGCTGCCCATCCAGGAAGAGACGCCACGGAGCAAGCTCCGGGACTCTGCGGCAGACGCAAAGGCACTTTTTGATCTGACCCCCGGTTTTCCGTTTCAGGACATCCTCTTCCCGCGGAACGACCGGGAAACGCAGCCGGAAGGCAGTCCCCTGTTCCGGACCGCTCTCCACCTCAATGCTGCCGCCTGCCTGTTCCGCAAGACTCCGCACGGCGGAAAGGCCAAGACCCGTCCCCTGTCCGCTGCCCTTTGTGGTATAAAAGGGCTCAAATATATTTTTCCGTACATCGTCACGGATCCCGCAGCCGGAATCCTTCACACACAGTTCCGCCATCCCTTCGCTAATCCTGTAACTTACGACAAGCTCTTTCCTTTCCGTATCCTCCATTGCCTGAAACGCGTTTTTGCAAAGATTCATAAGGATGTGCTGCATCATGCCCTGCCGTCCCATAAGCCATGCCGGTTCCCCGTCAAGCTCTGCCTGAAAGCTTATTTTGGCCGGAACCAGTTGCCTGATCACCGATACCGCCTCTTCCACATCCTCTGACAGATTGACCGGCTGGAAACGGCCTCCCGCATCCATGCGGCTGAAATCCAGAAGCTCCCTGGACAGCTTCGCCGCCTGGCCAACCGATTTCATCATCTCCCTGACCATGATCCTGCCATCCTCCGTTATCCCCTCATCCCCCTCCAGCATTTCCCCATAGAGCATGACCGGCGTCAGGTAATTATTGAACTCATGGGCAATATGGGCGCTCATAAGGCCAATGGATTCCAGCCTCTGATAATGCCGTATTTCCTCATTCTGCCTGGCTATCAGCTCCATGCTCCTGTTGATCTTCCGGAGATATGTGATTTCCCGGTTCTGCGCCTCGCCCCTCGCCAGCATCTTCGTGAACGCGCCAGCCGCCAGCGTCATGGCAAAAAGATAGACCACGGCCAATACGGCCATGATCAGGATCATCTGTCCAAGCGGGGCAGACAATTCGGAATAAGGGAGTGTGGAATTCACGATCCACTGCTCCTTCTGCATCCGTACCGTTGTATAAGCCACGATCCTCCGTATCGGACGGAGTTCCGGATCATCCCATACGTAGGAATCCAGCAGGCCGGTTCCTTCGGGCTGCTTCATCTGCATTTCCAGCCAGCTTTTCAGGCTCCGAAGGTCAAGCTGCGGGTATACTGTTTCCCGGTCATACAGGGCATCCATCCCGATCTGGTTTTTGGCATGGTGCATAATGATGGCAAGATCCCGGTCTTTCACCACGGAATAGCCTCCCCTGCCTATCTTCACCGGAAAGACGATATCCTGATACACCTTGTTTAGATCCATGGCAAAGATCACCACCATGGATTCATCCCCAATCCATATCCGCTTTCCAATCAACAGCTCATACCATCCCGTATCCGCCAGATATTTCCCCAATATCCCGGCTCCGTCAGAAGCGTTTTCGGCGCAGCTTACGGAAAAGTCAGGTATCTCGCCTAAGGTAAAGAGGACGGTACCGCCCGCGGAACCGGCTGCATTCCTTGTACAGACGCAGCCACGGTACAATGAATCCGAAAGCGTGAGGATATTTTCCGCGATTTTTCGTATATCCCCCGCTTGTATGCTTCCGTCCGCCTCCGCCCCCCGGAGGCACAGATCCAGCTTGTCCAGCTCCTGTCCTATATATTTTTCAAGGCTCGTGCCAATGGTCCTCGCCATGGTCAGAAGCTGGCTTTGTTCCGTCCGTATCAGGCTTTCCCGGTATCGCCGGAAGCTTACGACATCAATGAAAATGATAACGGCCGAAAGGAGCATGGCGGCAAAAATGATCATGCGGCGGATTCTGCCCTCATCTCCCCCTGTCCTCATGTCCTTCCTCCTTCATATGCTCCTGACCAATACTCTCCCGTTCCCACACGCTCCCATCCAGGAAGCGCCCCGTTCCTTTATGCTCCCATTATCATTCCCTTCATCCATTGGCATCCTCCCGAAGATCCATCATATAACCGATTCCCCGTATTGTCTTCAGGTAAACAGGCTTTTTCGGGTTATCTTCTATCTTGGCCCTTATGCGTTTTATATACACCGTAATAGTGTTGTCATCCACCACAAAATCATTCCATACCTGGTGATATAACTGCTCCTTTGAAAAAACCTGCCCGGTATTTTCCAGAAGAAAATGAAACAGCTTGAGTTCCCGGGCGGTGAAAACCAGGGGAACGCCGTTTTTAAAGCATTCCATTTTACGAAGATCTATCCGGAAAGGTCCGCGAAGCAGCTCCGATGCCGTATTCCGGCTGTAAACCTGGCTGCGGCGGATAAGGGCCTTGGCCGTCTGGATCAGCACGGCCACGTGAAAGGGCTTCGTCAAATAGCTGTCAACACCGAACCCCAGCCCCAGGACCTGGTTCATCTCATCATCCTTGCCGCTCAGCATCAGAACCGGCGTATGATCCCCTGCTGTCCTGAGGGCCTGCAGCACCTCGTATCCCCCCTTGTTCGGCATCATGACATCCAGAATTATAAGGGCGTAATGTTCTCTCCGCAGCATGGCCAGGGCTTCATCCCCGTCAGAAGCCTGTACCGTCTTCATATTTTCTTTCCGAAACGCCATCTCCAGCGCAAGCCGGATGGGTGCTTCATCATCCACAAGAAGAATCTCATCCATCGCCATACAACGACCAGCTCCTTTCCCGCTGCTTTTCCCTGTTTCGGATCAGTTTCATTTCCCTGCTCCTGCTTTAGGCTCCTCTTCCTTTCCACTTCCCTGTCCCGTCGACGCGATACAAATCGTACTCAATACCTGCGGCATCAAGTCAAAGTATAATATAGAAATCAGTATAGCGCAAAGCCACAGCCTTGAATATCAGGCTGTGGCCGAAATAATTTGTTTAGCAATCAAAAGTTGCCTGTTGTTCAATGATCCGGTTTGTCCCGCAGGCGGTTCGCTATGTCAGAATTCAGAGCGGCCGCCCCCACTCTGATGGATGAGGACGAATGCTCACGTTCGTAATTCAAATCCTCATCTTGCGGAGCGTCATATCCCCTGTCAGACCGGGATAATGCCGAAAAGCACGCTGAGAAGCACCATGATCACACTGATGATAAAATACGGCGGGATGCTGAACTTCATATGATCCTTCAGCTCCGTTCCGGTAAGTCCGATGGCAAGGAAGGTCGCCGGCACCAGCGGGCTGACCATGAGGGCCAGGTTCTTTCCGATAATCATGGCGACAGCCGTACTCAGCGAGGCCACGCCATAGGTCTCACCGACCTGCATGACCAGAGGCATTATTCCATAGAAATACGCGTCTGTACCGATGCAGAGCCCCAGCGGAAGGGCAAGGATTCCGAAAATGATGTGGATATATTTGCCAAGGGAGGACGGAATGACGGACATGATGACATTCGCCATAGCCTCAAGCATTCCCGTACCGTCAAAAACGCCTACCATGGCGCCGGCAGCAAACAATGTGGCGGAAATGATCAAGGCGGCAGGAGCATGCTTCTTGATCAGCTTGTCCTGCAGCTTCTGGTCAGGGTAATTGACAGCCAGCAGGATGCAGAGCGCCACCATGAACACGACGTAGCTCTGGGCAAGGCCCATGGACAGGATGGCAATAACCGCGATCGTAAGCACAAGGTCAAAGATCAGGAAGTTCTTACTCTTCCGAAGGGCGTCGCTTTCCTCCTGGGCCTTCGCGTCCTCGGCCACGACTTCCCCTTCACCCTTCCCCGCGCCGCTTTTCACAGCAAGCATACCCAAAAGGACCGCAAGGACAACATTTGCGGCAAGACCCATGATCTGTACCGGGATCAGGATATGCCAGAGAGCGTTCGCGTCCATTGCCAGCACCGTGGCCGCCCTGGCCGTGGGGCCTCCCCAGGGAAGCAGGTTCATTACGCCCATGCAGGCACCGGTCAGGCAAAGCAGGATCTTCGGATCAATCTTCATCCTTTTATACACAGGATAAAGCGCCGGGATGGTGATCAGGACCGTCGTGGCCGTGGTTCCATCCAGATGGGCGATCGTCGCGATGATTGCCGTAGCGACAGTGACCGCGATTACATTTTTTCCGGCCTTCTGCACGAGCCAGTTCACGATAATGTCGAACAGACCCGTATCCGAGAGAACCCCGAAATAAATGACCGAGAAAATGAACAGGATGCCGTTGCTCGTTGTAGTCTGTACGCCGCTTTTGATCATATCCGCGATTTCAATGGGATTATGTCCCAAAAGCAGTGCCGCAATGGCCGGAATGACTGCCAGCACGACAATGGGAGACATTTTCCCCTTCAACAGCAAAGCGACGATGGCGATGATCATAATAAAACCTACAGCAGCTACCATGATTTATACTCCTCCCTTCATTTGTTAAGGCGATAATATACCCCCAATATAAACATAACGTGACTCCAATATGACAATTCTGTCATATTTTGCTTTCCTTACGCAGCCCCTGCGATAATAAAAAAGAGCCGATGCCCTCAGCAGGCATGGCCCTCAGTCGCCGGGCGGCTAGCCTCGACCTGCTTGCAGGTCAAGGCATGGCCCTCAGTCGCCGGGCGGCTAGCCTCGACCTGCCAGCAGGTCAAGGCATGGCCCTCAGTCGCCGGGCGGCTAGCCTCGACCTGCTTGCAG
>CAMKKZ010000004.1 GCA_946413525.1 uncultured Oribacterium sp.
ATATTGCGTAGTCGATATTTATAATAACTACCATTTATAAAATGCTGTACTAGTTGCTCTTATGTATGATGGGCAGAATTTCAGTCTTCCCATGCTGCACGGGATTATATCTATCGTTCTTATCGCGCTTTCCGCGGGTATACTGTTTGCTTTGTTTGATATCAAGGATACGTCCGGGCAGATTATACTGGGTAGTTTGATGGTGACATTTCCCGTGGTTACCAGTACCTTCGGGTATATGTTCACAGCCCCTTATTACTTCGCTGCTTTGCTTTTTGGGATACTTGGAGTATATTTTTCCGAAAGAATCAAAGGATTGCCCGGTTTTCTCGCTGGAGTGATTTTAATATGTTGTTCTCTGGGACTTTACCAGGCATATTTTCCCGTAGCTGTTTCCTCTTTCGTGATTCTCCTGATTGCTGCGGCTGCGGAAAACGAATCCTTTGACGTCTGTAAAATTACGAAGAAAGGGTTTTATTATCTGGGCATCCTGATTTCGGCGCTTGTGATTTATTTTTTGATTTGGGAGCTATGCCTGACTTTTTTTGGTGTTGCCCGTAGTGACTATAAGGGAATATCAGGTATTGGGGAATCAGGTATTTACTCTTATGTGAAAGAAATTATTAATGCATATCGTTATTTTTTCCTGAACAAGGTACCCGTGAAGATGAATTTATATAGAATGGCCGCCGAAGTGCTGCAGAGGCTGCTTGTATATTTGTGTTTGCCATTTACCATCTATTTGATGCATCAATCATTTATAAAAAAGAAACGTTTTCTTGAAGGGCTTGGTTGCGCAATATTATTCGTCGTTTTGCCTGTTTGTTTCAATCTGGTTTTTGTTATGCTGGCCAGTGGGTCAGGAGCAGGTGTGCATTCCCTGATGCTTTATGGCCAGACCATGTTTTATGTATATTATATATGGTTGCTTAAGAATTTTTGCAGGATTGCGGGCAAAGCGCGGGTTACCGCAGCGGTTCCGATGATTTTAATGGCATTCCTTGTCTTTCAGAATGCGGGCTTTGATAATGCCTGTTATTTGAGAGCACAGCTTGAACAGCAGCAGCTTATAAGTGATTTTACGGCGCTGAAAAGCCGAATAATGAGTACGGAAGGATACCAGGATACGATGCCTGTAGCGTTAATTATCACAGGCGAAAGGGATGCTTCCATCTATACAGATAAGGCTTTTTCGGAAATCAGTATAATGCCGTATAATAGCATATACCCTTATAAAACTGGCAGGAACATAAAGAATACATTGAGAAAATGGTGTAATTTTGATCCGAAATACGTTAATGAAGCTCCCTTTAAGGAGATGGATGAGGTGAAGGAGATGCCGGATTACCCGGACGATGGGAGCATAAAGATAATTGACGGCACGGTTGTCGTGAAATGGTAGAAGAAAAGGAATGAAAGATGAATAAATGAAAGCAGATAAGCTTTGATAAAATGAGAATTTGTGGGATGATATAATAGGGAGGTATATGAAAGTCGGTATTATCACGTTCCATTTTGCGAACAATTTCGGCGGGGCTTTGCAGGCCTATGCCCTGAGGCACTTCCTTGAGACCCGTTTGGGTGCGGAAGCGCGGATCATTGACTACAGGCACTGGTTTATCAGGATGACGGATTTTATCCGGACTTTTCCGGTCACAAGCTATGCCCCATGTTTTCTGCCCTGGTTCGGGACGATTGCGGAAAGGAAACGGAGGACTGTTAAATTCCGGAAGTTCATGGAGCAGGAGGGTCATTTGACCCGTTGTTTTTTGAGGGAAGGCGAGCTTAAGTCAATCGGTTCGGACTTTGATATGTATATTTGCGGCAGCGATCAGATTTGGAATCCTGTCATTACGTTTGGTCCGGTCGGCGCTTATTATCTTGATTTTGCCGGGGAGGGACGGCGGAGGATTTCCTATGCGGTCAGCACGGGAGGGGCGGGCACGCACAGGGAAAAGATGATCAGGTTGATGAGGGGGCTGGACAGCATTTCCATCCGCGAGGAGGTGGGATGGGTTGAGGAGGTTTTTCCGGGAAAGGTTCAGCTTCATATGGATCCGGTCTTTTTGCTGGATCGGGCAGAGTGGGAAGAAATTGCTACTCCGCCGGCTCAAAAAGGGAAGTATATTTTGAGCTATATGATGCAGCAGGATTATGCCGCGTATTATCAGGTTGTTGAAAAGCTGAAACAACGTCTTGGATGTAAGGTGTATGACATCAGCAGATATGGATATCGTCCCACATGCGTTGATGAGGCACTTGTGGATGTTGGCCCCAGGGAATTCCTGGGGCTTTTTCAATCCGCGGATCATGTCTGCACGAATTCCTTCCACGGCCTGGCGTTTGCCCTGATTTTTGGGAAGGCGGTCAGCTTTATCCCCATGAAGAGGTTTTCTTCCAGGATAGACGGGCTTTGCCGACTGCTTGGCCTATCCATGGAGCCTGCGGAAGATGGGGCGTATTTTGAAGTGAAGTTTGTGGAACGGGATCTGCAAGAGAAGATTTCCTTTGAAAGGAGCCGTTCACTGGAATATTTCAGAAAGAACATGGAATTAGTGTAACCGTGTAGGATATCCGGGCAGTTGAGGATCAGTCATTGAGGAAGACATTTCCTGAAATATAGGATGGGGGTATCGCCGGCTGTTTCCTGAGGGGAGCCAGTTCGACCCACAAACGGTTTGTATGTCATAAAATCAGAGGATTTAAAGCTCGCTCCGAGATGAGTCGCGTTGCTTGCAAGGCCGCAGCAGTTTGGCTGCAATATAATGGCTTTAAAATTTTAGTAGGGGAGGTTTTTCGGGAATGAATATTTTGCTTGAAAACAGAGCAGCATGCTGTGGCTGCGCGGCCTGTGCGCAGATTTGCCCGAAAAAGGCTATCTCTATGGAAAGTGACAGGGAGGGTTTTCAATATCCTGTAGTGGATAAGGAGCTTTGCGTGTCCTGCGGACTTTGCCGGGGAGCCTGTCCCATGGAGGGGCAGGCAGATGGGGGCGGAACCAGCCTTTCTTTTCTGGAACACTATCCGGATATCCCTGCTCCTGTTGTGAAGAAAAACGGAAAGGCGTCCACCCGGGGTTGTTTCCATGAACCAAGGGCCTTCGGGGGAATGGCAAAAGACGAGGGAGTTTTGGAACGCTCATCAAGCGGGGGCATATTTACGATTCTGGCCGAAAAAATCCTGACAGGGGGCGGAGTTGTTTTCGGGGCTGCCTTTTCCGGGGATTGGACTGTTCGTCATGTCGCGGTTACGGATAAAGAAGGCCTTTCCGCCCTGCGGGGATCGAAATATGTGCAGAGCGAGATTGGAAGAGTCTATGAGGAAGCAAGGGAATATCTTCTGCAGGGAAGGGAGGTCCTTTTCTCAGGCACACCCTGCCAGACTGCGGGTCTTCGTTCCTTTCTTGGAAGAGACGAGGATAAGCTTTATCTGGTCGATTTCATCTGCCATGGGGTCCCGTCCCCAATGGTCTTTTCAAAGTATCTTGATTATGTCAGGAGGAAAGAGGGGGCTGAAATCAGCTCGTTTCGATTTCGCCTGAAGGATCATGGCTGGCATCCGTCCGGGCTTCAGATGGGGACGGAAATAGCCTTTGACAACGGCAGGGTTTTGCGGCATTTTCCGGCTTTTCGGGATCCTTACATGAACGGTTTCCTTGCGGATCTTTATCTTCGCCCCTCATGTTATAACTGCCCGTTCAAGACGATTCCCAAAGGGACGGCCGACATCACCATTGCGGATTTCTGGGGCGTGGACAAGATCATGCCGGATGTTAATTATCAAAAAGGGGCGTCTTTGGTGCTGGCGCATAATCCGCAGGGGATGAAGCTGCTGGAAAGTATTGGGGATTCCTTCGAGGGACGGGAATGTAATTGGGAAAAATCCGTGAGGAAAAATCAGACGCTGCTCCGGTCGGCTGCTGAGCCGTTGGAACGAGCAGATTTTTTTGAGCTCCTTGAAAAATCCTCTTTTGAAAAGGCGGCGAGAAAGTATCTGGGTACAGGAAGGGCGGTTCTGGAAAAAGCCGGGCGTATCGGCTGGGGGATGGTTGAGAAGCTGGCTTGGAAGCTTTTTCGGATTCTTCCATTTATTCCGGGAAGGAGGGCGGCATCCATGCAGGATGATGCCGCGTTTTCGTCATTCATGCAGTTCGTCCGTTTCTGCGTCGTGGGGTTGAGCAATGTGATCGTCTCTTATGGCGTCAATGTGTCAGTCCTCTTGATAATCTCGGCTTTTGGGGGGATGGAATACGACTATGTCATCGCAAATATTGCTGCTTTTTTCATTGCCGTCTACTGGTCCTTTTCCTGGAACAGCCGGAAGGTTTTCAGACTGAAGGAAAAGGGGCGGGCAGAGCGGGCAAAGGTGCTTGCAAAGACATATATCTGTTATGCGTTTACTGGAATCGTTTTGAATAATCTCCTTGCCACATTATGGATCAGGGGGCTGGGCATATCAAAGTTCATTTCTCCCTTGCTTAATCTATTTATTACGGTGCCTATTAATTTCATTACGAATAAATATTGGGCATACGCGAAAAGCGGGGAGAAGGAGGGACGGAGCGGGCATGAGGGAAGGCGTATAGGAAGGAATGAAAAGCTATCTAAAAATGGATGAGAGGAAAATGAGGAAGGGGGCTGCGGATGAGTGAGGAGAACAAGGATAGGACTGCAAATCTCTCGGGAACGGATGAGACAGCACGTCATAAGAGCCGCCCTGTTGTTTCGGTGGTCGTGCCCTGCTTTAATGAGGCGGAATCTGTCCCTCTTTTCTATAAGGAAATTGTAAAAATAGCAAGTGACTCCCTGCCATGTTCCTGTGAATTCGTTTTTGTGGATGATGGTTCAAAGGACGATACATTACGGGAGATACGAGAGCTTGCCAAAATGGACGGCCGCGTACGCTATATTTCGTTTTCCAGAAATTTTGGAAAGGAGTCTGCAATCTATGCGGGGCTTGCCTCTTCAAGGGGGGAGTATGTTGCGCTGATGGATGCGGATATGCAGGATCCCCCGTCCATGCTGCCGGAAATGTACAGGATCCTTCAGACGGGAGATTATGACAATGTGGCGACAAGGAGGGTGAGCAGGGAAGGGGAGCCTGTAGTGAGGTCACTTTTTGCGAGGCTGTTTTACAAGATTATTAACAGGATTTCGGATACGGAAATTCCGGATGGGGCCAGGGATTTCCGGATGATGAGCAGGAAGATGGTGGAGGCCGTTCTTCGCACGGCGGAATATAACCGCTTCTCCAAAGGGCTGTTTGGATGGGTCGGCTTTCGGACATATTGGCTTCCCTATGAAAATGTAGAACGGGTTGCAGGGCAGACAAAATGGAATTTCTGGAAGCTTTTCAAATATGCTTTGGAAGGATTGGTGAATTTTTCGCTTGCGCCTTTATATGCATCGGTTTTTTTCGGAAGTCTTTGCGTGTTGGCTGCCTTTTTGTGGATGATTGTCCTCGTCTATAAAAAAATCACCCTTGGAGATTATAACGTATCCGGATGGACTTCAACCATTTGCGTTATCCTTGCCATCGGGGGAATACAGCTTCTTTCTATAGGGATTCTGGGACAATATATTGCGAAGATTTTTCTCGAAACCAAGCACCGGCCATTGTATATCGTTGCGGAAACAAATATTAGGGAAAGAAATCGCAATGAGATTGTAGATGGAGCAGGAAACAGCCTGGGGAATATCAAAGGAACAGCAAATTGAATGTGATTAGAAGAAATTAGGGAAAAGTTAGATGTAAACTTAGGGAGACCAATTTAATGAAAGTCTCAATTATTACCTTTCATAACACTTCGAATTTTGGTGCCACATTACAATGTTTGGCTTTATTTAATTATCTTACGAACCTGAATCAGGATGTCGAAGTTATAAATTATCTGCCCTCGTATGTGAAAAATAAAAAGGGGGTCAAAAAAGAGCTGAAAAAGATTGGCAAAGCAAAAAACAAAATAAAAGCATTGTTAAAAGGCTTGGCTTATCTGGCTCATGCAAAGCAAATTAAAAATCGAGATTCCCGCTTTGAACAATTCATCAATCAAAATTTGAAATTAAGTCGAGTATATCATGAGTCTTTCAGTTTAAAGGAAGATCCACCATGCGCAGATCTATACATCTGCGGCAGCGATCAAATCTGGAATCCTGTATTGACTGGCGGCGTGTTTGATGAAGCTTTTTTTCTTCGCTTCACTGATGGAGTGAAAGTTTCGTATGGCACCAGTATGGGGGAATTAGCTGTTGAGAATTATGCGGAAGAGTTGAAAGAATTAACCGGCGACTTTTCTATGCTTTCTACACGGGAACACTCAACGGCAGAGAGGCTTTCCCGAATTATTGAACAGCCCGTAAAGACTGTTCTGGATTGTACACTTCTCTTGAATATGGAAGATTATAGCAGATATGAGGAACCTGTAAACGCAACGGATAAACCATATTTGCTCTATTATAGCATGCAGCGATCTGCTATTGCAGAAACAGTTGCCAGGAGAATTGCGGAATTGCATGGACTTGACATTATAGATATTTCTCCAAACCCGATGCGTAGCCTAAAAGGTTCAAAAAAGATGTTTGAAATTGGCCCAGGTGAATTTCTGACACTGTTTAAGAATGCCCATTATGTGGTGACCAACTCTTTTCATGGGACTGTTTTTTCAATTCTGTATAAAAAACAATTTATGTGCACGCTTCACTCTACAAGAGGAGGAAGAGTTCAGGAATTGCTTGCGTCTTTAGGACTAACAGATCGTATAGCGAAGGATAAAGAAGGGGATTATATTAAAGTCATAGACTATGAGGCAGTTTATTTATCTTTGCGGAAATTAAGAATGGAAAGTCAAACATATTTATACCAGGCAATGGAAATCTGTAAATAAGAAAGGACGAATATGCTTAGATGAGTAGGGAAGGTAAGCTGTTAAAGAATACTTTTATAATATCAATTGGCACATTTCTGCCTAAGATGGCGTCTTTTATAACCTTGCCAATCCTTACTGGGTGTCTGACCAAGTCAGAATACGGCACTTACGATTTGATAAATGTGTTAGTTTCCTTGCTTCTTCCTGCAGCAACGCTGCAAATTCAAGCTGCCGCGTTTCGATTTTTAATCGATTCCCGTGGAAAGGACAAGGATATCAAGTCTATTGTTACCAATATTGTTGGGTTTATTGGTCCGACATCATTTGTTGCTCTATTCATATTATTTTTCTGCTTGTTTAATCAGCCAATCAGTATAAGGGTATTCATTTGCCTTTATTTTCTTGCTGACATAGTAGTTAATGCGGCCAGACAGGTATGTCGAGGATTAAACAGGAATCTTGATTATTCTATAAGTGCCATTTTATCAGCATTTGGCAAAGTGATTTTTACTTTTATCTGCGTATATTTGACTCGGAAAGGATTGTTGGGTACAGTCATATCGCTGTTTATGGCATCCACATTTTCATTAATATATCTCGTTTTTAAAGCAAAATTATATCTTTATATTGATTACAAGTGTTTTGATAAGAACTTGTTGAAGGAAATGCTAAAATATTCATGGCCCATGGTTCCAAACAGTATTTCAGCCTGGGTCATGAGAGCGTCTGACAGATTAGTTGTCACAGCAGTAATGGGTGTTACTGCAAATGCCATCTATGCAGTAGCCAACAAAATACCTAGCTTATTAAATCTTGCACAAAACACGTTTACATTAGCCTGGCAAGAGAATGCTTCAATTGTGTCTAAGGATAATGATGCCAGCGAATATTATTCTTCAATGTTTCGGACTATGTTTGATTTGATGGCTGGTTTTTTTGGAATTATAATTGCCACAACATCTATACTGTTCAAGCTGCTTATCCGAGGAGACTATGACGATGCATATCATCAAATCCCCATTCTGTTTGTTGCTATGTTCTTTTTTAGCATTTCGACATTTCTTGGAGGGATATATGTTGCGTATAAGAAATCAAAGAGTGTAGGAATAACGACATCAATTGCGGCTGCTATAAACCTTATCGTTGACATAGGTACGATTCATTGGATAGGTTTATATGCTGCTTCCGGATCCACACTTGTAAGTTATCTTTTTTTGTTTGTTTATAGAATTATAGATGTTCAGAAGATTGTTAAGGTTAAGTATAGTAAAAAGCATGTTTGCTTAGTCGTCCTGCTGATAGTTATAGAAAGCATTTTATGTTTCCTGCGCAGGCCTTTTCTGGATATATTCAATATTGTATTAGGGATTACAGCGTTCTTTTTCCTTAACAAAAAGTTTGTGGGTACAGTGATTAGAAAAGTAAGTCAAATGACTCATAGACAAAGGAAAATATCTAGTTCAGTAGATACGGATTCTAATACCAAAGAGCTGATAAGTGATGAACCGGGCGGCTATAAGAAGCATCTGGAAAATCGAGTAGAGCCTATTTTATTTTCTGACAAACACAATTGCTGTGGCTGTTCGGCTTGCTGTTTTATATGTCCTGTTGGAGCGATAACGATGGTAGAGGATGATGAAGGGTTTCTCTATCCACGTGTTAACTACGATCACTGCATAAAATGCTTCAGATGCAAAAATATTTGTGCTTTTAAGGAAGATCAACAAAAAAGGGGATATTACTCCTGAAGGATTGGAGGTTGCTCAAAATTAATGGATACGCTCGTATATGCAGCAAAAAACAAAAATATTGATGTCCTTCTTCATAGCTCTTCAGGAGGAATGTTTTCAGCATTAACCGAGGATTTTATCAAAGAAGGTAATGCGGTTCTTTGCGTACACTATAATTACGAAAACAATGATGCGGAATTTCATTTAGTTGAATCTCTGCTTGAAAGAGATAGATCACGAGGATCGCTATATATACAAAGTAAAGCAAGGGATTCGTGGAAAGCAGGCATTGAATGGTTGGAGAACCATAAAGGGAAATCGCTTTTGTTCATTGGCGTAGGGTGTCAGGCTGCGGCTTTTATTCGTTATGCGGAGATGAAAGGAGTCAAGGATCAGGTTATTGTTGTTGACATGGTCTGTCATGGATCTCCGAGTCCTCTGGTATGGAGGCAATATATATCTTCGGTAATCGGAAAAGGCAAATTGTCAGATGTGAATTTCAGAGATAAGAAAACGGGTTGGTCTCATTCAGTGGGGACTGCGAAAATAGACGGGAAAGAGATTTCTATCCATCCGTTTAGAAAACTATATAGCTCAAGAAACATTCTTAGGCCTTGCTGTTCAAGATGTCCTTATACAACGATTAAGAGGAAATCTGATTTGACTTTGGGGGACTTCTGGCATATTGAGATGAGCCTGCCAGAATTCAAAGATGAGAAAGGCGTTTCTCTTGTGCTTATTCATACTGAAAGGGGCTATGACCTGTTTAAAAACGCTCAAAAGTATTTGGATGTTATTGAAAGTAATGTGAACGATTGCTGGCAGATGAATTTGGAAAAGCCCACAGAACATGCGAATGGCAGATCCGATTTTTGGGATGATTTTCAATCAAAAGATTTAGAATATGTTATAAATAAGTATACTAAAGTGACAATATTGCATAGAATTAAGCGAAATGCAAATAAAATCATTAGACATTTAATTCCACTTTCCACCATTGAGGTGTAAGTCGAAAATTGGTTGAAAATTTATGCGGAATTATAGGTAATCACTTCTCGTCTGAAGGGAAATGTAATAAGATGAAAAATAGATTTTATGACAGATTGGAGAGTTTTGTAGAAAATGCTGTTTAACTCATGGGACTTCTTGTTGTTTTTTCCTGTGGTGGTTCTCGTGTATTTCGTGATACCGAAAAAAGGAAAGTCATTCTGGCTGCTTCTGGCCAGCTACTATTTTTACATGTCCTGGAATCCGAAATATATCGTTCTGATCCTGTTCTCTACGGTCATAACTTATCTATCCGGCATTCTTCTTGGGCGCGCGGAGGAAAGAACATTCATTTCAGCTCGGGCCAGGATGAGGCAGAAAAAATGGATCGTGTTTCTCTGCTGTGCAGCAAATCTTGGACTGCTCGGGTTCTTCAAGTATTTTGATTTCCTTTTGAAAAATCTGAATTATGTCTCGGAAAAGGTTACCGGTATTACGTTTTCGAATCCCTTTGATTTCGTACTGCCGGTGGGGATCTCCTTTTATACTTTTCAGGCATTGGGATATATGATTGACGTGTATCGCCGGGAGATCCCTGCAGAAAAGAATTTTATCCGATATGCATTGTTCGTATCTTTTTTTCCGCAGCTGGTCGCAGGTCCCATTGAAAGATCCGGAAATCTTCTGAAGGATATTCAGGAGATTCCAGATAAAAAGATGTGGGATTATGAAAGGATCACAAGCGGATTAATCACCATGGTCTGGGGAATGTTTTTAAAGCTTGTGATCACGGACCGGATTTCCGCCGTTACGGATGCGGTCTTTTCCGGGAATGAGGGATTTAATTCTTTGGCACTCTGGCTTGGGGCCATTGCATTTTCACTTCAGATTTACTGTGATTTCTCCGGGTATTCCACTATTGCGATCGGTGCTGCCAGAGTGATGGGATTTCATCTTATGGAAAATTTCAATACTCCTTATTTTTCCAGAAGCATTAAGGAGTTCTGGAGAAGATGGCACATATCCTTAAGTACGTGGTTCAGGGATTATCTCTATATTCCTCTGGGCGGCAACAGGTGTTCAAGGATTCGAAGATACCTGAACCTGATGATCACGTTTCTGGTCAGTGGATTCTGGCATGGAGCCGGTTGGACCTTTATCATATGGGGAGGGGTACACGGAGCTTACCAAATTGTCGGAGAAGCGCTTATGCCTGTCAGGAGGGGCATAGGAAAGGCATTCAGAATCAATAATATGGTCAGTGACTCAAGTTTTCCTTAAGGAAAATAGCCATAAAGTTTTAGTTCCCTATAAGTTTTTATAAGCACATCGCTCTATTCGCTGAAGGAAAATTTCTTCCGGTGCAGTACTTCGTCATACTCTTCAAGTATTTCCTCATTGTACAGAGGAATAATTTTACCGTCAGAAATTGCATCTACAACTTTTGCCGTCGCTGTATCTGTCCGTTTCGTCAGCAGTGAGGATATCAGCACATTTGTGTCAAAAACGGCATAGTACCTCATCTTTTCGACTTCCGTTCCCTGCGGGCAGCATCAATTTCTTCGTTGATCTCATCAAGGGTCATTTCAGGCAAATCTGCAGCTTCGGCACGAATTTCATCAATTGCCCTCTGCGCCTCTGCCCTCGTCATTCTGCTCTCAGGTAAAACCGCAGGAAATGGAAGCCCCCTGACCATCCGGGTTCTCTCCATAAACATTCTGAAAGCAGTATTTAAATCCATCCCTAACGCTTCGTAGATCGCTACGCAGTCATCACGAAGCGCTTTATCTGACCTGAATTGATTCAGAACCTGCTCTGCCATTTATATCACTCCATTCAACTATAAAATAAAGCAAAATGTATTTGTTTTGTAATTATATCTTACGTTACTTATGATTTTAAATCAATATACAAATGATCAGTTCACGGAGACTCCACGTATTTCTCAAGAAGGTTCTCAATGGTACAGCCAAGAGCTTCGGAGATTCGATAAAGAGTCTCGGAGCCGGAAACGCTTGAATCAGCATTTCCCTAATCAAAGCGTTCCCGCAGTACCTGCATGACACCTGCTTCTTCGTTGGAGGGTGCTGTATGTTTGGCTATGGCTTTGATTTCAGCTATGGCGTTGGCCATGGCGTAGCTTTCCCCGCAATTCGCGAGAAGCTCGTAATCATTCATATAATCACCGAATGCCATACATTCTTCCGGGCGGAGCCCCATTTTTTTCTGAATGGCCCGGACGGCGGCCCCCTTGTTTGTGCTTTTGTTGTTGATGTCGATCCACTCTGCCCCGGAGACGATGGAGGTAATGTCGGGATCAATGCCCGTGAGATCAGAAAAGTACTGGGACGCGGTCCGCGCCGCTTGCCGTCCCTCGATGTAGAGGGCGATTTTTATGATCCGGTCCTGCCTTGCCGCTTCGTACAGGTCTTCCGTAAAGGAGAGGCGAGTGTAATACAGGTGTTCCTGATATTCGATTTCCTTGCTTACGGGACGACTGTAAGCGGATTTTTCGCCACAGAGGATCAGCGTGGTATTTGGAATAGAGCTTGAGTATGTGATGATTTTTTCAACGCTGTCCGGTTTCAGGGAATCGATATGGAGCGTTTCCTCTTTGTATATGACGAGACCCCCGTTTTCCGCGATATATATCAGTCTTCCGGCAATGGGCGGAAATTCCTTGAGAAGCGTATAGTACTGGCGGCCGCTGGCCAAAGCTATGAAAAGGTCGGGATGTGCCTGCACCCAGGGGACGAAATCAGCCGGGGCTTCTTTCCTGCTGTTTAAAAGTGTTCCGTCCAGGTCAGTGGCAATAAATTTGATCATCTTTTCTCCCTATCAGATTGGGTTTTGGCTGTCCCCAGGCTGCTGCGTTGTGCCGGAAGGACGGCAACTTTGAGTTGGAATGGTTATTTTTGGCAGTCCCATGGCCGCACATATGCGTCGGAAGGACGGCAACTTTGTGTTGAAAAGGCTACTTTGGATGTCTCGGTGCATCTCATATGCGCCGAAGGGACGATTAATTTTGCTTTGAAATAGCTATTTTGGCTGTCCTACATATCGCGAAGAAAATAACGATATGGAAAGCTCTCTTGCCTGAACGATGTACGGCAGTGTATAATGAGTGTCATGAATATTGTATTGCATGAACCGGAAATACCTTTTAATACTGGGGCTATTGGGCGAACCTGTGTGGCAACGGGGTCGGCGCTCCATCTGATCAAGCCCTATGGATTTATTTTGAATGACCGTAATCTGAAAAAGGCAGGCATGGATTACTGGCCGAGGCTGCGTCTGTCGGAATATCTGGATTACCGGGATTTTCTGGAGAGGAATCATATCAAGGATTGCGTCAGAGAAAAACCGGGCGGATCGGCAGTTCACACGCCCCGTCTGTGGCTGGCTACGACAAAGGGTGGGAGAAGTTATAGCGAGGTTCTGTTCGGCGCGGAGGATTATATTATGTTTGGAAAGGAATCCGGTGGCATTCCGAGGGAGATACTTGAGGGGAATCCGGATGCCTGTATTCGGATCCCCATGTTTCCAGAGGAACGTTCCCTGAACCTGTCGAATTCCGTTTCCATTATTCTTTTTGAGGCGCTTCGTCAGAATGGCTTCCCCGGACTTGTCTGAGAAAGTCTGTGATTCCGTTAATCATCTAATAGGTAGGTATAAACTATGCATCAAGCATAGTTTATACCGTATTTGGCGCATCCCACAGGGATGCGTCTGAACAAAATATGCCTTCAGGCATGGTTTGTTCAGTTTTTTCCGCAGTATTCCATGTGCTGCGGAAAAAACTACTCTTTTTAATTGACGATAAACAGATGCAGTAGCGCAATCTATACGGCTCCTGAGGGGAAGCGTGCGGTCATTCGCCTCAGGAGCTGATATATTTCTGTCAGTACGGACATATGGGCTTCCAGGGCTTTTTCTTCCTCCTGGAAGCTGTGTTCCGAACCATTTGCAGTCTCCGCGTTTTCTGAACTCCCGAAGTTCCCTGGATTGCCCGTACTTTCTATTATTTCTAAATTTTCTTTATTTTCTTTATTTTTTTCATTTTCTATTTTTTCAGCATTTTTCAAAGTCCCCGCATTTTTTGAATTCTCTGCTTTGTCACCACCTTCTTCTTTTTTGTCTGACGATGTTTTATCCAGAGGGAAGCCATCCTTTCCTGTTTTGGAGAGATAGCGCAAGTCCTCCACAACCTCTACCAAAGCTCTGAATGCAGGATGGAGGCTCAGGTTGGCAGAAGCTCCTTTCATGCTGTGGGAGAGTAAAAACGCGTCCCGGTAGGAATGCTTCTCGATTAATTCTCCCAGACGTTCCAGTTCGTCTTTTTCCGCAAATTGTTTTACCAGATGCAGGTAAAGATCCTGATCGCCCATCAGGCGATGCACTCCCTGGAGCGGCTCTGCCCCCCATGTTGATAATTCCCGAAGACACCTGTCCATAGGTACCCCCTTCTTTTTGCATTTCACGCTTTCTGTTATTTCTTGCTTTGATTTGATGCCGCAGGCATTGAGTTCCATTTGTGACGCGCCAACGTCACAAATGAAGTATGAAATGATCTTTCTTGAAGTATGAAATGATCTTTCATAAATTTTCTGTGGGGCTGGGCCCCATGACTGGAAGCATGAAAGGTTTGCCTTTCATGCTTTGACTTGATGCCGCAGGCGTTGAGTCCCATTTGTGACGCGCCAGCGGCACAAATGAAGTATGAAAAGCTTGCTTTTCATACTTCTGTTAAGGTATCAACTATGCATCATGCATAATTCTATCCTAATTTGGGCGCCTCCACAGAGATATGTCCTGATCTGGCAAAGCAGGATCGAATCGATTTACCCTGCAAGTCGGTAGCTATGTCAGTACTTAGAACGGCCAAAGCCCCACTCTGATAGATTGAGGCCAGCCACCCGGCAATGAGGGAGTCGTTCTAACAATATATGTTTTAATTCTGTTCATCCTGTGCATTTTGCTCTTGCGGCGCATTCTGTTCATCCTGCGCATTTTGCTCTTGCGGCGCATTCTGTTCATCCTGCGCATTCTGCTCCTGCGGCGCATTTTGCACATCCTGCGCATTCTGCTCTTGCAATGCAGTCTGCTCATCCTGCTCTTGCAATGCAGTCTGCTCATCCTGCTCTTGCAATGCAGTCTGCTCATCCTGCTCTTGCAGCACAGTTTGCTCATCCTGCTCTTGCAGCGCAGTTTGCTCATTCTGCACATCCAGTGCATTCTGCTCATCCTGTATATCCTGCCCGTCCATTTCTCCGTCTGTAGGGGCGTACAGAAATTCCCCTTGGAAGGCGTTTGACAGACATACGAAAAGCTGGGTCGGGTCGATGGGTTTTGTGATGCAGTCGTTCATGCCGGCGGCATAGCAGCGGTCCTCGGAATCCTTGGATACGCCGGCAGTAAGGGCGATGATCGGGATGCTGAGCGCGTCGGGCTTGTCCAGGGCCCGGATTTCCCGGGCAGCCTCAGCGCCGTCCTTGACGGGCATCATCAGATCCATCAGGATGGCCTGGTAATGGTTCGGAGTCCTGGTTCGGAAAAGATCTACTGCCTCCTGCCCGTCCCGGGCCAGCTCCGAATGGATTCCCTTCGTGTTCAGTATCTTGATGATGACCTCCGCATTGATCTGGTTGTCCTCCGCGAGCAGTACGTTCTTGCCGTAAAGCACCTGGTCCTCATAGGAGCTTGAGCGGTGGGAAAGCACGGAGATCTGCTGCTCGTTGGCGAGAGGGTAAGTCAGGTGCACGGTGAATTCCGTGCCCTTCCCGTGCTCGCTCTTGCAGGAAATGCTGCCGCTCATCAGGTCCACAAGGTTTTTGCAGATATAAAGCCCAAGCCCGGTACCGTCGGAGCTTTCGCCCTCGGCATTTTCCTGTTCAAAGGGCATGAACATCCTTTGCTGGAAGGACTCGGAAATGCCGATGCCATTGTCGCGTATATAATACGTATGCTCCGCGTACCCGCCCTGATATTCTATTTTTGCCTCCAGCGTGATGTGGCCGCCCTTCGGCGTAAACTTCACGCTATTGGACAGGAGGTTCACCAGGACCCTTTCCACGTGCTGGAAGTCCATCAGGACATAACGTCCCTTGCAGCCGCTTATGTTCAGAGTGAAATTAATGCCGGCAGCCCTGGTCTGCTCCTCAATGATCGAGGCGACGGAATGGAGCACCCGATCCTCCTGTGTGGCCGCGCTGACGGACACGACTTTTCCCGCGTTAATGCGACTGGTCTCGAGGATCTCCTCGATCAGGTTGATAAGGTAGCGGCTGGAGGTCTGTATCTTCTCCAGGTTGTCGCGCAGGTTGTCGGAAAGACCCTTTTCGCGCAGGGAAAGCTGCGTCAGGCCATAAATGGCCGTCATGGGCGTCCGCATGTCATGAGACATATGGGAGAGGAAGGTCTCCTTTTCCTGGCCGGATTTCACGGCCATGCGCAGCGCCCGGGCCATCTCGTCGATCTGCTCCTGATCGTCAATCTGCTTCGTCGTGTCCACGAAGGAGATGACCAGGCCATGTACCCGGTCTTCCTTTGGTTTCTTCCTCGGATCCTCCACCCTCTCGATCTGACGCATATCCGTTGCGCGGTAAGGGACGATGCGTACCAGGTAAGTTTTTCCGGAGACGGAAGCGCAATGCTGCTCGATGGGATCCATGGTGGAAAGCACCTTCTGGCATTCCCGTATAAGGTCGATGGTGACAAAATTATAGGTAATGTAGCGGAGCGAGCGGCCCACGTCCTGCTCTACGACATTGAACTCCGAGGAAATGTATTCCGTGAACTTGCGGATGTTCAGGTTCCGGTCCACCATCAGGATGCCAATCAGGGTCGTGGACAGGAAGTTGGTCATGTCATCGTTCAGCCCGGCCAGCTCCGTCACCTTGGACTGGTATTCGGAGTTGACGGTATAGAGCTCCTCATTTACGGACTGGAGCTCCTCATTGGAGGATTGCAGCTCCTCATTCGCCGTAAGCAGCTCCTCGTTCGCGGCCTGCAGTTCGGCGTTAACGGATTCAAGCTCCGTCACGGTCTGCCGCAGGTTGTCCTTTGTGATCTTCAGCTCCTGTTCCAGGTCGGAAATGCGGCGGGAGGCGGCCGTGTCAATCTGGTACTTTTTCAGGTCGCCTTCGATTTCCCGGCGCCCCCGGAGGAAGGAGATGGCTGTGTAATTGGTGCCTTGCCCGTGGCGGTCGAAAATCGGCTGCGCGATAATGGAAATATATTCCGGCGTGGCGTCCAGCTTTACGGGCACAGCATCGTAGCCGACCCGGCTGCCGTTCTTGCGGGCATCCCGGAGCACGGTGGACACGGCGATCTTCAGGTCGTTCCGGATCAACTGGAAAATGTCGAGGGTGGCCATTCCCGTTGGTATGGAGAGGAAATGGGAGCAGTCCCCGTAGGTGCGCTCCAGCTCGTTCTTCTGGTTCACGAGGACGCAGGCGGGCATCAGTGCCTCCAGGATGGACGTGTCCAGCTCGTTTGACTTGTAATGGACGTCGGGATCGTCCTCGAGCCTCTGGATCTGCACGGGTTCAAGCCCGGATTCCACATTGTGCATGGAATAATGTATATGCTCGTGGAGCGGCGCCTTTCCGGACTGGTTGTGTATGAAGATCTTTTCATTCCCGCAGAGGATGCGGAACACGTCATCATAATCAATGACCGACTCTGAACGTCCAAGGAACAGGTAGCCGTGGTTGTTCAGCGCGATGTGGAAGATGGCGAAGAGGTTCCGCTGGAGAACCTGCTGGAAATAAATCAACACGTTCCGGCAACTGATGAGATCCAGGCGCCCGAAAGGGGGATCCTGGAAGACGTTGTGCTGCGCGAAAATGATCATCTTCCGTATGTCATGGTGGATGACGTACTTGTTCCCTTTTCGGGAGAAGTACCTTGACAGTCGGGCGACGGAAACGTCCTCGATAATATTATCCCCATATACGCCGCGCACGGCGGTGGCAATGGATTCCGCGTCAAGGTCCGTGGCGAAAATCTTTATGTCCCGCTGCATCTCCAGCTCTTCCATGGCCTCCTGAAAAAGGATGGCGATGGAGTAGGCTTCCTCCCCAGTGGAGCAGCCGGCCACCCAGGCGCGCACCTGCTTTTCCTTGGGGGTGTTGCGGATGATTTCCTTGATGACGGTTTCCTTCAGCACATCAAAATATTCGGCATCCCGGAAAAAGCTGGTCACGCCGATGAGCACCTCCTTTGCCAGGAGCTTGGCCTCGTCGGGGTTATTGCTCAGGTAAGTCACGTATTCCCGGAGGTTCTTGTTGTGGGTCACCACCAGGCGTCGTTCGATGCGGCGGAGGATGGTGGTCTGCTTGTAATAAGTGTAGTTGATGTTGGTGACATTTTTCAGCACGGAAAAGACCTGGGAAAGCAGGTCCTGGTCGGATAATTGCAGGCGGGCGCTGGCGTCAATCATTGACTCGGAAATATGCGCCATTTCCCGCGCGATGCTCTCCGGATTCTGGATGAGGTCCACGAAACCGGTGGAAATGGCGTTCCTGGGCATTCCGTCGAATTTCGCGGAGTCCGGGGTCTGCACGATAATGACGCCGTTCTGCTCCTTGATGGAGCGGATGCCGTTGGTGCCGTCGGATCCGGTGCCGGAAAGGATGATCGCCACGGAGCGGTTTTCGTAGGCCATGGCCAGGGAGCGGAAGAAAATGTCGATGGGGTGGTTGATCTTCTTGGCATCGTAGGGCTTTAGGCGCAATACGTCCGAGGTGATCTCCACATTGAAGCGGGGCGGGATCATGTAGATATGGTTCCGCTCCACATGCATGCCATCGCTGATTTCCGTGACGGGCATGGCGGAATACTTGCCGAGGATGTCGGCAAGCAGGCTCTTGTGATCCGGGGCCAGGTGCTGGATAATGACGAAGGCCATGCCGGTATTGGACGGGAGGAAGGTGAGGAACTGCTGCAGCGCTTCCAAGCCTCCCGCGGAAGCCCCTATGCCAACGACGCAGTTGGGCTGGAGATTAACTGAGAGGTTTTGTGATGAATACATAGTGTCCCTACCTTTCCGGAAACTGTCGCGTAGCAGCCTGTACTGCTGGCTGTGAACGCATAGTGTCCCTGCTTTTCCGTCAAGTGCCTTTTTTGGCAATGCAATTCGGTGAGTGTTTTACCGATGATGCATTTTGGCAAGTGCCTTTCCAGTAATGCCTTTTCGGCAACTGTCTTTCCGATGATGCATTTTAGCAGCTGCCTTTCCAGTGATGCCTTTTCGGCAAGTGCCTTTCCGAAATGTCCATTCCATGGGGATGCGCATTTTCAACTTGCCGCATCAGAAACATTTTACCCTTTTTTTCGAAGAAAAGGAATAGCTTTATTGCCATTATTTTGGTACAATGCTCTTACCAATATGTCGTTTGCCGAAAAAGGAGGCTTGCTATGGGTATTAGGTTGAAGACAGAGGAAAAAGCGGCATTATTCGACAAGATTTTCATGACAACGTATGACGAGCTGATTGAGCTTGACGTTTTGGCGAATACATGCAGTACGCTTTTTGCAAGGGACAGGACCTGGAGGAATACCGTTGGGGCGCAGTATGATTATGACACGATGATTCAGCGCTACATTATGGACGTATGCGCCGATGCGGAGCCGGATGAGATTCTAAGAGAGCTGAGGCTGGAGCAGATAGAGGACAACCTGCGAAAGGAATCATTGCACAGGGTCTATTATACGATACGGGAGGAGCAGGGAATACGGCTGAAGGAAGCCGGTTTCATGAGGAAGGATGCCGGGCATGTCATGATGTACATCCAGGATATTACGGATGCCGTGCGTGATGTGTCCAAACGCGCGGGGCGGCTTGAAAACGCCCTGAAGAACGCGCAGCATGAGATTGACGAGAAGAATACATTCCTTACGCTGATGAGCCGCATTATCCGGACCCCTCTCTATTCGATTATGGGTCTCACCCGGATGGCGCAGGAGGATCTGGGTGACAACAGAGCTTTGGATGCCTATCTCCGCAAGATTTCGATGTCCGGGAGCTATATGACGGATGCCATTGATGATATTCTGGAGCTGCGGGACATTGCCAAAAACAGCATCCCGGTGAAAGAGGACCGGGTCTTTATGGAGGATCTGCTTAAGGATGTGCGGCGGGGCATCCAGGACGGGCTTTATGAGCGGGGGCTGACCTTCCGTTTGGACTGCGCCGATGGGCAGAAGCTTCATGTATTGACGGATTATAACGCGCTCCGTCAGATCCTGCTAAAGATGCTCAAGGCGTCAACGCATTACACGGTCAGGGGCGGACGGATCACGCTGCATATACGCCAGCTTTTCAGGAGTCCCGGGGACGTGACGCTGGAGTTTTCCGTGGAGAGCCGGGGCATTGTTATAGATCAGGAACGCCTGAGGTATCTCTTCCAGCCCTACGTGGTGTTGAAGGACAAGATTGACAGCGGGCTGGATGCTTTGGATATTGATCTCATCATTCTGCGCAGCTATGTGATTGCCCTGGGGTCGAGGACTTTGACAGCGGTTTCGGACAAGGAGAACGGGACCAAGATCACGGCCACCTTCACTTTCCGGCTCGCTGAGGAGAGCCAGATGCCGGGCGCTGTCGCGATCTCCGAGACAGGTGAATCCGCTGATTCGATAGATTTCCTGGAGAACCGCTCGTATGATTTCGAAGGCCTGAGGGTGCTTTTGGTGGATGATAATGAGATCAATCTGGAGATCGGGGAGAAGATTCTGCGGACCAAAGGAATAAAGGTGACTACGGCAAGGGATGGTCGGGAGGCTCTGGAAGTTGTGCAGAGGGAGGAACCCTTCGACCTGATCCTGATGGATATACTCATGCCGGTCATGGACGGCCTGGAGGCGACCAGGAGGATCCGGAGGAGCGGGCTGCCCGGAACGGCGGACATCCCTATTATCGCGATGACGGTGAATGCCTTCCGGGAGAATTTCGAGGAAAGCTCCCGCGCGGGCATGAATGCCCATCTGGTCAAGCCCATTGACCCCGAGCAGCTCTATGACATTATGGAAGGGCAACTGATGGGGAGAGGGCAGTAGGAGGTAGGCAGCAGCAAATTTACTTTGCATTTTCGTGTGCATCATCAGAAAATGCTGATTAGCTGATCTAATCAGCTAATCAGCATTTCCTTAATTAAATAACTGAAAGGAGAATCAAGGATGTCGATTTATGATTTTTCCGTCATGGATCCGAAGGGCGTGGAGCATTCATTGAAGGATTTTGAGGGGAAGGTAATAATGATCGTGAATACGGCTACGGGATGCGGATTCACCCCTCATTACAAGGATATGGAAGATATGTATGAAAAGTTCCATGACAGGGGTCTGGAGCTTATTGACATTCCCTGCAATCAGTTCGCGGGACAGACACCGGGCACGGACGATGAGATACATGAATTTTGCACGCTGCATTACCATACGCAGTTCCCGCAGATGAAGAAGGCGGAGGTGAATGGGGACGGGCAACTGCCCCTGTTTCGTTTTCTGAAATCACAGCAGGGCTTCAAGGGCTTTGGGGATGGCCCGATAGCCGGGAAGATGGGGGAAATGCTGGCGAAGATTGATCCGGATTTTCAGAACAATCCGGACATCAAGTGGAATTTCACAAAGTTTATTGTGGATCGTTCCGGGAATGTGGTCGCCCGTTTTGAACCGACTGCTGATATGAAGGATGTGGCCGCATGTGTGGAGTCGCTGCTTTGATGCTGAAAAAGCGGTGAGGCGGGACACTTTTCATAGACAATATGAAAAGTGTCCCGCCTCTTATTGACGCTATTCCAGATCTTTATTCCAGAACTTCCCAGCCGTTCAGGATGCGTTTCTCCGAATCAAATGTCACACCCAGCTTGTACAGTTTTCTGGAATCTGCGGCAAATGGCAGTGCATAGCCCTTCTCTTCTATCTGTTTTAATGCTTCTTTTGTGGTGCCGTCTCTTTTGAACTCAAACAAATAGATATATTTGTCTGTTTCTACCTTGCAGTCGACCCGTCCCGTCGCGGTATGCATCTCGCATAAGGTGAATTTTCCCAACATCGTAAACACCAGATAGATGACCGTCTGAAAATAGTGTTCAAAAGGATCCCTTTCCTGTGAATATGGTATACCTGCGAATAGTGCCGTAAAAACAAGCCGGATCCCGTCCAGATTCCCTTCCTCCACATACTCGTCCAATGTAAATATATCTGTTCCTGTTCCATTTACGGCATTGGGAATATAGGCTGGGATAAGGCTTCCCAACATTCCATATTTCACCTCTTGATTAGGAAAAGCCAGTGTATACCTGTTCCTTTTTTTATCATATGTTTTGATCGTTAAATATCCGGTTTGATAAAGCAGGGGGACAGGATCCGGATTGTCTGCCCTATAATCCGACATCTGCGCTTCGCTTGTATACAAAGTCTGGTCAGCCAGTTTACGTATGTCAAATCGGCTGGAATGTAGTTTGCGGACCAGAAAAGACGGTGTGCCTGTCTCAAACCAGTAGGATCCAAATTCTTTTCCGTAAAAAGCCTTCAACACGCTGAATGGATTGTATACACTGGATCCAAATGGATGAAAACGATATCCGTCATATCTTTCCTTGAGTGCCCGGAAACATTTCATCTTGTCGATCAACTGTTTTCGCGCGGTTTCTTCTATCTCGGGTGAAAAATTATCCAGTAATTCTTCATCGGTAATTCCGCAGATCCCGGCATATTCTTCCGTTAGCGAAATGTCATTTAGCTGATTCAGGTCGCTGAAAATGCTGACTTTTTCGAACTTTGTAATGCCTGTGACAAATGCAAAGCGGATATACTCATCAAAGCCCTTAAGAGAACTGAAAAAACTTTTAAAGACTGCTCTATTATGCTCCTCCAGCTTCGGATTTTCAATTGCATCCAGAAGTGGCTTGTCATATTCATCTACCAGAACCACAGATCGGTGGCCTGTCTTTTCTCTGGCAGCAATTAAAAGGCTTCGGAATCGACTCCCCAGGGTGCCGTCAGGTGCGTCCTCAAGAAACGCCTTTTCCCAGCGTTTCAATTGTTCATCCAGAATGTCTTCCAGTGCTTTTTCCTGCTGGTAATTTTCTCCGTTAAAGTCAAAATAAAATACCGGATATTTTTTCCAGGCATCCGGATTATTCGCTTCCAGGTCCACAATCCTGCAGCCGTCAAAAAGCTCCCGCTTTCCCTCCCAATACGCCTTGATTGCGGAAAGCAGCAGACTTTTCCCAAAACGGCGCGGACGGCTCAGGAAATATTCCTTTCCTGTATGAACCAGCTTATAAATATATTCGGTTTTATCAACATATAGATAGCCGTCCTTACGGAGGCCTTCAAATCCCTGAATACCAATCGGAAGCTTCCTCATGCGGTATTCCTCCCTTGTCAGAGCGGACTTTGGCCACTCTGATTTCATGATATGATGATGTGGTATCGCATCAACAAGGTTCCCTTATAAACGGAAGATAATAAGTTTGAAAAAAGAAGTAGTTTCATGACTCCCATCGGTGTCTTTCGCAGAAAGACAGGATATAGCTATGCATCAAGCATGGTTTATACCATGGCAGGAGTCTGCCAGTTGCTTATGAAATGGATTATATTATCAAAAGATGGGGCTTTCAAGTCATTATCAAAAGTACGGGCCTTCAAGATATTACCAAAAGAAAGGGACAGGAAGGTGAGATAATTTGTGTTTTCGACTTGACATTTATCAAATACATGATAATATGTTCATATGATGATTTTGATGCGACAATCCGCTGCAACTCATGAGGATGTCTGTGCGGCGGTTCCCGTGGGGGGCCCTTGGGGCGAAGTCTTTGCGGCGGCGCCTATAGGATGATGTCCATGTAGTCATTAAATGGCGCGAATCGGTTCTGACGGGGGGTGATGGTTATATATGGAGATTCCGAAGGTTTATGATGAAGAGAAGATCGAGCATATCATTAAGAATGTGACGGAAACGGAGTTATGCGATCTTGCGGAGTTGTTCAAGATTTTCGGGGATTCCACAAGGATCAAGATTTTGTATGATCTGTTTGATGGGGAGAAAAATGTTACGGAGATTTGTGAAGATTTGGAAATGAACCAGTCCGCTGTATCGCATCAATTGAAGATTTTGAGGACGTCCCGTTTGGTGAGCGCGCGCAGGGCGGGGAAGGCTATGGTTTATGCTCTGGCGGATGATCATGTGAAAACGATTATCGCCATGGGGAAGGAGCATATTGAGGAATGATGGTTAACTGTTTGGTTGGCGCTTTTTTATTTGTCCGACGTGCTTCTTTTTACTTGCTTCGAGGCGCATATGGAAGCCGAACAGTATTTCGGTAAGTATCAGTATGAAAGGGCAAGCGTTTCATGCTTCATTTGTGCCGCTTGCGCGACACAAATGGGACTCAATGCCTGCGGCATCAAGTCAAAGAATGAGAGAAGGAGGTTTTTATGAAGAAGAAGTTCAAATGTGAGATTGATTGCGCGAATTGCGCGGCCAAGGTGGAGGAAGCGGTGAAAAAGCTGGAGGGGGTTAATGACGCTAAAGTGAATTTTCTGACGCAAAAGTTCACGCTGGATGCGGACGATGGGCGGTTTGAGGATATCCTGCAGCAGGCAATCGCAGTTGGCAAGAAAATCGAGCCTGATTTTTCTGTGGCATTGTAGTTGTGTATTGTATTCTGTCAGGCAAGGCATGTTGGAATTTATGTGGAAAAAGGCGGGGAGAGTTGAATTTTCTGCCTTACCATGGAAGGAAAGCGGCCAAAAAGCCACTATAATAGAGAAGTTTGGGAAGGGATCGTTAAGGTTCAAGGGGCAGAAGGGGTTTGCTTATGTCGAGGAAGCAGAAAAAGGAATTATGTAAAATTGTGGCGGCGTTGTTTCTGTTTGCTTTTTTGATGTTGTCAGAAAAAATGGGGATGTTTCCCTCTGCATTTGGCAATCCATGGGTGAATTTTCTGCTTTATTTGTGTCCTTATTTGCTTTGCGGGCTGCCTGTGCTGCGGAAGGCTTTTCTGGGCATGCGGAACAGGCAGCCCTTTGATGAGTCCTTCCTTATGTTTGTCGCGACGGTGGGGGCTTTTGCCACGGGGGAGAATTCCGAGGCCGTGGCGGTCATGGTCTTTTACCAGGTAGGGGAGTGGTTCCAGTCCTATGCCGTAGGGAAGTCGCGGAAGTCTATTTCGGATCTTATGAACATTGTCCCGGACACGGCAAATGTTGAAAGGGAGAACGGAGAGGTGGAGGAGGTTGATCCGGAGGAGGTCAGGATCGGAGATGTCCTCCGCGTGCTGCCGGGAGAGAAAATCCCTGTGGATGGCATTGTGATTTCAGGGAAAAGCATGATCGACACTGCGGCTCTGACCGGTGAGTCGGTTCCCAGGGCGGCCCGGGAGGGGACGGAGTTGGTTTCGGGTTGCATTAACGGTGAAGGAATGCTGAGGATACGCGCGTTGAAGGAATTCCAGGATTCGACAGTTTCAAGGATACTGGAGCTGGTGGAAAATGCTTCCGAGAATAAGTCGAAAACCGAGAATTTCATTACGCGTTTTGCCAGATGGTATACGCCTGTCGTGGTTTTCTGCGCCCTGGCGCTGGCCATTGTCCCCTCTCTTGTTACGGGGAATCCGGGAGTATGGATTTACCGCGCGTGCACTTTTTTGGTCATCAGCTGCCCATGTGCCTTGGTGATTTCCATTCCGCTGGCTTTTTTCGGGGGCATTGGCGCGTCTTCGAGGAAGGGCATATTGGTGAAGGGTTCGAATTATTTGGAGTTGATGTCTGATGTTCATATGCTGGTTTCGGACAAGACAGGCACCTTGACGGAGGGGAGTTTCAGGGTTTCTGAGATTATTCCGGCCGAAGGTGTGCCGGAGGACGCGCTTCTCTGCCTTGCGGCAAAGGCCGAGGAAGCCTCCCTTCACCCTATCGCGAAATCCATACGGGAGGCGTGGGAAGCATTTTGCGCCAGAGGGGCGGATGAGGCTGATGGTAAATATTGCGCCGGAAGAACAGATGAGACTTTCGGCATTTCACTGGGGGAATCACGGAATATCCCCGGGCAGGGCGTAGTTTCGGTGCTTGCCGGAGAGGGTCTTGAGAAAATCATTTCGAGTGATTCGCAATATCAGAACTCGGAGCGGCAAAAAACCAATCCGGAAGTGAAGCAGGGCGGCTTTGTTTTTCTTCTGGGTAATGAGGAATTGCTTCGCAGTTATGGGGTACCTTTTGAAGAATCCGAACATGAGGGCAAAATCGTTTATGCGGCCTGTCTTGCCGGGAGCGGCAGACCCTCTTATCTTGGAGCGATTTTAATTGGCGACAGGGTAAAACCGCACGCAATGGAAGCACTCAGGGAGATGAAACGGGCCGGAGTAAAGGAAACGGTCATGTTGTCGGGAGACCGGGAGGAGTATGCCAAGGCAGTGGGCCGGGAGCTTGAAATGGACAGGGTGTATGCGGGTCTGCTTCCCCAGGACAAGGTATCGAAAGTTGAGGAGCTGATTGAGGAGCTGGAGAGTGCATCTAATGATTCGGGGGGCACTGTAGGGAATGCGTACGGAAATCGAGACCAGTCGTCTGATGGAGAGTTGTGTTCCGATGGGACGAATCGGAAGGCGGTGGGCAACGGAGGCTTCCCACAAGGTGACGAAAGCGAGGAGCTTCTTGATAAAATTAGTCGATGCTTATTTAGGGCAGCAGTTCTATTCAACCGAAGGTCAAGGGGGCGGCTCTGTTTCCTGGGGGACGGCGTGAATGACGCGCCGGTTCTTTCGAGGGCAGACGTGGGGATCGCTATGGGTTCCCTGGGGTCGGATGCAGCAATTGAAGCGGCGGATATTGTCGTAATGGATGATGATCTGATGAAAATTCCTGTGCTGGTCCGAATTGCTCGCAGGACTGTGGGTATTGCGAAGCAAAACATTGTATTTGCCCTTTTTACAAAGCTTCTGATACTCTGCCTTGGCGCTTTTGGCTTCGCGAATATGTGGCTTGCGGTTTTTGCGGATGTAGGCGTGGCTGTTTTGTGCATACTTAATTCCATGCGGCTTCTTCGTGGCTGAATCGGTTTGTGCTGAGGTTGAACCGGCTTTCGGGAAGAGAGTAGTTTGTGGGCAGCAGAAAGGAACCGTCGGGGGCCGTTCCATATGTGGTGTTTCAGGCTTTTGGGGGCACAAGGACGGAGTAAGTGACAGAAAGATGTAAAAGAAAACAAAAAATTATGAAAAACCTTCCTGATATATTACAGGGCAGGATGATTAAGCGGGGTCGGGGTAGCCCGCAACAGATTAAGGGGATGGTTTTTCATTATGGCAGGGGCAGTTGCAAGACGGGAGGATGAGATTCCAGGGACCGTGATTAATGAACTGGGGTCACATCGTATCCTTTACAGTGTTGATGAAGAGTTGGTTTCCGGGAGCGTGGGGATGTCTTCCGCGGCAGTGGATGATTATGAATCTCATGGCGACGTTGGCAATTCCGAGCGGCCAGGTAACTGCCATGGGCGGCAGACCTGCTTGCCGACATTGAGAAAAGCTGGTAATTCTGCGCACTCGGGAAAGGTTGGTGAAAAGCAGATAATTCTGGATGGCAGTGTTGGTAATTTCCCGCGCCCAAGGAGGGTTGTGAAGGCCAGGAGGCTGAATTCCAGATGGACTTATGCCATGGCCGGCATTGTTGGTGGCGCGATGCTGGGCGTGTGTGCGCTGAGCCTGACAATGCCTTTCCGTCCGGATTATTCTTTGTCGGAAAAGCGAGAATTGAAACAAATGCCCGGGCCCAAGGTTCTGACGGTGCTTGACGGGTCTTATTTTGGTGAGCTTTCGGATTGGTTTTCGGATACGTTTCCTTTTCGGGAGCAACTTTTGATGTGTCATGCCAGCCTGGAGAGTTATTATGGCTGGAAAGAAGAAGCAATCTATACCCATGGGGGCGGCGTGAAAGAGGAGATTCCGGAGATCTCCTCTGAAACGGCGCCTACTTTTGCATTAGAAAATTTATATGAGAATTACCCGGAAGGGGGTGGGATTGACGGACTGTATGCTTCTGATGGGGCGGCATCGGCTTTTTCTGTCGATGACGAATCGCTTAGAGGCGCTGTTGCTGTTCCCGTTGTTTTGGAAGAACTGCCGGAAGAAGGGGCATCGGAAGTGGAGATGCCGGAAGGGGAAGCATCGGAAGCAGGAATAGCAGGAATATTAGAAGCAGGAACATCAGAAGAAGCAATAATGGAAGCAGAAGCAGCGTCATCAGGCGAAGGAATAACGGAAGAAAGGGCAGCAGGTGAAGGGACAGCAGAAGCCGGTGTAGCGGGCGAAGGGACAGCAGAAGCCGGTGTAGTGGGCGAAGGGGCAACAGAAGCAGGGACGTTAGAAGCCGGTGTTTCGGAAGGAAGATTGACGAATGCAGTCGAAGAATTTAAGGCCACGGAGTCATCAGGGGAGGCATTGACATCAGATGGCGCGGTGGCGGGAGAGGCATTATCGTCTGAAAGCGAGGAGGCTGCCGGTACCCTGGGTGCGGGAGCCGATGAAGCGGGGGGTCAGGCGGAAAGCACTGTTTTCGAGACCACTGCGGAGGGTGACCTGATTCTTCCGGCTTTTGACACGGGGAACCTGGAGATGACCGGGGAGCAGGCAGGGGATGTTTATGTCACTGAGGGCTGCGGGTATGAGATATTTTATTTCAGCCAGCAGAATATGAGGGATTATGCGTCCATGGTCAATACTCTGCGGGCCGTTCTTCCTCAGGACGTTTCGTTATACAGCATTGTGGCGCCGAATTCCTTTGGCGTCATGCTGCCGGAGGAGGTGCAGGACAGGCTGGGTTCTGTCGGCATGGATGTGGCGATACAGTATATGTACAGCCTGATGAATCCTGCCGTGCATCGCGTTTCCGTTTTTGACGCCCTTCGTTCCAGAACCGGTGAATATATCTTTTTCCATACGGATCATCATTGGACGCAGCGAGGTGCTTATTATGCTTACAGGGAGTTCTGCCAGGAAAAGGGAGTCGCGCCTCATGAACTTTCCGCCTTTGAGAGGCAGCTTTATTCCGGGTTTTACGGTACATTTTATTTTTCGACAAATCGGAATGACTCGCTGAGGGCTAATCCGGATTCCATTGAAGCCTTTCTGCCGATGGGCAGCAACCGCCTTCATGTCTTTTCCACAGAGGGGACGGAGGGCTACGTTAATGTCATAAGCGATGCATCGGGGATGAACGCTGGTCAGAAGTACAGTTGCTTCCTTATGGGCGACAATCCGCTTTCTGAAATCGTTAATCCGAATATTGAAGAGGATTCCGCCGTACTTCTTCTAAAGGATTCTTATGGCAACTGCTTCGCACCCTTCCTGGTCGATCATTACAGGCACACATATGTGATGGATTATCGTTACTATCATGGTAATGTAAAGGGCTTTATTCAGGAGCATAATGTGAAAGACGTGATTATATTGAATAATATTGTTGCGGTAGGAGGCAATACGGCAAGAGAAATCCTGAAGGGCTTTTCTTACTGAATCTCTGAGAAAAGCGGGGGAGTGTTTCTGCGTTATACGCGAAAGTATGAAAAGCAAGCTTTTCATACTTCATTTGTGCCGCTGGCGCGACACAAATGGGACTCAACGCCTGCGGCATTAAGTCAAAGTATGAAAGAGTAAGCTTCGCAATTCCTTTTCATTGACACCAAAGTAGTTATGCTTGCTTTTTTCACTGAATCGCTTTATAATGTCATGGTTATGCGGTCGTAGAAGTCTTCAGAGTGACAGTGAATGGCGTACTGTATACTTACGATAGTTACGATAAATACGATAAATAAATACGATAAAATAGAAAGAAAAGAACAGGTTATGGACCATAAATATATAATAAAGGGAGGACATCCGCTTCATGGTGAAGTGGTGATTGGTGGCGCGAAAAATGCGGCCCTCGGCATTATCGCCGGTTCGCTTCTGACGGATGATGAGGTCATTATCGAAAACCTGCCGGATGTTCGGGACACGAATGTCATGCTGGAAGCACTGAAGGAAATTGGGGCCTCCGTGAATCGTATAGACAGTCATACGGTATCGATTAACGCCGCCAATGTTGAAGCTGTATCCATTGACGATGAGTATATCCGGAAAATCCGGGCTTCTTATTATTTTATCGGTGCCCTGCTCGGGAAATATCACAAGGCCTGTGTGCCGCTGCCGGGCGGCTGCGCGATTGGTTCGCGACCGATTGATCAGCATATCAAGGGCTTTCGGGCTTTGGGCACGCATATTCAGATCAGGAATGGATGTGTGCAGGCGGGAGCCGGGGATGGGCTGCATGGAGCCCACATTTACCTCGATGTTGTTTCCGTGGGGGCGACCATTAACATTATGCTGGCAGCAGTTCTAGCGGAGGGCAGGACGATTATCGAAAACGTGGCAAAAGAGCCCCATATCGTGGATGTGGCGAATTTCCTGAACAGCATGGGCGCAAACATCAAGGGTGCCGGTACGGATACGATCAGGATCCGGGGCGTGAAAAAGCTGCATGGAACGACGTATGCCGTCATCCCCGACCAGATTGAGGCGGGGACCTTTATGTGCGCGGCTGCGGCAACACGGGGTGACGTGTTGATCCGCAATGTGATTCCAAAGCATCTTGAATCCATTTCCGCGAAGCTTCTGGAAATGGGAAACACGATTATCGAATATGACGAGGCTGTGCGGGTAATCGGCAGGGAGGTGCAGAGGCCGACGGATATAAAGACCCTGCCTTATCCCGGCTTTCCTACGGACATGCAGCCGCAGATGAGCGTGACGCTGGCGCTGGCCAAAGGGACATCCATAGTTACGGAGTCGATTTTTGAAAATCGTTTCAAGTATGTGGATGAGCTCGCTAGGATGGGTTCGAGCATCAAGGTCGAGGGCAATGTTTCAATTATTGATGGCGTAGAGACTTTCTATGGCGCTTCTGTGAACGCCTTGGATCTCAGGGCGGGGGCCGCGCTGGTTATCGCGGGCCTTTGCGCTGAGGGCTTTACCATGGTTAATGAGATCGGCTACATACAGCGGGGTTATGAGCATTTTGAAAAGAAGCTGCAGGCACTTGGCGCTGCCATTGAACTTGTGGAAGACCGCAGGGAGGCAATGAAGTTCCGCATGAGAGTGGGATGAAAAAACAGTTAAGTGTGGGATAAAAAGTCGGGAGGGATGTATGAGGAAACGAAATTGGTCCGTTTGCCGCAGGCTGTTTGGAGCCGCATTGATGGCTTCGTCCCTTGTTTTTGCTGCTTCATGTGGGAATAATGCCGTTGAAAGCGATACAAGGAAGATACAGGATGTGACGCCTGAGACGCAGGGCGCTGACAGCGGGGCAACAGCGGAGGAAAACGGCTCCCAGGGGAAGATGGCTGAAAACGGTTCCCCGGAGAATGCAGATATAGATTCGGATTCAGATGCCGAAGCTGGTGCAAAGGCAGAAACAGATGCGGATGGAAAGACGGAGGCTGAGGATGCTGCTAATCTAAAGGCTGATGCCGATGTTGACGCAAAGACTGACATAGATGCGGACTCAGGCGCAGGCGTAGATTCGGAAAAAGACGCAGACGCATTTGCGGAAGGGGAAAATGAAGGCTCGGAAAGCAATGCGCCGGAAGGCGCGGATGAAGCTGCGGGGGCGGATGCCGGCAGCTCATCGGATGAGCCGGAAAGCGGTTTGCCGATCACAGGACGGACGGGGGATGCCGACATCGCCGTGAGGAACAATATCCCGGAGCTTTCAATCAGGACGGAAGCATTAACGGAGTATCAGGAGCTGGAGGATACCTATCGGCTGATTTCGGAACTGAGCTACGATGTACCCGCGCTGAGCGATGAAAGCGCGGAGGCTTTTCCGGAGCTGGATGCCGTGCTGCGGGAGTTGGCGAATGAGTGGAAGAAGGACGCCGAAACGAATTTCACGGAACTCACAGCCAACGCGCAAGAATTTTTTGCGGAGCAGACGGAATATTATTCGCCGCTATATTATCGTCATGGATTTTTGCTCAGGAGGGCTGACAGCGGGATATTAAGCCTGCTGGGAACCTATGGAAGCTATACGGGGGGCGTCCATGGGGATTATGGATATGGCGGGTATAATTACGACTGCCGCACTGGAGAAGAGCTGAGACTTGATGATGTCATAGCGGATAAGACGGCCATGGCTGAGCGCGTGATCGGAATGCTTTATAAGAATTATGACAGCCGGGCATTTTTTGACTCCATGGAGGACACGGTGCGGGGCTATTTCCAGGATGGCGCGGAGACGGAGCCCAGTTTTACGCTGGAGCCGGATGGCATTACCTTCTGGTTCAATCCGTATGAGCTTGCGCCCTATGCCTCCGGCATTCAGACCGTCCATATCCTTTATGGGGAGGCATCCGGGCTTTTCAAGGATCGCTGCACTGACGGAGTCCTTTCGAATTATGCCATTGAGCTTGTGGAAGGCATTGATGAATTGACGGATCTCGAAGGGGACGGCACGGTGGATAAGATTTCGGTCCATGGGGAGCCGGATGAGTATGATTCGTATTCGTATGCGAATATCCATGTCGAAGTGAACGGCAGTGAAATTACGAATGAAAGCTGGAGCTACAGCCTGCGCCCTGTTTTGGTTCATGCCAACGGAAATGATGTGCTTCTGGCGCAGATGACATCGGACAACGATTATCAGATGATGTACCTTTATGACATGACTTCCGGCGGGCCGGTGTATATGGGCAGCGAAGCGCTAAGCCTTGAAGCGGATGTTCCGGAAAGATATGGGGAGGATTTCTCCGGGGGCTGGCGCGCGGTGCTTACCGATACATCCCATTTCCGAATGGGCATACGGTATGACCTGTTAAGCACTATCGGGGCTGAACGCTGGTATGGCATTGGCGCGGATGTTGTCTTTGTTCCGGAAACTTCTTATTTTGAGATGAACAATGATTCCTTTGCCCTGACCACGAAGACGGAGCTTCACCTTGACCAGGTTGATGAGGAAAGGGACGAGGTTTTCGGAGCGGGGGTCGATGTGCCGGCCGGTACGAAGCTGTATTTCTTCAGGACGGATAATGAGAGCTATACGGATATGAAGGACGAGGAGGGCAATGTCTATCGTGTCACGCTGGACTCGGTGGAATGGCCCAGGACGATAAACGGGATCGAGCTGGAGGAATGCTTTGACGGGATGCTTTTTGCCGGTTAAGGGGCATATGGATTGCGCGGAATAGGCCTGAAAAAGATTGATAAGTGAAAGAGTGAGGATGTTTTTACTTTGGGGAAATGCCGGGTTTTCGGCGTTTCCCTTTTCTGAAAGAAAAATCAATTTGATAAGGGGCATTGAAGCGATGGCAGAAGGACGGCGAAGGCGGAAATGAAGAGGTAAAGTTAAAAAATGAGGAGGAAAGGAGTTTGATATGGGAATGACGGACAATATCGAGGTTTTGGCGCATAGCAGCATCCGGATTCGTTGTGAGCTGGGGGTGATTTACGTGGATCCCTTCCAGATTCAGGGGGAACGCAATGATGCGGATTTTATCCTGGTGACCCACGATCATTATGACCACTTTTCGCCGGAGGATATCCGCAAGGTGGTTGGGGACTCCACCTTTTTGGTGGTGCCGGAAAATATGGAGAAAAAGGCGCAGGAGGTGTCCGGACTGGTAAAGAAAATTGTCCCGGTGAGTCCGGGGACGAGCTATGCGGTAAATGGACTGATTTTTGATACGGTTTCTGCGTATAACGTCTCAAAAGCATTCCATCCCAAAAGCGCGGGTTGGATTGGCTATAATATCAAATGCGATGGGCAATATGTATATATTGCCGGAGATACGGATCTGACGGAGGAGGCGGCCTCGGTGAAGTGCGATGTCGCGCTGGTTCCGGTTGGCGGGACATATACCATGACGGCCTTGGAGGCGGCGGATCTTGTCAACAGGATTTCCCCGAAGGTCGCGATACCCATGCATTATGGAAGCATCGTGGGAAGCAAAAAGGACGCGGAAACCTTTGCGTCGAAGGTGGATGATCATATTAAAGTTGAGATTCAGATTTAAGGAAACGCTGATTTGAGTGTTTTCCGGCACCGAAAATGCGCCGCGCAGCGGCAAATCTTCTTTGCATTTTCGTGTAAGTGATATTTGTCAATAATATAAAAATAATGAGATGAAAAAGGCGTAGTCAAAAATGATGACTACGCCAATTCTTTTGAAACGGATTCAATTTGAACTCTGAAGCGACTATTTGATAATTGAAAGAAAGTATTACATATATGCGTGCGACAGGATTCGAACCCACGACCTTCTGGTCCGTAGCCAGACGCTCTATCCAACTGAGCTACGCACGCTCTTGACAGCTTTTATATTTTACTTAATTCGTTTTATTCTGTCAAGTACAATCTCAAAAAAAGTGCAAAGTATGGGCATGGAAAATTATATGCACATCAAGCAAATGACAGTGTCAAGGGTGTCGAAATGTGAATAACGATGTATGTGTATGCAACGCGCTGTGTGATCAGAAGCTTTTCTCTATCGTGGCCAGTGACGGGACAGGGTCCTGCGATGAGCGGACGAAGAAAAGCTTCAGTTTGCTCGCGCCGGAGGAAGCGTCCGAGTCCATGGTGAAGTCCTGTGAGGCATTGGCAGCAAGGTCAAGCTGTCCGGTTCGGGCGGAGGCAAGCATTTTGCCCTGGCTGTCATAGGCCGCGGCGATCACAAAGGAACTGAATGTTTCCCCGCTGTTATTTGTCAGGGTAAAGCGGATTTTCCCGTCTTCAATGCCGCATTGTGAGAGGCTGAGCTGGGAAGAAGCCTCGCTTTCGTTCTCGGAGGGAAAGCTGAGGTATTTCACATTGTTCGTTTTATCTACATCTTCACTTGTCTGAACTTCAACGGTATATTCAACATCCGCCTCCGCCGGAAACTCAAAAAGGCAGGCGGAGCCTGGCGCAATGTCATTAAATTGCCGTGGAATTGCATATGCCTGCATCTCTCCGCGCCTGCTGTAGGACACCCACACGATCATCTCATCAAGCTTCAAGGAGCCTGCGTTCAGTGCCGTTACCTGCAGGACTGTCTGGCCGGCTTTATTGGTATAAAGCTGCGTCCTGCTGATATCCGCGTCGGCCTTGCCCAGGGCGAATTCCGTGCTGTTGTCCGTACTGTCATTGTCTGCCCCACTGTCTGCCGAAAGCGTTATCGTATGCTTCTCCCCGTCAGCGCTCAGCCAGAGCTGTCCTTCATAAGAGGCTCCGGGAGCAAGGGAAAGGGCAAGGCTTTCTTCCAGGATGCTCTCCCCGTTTTCCCTGGCGCATAGATCGATGGTATTTACGCTTTTCGTAGAATGGTTCCAGAGGATATAATTCAGCGCGTACATGCCGGTTTCGGCAGTCTTGCTTTCATCGGTTCCGTTTGAAAGCAGCACGAGGTCGGTGAAATCGGAAAAAGGCATGCGGCAGAGGTCAGTCTTTCCATCGGTCTCGCGGAAATACATAAGGTACAGCTGGCCGGAATCCTCCTGAACCCTTAGACCGGAGAAGCTTCCTTCTTTCAGGAGGACCGGGGCGGACGTGTCGGAGGAGGCGTACCAAAGCCCATCGCCGCTTATAAAGAAGGCGCTGCGGTCGGAAGCCGGCAGCAGCTCCCGGAGCCCGTTCGGGCAGGAAAGGCTTGCCCCGTCGGCAAGGCGCAGCTGGCCATCTTCGTCAACATAGGAAAGCCGTCCTCCCTCCGCATTCCAGAGGCCTGCATTTTCGGCAATAACTACGGGTTCTGCCTCCGGATCGGAGAGATCCCGCGAATAAAGTGTTCCGTCTTTCTTGTAATAGACCGTTGAACCGGATAATGCCAGCTTTCCGGAATCCCCGACCGAACCGAGATCCTGTGCCTCTGACCAGCTTTCCCCGTCAAAAACGGCTGTCCGCAGGGTGGTTTCGCCGCCCTTGCCGAGAAAATCAGCCTTTGACATGGCGGCGTTATGGAGCCATGCGGCATAGGCCATGCCGTCTTTTTCCCCGATAACTGCCGAAAAATCACAACCGTCTCCATTCTGGGAGAGCTTTGTGACGGAATAGCCATCCTCTCCGGCAACAGCGGCGCTTACTCCGGCCCCGGCCATGGCCGCGTCCAGACTGCTTCCTCCCAGGGCATTGTCGGTATCGCACCAGATAAGATAGCTGCCGGCGGCTGAGGGCGCAGTGTCCAGCGTGCCGTCATCTTCTACGGCCACGGGATCGGCCCAGCTTCCATCGCCAAGCCGGCGGCTTGCGTAAAGTACAAGGGCATCCTCGGCGGGGCGGCTGCCGTCCACGGCGGTGAAATAGAGCGTATCCCCGGAAAGCACAAAATCCGAATACGGGCCGATGTTTTCGTAGAGCACGGTTTCATTTGCCGCATCTTCCATCAGGGAGGCGTCCTGTCCGGCAAAGCCGCCGCCGTCCTTCTCAAAGGACAGGTCCGCCGCCGTCCAATCCTCTGAAAACACTGCCCACTCGGTAGAGATTCCGGGAGTCCATTCGATCTCCTGGGTGTCCGGATTCAGGGCAAAGCTTCCAAGGGTCAGTTCTCTTTCGTCCTGCAAAAGGTCAAAGAGCTTGTAAGTCACTTTTCCGGAAACATAGCCATTTAGTTCGACGGACGAGTTGCCGGAAAAATGCCCGGTTGCCTCTGCCTCGCCGTAAAATCCACCCTTCAGTTCGGCTGCGTCCCCGATTTCCCCGCCGAGGCCGCCGAAAATAGAAAGAATCAGGTTGACATCAAATTGCAGGTTTGCTTCCATCTCGTTTGTCAGCGGATCCAGGACACGCATCTTCACCGGCAGGTTCAGGCTGCAGCCAGGCACGCCTTTAAGCTCCAGGAAGATATTTCCAAAGGATACGGGGAAGTTGAAGTCTATTTCGAAGGGGGTCTCCTGCAGATAGCCCTTGTTTTTCAGCCGTTTACGAGTCACTTTGTCGTCGCTGTCGATTCCCTTCGCTCCGAAGTTGAAATTAATATTGCCTTCGAAATAGCTGTTTTCGTTCACGGCAAGGGGATATCTGAGGTTTCCGCCGACACTGAACTGGGCGAGTTTTGCTTTGTTTTTCATCTGGACCTTGAAAAGGCGGAGGAAGGGCAGGTTAAAGCCGGGGGACGTCATCGTGAAGAAATATTCCGCATGGCCGTCCTGGAGACGGTATCCGCCGATAAAGTGCTCAAGCCCTTCCACGGTACAACTGTTTTCCAGCGTGCTGAGTGCCCAGACCTTCTGGAACATACCAACGTTGTCAATGCTTACGGACAGCCGGGGAAGGTATTCCATGTGTACCTGAAGACCGGTCTTCCAGACTTCGGTGACCACGCCGCCATCGGAGGTCGTCGCCCGTCCGTGCAGCGTGATTTCCTCCCCGGGAGTGAAATAGTCCCCAAGTACCGCCTGGACGCTGCCGTTTGACGCAAGTCGCAGCCGCTTCTGGTTGAGGCTTCCCTGCAGCCAGAGAACCCCATCGCTTAAATCATTCCATTCCACTTTTGTCGTGATGGTCAGGCTGGTGTCATCGTGAAAGGCCTCGCAGCCCTTCTGTTCAAGGACCTCGCGGACACGGCCGTTATTTTCGGGCAGTACAGTGCAGGAGGTGACATAGAAGGTGTCCGGTTCCATCGGACGGAGATAAAGGTGCATTACTCCGTCGGCACTGGGAATGTAGTAGCGTGTATCGCTCCAATATCCGCTTTTTGAGGCCGTTACCGAAACAGGGCGTCCCTTCATGCCGCTGACTTGGAAGCTGACACTACCGTCGGCATCGGTTTCCGCGCTGTAGCCTGAAAAGCTGACCGTGGCTCCCTCAAGGCCGGGAAGCGTATCGGAGATCCCTCCGGTACACTCATGTACCATGGCGGTATAAGTTTCGGGTTCTTCTTCCTCGATTTCCTCCGGGATGCCGTAAAGCTGGAATTTCCCGCTTCCTACCCAGGGACCGTCCTCGCAGTGGTCCGCGTCTGCCGCGTGGGCGGTGACGGAGCCCGTACAGCGGGAGGAGCTGATGATATGACAGGAGTAAGCCCTGTCGCTTCTCGCGGTCTGCCCGATTATGCCTCCGGCATAAGCTGAAGAATAGTATCTGCTCACCACATTGCCATCCTTGTCATATTTGCATATGACGGGACAGGTGGACAGGGCACTGACATAACTCCGCGCAATGCAGCCGGTGATGGGCACCTCGTAGCCGATATCCCCCTTGTCACCGCCGATTCCGCCTGCCAACACTGTGGACAGGGCAGCGCTTGTGGCCTGGATATTTCCGGTAACGGTGCTTCCCGCGACCCGTCCCCAGATGTGCCCGGCTATGCCCGCCGCCCTTACCGTATGCATGCTTGTCTCATGGTCGGCATCGGAAGAACAGGAGGCGGTAACATTACCCTCCACCACGCAGTTTTGAATCAGGCTGTTGTACAATCCTCCCGGGCTGTCGATTACAAGGCCCGCGGCGCAGATTTCGGTCTGGAATGCCTCCTCGTCGCTGGGGGAGAAGGAGGCAGTGACCGGTCCCAGGACCGCGCAGTCGTAGATATTGTCCCCTTTGTTATGGGCTAGGCCGGCAGCAAAGGCTTTGCCGGCAATCCGTCCCTCCACCTGGCAGTCCCTGGTGTCGCCCCACAGGGTTTCCACCAGTCCATAGGCTGCCCTGGCGGAAACATTGCCGGAGTGGGCGCACTGCAGGGCGTTTGCTTTTCGAACCAGGCCGACGCCCACAAGTCCGGCGCTCACTTCCATTTCCGACCGCACGGCTGTCAGATATTGAATGCCGGTGGTATTACCGCTGAGGGTTTGCGACATGCAGGAAATGCCCCCTCCGTATCTTTCCGCCGTAACGCTGCCGGTGGTCAGGCAGTTTGTCATGTTGTAGATGAGGGCCATGCCGTGGCAGGTGCTGCCCAGAACCTGTCCGGAAAAGCGGCAGTTTTCGGCGCTGCCGGCGAAGCGGCCGTTTACGATGGATGCGGAGTCAACGGTACTGTCCCCAGCGGCAAAGCCTCCGGCCTCCGCCTCCTCCGGATAGCCGCCGTTCATGGAAATGGCCGTGATCTTTCCCTCAGCGTAACAGTTACTATAGTCTGTTTGTCGTGCCAGGCCGCAAAGTCCGCCGGCCTTGGGCTGGGCGGAGCGGGCAGTTACATTGCCCGTGGCATAGCAGTCGGTCATTGTGCCGCCGTTTTCCATGCCGAGGATCCCTCCGGCACGGCAAAGCCCCGAGGCGGATCCCTCTACCTTTCCTCTATGGAAGCAGGCCGTAATGCTTGCCGGCCCCATGCCGAAAAGACCCCCGATGGTCAGCTCGCCCGGACAGGAAAGGCTTGCGGAGACGGTCTCCGTATCAAGACACTTTGAGGCGGTGGCTTTGGCGTCACAATGGCCCAAGAGCCCGCCGAGATAGAGCCGGACCGTGCCTGAGGATATGAAATCCGGGGCGAGGTTCAGGGTGATTTCGCTGCCGCGGCAGAGGGAAAGAGAGGAAGTATCCGTTATTTTGCCCGCAAGGCCGCCAAGGCAGCAGTCTATAGCCGTGGGCGAGAAGCTTCCGTAAGTGTCTGATCCTTCATAAGAAGAGAGGGACAGGGATCCCTCGAAGGCGCAGTTATTAAAGGAAATTTGCTTTGCAAGGCCGGTCATGCCGCCGCCCAGGAGGCCGGAAACCCGGGCGCTTGTCAGGCTGTCCCGGATGGATGAGAACTCCAGGTATCCCGCTAGCCCTCCGGCATCCACGCCGCTTACCGTGGAGGAGGTCTCACAGGAACTCATTTCCGTTGTGCTGCCCCAGCCGATGCATCCGCCTGAATAGAAGGCCTCGCTCCGGCCGACAGTGTGGGCGCGCAGGATCGATGACGGCAATTGCCTGTCTGTCGTGTACTCTCCGATAAGGCCCCCGGCAAAGGTGTTGCGGTTTGAAACCGGAAGCGCGGACGCGTCTATGTTTGTATAAAGGTCTGTCAGGGTAAAGGCGCCTTTTAGACTTGCAATGAGTGTTCCGGCAAGGCCTCCGGCGCAGCATTTGCGGGCCCCCTCCGTGGAAATCTCTCCGGAAAAGGCACAATTATCCATCCGGAGGCTTTTGCCCTTAAGTGTGATCTGACCGGCCAGCCCTCCAGCACTATGCGCAGGGGAGGAACCTTCGGTGGAGCCGGTGCGGACGTCGGCGGAAAGCTGCAGGGCATTGATTTCGCAGTCTCCTTCCGTGATCTGGCCGAAAAGGCCCCCGGCATTCGCGTTATAATGAGATTCCGGAAGTGTTACATCTGTCCGGGAAAGGCAGCGGGAGAGCACTAGGGAACCCTTCACCGTGCCGAGGACTCCGCCCAGGTTCAGGGCGCCTTTCATACTGCTTTCGCCGGAGGATACGCTGCATTGGAAGACGCAGTCCCGGATTTCCGCGCCTCCGCAGGATCCGGCAATGCCTCCGACGTGTAATGCCTGGACATAGGAAAAGCTGATTTCGAAGCAGGAATCAAGGAGCGTGACTTTTTTTGTAACCTGGCCCGCCAATGTGCCGAGGGTATTTTGCCCCATGCCGGAAAGTCTGGCCTCCGCGGAAATGCGGCAGTTCTCCAGCGTGAGGCTTTCGCACTTCGAGGTAAGCAGCCCCCAGTAGGCATCGGCGCCATCGTAGCCGGCATCCGCCGTAAGGACAAGGTTTTTCACGGTCAGGGCGGCCGGTGCGTTTTTCAGCAGCATTCCGTTAAGGCCGGTAATGGAATGCCCCTGTCCGTCCAGGATAATGCTGCCATTTTTGGTATTGACCGCGGGTACCCAGTCGGTGCCGCGAAGGTCAAGGTCTGCCGTCAGAACATATTCTCCCTGGGTCATGCCCTGCAGGTCCTCGATGCTGTCGATCTCCGCATAGCCCTGAGCGGTGGGAAAGGACGTCTTTGGGAGAGTGCCGGCAGCCGTCATGGACGGCAGCGGGGTCTCGAGCCGGACAGGAAGCCCGGCCACAAGGCTGCCGGGCAATGCCTCCTCCGGATCGGCAAGGAGCCCGGAGGAGACTTCCGCGGGGAGCGTATTGGTCGGATCCTCCATAAAGCCGCTGATCGCGCCTGATGCGGCAATCAGCCCGTCCATTGCCGCGACGGCGGATTCCCCGGACACGGAGCCGGTTGATTCATCGGCGTGGCCGGGGGCTGCGGGCGCGGAGTTGGATTCCACAGGGACGGATTCCCCGGAAAGAGAGCCGGATTCCACAGGGACGGATTCCCCGGAAAGAGAGCCGGATTCCGTGGATACGGCGTCATATGACCCGTTTGAGGAGTCATCGAATATGGTTGATAAATCATCTTCCGCGGACGTGGCTTTATTTGCTGTCGGAACAGATTCCCCCTCAGCCAATGAAGACAGGGCACAGGAAAGAATCAGGGCCATGCACAAAAATGAACTTGTCAGTTTCTTCACCATGAGTAACACCTTTCTTAATATTTAATTTGTAACTATTCAGCACCCTCTGGATTTCCGAGAATTCCAAATGGAAAGCTTGCTTTTCATTTGGAATTCTCGGAAATCCAGAGGGCGGACAAGGCGCGGAGCGCCTCTGAACGCCCACATGAGCAGTCGCCAAAGGCGACTGCGAATAGGGTGCTGAATAGTTGCTTTTATAGAAAGCAACGTTTTCCGCGCAGCTGTTCCTATGGGTTTTGACGCGCTCCAAGCTTTATTCTTTTGGAATATAGGCTCTAGCCCTTCCTTCTCCTTTTGGCTCGATCATTCCTTCAGCGCTTAGCTCTGATAACAATACCCTTACTCTTGGCTGGCTTAGTCCGACAGCATCCGCAATCTCCGCTGTTTTCGATATGCCTTTTTGAGTAATGAATTCAAGTATTGCTTGTTTATTATTGACCGTTTTCCCACTTTCCGCTTGCTTTTCCCGCTTTCCGCTTGTTTTCGCGCTTTCCGCTTGTTTTTTCTGTTTCCCGCTTGTTTTCCCGTTTTCCGCTTGTTTTTCCCGTTTTCCGCTTGTTTTTCCTGTTTTCCGCTTGTTTTTTTCGCTTTCCGCTTGTTTCTTTGAAAATGAAAGCGTGAAAACTGTCCGATCCGGTTTATATTGTTCCAGAACTGTAGGAGGGATCCATCCCTCATCATCCCAAACACTGAATATATCAGGCACACCACTCCCGGCGCGCTCACCTATGTGGATCAGGTTGAACATTTTAATGATTAATTTATTTCTCGGTTCAGATATGCCGCCCTTAAGCATCTGCGCCTTGCCGGTAATAATGCTTCCCGGATTCTCGATGGTGATGGATTCGGGATTTTTTATAATCACTATCCCGCGGGCAAAGTTAAAATCCGCGTTTGCTATGCAGTTTGCAAGAGCCTCCCTTATGGCTTTATGAACCGGCGTTTCATCTATGCGGGTTATTCCATCCAGTTTAAACGGTTTTTTCAGATCTCTGAGGAGTTTTCGTTCCATTTGAAAGAAAAAGTCCAGGAGATTTCCTGACCATTCACCGGAGCTGGACTCCAATCTGTCGGTCCACCGTATTGAAGGATCCAGAATTTCCCTATAATCCAAAAAATACTCCGGATATTCCTGCCTTATCTTGTATTCCTCTCCAAACATCAGTAAGCCGGCTACTGTAGGGTGAAGTTTTCCATCGACATCTGATATGGATGCCGCGCCGATTCTTTCAAGATAAGCTATATCATCAAGCTTATGCCATACATGATCCGGATTTACAGCCGTATGGCGGCTTCTGAAGCTTTTAACCGTCTCTGAATAAAAAATGTCGAGATCCATGTTGATGAGGATCCTGCTATCCGTGCTCTTTTCTGCCTGGTCACGCAACATTCCGCGAACTTCGGCTTCAGAGCAATGATAATCTCCCTCATGATCTCTGCGGAATGTTCCTCCGAATAAGTCATCGTTAATATAAACCGGCTTATATACACGATCCGCCTTTGGAACATGGATTACAATTATAACATCCCCGCCAATCTCGTATGTTTCGACATTTCCTTCATTCAGAAGATTGATACTCACTTTTTTTCGGTTATTAATTGTGTCCCAAAAGTCTTTCAAAAGCTTGTTTTTGTTTTGCAGGTGAGTGGTATACCAGCTTCCGTCCGCTCTCTCCTTAACGCCAAGAATGACCACGCCTCCGTTGCAATTTGAAAAAGATGAATAAGTATCCCACAGACTATTCGGAAGGCCTCCATTCGCCTTCTTTACTTCCCGCCTGTTTCCTTCACGATATTCATCAAAATGAGACAGATCAAATACATCCTGCTTCATCATTGCCTCCGGTTTTTATACTGAAGTGGTGCTTCGGTATATTCCATTTGCATATCCTATATCCTTTTATACGAAAAATATATTCTTATAAAAAAATAAAATCAACTGTTATTTCGTTTAGTCATTTGGCACTGCATATCCGGCACAGCATATCCGGCACCTGGCGGTCTGTAATTACTTTGCGTCTGACCCCATTGCTTTATGAAAATGGATGGAGTATAATGTTTTGACGCTGTTGGGCAAGGCGCGCAACGCGTTGTACTGTATGCCGGATGCAACAAAAGGTAACCGTGAATCGGGTATTCAGAGGGTAATTTGGGAGGAAATATATGACGAATGTGACGGAGGACATACGCTATGTGGGCGTGAATGACCATAAACTTGATTTGTTCGAGGGCCAATATACGGTGCCGAACGGAATGGCCTATAATTCTTATCTGATTCTGGATGATAAGGCTGCTGTTATGGATTCGGTTGATCGGAATTTCACAGGGGAATGGCTTGATAATTTGTCCGAAGCCCTGGCGGGACGTGAACCGGATTATCTGGTTGTGCAGCATATGGAACCGGATCATTCCGCCAACATCGTATCCTTCATGGAACGCTGGCCGAAGGCCACGGTTGTTGCTTCGGCCAAGGCTTTTGCCATGATGAAAAATTTCTTTGGCACGGAGTTTGAGGACAGGCGCCTGGTCGTTGGGGAGGGGGATACGCTCTGCCTGGGCACGCATACGCTGCAGTTTTTGACAGCTCCCATGGTGCATTGGCCGGAGGTACTGATGACCTGGGACAGCAGGGATCAGGTGCTCTTTTCCGCTGACGCGTTCGGCAAGTTTGGCGCGCTGGATACGGAGGAAGACTGGGCCTGCGAAGCCCGCCGGTATTATTTCGGAATTGTCGGAAAATACGGCATGCAGGTACAAGCGGTATTAAAGAAGGCTGCGAAACTGGATATCAGGACTATCTGCCCGCTGCACGGACCTGTGCTGAAGGAGAACCTTGCTTATTATCTGGATCTTTATAATACATGGTCGTCCTATGGGGTGGAGTCCGAAGGCGTTGTGATTGCCTATACATCTGTTTATGGAAATACGAAAAAGGCTGTGGAACTGCTTGCGGAGAAGTTGAAGGAAAATGGATGCCCGAAGGTTGCGTTAAATGACCTTGCGCGCTGCGATATGGCCGAGGCGGTGGAGGACGCGTTCCGATATGGAAAAATTGTCCTCGCGACTACAACGTATAACGCGGATATTTTCCCTTTTATGCGTGAGTTCATCAACCACCTGACCGAAAGGGCTTACAAAAACCGGATTGTCGCTTTCGTTGAGAACGGTTCCTGGGCTCCTATGGCTGCTAAGGTAATGAAATCCATGCTGGAAGGCTGCAAGAATCTCACTTTTGCGGATCCCGTTGTCCGGATCGCTTCGGCCATGAACGAGGAAAATCAGAAGCAGATCGAGGATCTGGCGAAAGAGCTTTGCAAAGCCTGAAATGCCTGATTGGAGGCCGTATGGACCACGATGGCGTGTCTGTTTTCGGAAATTATAATGGCCAAAAATTTCATCTAAAACGGACAGAGAGTATTGTCCGCAAATAGAACAGGATTGTAACTATTCAGTTAGCACCTTGCGCTTGCCACGAGGTGCGTATGAAAGCATCGAAAAGCCCGCCTCGGGCGTACTCGGAATGAGCATAAGCGCCACGCCCGAGGCGTAAGTGTTCAGCTTGTCTGAACAGTTACGCAGGATTGAAAATCCTGGGAGGCTTCAGAACCCCCGAGAGGGGGTTCTTTTCATTATTGGGGTGCCATTAACAGAGGCATGGAGCCCATGTATCTTGCGATACCGCGGCTGTTTGTCAGGAATTAAAGCGACCAGCTTAACGTCGGACGGACCTCTGTTTCCTGGATTTCCGGCTTTTGAAAGGAGTGTAAATTATATGGAAGTGCTTTTGCTGTCGGCTGCGGCCCTTTTTTCAGGTCTTCTGATGACCAGGTTATTTGTGAAATTTCACCTTCCCGATGTGACGGCCTATCTGGTGGCCGGTGTGCTGATCGGCCCCTGCGTATTGGGCCGGCTGGGACTTCACTGCATCGGCTTTAATACATTTGAACAGGTGGAATCCCTGTCCCTGATTTCCGACGTGGCGTTGGGTTTCATTGCCTTTGCCATCGGGCATGAGTTCCGCCTTTCGGCGCTGAAACAGACCGGCAGGCAGGCCACCATTATCGGGATACTCCAGGCTGTTTTTACTACGGTGCTGGTGGATACGGTTCTGATTGGAATGCATTTTTTGATGCCGGGTTTTCTGAGCCTTCCGGCTGCTGTGACCCTGGGGGCGATTGCGGCCGCCACCGCGCCGGCCGCCACCCTGATGGTCGTCCGGCAGTACAAGGCGAAGGGGCCGGTTACGGATGTGCTGCTCCCGGTGGTTGCGTTGGATGACGCGGTGGGTCTGGTGGTTTTCGCGGTCTCAATCGGGATAGCCCAGGGTATGGAGAGCGGGTCGGCCAATGTCGCCGCACTGATTCTGGAGCCGCTGGGGGAAGTGCTCCTGTCTGTCGTGCTGGGAGGCATTGTCGGTATGATCCTGACGGATCTGGAGCGTTATTTCCGCTCCCATCGGAACAGGAACGCGCTCATTGTGGGCAGCGTTGTGCTGACCGTGGCGCTGAGCCAGTTGAAATTCCATGTCGGCGGTTTTGACTTTGGCTTCTCGTCCCTCCTGGTCTGCATGATGCTGGGTACAGTGTTCTGCAATTTCTGTCCTTTGAGCGAGGACCTGATGGTTCAGGCAGACCGCTGGTCCGGACCGGCCGTCACGCTGTTTTTTGTGCTGAGCGGCGCCGATCTGCAGTTTGCCGTGTTTAAGGATCCGGTCGTCGTGCTGGCGGGGGTGGTCTATATCCTTGCAAGGTCTGTCGGAAAATACCTGGGGGCGGGCATTTCGTCCACACTGGCCGGAAGCCCGGAGGTGGTAAGGAAATATCTTGGAATCACACTTTTCCCACAGGCCGGCGTGGCGCTTGGTATGTGCGCGACTGCCGCCCGGGTTCTGGGGAATGACGGCGGCCTGATTCGAAATATTACCCTTTTTTCCGTTCTGGTTTATGAGCTCCTGGGGCCGAGTCTTACCAAGATGGCGTTGACAAAGGCAGGGGATATACAGGAAACCCCGGTTGAGATCAAGGAGCGAAGGAAAAAGAGGCTGCAGGAGGTCACGAAGCCGGTGAATCCCCGCTTCCGGAGATAAGGCTCCGGCAACGCTTATCCCGTAAGTACGGGAAAGGGTAAATCCCCGCTTCCGAAGATAAGCTTTCCGCCGCGATAATCCCGTAAGTACGGGGAGATACGGCATGGCCTTCATGTACTATAAAAAAAGATTCATTCAAAAGGAAAATAGCGAAAATGCCATAATAAAAACTTGATGCTGCATCCTAAATCAATTATAATTTTGTAAAAGACAGACAATATAAAAATGTTGTTTATTTTACTTTTCTTAATTGTAGGTATTAACTATGCATCAAGCATAGTTAATACCGTATTTGGCGCATCCCACAGGGATGCGTCTGAACAAAAAATGCCTTCAGGCATGTTTTGTTCAGATTTTTCCGCAGCATTCCTAGTGCTGCGGAAAAACCCAGGTATAAACTATGCTTGATGCATAGTTTATATCTACGAATGTCTTGAGTGGCTGTAGGAAAGGAAGGGAAGGAGGTTTTCGAGATGCTGCTGGATGGGAAGGTTTGGGCCGCTGTTGACAAGGATTCCGGGGAGAGGGTATGTATTCTGCCGAATATGGCGAACCGGCATGGCCTGATTGCGGGCGCTACGGGGACCGGGAAAACAGTGACATTAAAGGTCCTGGCGGAGTCTTTCAGCGCCATGGGGGTACCCGTGTTCCTTTCGGATGTGAAGGGGGATCTGGCGGCCATGATAAAGGCCGGAGAAGATACGGAGGATATGCGGAAGCGCATCGAGCGTTTCGGTCTGGAGGGTACGGGCTTTGGCTTCAGGGCTTACCCGGTCGAATTCTGGGATCTGGACGGGAAAAGGGGGCTCCCGCTGAGGACGACGATTTCCGAGATGGGCCCGACGCTTCTTTCCCGGATTCTGGACATAACCCCTCTTCAGACGGACATCCTGTCCATCGTCTTCAAAATTGCGGACGATGAGCAGCTCCTTCTGCTGGACAGCAAGGATCTCCGTTCCATGCTTCAGTTCGTGGGGGAGAACGCGAAGGAATATTCAGCGGAATACGGCAACATGACGAAGCAGAGCCTGAACGCGATCCTGAGGGGCGTGGTGGCTCTGGAAAGCGCCGGGGGCGACCATTTCTTCGGGGAGCCGGCCATAGACATTCATGATTTCTTCCGAACGGACAGCGACGGGAGGGGCGTGATCAATATACTGGATGCAAGGGATACGATACGGAACCCGAAGATTTATTCCACCTTCATGCTGTACATGCTGTCCGAGCTGTTCGAACAGCTGCCCGAGGTTGGCGACGCGGCGAAGCCGAAAATGGTGTTCTTCTTCGATGAAGCGCACCTGCTTTTTGACGGAGCACCCAAGGTGCTGCTGGAAAAGATCGAGCAGGTGGTGAAGCTGATCCGGAGCAAGGGTGTGGGAATCTATTTCATTACCCAGAACCCAGCGGATGTGCCGGACGGCGTGCTTTCACAGCTTGGCAATAAGGTGCAGCATGCCCTTCGGGCGTATACGCCGGCAGAAGCGAAAAAAATCCGTGCTGCGGCGCAGTCTTTCCGCGCGAATCCGGCGTTTGATACGGAGGCGGTTCTTGCGGAGCTGGGCACGGGGGAGGCATTGGTCTCTTTCCTGGACGCGGAGGGCAAGCCGGAGGTGGTGCGCCGCACAAATATTTTGCCGCCGGAAAGCAGGTTTGGCTCGCTGGATGACGCGGAAAGGGTGCAGGCCATCCGCGGGTCGGCACTTTTCAGCAAATACGATGAAGCAATCGACAGGGATTCGGCCTACGAGTTCCTGAAGCGTCACGCGGAAATGACAGAGGCTGAGCTCCAGCAGGCGAAGGAGGAGATGGAAGCCGCCAAGCAGGCCGAAAAGGAAGCGAAGGCGAAGGAGAAAGCGGAGGAGAAGGCGAAGAGGCAGAAAGCCTCCGTAATCAAGGGAGTGGGAAGGACGACGGTCGGCACGCTGGGACGGGAAGCGGGATCCGCTATAGGAAAGAAGGTTCTTGGGAATTCTTTTGGAAAGCGTGTTGGAGGAAATATCGGTGCCGCTCTTGGCAGGGGGCTGATGGACACGATCTTCGGACGCTGAGCCGGCAAGTTTTTCGATAATAAAAGACAGAGCGTCATGGCGGGAAGATCTGTCATGACGCTCTGTTTTTGTCACTTCGGAGGTTTGCGTTGAAAATATATTTTTCCCTGCCCAATCGCGCTGAAGCAATGAGGCCGGATGAATTCTACTGCTATCAACCGAGGTTCATGGAGGTCAGGAGTATGAAGATGATGATAAGGAAGAGGACGAAGAAGCTTGTGAAAAACAGGCCCATCATTCTTCCCAGGCTCTGTTCCTCGCCGAGGGCAGAACGGATTTTGGGTACGCAAACAACGAGGGAGATGAGCAGCACGGCCAGTCCCCCGATGGTCAGGACATCATAGGCGTGGCTGATGATCTCGCTGTCCCCGGAATAATTATTAAGAAGAAGGGCCAGCGCGTTATTGCTCAGGTGCAGGAAGATGGAATAAGGAAGCCCGTAGGTATCCCTGACCCAGGCAAGGAGCAGACCAATCAAGAAGGCAACGATAAACTGGAAAATGTTGGCATGCATCAGGGCAAAAAGGAAGGAGGAAATGATGATGGCAAACATCCTTCCGTTTTTCCGGAGGATGGAAAAGGCAAAGCCCCGGAACAGTAGCTCTTCAAAAAGGGGAGCCATGACGATGGTATAAGTGATCATCCAGAACCCCTGCAGCACGCCGGTAGCGGAAGCCAGGGCTTCCTCCAGGGAGAATCCCGCATTATGCAGGAAATATTCAAGGGGGAGCGTCAGCAGGAGGGAGAGCATCTGCAGGCCATAAAACAAAAAGATAAGCCAGATGTAGGTGAACAGGCCGAAGGTTGGGCGTTCCTTTTTCTGTGGTTCCCAGCCGTAGAGGAGGAGCATGGCGATGATGGCCAGGCTCCCCGTCAGGGTCATGGAAAAATAGTCGTTTTGAAAAATATCGGTGCCGAAGGTGATGATCACGGCATAGCCAATCTGGAAGATGAATTCATAGAGGAAGAGGGAGAGCGCCAGCTTGTTGAAGGATTTCTTGATCCTGCGCTTTTCCTCCCTGGTCATGACGCGATTCCTCTCGTTATCGCCTGCTTCATTTGTTGGTGACGGATAATTCGGCATATTCTGTACGTTGGGCATATTCGGTACGTTTGGCATATTTTTCCTTTCCATAATCTTTCCATAATCATGACATTGGATATTGGAATTAAATAAATTAAGGTAACTATTCAGCACCCTATTCGCAGTCGCCTTTGGCGACTGCTCATGTGGGCGTTCAGAGGCGCTCCGCGCCTTGTCCGCCCTCTGGATTTCCGAGAATTCCAAATGAAAAGCAAGCTTTCCATTTGGAATTCTCGGAAATCCAGAGGGTGCTGAATAGTTACAAATTAAGTTTAATCATAATTCATGCATTTTAAAATCTCAATAATAAAGATGAAATAATTCCATAAATTATTCGGAGTATGGATTTCCAAGCATTCCCGGTTTTAATCAATTGTAAGGGATTCTTTATAGCATTTTGTTTTACGGAAGTGTTATAGTTTGCTGGTGTAGTGGCGAGGGGGCTTCTGCATTATAAATGTTTTTTTGTGATCGGCAACCGGCAAGGCCGGAAAGAACTTTGTCGGATGAATATTCATGGAGGGGTAAAATATGGAAAGAGGAGTGAGGATCTTACGGATCCTTCTGTCTGTTTTTTGTCTTATCTTTTGTTTCGCGTTCCCTTCCTTCGCGCATACGATGCGGGGGACAATCCATTCTCTGGTGATTGATACGGAGGATTTTTCAAGTAACAGGAAGATGGTCCGGGCGGAGCTTTCCGTGGGGGGGGATCCCACCGACACGGATGGCCAGATTTATATTTTTGAGATCAAGCCTTACCAGAATGACCTGGAGGGGAGGTATAATCCGGTGGCCTCTTTTAATCCCCGGGAGACCGGGACGGTCCGCTTTGATCTGGAGGCAGGCCCCGGGGAGAAGCGGCTGTACAGCGCCTTTGTGGCGGCGGTCCGGATCGATAATTCCGCGTCTTCCCAGGCTGAAAGGGCGCCCAGGCCGATGGGAACCGGAAGATATGAAATGATATCGGAACGGCATTACATTACCAATCCGGAGGTGCTGGCAGGGAACCAGGATCCGGCGCTGAATAACGGGAAAAAGGGTTTGCGCGTAAATCCGAACCTGATTGACGATGCGCTGGCCCTGAATATAAAGCATGCCGGGGTGGACATTGCCACTCAGCTTTTCTTCGGGGATGGGATCAGCTATTTTTATGAGGGGAAGACCTTCCAGATTAATGCCGCGTTGATCAACGAGTTGGACCGGCAGGTCAAGAGGCTGTCGGACGCGGGCGTGGCCGTCACGGCCATCCTCCTGAACGGATGGAATGAGAGGGTGCCGGAGCTGAATCGGCCCGGGCTGACGGAGCGCCTTCCCGCGGCCATGGCGCAGTATTACGCGTTTAATGTCGAAACGGAAACCGGCTTCCGGGCGGTAAAAGCTATGGCATCTTTCCTTGCAAAGCGATATAATGGGCGGAATGGGTACGGGAAGATTACGAACTGGGTCATCGGCAACGAGATCAACAACCAATACTGGAATTATATGGGGGATTATAATGTGATGGATTATACCCGTATTTTCCAGGAATCCTTCCGGGCTTTTTATACGGCCATTAAGTCGGAATGCGCGAATGATAATGTCATGTTCTCAATCGACCAGTACTGGAACATGGAGCCGGAGGCGGCTCCGGTCGGGAAGTACAGGGCGCGGGAAGTGGTGGAGTGGTTCAATAACTGGGATTACGCGGGCGGCAGGATCAACTGGGGGCTCGCCCTCCACCCTTATCCGTATCCGTTGGCCAAGCCGGAGTTCTGGGATGATTTTGAAACCGGGAAGCTGAACGACTCCGTGGATTCCCCTGTTGTGAGCTTCGCCAATCTCCATGTCATTACTGATTTTATGCAGAATGAGGCGATCAGGCAGCCGGACGGCCAGGTGAGGAAGATTTTCCTGACGGAACAGGGTTTTTCCAGCACATATGGGCAGGAGGACAGGCAGACGCAGCAGGCTGCGGCCGTGGCTTTGTCGTATTCCATTGTGGAAAGCAATCCGTTCATTTCCGCCTATCTGCTGAGCAGGCAGGAGGATTCAATGGACGAGGCGGTGGTAGGGCTCCGTTTCGGGCTCTCCTATATTGCCGACAATGCCCTGATCCACAAGCCGGCATGGGAAGTGTACCGGCAGATTGACAATCCCGAAAGCTCTGCCGCCCTTCTGGAATTCGCGAGGGGCGTCAGTTCCGGGAATTGAAACCTCATGGGTTCGGAAACAATTATTCTCCAGGGGATACGAAGCGATTGTGGAACAATTATCCTGAAATTGCGGAGTGATTGCAGAGAGATTATGCTGGGATAGAAATAACATTTATAGGAAACATAAGGAAATCATAGAGAAATCTTACGGAAATCGAAATCGGAAAGTATAGAGAAGAAGGTATAGAAAGAAAAGGGAAGTTATCGGTATGAGGAAATATATTACATCGGCAATTGTCGGGATGATGATCCTGTCTCTTTCCGCCTGCGGAGGCGCTTCGAAAGGGAGCGGGGCAGCAGGCGATGCCGCTGAGGCGGACGGAACATCGACTGAGGCGGCCGGCCGGTACGGCGCGCCTGCTGTTTTTTCAGAGGATGCCCCTCCGGCGGATGCCTCAAGTGATGCCCCGGAGGATGTTTCGGAGGAGGCTCCCACGGATGTTTCCACGGCTGAGCCCACGGACGCTTCAGAGGGGGCGCCTTTGGATGCTTCATCAGAAGCTCCCGCTGACGCCTCGTCTGAGACGCCGCCGGATGCCCTGGGGGGTGCCGGGAAGGATGGAGAAGGGGCGGAAAGCGCCGGGGAAGACAGCGGCAGGCAGGAGGCTGACGCCGATGTCGAGGAAGGCAGCTTTACAAGGTACGCGGGTATTTGGCGCGAGGATGGCAAGGAAGCCGGGAAGACCTACATTATCCGAAACGATGGCAGATGGGTTTTTGTCAATGACGCGGGGGAATATGACAGGGACGGCGAAATTCGTCTTGGCGAAGAGGAAATTGGAGGCACCGTTCACAGGACGGTTGGCTTCTATGACAGCTTTGGCGAATTCGTCGAGAGCTTCTATGACGATGGCGGGGATCAGGCTCCGCTTGCGGATTTCCAGTTTGGAAACGGGGATGGCGAAAGGTATGTAAAGGAAGAGGCCGAGCTTTCGTCTCTGCCAATTCCTGAATTCCGTTATACGGGGGAGGGTGAATACCTTGCCCTTATCACGGAGTATCAACTTGAGGAGATCTCGAAGGAATACAGCCAGGGCGATGTCAGCATACCCGCTCCGATGCTGCTCCATGTGGATGATTCCAATCCGGACGATATCAAGGTCTTTGGCAATTTCTGGCTTTTCCAGTATGATTTGTACGGAAGGAAGCTCATTAATGTCAGCGGGGGCGAAATGCCGTCCGTATTCCATTTTGCCCGGAAGGATGGCGGGCTTGAAATCATGTCCGTGGAGAAGGCCGGAGATGGGGCGCAGTACGGGGAGGACATCGCGCGGTTCTGCGAGGGTTACGATGGCCTGGAGCAGGAGTTTTACAACACGAATGGCGAAAACCTGGAATCGGTACGGAAGGATTATATCGAAATGTACCGGGAGGACACGGGGCTTTTGATTGACGCGTACCAGGACTTCGGATGGCAGGAGGTGGCGCTGAGTTAAGTTTCCTGATTAAGGTTTCGGATCAGGACCGTGGATTAAAGTTCAGGATCAAGCTTGTGGATCAAAGTTCTGAATTAGAGTTTCGGATCAAGGTTCGGGAGCGGGAGCGAAGGCAGAGAGATGTTATTTAAGGCAGAGGCCCGGGGTGGAGACAGGTTCCCCCGGGCGGGGAACGAAGTACGGGAGTTTTCATGATATCAGCTAATAATATTACTTATCGGGTTGGAAAAAAGGCGCTTTTTGAGGATGTTAATATTAAGTTCACAGAAGGGAACTGCTATGGCGTAATTGGTGCCAATGGGGCGGGAAAATCCACCTTCCTGAAGATTCTTTCGGGGGCTCTGGAGCCTACATCAGGTGATATTGCCATCACGCCGGGGCAGAGGCTGTCCGTGTTGGAGCAGGATCAGTCCCGCTATGACGAATTCAGCGTGCTGGATACCGTCATTATGGGAAATAAGCGCCTTTATGATATCCGGATTGAGAAGGACGCACTTTACGCAAAACCGGATTTCTCCGATGAGGATGGGATGAAAGCTGCCGAGCTGGAGTCCGAATTCGCCCAGATGGACGGATGGAACGCAGAGCCTGACGCGGAAACGCTGCTGAACGGTCTCGGAATAGAAACGGAGCTGCACGGGAAGCAGATGTCTGAGCTGAAGGGTTCGGAAAAGGTCAAGGTTCTCCTGGCAAAGGCTTTGTTTGGCAATCCGGACATCCTGCTGCTGGACGAGCCCACGAACCATCTGGACTTAAGCTCGATTGAGTGGCTGGAGGATTTCCTGATAAATTTTGACAATACCGTGATCGTCGTCTCTCACGACCGTTACTTCCTGAACAAGGTATGCACGAATATTGCGGATATCGATTATGGAAAGATCACGCTTTTTGCGGGGAACTATGATTTCTGGTTTGAATCCTCCCAGCTTATCGTCCGGCAGCAGAAGGAGGCGAACCGCAAGAAGGAGGAAAAGATCAAAGAGCTCCAGGAATTCATCCAGCGCTTTTCAGCGAACGCTTCGAAATCAAAGCAGGCTACTTCCAGGAAGCGTGCTTTGGAAAAGATTGAGCTGGAGGATATTAAGCCTTCTTCCCGGCAGTATCCATATATCAATTTCAAGCCGAACCGTGAGATCGGAAACGATGTGCTGATTGTAAGGGATCTGTCCAAGACCGTTCACGGCGTAAAGGTGCTGGACAAGATCAGCTTCATCCTTGGAAGGACGGACAAGGTGGCGCTGGTGGGACCGAACGAACTGGCCAAGACCACGCTGATGCAGATCATTTCCGGGGAAATGGAGCCGGATGAAGGGGATTACAAGTGGGGGCTGACAACTACCCAGAGTTATTTCCCGAAGGACAACAGCCGGGAGTTCCAGTCAGAGGATACTATTGTGGAGTGGCTGAGGCAGTACAGCCCGGACAAGGATACGCAGTTCGTGCGTGGTTATCTGGGAAGGATGCTTTTCAAGGGGGAGGACGGGACAAAGAAGCTGAATGTGCTCTCGGGAGGTGAACGCGTGCGCTGCATGCTTTCGAAGATGATGGTATCCGGGGCAAATGTCATTATCCTGGATGAGCCGACGGATCATCTGGACATGGAGGCAATTTCCGCACTGAATAACGGCCTGATCAAGTTTCCGGGCGTCATTATTTTCTCCTCCAGGGATCATCAGGTGGTTGAGACCACCGCGAACCGCATTATGGAGATTATCGATGGAAAGCTGATCGACCGCATGTCAACGTATGACGAATACCTGGCTTCGGATGAGGAAATCAAGAAGCGCTTTACCTTCACTCTTTCGGAGGCTGATTCGAAGGATAATTAAGGAAATGTGATTTTAATGAGGATGAGAAATCGTTCCAGAAAAAGGCAGGGTGGCAAAAGGGGGTTCCCGTCAGCCCGGGCGGCGCTAATGCTTGTGGCAGCCGCCCTTTTTTTGCTGTTCTTTATGGGTCTGCATTTTGCGAGAAGAAATGCAGAAAGAGACGGGGACGGAATTGAAATCGAGTCGGAGAAGTACCCGGAGATTGAAAGCGGGGGCGAAAAGGAAGGGAGTCCGGCCAGTGGAGCTACGGGTGCTGCGGATGGCGGCGATAATAGTGCTGAGCATAAGGATGGTAATAATGGCGGCGAATATGAAGATGGCGGGCATAAGGAGGGTGAATCTGAAGAAGGTGAATATAAAGAGGGCGTAGAAGTTCTCGAAGTCGTTGAAAGCACGGGAGGATCTGGTGACGCGGAGGGTGAAGGGGAAATTCCCGGGGATGTGATTGGTCCTCCTTACCCGCTTCTGGAGGGTGGGAAGGCTGTCGGCATCTTTCTCTCGGGCAGCGCCGGGGAGGAAGGCGGGCGGACCGAGTTGTTGCTGGAAGCTCTGGAAAAGGCGGAATGTCCGGCTGCAGTCCATTATGCCGAAGGCAGGCAGGAAGAGCAGACGTCCGCCGTGCTTGCCGCGATAGAGAATTCAGTGGGCATCCTTGTGGTTGAACCTGTGAATCCGATGGATCGGTCATTGTCGCAGGCGGCGGATCTTGCGATGGAAAGGGGCATTCCCTTCGTTTCTTATTGTTCCCTGCTTCAAAATTCCATGGGGGTGGGGTGGCATGTGGCTTATGATCCCTACGTAGTCGGGGACAAGGTGGCGGAACAGATGATCTCCGAATTGCAGCCGGAGCCAGGCATTGAAAAAAACATAGAGATTTTTGCCGGAGACCCGGAGGATCCCGATCTTCTATACAACTATCCCGGGCTCATGATAAAGCTTTTCCCTTATATACAGAATGCTTCAATCCGTGTACCCTCCAATGAAACAGAGATGGAACAGGTGACGGTTTTTGATTTTTCGGAGGAGGCTGCCGCCGAAAGGATGCGAAGACTTCTGAACTCTTATTATAATATTGGAGCTGGAAACGGCGAACGGCGTCTGGATGCGGTCATTTGTATGGACGAGCGCATGTTTTCGGGCATCCAGCGGGTTCTTCTGGAGGTCTGGCCCCCGGTTGCAAGGGATGTGGCATTGGCTGAGACTGGGTCTGAGGGAAAAACAGGGGATAAAACGTCAGGAGGGGAAGAAGGAGAAGGGCAAGGACTGGAAAGGGAAAATGGAGATGGAGATGGTGATGTTGGCGATGAGGGTTCTGTGACAATTATGAACCCCGATATTCCGCTGGTTTTCCTGCCCGCCTTTGTTGGAGACGGGAAGATTCTTGCCGGGGATATTCCGGAAAACGCGCGTATCATTGGGCTTTCCGAGGAAAGAATTGCGGAAGCCTGTGCCGGCATTATCCTTAAGATCGCTAAGGGGACGGCGGATAATGGCTCTGTCCCGTCAAGGTATAACGGGGCAAAAAAAGTGCCGGAGCTGCTGCTCCGGCCATGACACGGAATATCCAATTCCCACGCGGCGGAACCTCTCAATACATGCCGAGCAGGCGGAACAGGAAGGCCCAGAGGAAAAGGGAGAAGGAGCATAGCGCGCTGGTGATTACGACGATGTCGCCGGCCAGGGCCGCGTCTCCGCCCATCTGCTGAGCCATGGTGTAAGAAGCTGCAGCAGTCGAGGAGCCGCACATTGCTATGAAGGAAACGAATTCCGCCCCGCGGAAGCCCATGAGCGCCGCGACAGGAAGCACGAGGGCGGGAATGATGATGAGCCTTCCCAGGCAGACAGCAAAGAGCTGTGCCTTATGCGTCCTGATATTTGCTATGCGGAAAGAGGCTCCCAGCAGGAAAAGCATCATCGGGCTGGCTACGCGCCCCATGTCCCGCAGGCAGGTTTCGAGAGGCACCGGAAGGCGGATGCCGGAAAAGAGGACAATGAGGCCGGCGGCGCTTCCGATTATCAGGGGGTTTTTCAGAACGTCAATCGCAAGCTTCCAAGGAGAGAGCCTGTGCGCTTCCCCTTCGCCGGAAGCGTTATGGAAGGCCTCCAAAGTGATTACGGCAAGGGCGTTGAAAATTGGAACTATGACAGCGCCCAAAATTGAGGCTACTCCCAACGCTTCGGGACCCACAAGGCCGGAAACAAAAGGCAGGCCCAAAATGACATAATTAGAACGATACAGGCCCTGGACAACCACCCCGCGCTGGGCGTTGTCTTTTACGAATCGCATCGCGTAGCAGAGGCTCAGCGCGTAATAGGTCAATACGGCGATGACGCCGAAAAGCAGCGCCTTAAGGCGTATGGTGTTGCTGAGGTCGGAAACATAAATGTTGTAAAAGCACATGATCGGCATAAAGGCCTTGAAGGTTACGGCATTCATGCGGGGGACATCGCTTTCCTTGATCCAGCCCGCTTTTTGAGCCAGGAGACCGGCTGACATTGTCAGAAAAATTGGCAGTACCGCATTGACGCAAAGAAAAAAGCTTTCCATAATCTTACCATCCGTTGTATATAATTTTAGAACTATAATTATCATATTCAAGAGTTGAAAAAAGTAAAGTGAAAAATTGGCTTGGAGGTAACAATTATGCAAATACAGATCGGGATCAGGCTCCATGATGTGAATAAGGATGGGACAAAAGAAGAAAAATCCCTTGAATCCCGGGCGGCGAAGGCGCGGGAGGAGGGCTTTTCCTGTGTGCACCTTGCTTTGTCAAAGGTTCTTGAGGGAGTGACTTTTGACGGCGCCGCCCTGACTGAGGGGCTGGCGGCCCATGTGAAGAGGGTTTTTGACAGGGAGGGGCTGGATATCGCGGTTTTGGGCTGCTATCTGAACCTGGCTCACCCGGATCCGGCAAAGCTTTCCGAAATCCAGGAACGTTATTACGCGAATCTGCGCGTTGCCCATCTGATGGGGGCCGGCGTGGTAGGGACGGAAACGGGGGCACCGAACGCGGAGTACAAATTCGATGCGGAAACTCATGGGGAGGCAGCTCTTGATACCTTTATCCGAAATCTTTCGCCTGTGGTGGAGGAAGCGGAAAGGCGGGGCGTGACGATGGCCATAGAGCCTGTCCGGAAGCATATTGTATATAATGCCGATAGGGCCCTTGCCGTCCTGAAAGCCATCGGGAGCAGGAATCTCCGTATTATTTTTGACCCTGTCAATCTTCTGGACACGGATAACGTGGGGCAGCGGGAGAAGGTGATTGGAGAGGCCATGGAGAAGCTTTGTGACCACATCGCGGTCGTCCATCTTAAGGATTTTGTAATTGAGGACGGCATACGTTGCGGGGCGGCTGGAACCGGAGTGATGGATTATACGGAAATCATGCGCTTTCTGAAGGCGCGGAAACCTTTTGTGCAGGCTACTCTGGAAAATACCGATAATTCCACAGCGGTCGGCGCGAGACGTTTTCTGGAAGAATTGTACGAAAGAGTTTAATTCGGCATTATCTTCCCTATCAGAGTGGGTTTTGGCTGCCCTGATTTAATGACAAAGCGATGCGGTATTGCATCTGGAAGGCTTCATAAAGCGTAACTATTAAGCATATTATCCAAAGGACACGGGGCGATGAAAATGCCCTGTGTCCATTTTTTACATGGAAAACGCCGTTTTTGCCATATACCAAAGTGATATTTGACATTATAATTGAAAAAAATACAGATGAGGTTGGCAGAAAGAAAATGGGAATGGTTAATGAATGAGAGAAAGACGGTTGACATTACGACAGTACAGGAACATTGACCTGCTTTGTTTCGCGGCCATGCTGGTCGTCTCTGAATATGTTATCTCTGCTGCCGCGGGAAAATGGTTTCCGGGACAGCCTTTCGTTGTGTCTGTAACAGCCTCTCTTACATCCATTGTCCTGATGCGCTGGGGAGCCTGGGCGGCATTTCATGCCGTTCTTGGCGGGCTGGTTCTGTGCGTATCTTCAGGCGGGATAGGGCAGCAGTATGCCATTTACTGCATCGGTAATCTGGCGTCGCTGTTTTCGCTTTTTATCATTCGCTGGATTGGTTCGGAAAGGATCCGGGAGAGCAGTACGCTCTCCCTGTTCTTTGCCGCATCGGTGCAGCTTTTGATGCAGGCGGGACGCGCCCTGACGGCCGTGGTATTGGGAATGCGGCTATCCGACTGTGTCGTGTTCTTTTCCACGGACTCGCTGAGTCTTCTTTTTACACTGCTCATCATCTGGATTGCCCGCCGATTGGATGGGATCTTTGAGGATCAAAAAACTTATCTCCTCCGCCTGCAGGAAGCGGACGGCAGCGGGGAGAGGAAAAAAAGGAGGATTTAATGTGAAAGCAATGGCAGCGGATTTTCTGATTTATGATGAGGCCACCGGCTCTTATCGGGAAAATCCGGAACAGGCAGTTCGCGATGACGTGGAGAAGCATTACTGGCTCCATGTCGGGCGTACGATCATGAAGGACTGGCGCCTTTACATCATGCTGGTCCCTATGCTCCTGATCTTCCTGTTCTGGCGTTATTTTCCTATGTATGAGCTTTTGGGCTGCTTCAAGGTATCCGATGAAGTCAAACCAGTCTCCCAGCAGTTGTTCAGCGGGTTTTCCTATTTCAAACGGCTTCTGATCGGAGGGGACAGCCTTTCCACGGAGTTCTGGAGGGCGCTTCGGAATACCTTCCTGCTGAGCTTCTACGGCTTGTGTTTCGGCTTCCCGATGCCGGTCATCCTGGCTTTGTTCTTTAATGAGATCAAATCCAACATCGCCCGGAGCGTTTACCAGGTGCTGACGTATCTGCCGAAATTCATGTCCACGGTCGTCATGACATCATTAGTCACCATGCTTGTGAAGCAGGGTTCCCTGACCAGCGGCATGGGCATTGTCAGCCAACTGATGGTAAACCTTGGCTGGGTCACGCAGGAGGTCGGTTACGGTGGTCTCCTGAGGAATCCCGAGTTTTTCCGCCCGATTTATATCATAAGCGGCATATGGGAGAGCGCGGGCTACGATTCCATCGTTTTCTTTGCGGCTATTATCGCAATTTCTCCGACCAGCTATGAGGCCGCCCAGATTGACGGAGCGGGCAAGATGGCGCAGATGCGCTATGTGGTGCTTCCCAGCATCCTGTCCACCATCGTGATCATGCTGATCACCAGGATTGGTTCGTTGTTGTCCATCGGCTATGAAAAGGTTTTGCTGTTATACAACACGAACACATATGTTACGGCCGATGTGGTTTCCACCTTTGCCCAGCGTTACGGTCTTCTCGGTGCATCCAAAGGGATTGCATCCGCTGCCGAGATGATGAATAACGTGATCGGCATGCTTCTGGTCATCGGGGCCAATTCGATTGCGCGCAGGGCTTCCGATGTTTCACTCTATTAAATAAGGAGGAGCTTATGAGAAGAAAACTTGAGATCTCTGAGCTTGTATTCAAGATCATCAGCTATACCCTCCTGACGGTATTTGCTCTGTGCTGCCTGTATCCTTTCGTCTATGCCATTTCCGCTTCCATCAGCGGTCGGCATGCGGTGGATTACAGCGAGATCGTTCTTTTCCCAAAGGGCATTCAGTATGATGCCTTCGCAAGGATGTTTAATGACAACATGTTCTGGAACGCGTATTCCAATACCTTGTTCCTGACCTTTTACGGCACGATCTGGTGCCTCCTGACATCCATCCTGGGAGCTTACGCGCTGAGCAAGAAGCGACTCCTGTTCAGAAAGTTTTTCAACTTCTTCCTGGTTTTCACGATGTGGTTCTCAGCCGGCATCGTGCCCCAGTACCTTAATTATTTGCAGACAAAGGCGGTGTTCAATTCGGTGGGCATCATGGATGACAAATGGCTTGTTGTCATTGCCATGGGTATGGCGGCCATGAACATTATCCTTCTCCGGAATGCTTTTGAGGGTGTGCCCAGCGAGATCGAGGAGGCAGCCATCGTGGACGGTGCCAGCGAGTTCCAGGTCCTGAGCCAGGTTTACATTCCGATGAGCAAGTCTACGATTGCCACGGTGGCTTTGTTCTTCGCCATTTCCCGATGGAATGGATACTTCTGGGCGAGGCAGATGATTTCCAACTCGAATGAGCATCCGCTTCAGGTTTTCATCCGTCTTCGTCTTGAGCAGTATACTGATCCGGAGGCCATGGCCGGATGGAACGAGGTATTTGCTTCCGATTCCGTGATCTATGCCCTGATCGTATGTTCAATTGTACCGATTCTTATCATTTATCCTTTCATTCAGAAGTATTTCGCGAAGGGCGTGAATGTTGGCGGCGTGAAGGAATAAGGAATAAGGAATAAGGAATCGCGCAAGAATATAGAATCGTGAATAATAAAGAAGATAACAAGGTAATAATGTTTTGGAGGAATGAATAAATGAAATTAAGCAAAGCTATTCTCAGCGGTCTTCTGGTATCGGGATTGGCCGTTTCCCTTCTGGGCGGTTGCGGACCGCGTATCGATGTGAGCTCTCTTCAGACGGCTGCTCCGACGCAGCCGGCAGCGGCGCCTGCGGCACCGGCTGCTCCGGCGGGTGGCCAGGCGGCCGGAGCTCAGGACGCGGGACAGGCCGCGGCAGGAACGGAAGCTGCCGCCCCCGCATCCGGGCTTGCGTACGCTCCGGGAACCGTTCTTCGTATGGCGACTGGTTATAATTCCACGAAGACGGGCCTCAGCTTTGATGCGGAGACCGCGGGAGAGGGGATTACGCTGGCGGATGGCGTGACCTATCATGCCGGAGAGCTGAAGCCGACCTGGGTCGAGGTTGAGAAGCTTCTTAATGTAAAGCTGGAGGACAAGTACCAGGGCAACACCGCAAGTAATGAATTTGATTATTGGAAGGAGAGGCTGAACGAGGTTGACCTTGTCAGCGGCACGGCCGCGAAGCTGACGGAGTACGGCGAGGCGGGAAGCCTTGTCAATATCGGGGAGTATCTTGACCAGATGCCGAATTTCAAGGCTTATCTTGAGCAGAACCCGATCGTCCGGCTTTCCATTACCGGAAATACCACGACAGGCGCCATTTATTTCTCGCCCTATTTTGACGGCGTGAATGATATTGAGCGTATGCCTCTGATGCGTGCCGACTGGGTGCAGAAGCTCCTTGACGGCGAGGGTGAGTTTACGGCGGACGCAAGCAATAACACGAGCGATCCGGTTTATCAGCCGTATATGCCTGTTTCCGGCAAGGTGGAGATTGATGTTGTCAAGGAAGACGGCAGCGGTGTGGAATCCGTGACAAAGGATTATGATGCTGCCGGCAACATCGTGGATCTCATGAACAAGGCCGGTTCAATCAGCGGCGTAGAGGCCGTCAATATGCTTCGTACTTATATTGACACAGCTTACGCAGGATACTACGGAACCACAAGGAGCAATCTGTTCATCGGCCAGAACGCGGCATGGGATGCCGATGAAATGGTCGCCCTGCTCCGCTGTGTAGTGGCGAATCCCCAGACATTGAACGGGACCGATTCCGTACAGGGCCTTTTCTCCAGGGAAGACGACAACAACCAGCGCCGTGTGGACATGATGCGTTTCGCGGGTCATCTCTTTGGCGTGAGGGGTCTGGAATCCCGTCAGGATTATCTGTACTTTGGCACGGATGGAAAGCTTCACGATGTCCGTCAGGAGAAGGAATCCTATGAAGCGATGGAGAAGATGAACGCCATGGCGAAGGAAGGCCTGCTGTCCAAGTCCTTTATGGATATGTCCGCAGAGAACAGCGGCACCATGCTTGAGAATGACATGGGCTTCATGCATTACGATTACAATCAGACCCAGACGATCCTTAATGCCACAAAGCTGCAGGCAGATGAGGGTGAGAAGTACATGGCCGTGATTGTTCCTGTCGCGCTTTGGCAGGATGGCGAGAACGAGGGCGGAACCTATATGCGCTTTACGGAATCCTGGAGAAGTGTCAAGACAGACGGCTGGGGAATTTCCAAGGCCGGCGCCGGCAGCGATACGAACAAGCTTAACGCGGCTCTGAGCCTCATTGACTATGCCTTCAGCGAGAAGGGCCAGATCCTCATGAGCTATAGCACGGATGCCTTTATCAAGACGAATGCGGATGGCAGCTATGTGACCTTTACATTCAACGGCAAGGAAATGCCGGAAATCGCGGATGCCACTTATGAAGAGCTGTGGGAGAAGGCAAGCGGCAACTATACCAATTATGCCCGTCAGTTCCTTGGCTCCACGCTGTCCTTCGCGAAGAGCCAGGCCTTCGAATATCAGTGCACCCATGAGGTGGGCAAGGAAGGCGCAGGCCATATTTCCGTAGCGATCGGCCTGGGCGTGATCAAGCACCCTGAGCTGGCAGTGACTGAGAATCCTTGGTATACCTCCATTCCTACCGTGCTTCCGACCACGACAGTGGAAAATGACCAGATCAACACTTATACTGAGCTGAGTGCCAATGGACGCTTCTCCCAGAATAAGGGCGGCGAGAACATTTTCGTGAACGAGATTGCCAATGGCTATGCCGAGCAGGGAATGGCGAACGCGGAGCAGTGCGCTTCCATGGTTACTGACAGTTGGGGCGGAAAGCAGTATCTTGCCCTGAAGCAGAATGCCTGGGATCGTCTTCTCAGCTACTACAACACCCTTAACGGTTAAGGCATCAGGCGGAAATTCAGAAATTCAATAATTCTGTTTAAGAGGATAAGCAGGATCAAAGATCCGGCCTGACAGACAGAATAAGCAGGATCAAAGGTTCGGCTTGACTGGATAAGCAGAATCTAATTGATTCCGAAATTGAATTTGATAGAAATCTATGAATTGAAATAATCAAAATAATTGAATCAATTTAATCGGGGAAGCGCTTTCACGAAGCGTTTCCCCGAGAAGACGCGCCGCGGTGCGTCATACATATTTTGTGCTTTTATGTAAACCATAAGGCAATGCGAATCACAGGGAGGTCGCAATGTTTAAAAAGCAAATTGTTGTACAAAAATTCGTCTGCCTGTTCGCGCTCTTTTCTGCCGTAGTTGTCTTTATCTATTCTCTTGGTATTATGACAGACCTGTATGACAGTCTGTATTCCACCATGATGAATCCTGCTGACCTGACCCAGACCGATGTTCCAGGTTCAATAATTTACTATGACATGCAGGGCTTCAATAACGCGCTTCTCCGTATATCGATAGGGCTGATACTGCTTGCCTGCCTTTTGTACATTACGAACACGCACATCCGTCGGATATATTATATCGGTAATTTCGTGGCTTCCGGGCTTTTTGCCTTTGCTAATATTGCGACCGCGATATGGGCTCATGGACAGATTGTGAAATTCAGGGCGCAGTTCCTTCAAGTGGATTTCGCGGCTCTCAGGGAGCATGCGGACCTTTGGAATACTACCTATACAGAGTCTACATTCTGGTTTGACCTTCATTACACTGTATTCCTGCTTACTGTCATTGCTTCCGTGCTGCTCATAGTGAATGCGCTGTGGAAGGTATCTCTGGTCAATGCGGAGAGGAAATTGCTTGAGGCTGGAAAGGAGGTCGCGGCATCATGAGTGAGGACAGAAAGATTGAACTGGACCGCATGCGGTTCGAAAAGAACAAAACGTCCACCAATCTGACGTATCTTGCCATCCTGGCAGATGTGTTCTTTTTCATATGTATTTACCAGTCTGACGTGGGAACATGGTATTATAACATCATGATCGGGGCTTCCATTATATATAACCTGATTTTCATGCTTGCAGCATTCCTGAGCTCTGAGGGGGTCAAGAATTACATGGAAGGGTATAGCTGGCTGCTGGGGCTTCTTGGCATTATCCAGGTGGCCAGGATCTTTATCATCCCTGTCCAGGCGTTGGCAGCGACCGTTACGATCCAGGACCAGACAGTTCAGGTGATGGGGGGCTGGCAGTTTGCCCGCTGTGTCATTTATCTGCTTTGCTCAGCTATCTGCTGCTTTTCGGCTTCAGCCATTGGCATCAGGAAGAGCCGGGCGCTGAACGCGCACCTCGCTTCCCTGGAAGCCGAAGGGAATTAAGGAGGAACTCGTATGTCAGAACTGAGTGTACAGCATATTGACAAGATTTATGATAATAAGGTGCAGGCCGTATTTGATTTCAATATGGATGTGGCGGACGGCGAATTCATCGTCCTGGTCGGCCCGTCCGGATGTGGAAAGTCAACGACTCTGCGCATGATTGCCGGTCTTGAGGATATTTCCGCCGGAAAGCTCCTCCTGGATGGGAAAGATATTACGGCGACTCCCGCAAAGGACAGGGACATGGCGATGGTTTTCCAGAACTATGCCCTGTACGGCCATATGACGATTTATGAGAATATGGCCTTTTCCCTGACGATGCGGAAGGAAAATCCGAACGTGATCCATAAGAAGGTGCTGGCGGCAGCGGAAATTCTGGGGCTTACCAGCCAGCTTAACAAGAAGCCATCGCAGCTTTCCGGCGGCCAGCGGCAGCGTGTCGCTATGGGACGTTCCATTGTCCGGAATCCAAAGGTTTTTCTCTTTGACGAGCCTTTGAGTAACCTGGACGCGAAGCTGCGCGGCGCCACGAGACGGGAAATACTGCTTCTCCATAAGAGGCTTTCCGCTACGATGCTTTATGTTACACACGATCAAACCGAAGCCCTTACCCTGGCTGACCGGATCGTCTGTATGTCCATGGGGCATGTGCAGCAGATCGGCACGCCGCTTGAGCTTTATGATTCTCCGGCTAATCTTTTCGTCGCAAGCTTTATCGGCCTGCCTCCGATGAATTTTTATGATGTCAAGGTGCAGGAAGGAGAGCTTCTGGGCGAACAGTTCCGGGTGAAGCTGAATGAGGAAGAGAAGAGCCGGCTTCAGGGCTATGAGGGCAAGGAAATCACCCTCGGCATTCGGCCCGAGGATGTGGCTCCGGGAGATGAGGCGAACATGACTGTGTTCTCCAATGAAAACCTTGGAATGAATACCCTGGTGCATGGACACCTTGGCGGGACCAAAAAGGCTACCGACAAAATATCCGCAAAGATGCGCGGCTGGTGCAATTACAAGGCGGGCGACACGGTCGGCATTTCGTTCCATCGCAAGCATTTCTTTGACAAAGAAACGACCAATGCCATACGGAAGGAGGCCTGATTATGAACGATACAAAGACTACGGCTGCTGTATCAAGCCAGGAAAAACCGTCTGTGCTGAAGGAATTCTGCCGGAAATGTATCGTTGGGCTTAAAAGGAGTCCGCAGACCATTCCGTTTTTGGTGCTTGTCCTTGCCTTTTTGTATTATTCACTGAACCTGACGAGTGTTTCCAATACAACGGCGCGTATTCAGGGGCAGGGCATGGGATTGTGCGGCTTTGCGACAATGCTGTTTTCCATCCTGTCATTTGTATGCTTCCTGAACGCGTTTCCTCACAGGAAAAAGCCCAATATCTTCATGCTGATCCTTTTGTTCGCAATGCTTGGCATAGTGATTTATTGTGACGATTATTATATCGGCTCCATAGCGCTTGCGCTGACCAGGCCGGATAATCCGATTCCGCTTGAACCGTCTACAATATATATTGCTTTGGCTTATAATGTTCTGAATACACATATCGGCATTATCATTGCGGCAATTGCCCTGACTGTCCTGATGCCTGTCTACAAGATATTCCTGAAAAAGATCAATACTTCCGTTCGTGTGGAGGATTTCGGGAAAATGGCAGAAATTGACATTTCCGGAGAGGATTGAAAATGGCCCGGAAAAGGAAGCATGGGCTTAATGCTGAGGAAAAGAAGGATGCTTCTTCGTATTACAGGCTGAACACAAAGGCAGTGGACGACCTGGTCAACGCGAATGAGGAGAATTCCCCGCCTGTCAGCGAGGCAGAGATTAATGCCTATCGGGGGAGGCTGGGAAGAATTCATCTATCGGAAACGGCAAAGGCCCTGCTGATCAAGGTATGGTTCGCGGGAAGCGTATGTTTCTTCATATACTGGGGGCTTGCATCGATTGTCGCGGACATCCTTGACCTTTTGGTAGTATTTGGAATTGTTCTGGGGATTGTTACGGATCTCCTGACAAATAATGCGCTGCGGTTTTTCGCGAAGACTGAGGGCAGCAATGACATCTGGATGATGTTTCCTCAAAAAAAATTTTTTACTTTTTTCCTCAATATCCTATATGCCTTGCTGCTGCTCTTTTTTGTCGTTCACTGGTACGGTATACTGAATTTGCTTCTTTCAGCACTGAGCAGTAATGGCGGCAGTGCGGTACTTGGAGTTGAGCCCATCCTGTTCGGCATTTTTTATACAGCCTTTGATGTGCTTTTCGTTCGAATGCGGATTTTGCTTCGCGACATAATCAGGGATTCGCGCGAAGCTGTCCGCATGAAGCAGTAGACGGGTGAAAGGCTGCAGGGGATATGCAGGAAAGCACTTTTACTTCCATTGAAAGGCGGAATGACCCGATGTTCAAGCTACTATTCGCAGGCTCCACATCTGCCTGTTTTGAACTTGAAAATGACCGGCCATATTTTGCGCCGGAAACTTATACTATCTATTTGGATGGGAAAGAGGCGGGGAGGAAGGACAGCAATGTATTCTCGCTTTTTGGCCTTAAACCGGGAAAGGAATACACATTGGGTATTTCTCTCCCCAAAAAGGCACATGGAAATAATGATGGAGCGGATCAGGAGAACAGTGTAATCAGAGAATTACGCTTCAAGACAAAAGAAGAGGACTGTGCGTTGGATGTGCGGTCTTTCGGTGCTTGTGGCGATGGGAAAACAGATGACACGACAGCTATTCAGACGGCAATTCACTGCATGCCGCCGGGAAGCCGCTTATATTTTCCGGCGGGAACCTATCTGACCCGTCCCCTGTTCCTGAAGAGTCACATCTGTCTTGAATTTTCTGAGGGCAGCGTGCTACTGGGCAGTACGGAACGCGAGTCTTATCCCATTGTCCCGGGCTTTGTAAAGAATCTGGATGGGGATGAAGTGCATTTCGGCGGCTTTGAGGGGCTTCCTATAACGATGTACCAGTCCCTTCTGACTGCGGAATATGCCGAAGATATTACGATTATCGGACCAGGCACCGTGGATGGGAATGCGCAGAACAGTGATTTCTGGACAGGATTTCATGAATTCCCTGCCGCGCGTCCGAGGCTGTTCTTCTTCAACCGCTGCAAAAATATTAATGTTCACGGTCTGAAAGCGCAGAATTCCCCGTCCTGGCAGTTTCACCCCTATTATTCCGAGGATTTATGCTTCTATGATATCCATATACATGCGCCGAAGGACAGCCCGAACACGGATGCGCTGGATCCGGAATCCTGTGACCGCGTGAATATAATCGGCTGCCGTTTCGATGTGGGGGACGACTGCATTGCCATCAAGTCCGGCAAGATTGAGCTGGGACAGAAGTTCAACAAGCCTGCCGACCACCATGTGATCAGGAACTGCCTGATGGAATTCGGTCATGGCGCGATAACCCTGGGAAGCGAAATTGGCGCCGGGGTGCGGAATCTGAGCGTGAGTCAGTGCTATTTTCTTGGGACTGACAGGGGGCTGAGGATTAAGACGAGGCGCGGACGTGGCCGGAATTGTGTCATAGACAAGGTTGTCTTTGATAATATCCGCATGGAGAACGTGCTGACTCCGGTCGTATTGAACATGTGGTATAACTGCTGCGATCCGGACAGGGAAAGTGAGTATGTATGGTCGAGGGATGCCCTGCCTGTGGACGAAAGGACGCCGCGGCTTGGTGCTTTCCATTTCCGAAACCTGGAGTGTACCGGGGCGGAGGTGGCTGCCGCCTATGTAGACGGCCTTCCGGAGTCGCCGGTGGATTCCGTGGAATTTGAAAATGTTTCCGTCAGCTTTTCGGATAACGCCCGTCCGGGAATTCCCGCAATGATGAATTTCGCCGAGAAAAGGTGCCGTCTGGGCTTCTATATGGACAATGTCCGCACCCTGAGATTCAAAAATGTGAAACTGAAGGGCGTTTCCGGCGAAAAGCTCATAGCCAGTCATTATGAGGAACTCGAGGAAGAGGATTTTGACGTTGAAGGCTGAGAGTAGGGATCACATCTGTTTATCAGCAATCTAAACGGCCAGAAAACCATTTTGATAAAGGAGTGAGGAGGCGGAGCAGTGTGAGCGGCTTATATGAACAGATAGACGCGTATATTTCCAGGCTTGTGCGGGAATCCTCGCCGGAAAAGCCTTTATGGAATATTGAAAGCCTGCGGCAGGGCAAGGCGGCCAGTTGGAATTACATAGACGGCTGCATGCTTACGGCGCTGCTGGAGCTTTCGGAAATTACCGGGGAAGACAGATATGCGGCTTTCACGGAATCTTTTGTTTCGAGTTTCGTGGAAGAAGACGGAAGCATAAAGAGCTACGATCCCGGGAAATACAATTTGGATGATATTAATGAGGGGCGCGCCCTGTTCCCTCTTTACAAAAGGACCGGGAAGGAGAAATACCGTCTGGCTGCGGAAAAGCTCCACCAGCAGTTGGAAACACAGCCCCGCACCTTTGAAGGGAATTTTTGGCACAAGGCTATTTACCCCAATCAGGTATGGCTGGACGGCATTTATATGGCACAGGTTTTCTCCGCCATGTATGCCCTTAATTTTGGGAACGGCGACTGTTCTGACGTGGTAAAGCAGATCCGCACGGTCAGGAACAGGATGTTTGATGGCAAAAAGAAGCTGTATTATCATGGATATGATGCCAGCAAAGAGGTTTTCTGGGCTTCTAAGGAAACGGGATGTTCCGCAAACTTCTGGTTAAGAAGTATTGGCTGGTTCGCCGTCGCACTGGCGGATCTCCTTGGAATCCTTCCGGAGGGGGAGGGAAAACAGTCCCTTCAGGGAATCTTTTCTGAACTGATGGAGGGCGTTTCAGGATATGCTGATTCGGAAACGGGTATGTACTGGCAGGTGCCTGACTATCCGGGACGAGAAGGGAATTATCTGGAAACGAGCGGAAGCAGCATGTTGGCTTATGCCATGCTGAAGGGCGCTCGACTGAAAGCCCTCCCTGCGGAATATGCCGAAAAGGGCAGAAAGACATTCGAAGGGATAGCGGATAAATACTTATCCTTTAAAGATGGCCTTTTGAATCTTGGCGGTATCTGTCTTGTAGCCGGTCTTGGACCGGCGGACAATCTCCGTAGGGATGGCAGCTATGAGTATTACATTTCGGAGCCGGTGGTGGAAAACGACGCAAAGGGTGTGGCGCCTTTCCTGCTGTGCTACACAGAGGTTATTCGGATGAATCGTTCGGCATAATCTTTACATTCATTTTGTCAAGATAAGGGTTTTCATCATTTTTTGCTCTGTATAAACGGAAATATTCGCTGGGTGATACGTCAAATTGTTTTTTGAAGCTGCGAGAGAAATACAGCGCGTCACGGAATCCGCATGATAGGGCGATAGAAGAAATGCTTTGATCATCCTGACCCATGGAGAGCATATTTGCTGCCGCGTTAAGCCGCCGGTCTGTCAGGTAACGATGGGGCGTCACGCCCATCTCGTTCTTGAAGAGCCTGCGCAGATAGTCGTAGCTGAAGGGCAGCGAGCGAAGATAATCATCCAGCGCGAAATCAGGATTTTGGTAGTTTTCTATAATTGTTTTTGAAATATCTTCGGTAACCCGTCCATGCCTTTTTTCATCCTGACAATTGTCGAGGTAGCAGGCGAGAAGTTGCCCATAGGCATTTAAAAGCGCCTGGGGCCGCCCGTCAAGGGCGGTGAAGTGGTAGTAAGCAGCACTGAAGGCATTCAGGAGGAAATGGTTCGCGTTGTCCCGCAACAAGGTGGGTTCTGTATAAGTCACAGTCGGCTCTCCAAGGTTGATATGTATGTTTGTAAAGCCGGTATCACTGGCATTGGAATGGGAAAGTCTGGGTGGGATTACTACGATTTCACCTTCCTTATAAGGCAGTTGGACTGTTTTGTTTGGTGCAGTCTTTCTTTCTTCCGATTTTTGCTTTATGGAAGCAGACTCATATCCGTATGTTTCTTCAAAGATGAATTGGCCTTTGCCCCCCGTGCAATACACCAGCTCCAGTGTGGAATGGGAATGTCGCGGGACATCATAGGTCACGGAATGTCTGCCGGCGTAGATTATTTCGTTCATTGGCTGTGCCTCCCCTGTTAAAGTGGTTTTCCGGCCGCTTTATTGTTGATAAACAGATACGGCATTGTTATTCATACGGAATCTTCTATCAAAGTGGATTCGGACTGGATTTTTCCAGGCTTGAATATGAAAGCCACACCTTTCATATTTTCTTTTATACTTCATTTGTGCCGCTGTCCGGTCACAAATGAGTCGTCAATACGTACGGCATAAAGTCAAAGTATAAAGGTCTGAATAATCCATAAATAATTTATAAGTATAATACATCTTTTGGGCAAAGTATAGTGGAAATAATTTTATGCACGGAGCAGGCCATGCCCCGCCGGGCATGAAAGTTGATTAATGAGGGGACAGGTTTCAAAATGGCATATTTAAAACTGCAAAACATAAACAAGATTTATCCAAATGGTTTTCATGCCGTCCATGATTTCAATCTTGAAATGGAAAAGGGCGAGTTCATTGTGTTCGTTGGACCCTCGGGCTGCGGCAAATCCACGACCTTGAGGATGATAGCCGGTCTCGAGGATATTAGCAATGGCGACTTTCTGATTGATGGGAAGCGCGCCAATGAAATGGGTCCCAGGGAAAGAGGAATCGCGATGGTGTTCCAGAGTTACGCCCTGTACCCGCAGATGACGGTTTATGATAATATTGCCTTTGGCCTGACGCTGCAGGGGGCGGATGAGGAGTATATTGAAGAGCGTGTCAAAAATACAGCCCGCATCCTTGGACTTACGGATTATCTGGACCGCCTTCCCAGAGCATTATCCGGCGGCCAGCGGCAGCGTGTGGCTATAGGACGCGCAATTATCCGAAAGGTTGGAATTTTCCTGATGGATGAGCCGCTCAGTAACCTTGACGCAAAGCAGCGTGTGACCATGCGCTCGGAAATCACGCAGATTCACAGGGAAACGGGCACAACCACCATTTACGTTACGCATGACCAGACCGAGGCCATGACGATGGCGGACAGGATCGTGGTCATGAAGGATGGTTACGTCCAGCAGGTGGGCACACCCTATGATTTGTATTTCAACCCGGCAAATGTCTTCGTGGCAGGTTTCATTGGCGAGCCTCCGATGAACTTTACAAGGGGGAAAGTAAAAGAAGGCTGCATTGCCATGGGTGGCGAGCTTATGCTGAACTTGCAGCCGAAGCTCCAGGACAAGCTTTCGTCTTATGAAGGGAAAGAGATTGTCTTTGCTTACAGGCCAGAGGCAATTGTCCTGGGTAAGCAGGAAAATGCCTATAACATTGATGCCAAGGTTGAGCTTACGGAAATGCTCGGGGACAATACGAATGTCTATGTGAAGATTGGCGAGGAGCAGGCCATCCTGAAGGTAGACCCTCACGATACGCCGGAAATGGACAGCATGTTCAGTTATTCCATCCCTTATGATAATGTTTATCTTTTCGATGGCAAGACAGAGCTTGTGATTAAATAAACGGCTATGGGCTGTTTTGTATAAGGGGGGAGTTTTTATGGACATTCGCTATTCTACCGGGCCGAACGATGTCAAACGTTATACTACCGATGAACTGCGCAGGGAGTTCCTGATCGAGAATCTTTATCGTCCTGATGAGGTGGTTGCCGTTTACAGCCATGTTGACCGTATGGTAACGCTGGGCTGTATGCCTGTTTCGGAGACGGTGCCGATTGACAAGGGCATTGATATCTGGGCCAATTTTGGGACAAAGTTTTTCCTTGAACGCAGGGAAATCGGGATTTTCAATATTGGAGGTCCCGGCAGCATTACCGTGGACGGAACCCTTTATGAACTGGGCTACAGGGATTGTCTTTATATCACGAAGGGACAGAAGGAGGTGCTCTTCAAGAGCAATGATAAGGACAAGCCCGCAAAATTCTATATGGTATCGGCACCAGCGCATACCAGCTATGAGACCAGGCTCCTCAGGCTTGCGGACGCCAACAAGAAGCCCAGCGGGGATGAAGCCACCAGCAACAAGAGGGTAATAAACCAGTTCATTCATCCGGAGGTGCTGAAGACCTGCCAGCTCAGCATGGGAATGACCATGCTTGCTCCGGGCAGTGTATGGAACACGATGCCGTCCCACACCCATGAACGCCGTATGGAAATCTATATGTATTTCGAGCTTCCGGAGGATGGGGTTGTTTTCCATATGATGGGTCAGGGGCAGGAGACCAGGCATATTGTCATGCAGAACGAGCAGGCGGTTATTTCCCCGTCATGGTCCATCCATACCGGCGTGGGTACCACGAATTATACCTTCATCTGGGCTATGGGAGGAGAAAACCAGGAGTTCGATGATATGGACACGATTCCCACGAATCAGTTGAGATAAAGACAGATTGTTTATAACAGAGCTTAAGAGCAAGAAAGAGGTGGTTAAAATGGATTTTTTGAAGAACTTTTCACTGGAGGGCAAGGTTGCCTGGGTGACAGGGGCAAGTTACGGAATTGGCTTTGCCATTGCTTCCGCTTACGCTGCCTGCGGAGCCAAGATTGTTTTTAATGACCTTACAGAGGAACACAGGGAGAAGGCCCTTGCGGCATACAAAGAAAAGGGCATAGAAGCCCGTGGCTATGTATGCGATGTCACCGATGAGGACGCTGTCAACGCTACCGTGAAAAAGATTGAAGAAGAGGTCGGCGTGGTGGACATTCTCGTGAATAATGCCGGCATTATCAAGAGAATCCCGATGCTTGAAATGAGCGCCGCGGACTTCCGCAAGGTGGTGGATGTGGACCTGAATGCGCCGTTCATCGTTTCAAAGGCTGTCATCCCCGGCATGATCAAGAAAGGGCACGGAAAGATTATCAATATCTGCTCCATGATGAGCGAGCTGGGAAGGGAAACCGTCTCTGCCTATGCGGCAGCCAAGGGCGGCTTGAAAATGCTCACGAGAAATATCTGTTCGGAATATGGTGAGGCCAATATCCAGTGCAACGGTATTGGACCCGGATATATCGCAACGCCGCAGACCGCGCCGCTTCGTGAGAGGCAGCCGGACGGCAGCCGTCATCCCTTCGATCAGTTTATTATCGCAAAGACTCCCGCTGCCCGCTGGGGAACGACAGAGGATTTGATGGGACCGGCCGTGTTCCTTGCTTCAGATGCCAGCAATTTTGTTAACGGCCATATCCTTTATGTTGACGGAGGCATTCTGGCCTATATCGGAAAGCAGCCGTAATGTTCGAACGGCAGGCTTGTTTAGATTCTGTTTTGCAGCCAAAGGAGGCCGGGCGATTTCGCGCGGCCTTTAAGGTATGTTATGATGTGACGCGGGCAGGCAAGAGGGCAGTATCTGTTTCGGGCAGGCCGGGGGATAGGGAAGCGGCAAAACACAAAGGAAGGAGGTCTGACGGTTCCGTGCCTTGTAACGGGACTTTCAAAGCAAAATAATGAAGTATGGCAATCTGATTTCCAGGGGCGCGGAAGAAGGAAGATTCATTACCTTTGGTGAGATCATGCTGCGCCTGACCCCACCGAATTATGAGAAGATCCGTGTAGCCACAAATTTTGAAGCCAGTTACGGCGGGAGCGAGGCCAATATAGCGCTGGCCCTGGCCAATCTGGGCATTGACAGCACCTTTTTTACGGTTGTTCCGAATAATTCCCTGGGGAAAAGCGCGATTCGGATGCTTCGGAGCAATGACGTCCATTGTTCTCCGGTAATTCTCAGCACTCCGGAGGAAACGCCGACGCACCGGCTTGGGACCTACTATCTTGAGACCGGGTACGGAATCCGTCCCAGCAAGGTGACCTATGACAGGAAACACAGCGCGATTACCGAATATGATTTTTCCACGGTGGATCTTGACGAGCTTCTTGATGGCTTTACCTGGCTCCATTTGAGCGGCATTACCCCTGCTCTCTCCGCAAGCTGTGGAGAATTCATGCTGAACTGCCTGAAAAAGGCCAGGGAAAAGGGGCTTATAGTCAGCTTTGACGGTAATTTCCGTTCGACATTATGGACCTGGGAGGAAGCCAGGGACTTCTGCACGCTGTGCCTGCCTTATGTGGACGTATTGCTGGGAATTGAGCCCTATCATGTATGGCGGGATGAGGAAGATCACAGCAAGGGCGATGTGAAGGACGGTATCCCTCTTCAGCCCAGCTATGAGCAGCAGGACGAGGTGTTCCAGGCCTTTGTGCAAAGGTGGCCGAATTTAAAGTGTCTCGCCAGGCATGTACGCTACGCCCATTCCGGGAGCGAGAACAGTCTGATGGCCTATATGTGGTATGAGGGTCATACCTTCGAAAGCAGGCTTTTCACCTTCAACATCCTGGACAGAGTGGGGGGCGGGGACGCTTTTGCCAGCGGCCTGATCTATGCCATGATGAAAGGCTACAAGCCGATGGACATGGTGAATTTCGCGGTGGCCAGCAGCGTGATCAAGCATACGATACACGGTGACGGAAACATTACGGATGATGTGGAAGGCATCAGGAACCTGATGAACATGAACTATGATATCAAAAGGTGAGAACGCGTCAGCCGCCTCAGCCGGCAGGGAAGGCCTGTGGGCGGCGCGGAAAGGTGAGACGTGATTCTGCCGGAAAGGACAAAAATGAAGCCATTTATGGATAAGGATTTCCTCCTGGAAACCGAAACAGCCAAGCACGTGTTTCATGATTGGGCGGAGCATATGCCGCTTATCGATTATCATTGCCATATTCCTCCGAAGGAGATTTATGAGGACAGGCGCTTTGACAATCTGGTGCAGGTCTGGCTGGGCGGCAAGAACCCTGACGGAAGCTTTTTCGGGGATCACTACAAGTGGAGGGTGATGCGTTCCAACGGCGTGCCGGAGGAATATGTTACCGGGGACAAGCCCGCTTATGAGCGTTTCCTGAAATTTGTGGAAGCCCTGCAGATGGCGATTGGCAATCCGATGTTCCATTGGTGTCATCTGGAGCTCAAGCAGTTTTTCGGCTTCGAAAAGCCGCTGACTCCGGAAACGGCGGAGGAGTGCTGGAACCATTGTAATGACAAGCTGCGGAATGACCCGGATATGACGGTTCGCGGTATTATCAAAAAAGCGAATGTCGCCATGGTGGGCACTACGGACGACCCGGTTGACTCTCTTGAATGGCATGCCCGTATCCGTGAGGACAAGTCGATTGAGGTAAAGGTTTACCCTTCCTTCCGTCCTGACAAGGCGATCAATATCACAAAGCCGGGATTCAAGGAGTATATCGCGCTTCTGGCAAAGAGCGTGGGCAAGGATTCACTTCCTACGGCTGAAAGCGTTTGCGAGGCCCTTCTGGAGCGTCTGGATTTCTTCAAGTCCATGGGCTGCCGCGCCAGCGACCACGGCCTTGATTATATCCCGTACCGTCCCGGAACGAAGGATCAGGTGGAAGCCGCGTATCAGAAGGCAATGAAGGGAGAGGAACTGAGCGTTGAAGAAGCGGAATATTATCAGACAGCCGTCCTTCTCTGCCTTGGCAAGGCGTATCACAAGCTTGACATTGCCATGCAGATCCATTATTCCTGCTACCGGAATGCCAACGAAAGGATGTTCGCCCTGATGGGGCCGGATACCGGCTTTGACATGATCGCCCAGACCACCTGCGGTGTTCAGATTGCCCGTCTCCTGTCCGCTCTGGATAAAGAGGGGTGCTGCCCGAAGACAATCCTGTATTCCCTGAACGGCGTGGACAATGACATGCTGGCCACGATGTGCGGATGCTTCCAGTCATCCGAGGTGCCGGGCAAGATTCAGCTTGGTTCCGCCTGGTGGTTCCTGGATACAAAGAGCGGCATGGAAGCCCAGATGCGCTCCCTTGCGAACCTTGGACTTCTGGGGAATTTTGTCGGGATGCTGACCGATTCGCGCTCATTCTTAAGCTACGCGCGCCATGATTATTTCCGCCGCATTTTCTGCAACCTTCTTGGGAACTGGGTGGAAAGCGGGCAATATCCGAACAACGGCGAGGCGCTGAAGAAGATTGCGGAAGGCGTCAGCTACAGAAACGCGGCCAGGTATTTCGGTCTGTAAGAATCAGGGAGTCAGGGGGCAGCCTGCGCTGCCCTTTGACGGGTATGTCATCGAACAATCGCGACATCCCGTCATCACGATAATAAATGTGTGCCGTCGGTCCTGAAGGGCCGAAGAGGGGTTATCATGGAAAAATTAAATTACAAGACGTTGGAAAGTGTCGGTTATGATGGTTATTTGCTGAAGGACGCCCCGGAGCGCGTGCTTCAGTTCGGGGAAGGGAATTTCCTTCGCGCTTTTGTGGACTATTTCATCGATGTCATGAATGAGCGCTGCGGTTTTAATGGTAAGGTGGTGCTCACCCAGCCCATTGCCCCGGGACTTGCCCCGATGATCAATGAGCAGGAGGGACTCTATACGCTTTTCCTGCGCGGCAGGGAGAACGGGGAAACCATTAACCGGAAAAGGGTTATTTCATGCGTTTCACGCTGTCTGAATCCTTATGAGGATTTCGCGGCTTTGATGGACTGCGCGAAAAATCCCGACCTTCGTTTCATTGTCAGCAATACGACGGAAGCCGGCATCGTTTTTGATCCTGCCTGCAAAGCGGACGACGCGCCTCCTTCAAGCTTCCCCGGCAAGCTGACCGCATTCCTCTACGCGCGCTGGAAAGAGGGGCTTCCCGGATTCATTATCCTTTCCTGCGAGCTGATCGACCATAATGGGGCGGAGCTCCTGAAATGCGTCAAGCAGTACATTGAAGCCTGGGGCCTTGATCCGGAATTTGCCGCATGGGTCGAGGAGGAGAACCTGTTCTGCTCCACCCTGGTGGACAGGATCGTTACCGGCTATCCCCGCAATGAGGCGGAGCAGATCTGCAAGGAGCTGGGCTATCAGGACAATATCATTGACACCGGCGAGGTTTTCGGCTTCTGGGTCATCGAGGGACCGCAGAGCATTAAGGATGAGTTCCCGTTTGAAAAGGCCGGGCTCCCGATCATCGTTGTGGACGACCATACGCCGTATAAGCAGCGGAAGGTGCGCATTCTGAACGGCGCGCATACGACGATGGTGCTGGCAGCCTACCTGGCAGGGCAGAACATTGTGAGGGACTGCATGGCCGACGATGTGATCCGCGGTTTTATGAACCATACAATTTACAATGAAATCATGCCGACGCTGGATCTGCCGAAAAAGGAGCTGGAGGACTTTGCCGCTGCCGTTATCGACCGTTTCAACAACCCCTTCATTGACCATGCTTTGCTGGCCATATCCCTGAACTCCACCTCCAAGTGGAAGGCGAGGGTGATGCCGAGCCTTACGGAATATGTCAAGCGGGAAGGAAAGCTGCCCCGCTGCATTGTGCTCTCCCTTGCGGCCTATATCGCTTTTTATCACAACGCGAAGGAAAAGGGCGATGGCTGCCTGATCGGGAAACGCGGCGAAGACAGCTATTCGGTCAAGGATGACGCCTGGGTCCTGGATTTCTATTATGAGCACAGGAATGACGGCGCGAAGGAGATCGTCAGCGCCGTAGTGAATAATGAGAAAATGTGGGATGGCGTTCTTTCCGGCATCAAGGGACTTGAGGAAGCCGTGCTTAAGGAATATGAGAAGATTGAGTCCGTTGGCGCTTACCAGGCCATGAAGGAAGCTCTTGAGGCCTGACGCATAGTTTTAAAGGAGATAAGCAAACATTGAAAATCATACGAATAAATCCTTTGGATAATGTCGCGGTAGCGCTGCAGGATATTCCGGAGGGGGAAAAGCTTTCCTTGGACGGCATTGGCGACATAGCCGTCCGGGAAAATATTACAAGGGGGCATAAGATTGCCATCCTTCCCGTAAAGGAGGGAGAGCCGGTCATTAAATACGGGGCGGCCATCGGCCTTGCCAAATCGGATATTGAACCCGGCCAATGGGTCCATGTCCATAATGTGCGTACGGGCCTGTCGGAGAATGCGGAATACAGCTATAATCACAAGAGCTTCCCGCTCCCGAATCCGGCGCCCAAAAGCTTTGAGGGCTTCCGCAGGGAAGACGGACGCGCGGCGGTGCGGAATGAGCTTTGGATCATTCCCACGGTTGGCTGCGTCAATAATATCGCCGCTGCCATGGTCCGGGAAAACCAGGATCTGGTCAAGGGCAGCATAGAGGGGATCTATACCTTCCCGCATCCCTTCGGCTGCAGCCAGATGGGCGACGACCATGCGCAGACCAGGAAGCTCCTGGCCTCATTGGTCAGGCATCCGAACGCGGGCGGCGTGCTCGTCCTGGGACTGGGCTGTGAGAACCTGACGATGGATCAGTTCAAAGAGGAGCTGGGCGAATGGGACGACAGGCGTGTGAAGTTCCTGATCTGTCAGGACGTGCCGGATGAGCTGGCGGCCGGCAAAGAGCTGCTCAAAGAGCTGGCGGATTATGCCGGGAAGTTTCATCGTGAGACGATTCCCGCGTCGGAGCTTGTGGTCGGGCTCAAGTGCGGCGGTTCCGACGGGCTCAGCGGCATTACGGCCAACCCGACCGTAGGACGTTTTTCTGACCGGCTGATCGCTCTGGGGGGCACGACCGTGCTTACCGAGGTTCCGGAGATGTTCGGCGCGGAAGAACTGCTGTTTAACCGCTGCGAAACAAAGCAGGTGTTTGACAATGCCGTCTCTATGGTGGAGAGCTTCAAAAATTACTATGTGAGCCATGGTCAGGTGGTGTATGAGAACCCCAGTCCCGGCAACAAGGCCGGCGGAATCACGACGTTAGAGGACAAGTCCTGCGGATGCGTGCAGAAGGGCGGAAGCGCCCAGATCACCGATGTGCTCCGCTATGCCGACGCCGTTTCCAAGAAGGGCTTAAACCTGCTGAGCGCGCCCGGGAACGACCTTGTCGCGTCCACGGCGCTGACGGCTGCCGGGGCGCACATTATCCTCTTTACCACTGGGCGCGGAACGCCTTTTGGGGCTCCGGCACCTACCGTAAAGATTTCGACCAATACGGCGCTTTTTGAGAAAAAGGGCAACTGGATTGATTTTAACGCGGGAACCGTGGCGCAGGGGCTGGAAAGCCTGGATCAGGCAGGGGACAGACTTCTGGATTATGTAATCGGCGTGGCCAGCGGGGAAAAGACTCTGGCCGAGAAACGCGGTGCCAGGGAAATTTCCATCTTTAAGGATGGCGTTGTGCTTTAAGCCGCCCTGTTAGATAATGGACGTTGATGCCTGTGGCATCGAGTCAAAATAAGAAAGATGCTTTTATGGAGGAGCTGCGCATGGCTCCTCCATATTTAAAATGGAGTAACTATTCAGCACCCTATTCGCAGTCGCCTTTGGCGACTGCTCATGTGGGCGTTCAGAGGCGCTTCGCGCCTTGTCCGCCCTCCGGATTTCAGAGAATTCCAAATGAAAAGCAAGCTTTCCATTTGGAATTCTCTGAAATCCGGAGGGTGCTGAATTGTTACAAAATGGAAGTTTTTCTGCGGCATTCCCTGTGGGATGAGCCAAATACGATATTAACTATGCCAGATGCATAGTCAATACCTGGGAATAAACTATGCTTAACGTATAAAACAGATCTTTTTTTGCAACGGTATCGAAACCGGGGAAAATATGATAATATGAAAGCGGACTTAACGAAAAAAGACGAGATATATCTTGAAAAAAGCCTGAACGGGTCCATGTGGATGGTCATTCTCTCCATTGGCACGCCGCTGGCCCTGTACCAGGGCCTCACCATCCTTTTTACGCTGCTGGACACGATGATGGCGGCACACATTAGCGGAGAGTCGGTATCCGCCGTTGCCTATCTCGCGCAATTGAATCTTCTCCTGTCTTCGATTGGAGGAGGGCTTGCGGTTGGGTCCGGCATTTTGATCAGCCTGGCATATGGCGAAGGGAAGCTTGAGATGGTGCGGCGCCGGGTCAGCACTCTTTATGCCATTTGCCTTTGCACAGGACTTGTCATGCTGGCGGTCATCCTGCCCTTTTCGCGGCAGTTTTTGCGTATGGCGCGAACGCCGGAGGAACTGATCAATGCAGGTGTCCGCTATTTCGCGGTGCAGCTCTTCGTCATGGTAGTGGAGTTCATGAATAATGTTTATATCGCGGTGGAGCGGGCAAGAGGGAACGCGAGGAGAATCTTCATCCTGAACATGGCGATGATCATCGCAAAATTGTCCCTGACCGCGATTTTCATATATGTCCTGAACGGAGGTCTTGTATCCATTGCGCTGGCCTCGCTGCTTTCTCAGGGGATGCTCTTTTGCTTTGCCGTAAGGAACAGCCTGGCAGGTGACAATGCCTTCAGTTTTTCCTGGAGGGCGGTGAGCCTGCGGCGGTCCGTTACCTTTCCGATGCTGGCTTATTCTATCCCGGTCATTGCGGAGAAAGCCCTGTTTGCTTTTGGAAAGACCATCGTAAACTCCATGTGCACGATTTACGGCCCGTTGATGGTCGGCGCCATGGGTGTTTCGAACAATCTTGGGGGCATTACCACGAACCCTCAGAACGGGTATCAGCAGGGCGCCTCTGCCATTATCAGCCAGAATTTGGGCGCCGGAAAGTACAAAAGGGTTCTTGACGCTTTTTACGTTACCCTGATCGTCAATACGGTATTTGGCGGCCTGATGTCGGCCCTGGAGCTTTGGCATCTGGATTTTCTGGCCCGCTTTTTCGACAGCGGGGACAGCGCCTTCCATGAGATGATCAAGCTGGTTTATCGCTGGGAAGCGCTGGGCGCGGTGCCGCTAGGGGTAAATGCATCGGTTCTCGCGCTGCTTTACGGGCTTGGAAAGACGAGGCTTACGCTGCTCATCAACCTTGCCCGGGTCTTTGTTTTCCGAATACCGGTATTCTGGTTCCTGCAGCATTATACGAAGCTGGGAGAGGCCAGTGTGGGCATAGTCATGATGGTCAGCAATGTTTCCGTCGGACTTCTGGCCGGGGGCGTAGCATTTTTTGCCATTCGGGACTTTAAACGGAAATATGGCCTGTCATAAAAAGGGTGAGGCCAGAAACCGCTATAATAAAGAAGCCATATAGCCTGCGATGCCGCGGCTGTTTGTCGGCAATTAAAAAGGCTCAAAGATCACTTTAATAAAGGAGATTGGAAATGGGGATTGGTGATTTTGTCGGAAGCGGAGACGCGCGTCTGGACAGCCAGCTTCTGTTCACGGCGGAGATTGACAAAATGACGGAGGTGCTTCGGCGCACGCTGCTGATCAATGGGAGCCGGAGGGAGAATGACGCGGAGCATTCCTGGCATATTGCGGTCATGGCCTTGCTGTTTTCCGAATATGCCTTGGAGCCGGTGGATATTGGCCGCGTTGTTCAGATGTGCGTGGTTCATGATCTGGTGGAAATCGTTGCGGGGGATACCTTTGCTTACGACGAGGAGGGGAACAGGGATAAGGAAGAGAGGGAGAGGAAGGCGGCGGATCAGCTCTTTTCAAAGCTCCAGCCGGATCAGGCGGCCATGATCCGAAGCTTATGGGAGGAGTTTGACAGGATGGAAACGGCTGACGCGAAATATGCTGCCTGCATGGACCGCCTGCAGCCCTTTCTCCACAATACCCTGACCAATGGGCATACCTGGGTGGAAGGGGGGACCGACTGCTCGATGGTGGAAAAACGCATGGACATCCTGAGGGAATTCATGCCGAAGGTTTACGAATGGATGCGGCTTAATCTGCGAAACGGAGTCGAAAAAGGGTGGCTGCGTCCATGAACAATAAGGGCGGGCGTACGGCCATTAAAATGGTCAAAAAGCCATTTTGATAGAGGAATGATGGGCGAAAGATCAATCTTTTGGCTCTGGAGCATAAATTGAAAAAGGAGGAAAGAACTATGTCAACACCTCATAATGCGGCGGAAAAAGGGGATATCGCGAAGACGGTATTGATGCCGGGGGATCCTTTGCGGGCGAAATATATAGCGGAAACGTATCTGGAGGATCCTGTATGCTTTAACACGGTCAGGAATATGTTCGGCTACACGGGGACTTATAAGGGCGAACGTATTTCCGTCATGGGGGGAGGCATGGGCATCCCTTCTATAGGCATCTATTCGTATGAGCTTTATCATTTTTATGATGTCGATAACATTATCCGTATCGGCTCTGCGGGCGGGCTGCAGGAAGATGTAAATCTAAAGGATGTCGTGATTGCGATGGGCGCGTGCACGGATTCAAACTATGCTTACCAGTTCGGGCTGCCGGGGAATTACGCTCCGATTGCAAATTATGGGCTTTTGGAAAAAGCGGTTTTGGTGGCTCGGAAAAAAGGTTCCTCGGTCAAAGTGGGAAATGTGCTTTCCGCTGACGTTTTTTATAACCAGTATCCGGATGTGAATAAGAAGTGGGCATCCATGGGGGTCCTTTGCGTAGAGATGGAAGCGGCGGGACTCTATATGAACGCGGCGGCTGCCCATAAGAACGCGCTGGCGATCCTCACGATTTCGGATCACCTTTTCAAGAAAGGGGAGCTGACTGCGGAAGAAAGGCAGACGGGTTTTCATGAGATGATGGAGATCGCGCTGGAGGCCGGGTGCCGTTAAGCTTTCATTTCAATCCTGACTATGGGCATGCAGTTCGTGAGCGCATTCATGTTATATAAATAAGCGTATCCATGAGTATACTAATAAGTGTATTCATGAGCGAGTTAATAAGTGCATTCATGAGTGTATTGAAGAGATACCTTTTTTTGTGTTATACTTTGAGATGTCGTTTTACGTTCAAGGCTTGACTTGATGCCACAGGCATTGACGTTGTTATTTTAGAAAAACTATTCAGCACCCTGTTCGCAGCGGCCTTTGGCGGCCATATGCGCGCGTTCGGAGGCGCCTGGTGCCTTCTCCGCCCTCTGGATTTCGGAGAATTCCAAAGTAAAAGTAATCTTTTTATTTGGAATTCTCCGAAATCCGGAGGGTGCTGAATGCTAGCATTTTAGAAATAGAAAGTCTGATCAATATGCACTCTGCTGATTATTTTGACAATTTGATTCAAAGAATCCGTTTTCCCGGCGAGGATGGCGGTGGGAAGTCCATGGCTAATGTGCTTTATCTGTCGGGGGATATGGAGACCGGGATTCCGGAATCCTTGTCCCGGCGGGTTCGGAAGGTTTCCATCCACGCCGTGGGAAGGTATGACTTCATTTTGATTCCCTGCCTCACGAAACGGCTTTTGGAACGCTTTTCAGGGGAAATGGCGGAAATGTGCGAGATGCTTTTCAGGAAGAATCTCGTGGAAGGGGGCAGGCTTATCATTGGGATGGAGAACGGTTCATCCATCATGAACCTCGCCGGAGCCGACAAGGATCCGGAGATTTATTATGCCTCTTTCCAGGACATTAACAAAATGAGGGTCAGGCTTTCCGGGGGAACGATTGAGTGGAAAGACAGGCTTTGCTACCCACTTCCGGACTTGCAGTCCATGGAGCTGCTTTGCCCTGAGGGTGGGGATATATGGTTCCTGGCATCGGAATATATGAGGAGGTCTTCCGCTCAGGGGGAATCCTTTATGGACAAGGCTTCGGACGGGGTATTGCGGGAGGCGTTTTTCTCCTCTGATGTCACGGAGGCCCTGTTTCGGGAGGGGAAAATGTCGGAGCATGCGCCGGCATACCTTTATGTGCTTGAAAGAGGGAAGGATACCGGGGGTGACAAGGGGCTTTCGGATGGAAATGCGGGCCAGTCCTCGGCAGATATCGGCTTCCTGCGTATGGAGCGGCTGGAAACGCAGCAAGCAATGGAAAATTCATCGGTGGTCAGCATTCGGCCGGATGAAATCAATGAAGAGAATTATATGAGCCTGCGCCGCCAGGTGGAGGAAAACGAGATTGTAATCCGAGGCCTTCTTAACGAAATCCACGAGGAAGACATTGTTCTGAAAAAGGAGCGGGAGGAGGAGCGGCTTACGCGGGTTCACGTAAGCAATCTGGAAAATGTCATGCGTATCCACGAGCGGGATATTGCCGATTTCCAGAAAAAACGTGAATATTTCAAAAAGAATCACAGTAAGCTCGCGGAATGGAATGATGACAGGGCAGCCGATTTCAAACGAATTTTGCCGGATCATTCCCGCAAGCGCAAACTTTTGCTTTATATTCGCCGTACTGTCCTGCATCCTTTCAAGATGATCCCCAGGTTCTTTTCCGAGAAGGAGCGGAACCTTATCCGGGGAGATTTCCTCATTGGCAGTGAATACCTTGAAAAAGGGAAGCTTCATTTTGAAAAGGCTGAGGAGCCATTGGTCAGCATTATCGTGGCCGCGGCCAACGAGGTCAGATATACATATCGCCTTCTTTGCGCCATACTGGAGCATACGGATCAGGAGGAGACCCCGTATGAGCTTATCCTGGCAGATGATTCTTCTTCGGACGCCACCAGAGAAATTGAGAAGTATGCGGATAATATCATTATCATGCGCAATACGGAACGTGGGGGCTTTTTCAGCAATGTGAACCAGGCGGCAGAGGCGGCTCGGGGGAAATATATTGCTGTGCTTCATCAGCATACCGCGATTCAGGATGAGTGGCTGACAGGCCTCCTCCGTCTTCCGGAGACACAGCCGGATGTCGGGATGGTGGGCCCGATGTTGTGCTGGCCGGATGATCGCGTATATTCGGCAGGGGGGATAGTATGGGCTGATGGCAGTTCGGAAATCTATGGCAGGAATTGCAATGCATTGGAGCCGGAATATAATTACGTGAGGGATGTGGACTTCCTTTCCGCACCGGCTTTTCTTGTCAGAACCTCGTTATGGAAAAGAAGCGGGGGATTTGACCTCGGTCTTCCCTACGAGGACCTTGAGCCTGCTGTCAAGTCGGTTTGTCTGGAATCAGGGCAGCCGGATCCTGTTTCGACAGGGGAAGAGTTCCCGGTTGAGACGGAAGACGCTGGAAAGCCGGGGTCTTCGGAAGAACCGGGAAGTGATGGAGTGCCGGGATTTTCGGAAGAGCCGGCAGACGTTGAAGGGTCGGGGCTTCTGGAAGAACAAGAAGCTGATAGTGGTCCGGAGCTTTCCGGAGGGCTGGACACCGAAGGACTGATGGAGCTTTCAGAAAAGCAAGGGACCGTTGAAGGGTCGGGGCTTTCGGAAGAGCCGGCAGATGATGGATTGTCAATTCATTCGGAAGAGTTGGCGCATGCTGGAAAGCCAGTGCTTTTGAAGAAGCCGGAGCTTCCGAAATCGACAGGAGATACAGAAGACACGGAAGCAGTAAAGAGACTGGAGAATTCGGAAGTGGCTGGGACATTGGAGGATGCGTCGCTTTCGGAGAGTTTGGAGTCTGCAGGGGAGGCCGCGGAAGATTTCACGGGAGCCGCCCAGGCTGAGGAGACGGAAGAATCCGCGGAGAGTGCCGAGGTAACAAGAGAAGAAGCCGCAGCGGAAGTCTTGGCTGCGGGAGAGGAAAAAGCCGCGGAGGGAGCTCAGGCTGCGGGAGAGGTTCAGACTGAGGGAGCGAAAGAAGCCGCAGAGGGGGCTCAGTCCGAAGAGGAAGAAAAAACCATAGGTGTAGTTGGGGACTCGGAAGCTGAGGAAGATGTAGAATATCCCGTCAATGTGGAAGACGCGGAAGACGTGGAAAAGGAAGAAAATCCGGAGAATTCGAAGAACATTCGGACTACTGCGGAAATGGCATTGGATATTCCGGAAGCATCATTGACGATACCGGAGGAGAAGCTGGACTTAACGGACGGGAATACGGAGGCAAGCTCCTCATCGGAAACGGCTGCAGAAACATTATCGCCTGATACAGAATCCCGTGTTCAGGATGAATTTGAGGGCAGGGCAGGGGAGAAATCGGCATTTTCCTCGGAGGAAAAAGCGGAGAATGCGGATGCCGGAGTGCCTGTGCATTCTCGGACGGAAGAAACAGCGGCCGGAAAGGATTCAGGTCAGGGGGACGGAAACCCGGAGGAGACGGAACTGTCGATTCTGCTTAGGGAAATGGTTGCTGCCGTCAAAAAGCGGGAAGAAGAAGGGGTGGATTTGGATTATTATGAACCATTCCCGATGACACCCGCGAGAAGGTCTTCTTTCTATGAAGAAGATGAGCAGGAAGAAAATCAGGCAGAAAAACAGGAATCGGAAGCGGACATCCCAAGGCCGGTCTGGTCCTGGCCTGAAGAGGAGAATGCGGAAAAATCGGAAGGAAAGCAATCCGGCGAGTCGGTTGATGTGGCTGTAGAGAGCGCGGCTGCCGAAGCGGAAAATGAGCCGGAAGGAAAAGAGGCTGCCGAGGCGATAGAGGAGCCGGAGGAGAAGATGGCTTCCGAAGCGGAAGAGGAGCCGGAGGAGAAGATGGCTTCCGAAGCGGAAGGGGAGCCGGAAGAGATTCTGACTACCGAATCGGAAGGGAATTCGGGCGAATTTTTGACCGATGAACCGGAAGGAGATTCGAAGGGGAAGGTGACTTCCGAAGTGGAAGGAAAGCCGGAGGAAGGTCTGATCGCCGAAGCGGAATTGGAGCCGACGGAAAGTCTGACCTCTGAATTAGAATTGGAGCCAACGGAAAGTCTGACTTCTGAATTGGAGTCGGAAGGAAGTCTGAATACTGAACTGGCAGGAAAGCCGGAGGAAAACCTGACTTCTGAATTGGAATTGGAGCCGGAGGATAGTCCGGACGGCGAATCAGAATTAGTGCTGAAAGAAAGCCCGGTTGCCGGATCAGAAGCGGAGCCCAACGGGAATCTGCTTGTTGAGACAACAGGGGCTTTGGAAGAGGAGGCGACGGAAGAAGTCCTGCCTGACGAGCTTGTGGAAGAGGCAAAGGACGCCGTTTTGCCAGAAGATGCGAAGGGAGATCCGCAGGAAAGGATTGCTGCAGAGGTGGCAAAGACTGGCGCGTCAGAGCTGGCAAGGACCGACGCGGCGGAGGCAACTGCAGAGGTAGTAAAGGCCGATGCGGAAGAGGCAACTGCAGAGGTAGTAAAGGCCGACGCGGCGGAGGCATCTGCAGAGGTAGTAAAGGCCGACGCGGCGGAGGCAACTGCAGAGGTAGTAAAGGCCGACGTGGCGGAGGCATCTGCAGAGGTAGTAAAGGCCGACGCGGCAGAGGCAACAGCAGAGCTGGCAAAGACCGACGCGGCAGGAGTCGAAGGGACAGAGTCAGCAAGAGCTGATGCGGCAGAGGAGAGAAAGGAAATCACATTTCCTGAGGATGAAGGGAAAAAATTCACATGCCAGATGGCCGATTTCTGCTTTAAAATACGTTCTCTCGGCGCCAGGGTTTGTTATGAGCCAAAGTCAAAGGTGTATTTTGACGGTGCTTCGGATTTGGATGGTACGGGGAAGGCATTTTCTGATAAATGGCAGGAATCTCTGGTCGGCCAATGCGTCCCAGGCAAGGAAAGGAATCCTTTCCGGGCCAGGGAAAGGGGGAAAACAGCCAGGTATATTCTGATGGTTGACCATGCCGTTCCCACCTGGGACAAGGACGCCGGTTCAAGGTTGGATTATCAGTACATCCGGCTCTTCCTGTCAAGGGGGTATAAGGTGAAGTTCCTTCCGGATAATTTTGTCCGGGACAATCCGTATACCTATGTCCTGGAGGAACAGGGGGTCGAGGTTCTTTATGGCAATAATTACTGTGCCGGCATCTGGGAATGGATCGAGCGGAATAAGGAGGAGATTCAGATCGCGTACCTGAATCGTCCTCACGTTGCGGCAAGATACATTGATTATCTCACGACACATACGGGAATCCGTTGCATTTTCTTCGGGCACGACGTTCATTCTCTCCGCATGATGCGGGAGTATGAAGTCACGGGAGATAAAAGCCTGCTTGATGACATTGCCTATTGGCATAATCTGGAATTTGGGATCATGCGGAAGGCTTATGCCAGCTATTATCCTTCCACTTTTGAAGAGGAATACATTCATTCCCAGGATCCTGCTATCCCCGCGAAAGCAATCACTGCGTATGTGTATGACGCTGCAGTGGAGAGGAATCTGGAATATGAAGGGAGGCGGAACCTTCTGTTTGTCGGTGGTTTCGGACATCCGCCCAACAAGGACGCGCTGCTTTGGTTTGTAGGAGAGATCCTCCCCAGGGTACGCAGTGCGCTTCCGGACATAAAGCTCCTGGTGGCGGGGTCCAGACCCGATGAGGAGGTTCTGGCACTCAACAAAAGAGACGATGTCGAGATTCTCGGGTACGTCACGGATGAGCGCCTGCATGAGCTTTACCAATCCACCAGGCTTGTCGTGGTTCCCCTGCGTTATGGCGCGGGGGTCAAGGGAAAGGTGATCGACGCGCTGCATGAAGGCGCGGTCATTGTGACGACAGGTTGCGGCGCCGAGGGGATTCCGGAGGCAGAAGCGGTCATGCTGATTCAAAATGACGCGGATGGGTTTGCCCGGGAGATTATCAGCCTGTATCCGGATATTGAATTCCTGAAAATGGTATCGGACAGGGCGATACAATTTATCGAGCATTATTATTCGCCTGAGGCTGCCTGGGAAAAAATCAGGCGGGATTTCGATGTACCGGCTCCGTCAGAGCGGGAAGAACAGGCTGCCGGGACAGGGGATAATGAGGCGGAAACGAATGTAAACATAAACATGAACATGAATTTGTAAACGATTCGGCACCCTCAGGATTTCATAGAATTCCAAATGAAAAAATTTGATTTACATTTTGAATTCGGAATTCGGAATTTCGATTTTTGAATTTTGAATTCGGAATTTCTTGAAATCCAGAGGGCGGAGGAAGCGAAGGGCGCCTCTGAACGATTACCAGAAGTCGTCAAGGGAGGCTGTGGACAGGGTACTGAATGGCTGTGTTTATTTCAGGGAGAGCGGGACGCTATGGCAAATGTGATTTCAATCGATAATCATGGAAATGGTCGGGAGGACGCGCTTAAGGAGGTGGAGCAATTTGCGGCGGAAAAGCATCTTTCCAGAAAAGAGGCTTTGAAGGCGAGGCTGCTTACCGAAGAAGTGCTTGGAATGGTTGAAGGTATTTCAGGCCAATTCACTTCGTCCTTTTGGATTACCGGGGACGAGCAATCTTATTGTATCCACCTGGATACGGAAACAAAGATGAATGTGTGGAAACGGGATGAGTTCCTGGATGTGTCATCCAGCGGTAAAAACGCTTCTGCCAAGGGAATACTCGGAAAGATCCGGGATATTTTTGAGATAGGGCTTTTGGGAGGTGAGTATGCGGGGGATATGAGTCAGCCAGGTCTTGCCCCGTATTATGCCATGGGAAGCGTGCCGGATGATACTGACGCGTTTTGGTCCCTGAATAATTATCGGAAAAATGTTGGAGACAGGCGTGCGGAGGATGCTGGGGATGCCTGGGATGAGTTGGAAAAATCCGTCATTGCCCTTGTCGCAGAGGATGTACAGGTGGGCATACGGGGGAACAAGGTATATCTCGCTGCTTCCCGGAAATGTGAATAGACTGGTTTTCCTTGACAGGGACGGCACGCTGAATGAGGAGGTTGGCTATCTTCATGAGGAATCGAAGCTCTGTATCCTGCCAGGGGTACCGGAGGCCTTGCGAAAATTATGTGCCGCAGGCTTCCAGCTTGTGGTCGTCACGAACCAGGCCGGAATCGGGCGGGGCTATTACCCTGAGGAAGACTGCAGGAAGGTGAATGCCGCGCTGGCGCGGGAGCTGGGACGGTCGGGGGCGGAGCTGTCCGCGTTTTATTACTGTCCGCATCATCCGGAGAATGGCATTGGTATGTATAAAAAAGAATGCCTTTGCAGGAAGCCGGGTATCGGCCTTTTCCTTCAGGCGGAAGCGGACTTTCTCGGATGGCCGGGGGCTTTCACCGCGGGGGCGTCGGATTTGGAAAATCATTTCGTGGCGAAGATGATGCCTGCGGGGGCTTTCGTTGCGAACGTATCGGATTGGGAAAATCATTCCATGGCGGAGCCAACGCCTGCGGGGGCTTTCACTGTGGGCGCGTCGGATTGGGAAAATCATTCCATGGCGGAGCCAGCGCCTGCGGTGGTTTTTACCACAGGCGCGTCGGATTGGGAAAAGACAGAGGGATATCAGAGTTTGATGAGGCTCAGCGCCGACGAGGCCGCTTGTCTTCAGGAGGAAAACCGCAGGGATCAAAGGTATAAAGCATTTCTGCGGCATTGTTATATGATTGGCGACAAGCTGAACGATACGAGGGCAGGTCATGCTTTTGGCATAAGGAGCATTCTGGTGGGCAGCGGATATGGAAGGGAAGAGCGGGAAAAGGCGCGACCGGGGGATTTTGACGAATTTTTTGAGACGCTGGGGGAGGCGGCAGAATGGATAGTGAGAGAAGAGCGGAACAGCAGCTTGACAGATTGATGGAAAGGTACCCTGTCCTGGCTCCGGCGCGTGGACAGATATGGGATGCCTATCTTTTGATGGAGCGGTGTTACAGGAACGGGGGCAAGATTCTTTTCTTCGGAAACGGAGGATCCTGCGCGGACGCAGAGCATATCGTTGGCGAACTGATGAAGGGATTTTGCAAAAAACGTCCTATAACGGAGGATCTTTTCAGGAAGATCACGGCCCTGGATCCTGAAAAGGGTGAACGTCTAGCCAGAAACCTGCAGATGGGTTTGCCGGCCATTTCCCTGGCTTCGGAAACCGCGCTTTGTACGGCGTACGCGAATGACCAGGATCCGGAAATGATTTATGCCCAACAGGTGCTTTCGTACGGGAAGCCCGGAGATGTCGCGTTCGGCATCAGCACATCCGGCAATTCGACAAATGTCCTGCATGCCTTTACCGTGGCGAGGGCCTGCGGACTGTCCTCCATCGCGCTTACGGGCAGGGATGGCGGGGAATCCGCTAAAAGGGCGGATGTCGCCATTATTGTCCCGGAGCAGGAAACGTACAAGATACAGGAGCTCCACCTTCCGGTCTACCATGCGCTGTGTCTCATGCTGGAGGATGCCTTTTTTGAGGCATGAGAGGGGGCAGGATAAATGTGAGCAATACAGGACATGTTTTTTCAGTGGCCGCGTATGGCGAGTCGCCTTATCTGGAAGCGCTCCTTCAATCGCTAAGGAAGCAGGAGAGTCCTTCTCATGTCATTGTCTGCACTTCTACACCCAATGGGCATATCAAGGGGCTGACGGAGAAATATGGCATACCGCTTTTCGTCAGGAAAGGGGTACCGGGACTGCGGGACGACTGGAATTTTGCTTATGAAGAGGGGAGGCGCCTGGGCAGGCTTGTTACCATCGCGCATCAGGACGACCTGTATTATCCAGCTTATTCAAGGACAGTCCTGAGGGCTTTTCGCAGGTATCCGGACATGTCCCTGTTCTGCAGCAGGTATGATACGGTGAACGCGGAGGGAAAGCCGGTTTATGGAATGGCTGAGGGCGTAAAGCGTTTGCTGCGTTTCCGGTTGAGGAGGCGCGCCGCGTCGGACAGGACGGATGTGAAGCTGAGCGCCCTGCGATGGGGCAATGGCATCGGCTGCCCGACCTGTACCTATCAGGCCGCGCTCTGCGGCAGTCCGTTGTTTCAGAATAATTATCGTTTTGTCATTGATTGGGATACGCTGCTGCGGCTGGCCAGGCTGCCGGGGCGTTTTGTTTGTGTGGAGAAAGCCCTGATGGCTTACCGGGTGCATCCGGGGGCGGAGACGGCGAAACAGATTCATAGCAGGAACCGGGAACGGGAGGAGCGGGAAATATTCCGGAAGCTTCATGGCAGGCGTATGGCTGACACGCTAATGTTATTTTACCGGCTTGCTTATGGGGCTTACTCCTGAAAATTGTTTTGAAGATTTGTCTTTTGGGACTTCTTAATAAAATCGAGCGGGTATTAAGGGCAAGCCTTTCATGCTTCATTTGCGTGGCTTTTGCGTTACTAAAGAGACTTCGATGCCTGTGGCATCAAGTCAAGTATGAAAGGCAAGCCTTTCATACTTCATTTGTGCCGCTGGCGCAACACAAATGGGACTCAACGCCTGCGGCATTAAGTCATAGTATGAAGGGAGACAGGGTTCGGATTTAGGGCAGGAGAGTGGGAGGCTGACGGAAAGAATGCACATTATTTTGTTATCCGGGGGCTCGGGGAAGCGTTTGTGGCCCCTTTCAAATGAGGTCAGGTCAAAGCAGTTTCTGAAGATTTTTCGAAGGGCGGACGGAAGTCATGAGTCCATGCTTCAAAGGATGTACCGCATGATCAGGGAGACGGATCCAGGGGCTACAGTGACGATTGCCACATCCGGCAACCAGGTTTCCGCAATTCGTGCCCAGTTGGGGGAGGAGGTCGGAATTTCCGTGGAACCCTGCCGCAGGGATACTTTTCCGGCCATCGCGCTGGCAGCGGCCTTTCTGCATGAGAAGCAGGGTGTAGCAGAGGATGAGGCGGTGCTGGTGTGCCCCGTGGATCCATATGTAGAGACGGATTATTTTGAAATGCTTGGCCGGCTGTGCCTTGAAGCGGAGGGGCAGAAAGCCAGGCTTGTGCTGATGGGAATTACACCGACGCAGCCCAGTGAAAAGTATGGCTATATTATCCCCAGGAGAGGCACAGAGGATGAATCCGGCGCCTTTGTGGAATGTTTCCGGGAGAAGCCTGACATCCCGGCGGCAGAGGAATATATACGGCAGGGGGCTCTTTGGAATGCCGGAATCTTTGCCTTCCGCCTCGCTTATATGCTGGAGAAGACGGAGCAGCTTTTGGGAACGGCAAATTATGAGGCGCTTTTCCGCGATTATGCGTCTCTTCCGAAAATCTCTTTTGACTATGCAGTGGCGGAAAAAGAGGAGAGCATACGGGTGCTTCGTTTTTCCGGTACCTGGGAGGATCTGGGTACCTGGAATACGCTGACCAGGGCCATGGTGGATCCGGTTTCCGGCAACGCGGTGGCCGCGGAATGTGAAAATACCCATGTCATTAACGAACTGCAGATCCCGCTGATCGCCTTGGGGGTAAAGAACCTTGCCATCGCGGCCACTCCGGACGGCATCCTGGTATCTGACAAGGAGGCGGGGAGCCATCTGAAGGAGTATGTCGTTGACCGCCGGCCGATGTATGAGATGAGGGAGTGGGGGGAGTACAGAGTGCTGGATTACCGCGTCCAGGGGGATGGATGTAATTCCCTGACAAAGGCCCTTCGTATTTTCCCTGGAAAGCATATTTCGTACCAGCGGCATCGCTTCCGTTCGGAAATTTGGACCGTAACCGAGGGGGAGGGCAGGATCATTCTGGAGGATGAAGTGCGTACGCTGAAGAGGGGGGATACGGCTCATATCCGTCCCATGACAAGGCATGCCCTGCTTGCCGATTCGGAGCTCCATATCATTGAAGTCCAGGTGGGCAGCGAGCTGACGGAGGAGGATGTGGAGAGGCTTGACTTTGATTGGAGCCGCTTTGAATAGCCGCCGGGCTCGTGGGATTGTCTTTGAAGCCGCCCTTTTCATGTTGTCTTTTGCGGCATTTTGTGTTTTCATGGTGGTTTCCGGCAATCTGGAAAGGTTTATGGAAGGGAAAAATCTGCTTGCCCTTCTCGAGCTCCTGCTTGTGTGCGTGCTGCTTTTTTCCGGTGTTTTCCTGTGGGGGCGCGATGATGTGAGGAAGCGGATATTTACGGTGGGGCTGGTGACGCTTTCGGAGCTCTATCTTCACAGGATGATCTTGCCCTTTTTTTTGAGTGGGCTTTATTTTCTTTTATGCGCCGTTCCTTTTCTTATGCTTTTCGGACTTTTTGGACAGGATCCGGTTGGCTTTTTGAGAAAAGGGATGCGCGATATGGCTGTTCTGTTTTCCAGATCGAGGAGCGGGAATTTGCCTTTGCGGGCCGTTGAGCGGATTTGCTCTACAAGCAGTTCGCCGTACCGGAATTCAGAACGGGAAAAATCCACTCTGACAGGTGGACGGGTTTCTTTGTGGGGAGCATCTTTTTCCCCTTTGTATCTGTCCATTCCTTTTCTCCTGATTCAGTTGAACAGGATGAATATTGCGGCGGATTATGACTCGTTAAGGTATGGGCTCCGTTCTGATTTCATCCTCTTTCCGGGGAACGGCCTGTGGGAAAAGGCGGCATCTTTTTTTACATCCTCCGGTCAGATCAACGCGGTTTATCTGTATCCGAAGGGGTTGGAGCTTCTGACACTTCCCCTTGCCAGCTTCCATAGTTTTGCCCTGCTGTTCATGTTCCAGTTCTGGACCATGCTTTCCTGCATGGCATTGGTCTATCTCATTGTATTTCAGGTCATTGGCATCCGGAGGAACGCGGCCTGGGCCGCCGCTATTCTGCCCATGCTCTCTTCTGTTGGGAATATGTCCATTACGGCCAAAACAGACATGATGACGCTCTGCCTGCAGCTTTTGATGATCCTGCTTTTCCTGAAGGGGGATCCTGTGCGCGGCACGGCCGCCGCCATCCTGAGTCTGTCCTTCAAACCGACCGCGGTGGTATTCAGCGGCATGGCCTGTGGGACGCTGCTTTTTTTGATAATGTGGACCTGGCTTTGCCGCAGGCTTTTCCGCGGGGAATCGGATTCTGGTTCCGGGATGAAGCCTGAAAGAAAAGACTTTCCTGCGCTTTTGTTCTCTCTATTCTTTACGGGGCTCATCACGTTCCGAACCTATTATATTACCGGGCTCCCTTTATCCACTACCTTTACGGCATTTTTCAAGCTTCTGGGAATTCGGGAAAAATGGCCCTTTAATTTCAAGGCTTATCTTGATTACGGCAGCAGCCAGGGAGTCATGGCAGGAATGGCTTCTTTTTTCAGACGGATACTTCTTTTCCTTTTTTGTCCGGTGGGGGAGGATATGGCGCATGTGGCCATTGCCTGGGGCGGAGTGTTGGTGCCGCTGCTTCTTTGGAGAAGCTTTGGCGTGACAGGAAAAGTCCTGAGGGGAAGGATGCGTGCGCAGGGAGAGGGAGCGGGTGAAGCAGCTCTGGGGCATGACGACAATCTGCTTTTGCAGGATGGCGGCAGGCAGGCAGCAGGATTTCTGGAACGGGAGGAGATGTCGGTGGCCGCGCTTGTCGTTTTGTTTCTTGCCATGACGGCGGGATCCATGCTGACCTTTTACTTTCTTTGGCAGGTGGACGGGAATTATTACATCCTCTGGAATTCCCTGCTTCTTATCCTGGCATGTACGGCTCTGGATACAGCGGAATTTTTTCAAAAACCGCGGATGCTGCTGCTTTTTTCTTGCGCCCTGCTTACTACGATCATTACGAGCTGGGCCGGGGCCACGGGCTTTACGGAGATCGATTTTCTGAACCGGGGGTATTACGATAATGAAGCGAAGATGCGGGAGCTTGCGATGGAAAAAGGGACGTATGACGCCTATCTGCTTTTTTCAAGGGATCCTTCGACGGGCGTACTTGCCTTTGCCGATACGCCGGAATGTTACATGATCCCCTGCCGGATCCAGAGCATCAGTGACGTGGAGGGGAGCGGTGGAAGTCCGGGGCTTTATGACGATCTGATTTATTTTGAGTGGTTTTTGAAATGGGCCGGAACGGATTATATCTATATAGAGAAGGGTTTTCTGCCCAGACCGGAGGAGGAGCGGGCGCGGGAGATGCTGCTTTCCCTTGCGGAAGACGGGATTCTGCTTGAGCCGAGGACGGACAGGGGCGACGGAAGGGGCGCAGAAGGCTCCGGGGAATCCCCATACCTGGTTTTTTCCCTGGACCAGGAGAGGCTGCAGATTGTCTGGGATGAGAAGACGCCCCCGCCAGCATCGGAAGAAAGCATACGCAGGGCGCTGGACGCGCTGGAAGATTTTGTATGAAGGCGACGCTGTATATTCTGCGGGCAATGGGCAGAATTCGCTCCGGATGTGCTGGAAGCTTTTGTATGGAGGCGGCGCTTATATTCTCTTGGCAACGGGCAGAATTCGCTCCGGATGTGTATTGGAAGCTTTTGTATGAAGGTGGCAGCTTCGTATGAAAAAGAAAAGTGACGAAAGAAACAGCATTATCGATTACGTCATTACGAATATCCGCAGCGGGGTGTGGAAACCGGGCGAGAAGATCACAAGTGAGAACCAGATCAGCAAGGAGCTTCATGTCAGCCGGATGATGGTGCGTTCAGCCCTGCAGCCGCTCTTCGCGCTGGGCATGCTGCGGAGCGAACAGGGACGGGGAACCTATCTGGTCTCAAAGGATACAAGCATGTTCCTGAACACAGAAGCGCTCCTTGAATACCGTCTCCCGGAAAGCGAGGATTACCGGCGGATAGTGGAATTCATGCAATTCCGGTGCATGGTTGAGCCGCCGTCCGCAGGCATGGTGGCGGAGCATGCTTCCGATGGCTTTACGGAGCGCATCGGAAAGTATCTGGGCCTTATGGAAAAGGCAGCGTCAATCAAGGATTCGCCGGCTTTTGTTTACGCGGATCATGCTTTTCATATGGCAATATGCAGGGAAACGAAAAATGAGCTCTTGATTTCGGTCATGGCGCACGTTTTCAAACAGAATGAGGATCATGCCTTTCGTCTGAACCGTATGGTCGGTTATTATTCAGGACTCTATTATCACCGGCTGCTGTTCGAGGCCTTTCAGGAAAAGGATGGCAGAAAGGCCATGAGGCTGATGGATGAGCACCTCAGGCACAGCCTTCGAGATATGATGGGGGTCTGACGTGGTTCAAAGGAACGGATGATCTTCTTTTTTCCGAATTTCAGAATATAATTATAGAAAACCAGATCAATATTATTCCGGTTTCGGAATAATATTGATCTTATTTATAGTAAACGAATTTAATATCTGCACTATAATCACTAAAAGCAACACCACACAAAGCCTATTAAACATATCAAAGTACAATTTCTAAATTCGTTTACTATACTATAATAAAGGGAAGAAAGACCAGACTTTTGTGTGCGCCAGGGAGCTAGCAGATGTAACTGACCGGGAGATTGGCCTGTGCGGATATTTTGTCATTATCAAGTCTAAAAAATGAGTGCAAGAGATGCGCTACTGCTTTATAAGAGCAGGGATGGGTCCGAAAAACTCTTCCGGGGAGATAAGTCCTATCTCGCTTTGAGGGTTTTGTTTACACAGAAGTAAAATAAACAAAACTTGTAAATGGACAAAACGGTTTTGATCATAATTCGTTGGAGAAGCAGAGGATAAAGAGGAGAAATAAACAATAAAGTGAAATCCCGTGAAAGCTGGTGAAGCAGACAGGGGATTCCTTTTTTGTTTAAGAAAAAAAGTTCAACTGTTATAATAGACATGACATATAGTTGTCGTGTTTGGCTTGGTATGATATATATACGGAGGTTGAACCATATTACTTAGTGTTTCGATGGTCGAGCTGGTATCTGTGGGGGTGGTGTTTGAAAAGGAAGGACTTTAGGCTTTTCAAGCTGAACCGCATGGATGGAGTGCAGAAAACGGATAAGAGCTTTGAATGCAGGGGCATGAATTATATTGCCGTGCGTGGAACCGGTGATTCAAATCAGGAGGATGGAGAATACAAGCAGTCTATCGGTTCTTATGATGATGAGCCGGATACAGTCGCTATGATGCATGAATTCATGGAACAGCAGGGTTATGAGCTTGATATTACGGACAAACGCCTTCATCATGAGATTTATCTGAGTGATGCCAGGTAGGCTGCTCCGGAGAAGCTGAAAACAGTGATCAGGCATCCGAACAAGGAAAAGGGGAGCTGATAAAATGCATTTTGTTGACGCAAAGGGGATTCTGACCGGAAGCGGAGGATACTTTGGAATGAACATATATAGGGGATGTACTCATGGCTGCATTTACTGTGACAGTAGGAGCAGGTGTTATCATTTCACGCATCCCTTTGAAGATATCGAGGTAAAGCAGAATGCACCGGGTCTTCTGGAAAAGGCACTGAAGTCCAAAAGGAAAAAGTGCATGATCGGAACGGGTGCGATGTCGGATCCGTACATGCATTGTGAAGAAGAGTTGCGGCTGACAAGGCGATGTCTTGAGATTATTCTGGATAATGGTTTTGGAGTAGCTATTCAGACTAAATCTGACCGTATACTTCGGGATATCGATTTGTTATCTGAGATTAACCGGTCTGCAAAATGTGTGGTGCAGATGACTCTTACTACTTACGATGATGACCTGTGCCGGATATTGGAGCCGAGTGTCTGCAATACAAAGCGACGGATCGAGGTGTTAGAAGAAATGCGTAAGAAGGGTATACCAACGATTGTTTGGCTAACGCCGATTCTGCCTTTTATCAATGATACAGAAGATAATGTTACGGCGATTCTGAATGAGTGCGTCAGGGTTGGTGTAAAGGGCGTTATCGATTTTGGTATGGGGCTGACGCTTCGTGAAGGTGATCGTGAATATTATTATTCAGCGCTTGATAAGCATTTTCCTGGAATGAAAGAACGATATATCAAACGATATGGGAATGCTTATGAATTACCAAGTCCGAATGCAAAAGAATTGTTGGAGATATTTCAGAGAATCTGTAATAATAATGGAATCCTGTCAACGCCGGATGATTGTTTCCGATTTATGCAGGAACTGCCGGATAAGTATCCGCAGATGAGTATATTTGATCTGTAAAGCGAAGGAGGCTGATCATATGGAGTACATCAGGGTAACAAAGGATAATTTGGAAGAGGAACACATTTGCTGTGCGATTTCGAACAACAAGGATGTACAGGTATCTTCAAAGAAGGCTTGGCTTGCTGATAGGTTTGATGAAGGACTTGTTTTTCTGAAGAGCGTGGAACGCGGCAAGTGCTTTATTGAATATATCCCGGCAGAAAATGCCTGGATTCCGATCGAAGCGGATGGGTATATGTATATTGACTGCCTGTGGGTGTCCGGGTCTTTCAAAGGACATGGATATTCCACAGATCTGCTTTCTGCCTGTATTGAGGACAGTAAAGAAAAAGGCAAGAAGGGTCTTTGTATTTTATGTGCAGCAAAGAAGAAGCCATTTCTGGCTGATCCAAAGTTTCTTAAGTACAAGGGCTTTGCCACATCTGATGAGGCGGATAACGGAATTCAGCTATGGTATTTACCTTTTGACGAGAAGGCGGGCACACCACGATTCAAAGATTGCGCCAAGCATCCGCATATAAAAGAGAAAGGCTATGTTTTGTATTACTCGAGCCAATGCCCTTTTAATGCAAAGTATGTTCCAGTCTTGAAGCAGACTGCTGAGGAAAATGGTATTCCGTTCCGTGCGATTCATATAGAGAGCAGGGATGAAGCTCAGAATGCTCCGACTCCAATCACGAATTATGCTCTGTTTCATGATGGACAATATGTTACAAATGAGCAGATGAACGATAAGAAGTTCTTAAAGCTGGTCAATGGATAGGAGGAAAATGGTGTGGCATCAACGAAAGAATATATGGATTTTGTCTTGGAGCAGATGTCAGCACTTGATGAAGTTGGCTTCCAGGCGATGATGGGAGAATATATCCTTTATTATCGCAGCAGAGTGTTCGGCGGCATTTATGATGATAAGCTTCTGGTTAAGCCTGTTCCGGCGGCGGTGAAGCTGAACCCACGGCGCATATCGTTTAAACTCTTGTATACTTCGGAAGCTCAGAATGAAGCATGGCGGCTAAAACAAAACGCAGGTTTAGAATAGTCAAGAATTTTGACAGGGGCTTAAGGACGACTAAAATATAATCTGGATTTAGAATAGTCGATATTAAGGGGGCACGCTATGGCATACATTGAAAGAGCAATTACTTCTATCCTGAAAAGCAGAGTTTCATCCAGTAAATGTCTGCTTCTTACCGGAGCAAGGCAGGTGGGGAAATCTACAATTATAAAACATGTATTTCCGGAATATAACAGAGCGGACTTTGATGATCGTCTGACGAGGCTGCAGGCCAGGGAAGAGCCGAAGCTGTTTTTTATGAATAATCCAAGGCCGCTGTTTATTGATGAGGTACAGAAAGAGAATAGCATTCTTGAAGAGATTTAATTGATTGTAGACAACTCCGATACAAGAGGTAATTTTATCTTGTCAGGTTCCGGAAAACTTGAATTTATGAAAGGAATGAGTGAATCTCTTGCGGGCAGGGTATCTGTCATGGAACTTGCGGGATTGTCAATGCGAGAAATTAAAGGGGTCAATTTCAATCGCCATTTTATTCCGACCGAAAACTACCTTGAGGAAAGAGAGAAATGCATTAAGTCTTATTTCGACATTTGGAATATTATTCATAAAGGTTCTTATCCGGAAGTTTATGATGTGGAAAGGGAGTGGCAGGATTTTTATTCTTCCTATGTTGCGACTTATCTGGAAAGAGATATTAATGAGCTGATCGCTGCAGACAGTCTGACATTCACAAAGTTCATGACATCCGTGGCTGCCAGAAGCGGGGAAATGCTTAATTATGCCAGTATGGCCGGTGAGGTTGGCGTCAGTGAACCAACGATAAAAAATTGGATTTCCGTTTTGGAACGTACGGGCATTATATACATACTGCAGGCATACAGCGCAAGCGCTTTAAACAGAGCAATCAGGGCTCCGAAAATATATTTTAGAGATACGGGACTTGCCTGCTATCTGACGAGGTGGCTGACTCCGGAAGCATTGAAGAATTCGGCAGTAGCGGGAAGCATGTTTGAAACATTTGTGGTATCAGAAATACTGAAGACCTACAGCAATGAAGGAAAAGATTACAAATTCTGTATCTTTTATTACAGGGGCAAGGACAAGAGGGCATCCGGTGAGAATGAGATCGATCTGATTATCGAAGAAAACGGGATTCTGTACCCCGTGGAAATCAAAATGACAGGGAATCCCAAAGCGGCTATGGGAGGAACGAATCAGGTTCTCGATAAAATCCCGGATAAGAAGCGTGGTATGGGAGTGATTCTGTGTCTGATTGAAAAAAAATATATCTCAGCGAGAATCTGATAGCTTTGCCGGTGGAATATATATAGATTTATATCATGCTGTTTGCAAGCGCAGCGCAAAAGAGGGAGAAATTTCCGATATAATCTGCTTAACGGATTGCCGGATTGCTGAATTTTGTATATAATCGCGGTAAAATCCACATTTTCCGAAGCAGAGATAGGTCAAATAGGTATTTGAAAAATCCGCAACCGGATAGAATGATTTTTCGTTGCTTTGTTTTTTAAAAAGTGGGCTGTCGTTTTGTGATAAATGGGAGGGAGCTTCGAGTATGAAAAATCGGTTCTGCATGAAAAGGCTTTTTTTTGTCCTGCTGCTTGGGCTGTCCATATGCTGTGCCCTTTCCGGCTGTCATGGACCGCAGTATACGGAGGAGGAAAAAGAGGAACTGGAGAAACGAGGCGAGGCCCTGATGCGGGCATGGCTGGATGAGCATGTGGAAGATGTCGGAGCGCTCACCGCGGAAGCCGATGTCTATAGGTATCCGAGCGGACCGCATTTACTGACGGACTTTGTCGCGGGAAGCTTTGCGGAGGGCGGGAAGGTCAGGGACTATCTTGTCAATACCAAAACATCTGCAGTCTATCTGATACATGACGGCACGCTGCTGTCCGGGGTGTGCCTTGATTATGCTTTTGAAAAGCTGGGGCTTGAAAGTCTTCGCGGGGATTGCCGGGTTATCGACCATGCGGCGGTCCTGTGGCTTCCGGATCGGGGGAACAGCTACATGGGCGTGGAGAATGTTGAGAACGGAGTCTGGATGCCGGGAGAGCTGGTCCTGTCCCTGGAAAAGGCGGAGGAAGGAGCCGGAGGTGAAGATGGAAATGAGGAAGAACTTGAGCTTCTTGAAGCCTTCGTCCGTTCGCCCGACAAGAGGGAAGCAATCGAGTATGGAGGCACTATCCTGGTGCCGGAGGAGGTTAATCTGGAGAAATTCGGCATGGCGTACTGGTTGAAACAGAAGGAGGAAAATGGCATCGTCTTTGAAAATTTTTATCTTTCAGACGCCTTTGAGAATATCTCGACATACAGGCGCCGGGCAAGCTATGAACGATACTGCTTCCGGGAAATAGAGGATCCGGACATTCGCATATTTATGAGGGACATTTATTGGGTGGAGAAAAACGGCAAAAACGGAATTGAAGTCGTCGAGGGAAAGGAAAGCGATCTTTCCGACCTCAAGTTTAAAAAGACGGAAAGCGGTTATCTGGTCACTTTTACGGACTATGACCACATATTTGATTTTTCCATTTATGCCGATGAAGGATCGGATTTCCTGAAGCATGAGTACCACAGCCATGAGGATCGGGAAGCCTACCTGAGCCCCGGCTCCACGATCGGAGGGGACAAATATTTTGAAAAGGACTTGTACTGGAAAAAAGCCAAAGAGGGCGGATATGTCCTGGCAAATGAGGATGGAACCAGAAAACTGTTCTTTGGGGGAGAGGAACTGATCCCCAGAGACGAAAGGCAGCAGGAAGCTTCATGAAATGACAATCAGATAATAGGACAATAATTCGTTAAACAGGCGTTAAAACGAATGCAAAAATTGTGACAATGCATAATAAAAGGGGTATTATTCAATTGAAAAATCTAAATATAATCCAATTGTTTTGTGAAAATAAACATGATAAAATAATAATCCATTTAAGAAATTATCATTTTCAATATACTTTCGAGCATTTTTCCTGGAGAAGTCAGTGAGGTAAAGTGAAGGTATAGGAACGTCTGCCGAAGCGACAGAGCTTTTGTTTGCATGGGAAAGGAAACGGATATTACTAAAAACGCGCTATTGAGTAATATTCTCCTCCTTTTCTTTTTTGCATAGATACATCGGCGTGTCAATCGTAGTGATCAATTTGCCCAGATTGTTCTAATTGTTCCAATTGCCTTGATCTGGGTGCCTGAAAAACCGTTTCTGACTATTGGTGATTTTTAAGAAAGGAAAACGCCTATGAAGAATATGAAAAAAGGAAAGAAAAAGAATTGGGGCAGGGTTGCGCTCCTGACCGCCCTCCTCATGTTCGGCACTTCCATGCTGACTGCTTTTGCGGAGGATGCGGCGGGGGAAGATCCCGGGGAGGATTCTGCTGTCCAGACTGTCATTGAGCAGTTGGAAAGCATTGACTCCCTGCAGTAGATGCAGGATAAGAGAGGCGAGTTTGCGCTTACATTGGAAGAAGCCAACGCGATGATAAACAATGGTGACAGCACTGCCGCTATTGAAAAGACTATAGCCTATGAATCCTACGTACGGGAAATGCAAAATCAGAGGTTGGCAGCCAGGACCGCCTATGAAGATCTGACGGAAGAGCAGAAGAATGGCGTAGATCCGGAGCTTGTGGCGAAGCTGTATGATGAGTTGGAAACAACATACGATTTCACAACAGAATTCACGATCGTAAAGAGCACAAATGAATATTCATATCAGATTATTGCTGAAAAAAATAAGCCTAATTCTTATGAACTGAGTCAGTGTTTTACCGGGGAAATGCCTTTCATTGCGATTCTGGCAGATTCAAGCGGTGACGCGACAAAATGGCATTTGGATAAGCCATATGATCCGGAAGGCGGCAACAGCTATGACCTTGCGTATTGCTGTGATGTGGAATGGAGTCCAAAGGATTCACAGCATTACAAGCGGATGAACCTGGAGGACAGTGATTACTATGGAAAGACAGCCGCTAAGAAAATCAGAGCAATCGTTCAGTCTTCCTATCCTTTTGTCAGCCTGGAAGAAATGAAAGCAAATCTCAAAAATGACCTGGATGAGGATTTCGTGGATTCCCTGACGAGAGGGGACATCATCGCAAGCGTACAGGCCGCTATATGGGCTTATGCCAATAATGGTTTGGAAGAAGGGAAAGGAAATATCATTGACTTCAGAGGAACTTATGATATGAAGAACAGTACCTCTGTAAGGCCTATGCACGATTTTCGGAACGAGCTTTGGGATTATTGGAGCGTAAAACCAAAAAGCTACAGAAGAGGGACTTTGCCGACGCTGGTCTATGAAAATGCCTCCGCTTCCAAGCGGGTCAACACGCTTACACATTATCTTTGCGGTCTTCCCGGGGTTGAGGCACCGGAGGATCAGTTCGTAATATCGGACGCAAAGATCACTAGGGCCAGGCTGCTCACGACCTCAAAAGAAAACGAATATGAGATTGGGATGTATGTCCTTCTGAATGGAGGGGCTGAAACAGATGATCTGACGATCAAGGTCACATGCACACAGAAAGACGGAACCATTACATCCCGGGGATCTTTCGTTGCCAAAGGAATGAAAACCCAGGTGAATTACCGCGCGAAATATGGGGATACAGTTCGTGTCGAGGTTGAAGGCACGCAGGAACTGCCTAGGGGCGTATATTTTTATTGGCCCGAGGGGGATAGTCGTGATAGCTCTCAGGCGCTGGTCGGCGTTGCTCAGGGAAAGACCAGGGTGCGCGCGGAAGAAAGCTTTTTGTTTGATGAGGACATCACGAAGGGGATTCGGATTCATAAAAGCGCAAAGACAGGCGACAAAAATACGGATCTGCCGTTAGAAGGGCTTTATTTCGATATTTATCAGATCCCGGAGGGTGAGTCTGCTTCTACCGGATCGGAGCCCACGGCGGAGGAAATCGAAAAATTTGCCGTAGAAGGAAATCTTGCAGGTACCGTAACGACCGATAATACCGGATACGCAAAGCTTCAACTGGATAACAATGGAAAATATCTCGTGGTGGAACGAGCGGATGAAACGAAAATAAAGGCTCCGGCGGATCCGTTTTATTTCATGATTCCTTCGCCTGAAATTGACGAGGAAGGACATCCTCTGGTTGATGATGACGGGATTACGATCATGAATGACATTGTATCCGTCTATCCGAAAAACGAACCTGTCCCGCCGCCAGATACACCGCCTGTGATTCCTCCCCCACCGAAGGATGTAACCGGAGGTTTCTCAATCATAAAGCTGGATTCCGTTACGGAAGAAGCCCTGGAGGGCGCGGAGTTTGAGCTTTACCGTCTTGCTACGGAAGCGGATGATGAGGGAACAAGGAGGACGGTGACAATCGATGAAGCTTCCTATTCAGTGGTTTCAATGGGCACAACTCTCACTACGGACGCGGATGGGAAGGCATCGGTGACGGATCTTCTGTGCGGCACCTATTTCCTGGAGGAGACAAAGGCTCCGGAGGGCTATGAACTGCTTGAAGAGTTTGTCAAGGTTGAAGCTGTTTCTGACGCGTTGAAGGCTGATCCGGTTCCGTTTGAAATCTATAATAACGAAGGATCCTTCCTTCCTTCGACAGGTGGCATGGGTACCGGGATTTTCAGAGTTTTGGGATGCATGCTGCTACTTCTGGCAGGACTGGCTGTATTGGAGAAACGATTTTCCCTGCGGGCTATTCGTCAGGACTGATCATCATGATTATCAGGATGATTTAGAGGAAATTGCTATTCAAAGATAAAAATGCTGAGTACGTTCAGCTAAAAGGAATCGTGGAATAACAAGACTCCCGGTTATCGGTATAAAGCCGATGGCCGGGAGATTTACGTATTTGGCTGAAATGATTGGTTGTAATCATCGGGTTTGTTAATATTATTGAAAGCATAGAAAATATATTGTATTATAGTAATATAAAGTAGTAAGCCGTTTTGCCCCGCGCGCGGTCCACTATGTCAGAACTCTGAGCGGCCAAATCCCACTCTGATAGATGAGCCGTTTTGCCTCGCAGGCGGTACGCTATGTCAGAATTCAGAGTGGCCCAGGTCTGCTCTGATAGATGAGGTGAAGTACAATGAAGATTTCCACAAAGGGCCGTTACGCGCTTCGGATGCTGATTGATCTTGCTGAGCATCGGGGCAAAGGTTTTATTTCCTTAAAGGAAATTTCCGAACGTCAAAAGATTTCAAAAAAATATCTGGAGCAGATCATTCCTATTTTTAACAAAACAGACGTCCTGCGGGCAAATCGCGGTTCACAGGGCGGATACATGCTTGCAAAGGATCCGGATCAATATACCGTTGGAGAGATACTGCGCATTACAGAGGGGTCGCTTTCCCCGGTGGATTGCGTGGATCAGGGTTCCGCTCTTTGTGAACGCAGCGTGGACTGCCCCACCCTTCCGATCTGGACAGGGCTTGCCCGGCTTATTAATGAATATCTTGATGGCATTACCCTGCAGGATATACTGGATCAGCGGCATGATCAATATGTGAATGACTATGTTATATAGTCAGTTAAAATGCGGCAATACCTGGGCGCATTGCGCAGGCATTGCCGCATTTTATTCGTGAGGCCTCTCTTGTTGTTTGAGAAATTTCAATTATTCACGAGTCTTCGATTAATCTGCCAGGCTTTAAATATTTGTGGACTTAATTTGTGAGGCCTCTGTTGTTATTTGATGAATTTATGATTATTCACGAGGCTTCGATTATCTGTGAGGCTTCGATTATCTGTGAGGCTTCAATTATTTGCGGATTCAAATCGCGGGATGGATTCATTCGGCAAACATGGGGGTGGAAAGGTAGCGTTCACCGGTGTCGGGGAGAAGAGCCACGATGAATTTCCCCTTGTTTTCAGGGCGTTTCGCAATTTCGGATGCCGCGAAGACTGCCGCCCCGGAGGATATTCCAACAAGGATTCCTTCTTTTCTGGCGAGGGTTTTGCCTGTCGCGAAGGCATCTTCGTTTGTGACGGTGATTATTTCATCGTAGATTCCGGTATTCAGAGTATCGGGAACAAAGCCAGCCCCGATCCCCTGGATTTTGTGCGGCCCCGGGGTGCCTTTGCTGAGTACGGGGGAGCCTGCCGGCTCTACGGCAATTATTTTGACATTCGGATTTTTGCTTTTGAGGTATTCCCCTATGCCAGTGATTGTTCCGCCGGTACCTACGCCGGCCACAAAGATATCGACCTTTCCGTCGGTGTCCTCCCATATCTCGGGTCCGGTCGTAGCGCGATGGGCGGCCGGGTTGGCCATGTTCGTAAACTGGCTTGGAATGAAGCTGTTCGGCGTATTCGCCGCAAGTTCATTAGCTTTTTCAATCGCCCCCTTCATCCCTTTCGAACCGTCGGTTAATACTACTTCCGCGCCATAGGCCTTGAGGAGGTTCCGGCGCTCAATGCTCATGGTCTCGGGCATTGTCAGGATGACGCGGTATCCTCTTGACGCGGCAACAGCGGATAATCCTATTCCGGTATTTCCGCTTGTCGGTTCAATGATGACGGAATCTTTTTTCAGGACTCCTCTTGCCTCCGCGTCATCTATCATTGCTTTTGCTATTCTGTCCTTCACGCTTCCGGCCGGGTTGAAATATTCCAGCTTCCCATAAATTTCGGCATCCAGCCCATTTTGTTTTGTGTAGTTCCCGAGCTTTAAAAGCGGGGTTTTTCCAATGAGATCCGTAATACTGTTGTAAGTTTTCATGATAATAATCCTCCTCTTTCTCTTTTGTTATGCTTTTTCGCATCTGTTAAGCTAATATGCATTTGTTATGCTTATATGCATGAGAAGCTTTTAATAGCTGCCTGGCCTGGCTGAATGAATGCTCATCGGATTTCTTCGCGGTATGGTTTATGCTGTGAAGGAATTTTCTTTGCAAACCAAGGTTTTTCATGGGCGAAAAATGATTCGATATAAAAGCCCTAATATCCTATCTGATAATGGGGTAATGTACCATCTTTTTTTAATTTTGTCAAGCCTGCTGTTTAACGGAAGGGGAGAGTAGGCTGTTGTTTGTTGAGGTGAGAAATTTGTTGTCCGTCTGAGCTGAAAAACGAATTGAAAACGTTGCTGTGCATTTCAAGCTGAAAAAGCTTGAACATATCTTATTGCTGCATTAAACTTATCCCATGGAGTTTGTTATGGGCGCTCTTATAGGGGATGGGTTTGAAATGGAGATTGTAGATGTTTGTAATGAGGATGGTCTGCCAACCGGGGAAACCGTAAGCAGGGATATCGCCCACAGGGACGGGATTCTTCACAGGACGGCGCATGTGTGGGTGGTAAGAAAAGGGATCGATGGTTACGATATTCTGCTTCAGAAACGAAGCATGGAGAAGGAATCATTTCCCGGATTATACGACACTTCCTCCGCAGGTCATATTATGGCGGGAGACGAGCCGGCCCTTTCCGCGGCCAGGGAGCTGAAGGAGGAGCTGGGAATAACGGCGAGTTTGGATGAGCTTTCTTTTGCGGGAACGTTCCGCATCAGATATGTGGAGGAATTTCATGGGAAGCCGTTTCATGATAATGAGGTGACATATGTTTATGTTTACAGCAAGCCGGTGGACGTAAAATCCCTGCTCCTCCAGAAGGGGGAGGTTGATGAGGCTGCGTGGTTTGATCTGGAGGAGGTATACAGGGAAATACAGGTCAGCAGGGAAAGGTTCTGTGTCCCGATGGAAGGCCTGCGGGTGCTGAGAAGTTATCTTGGACTTGAAAGCAGCCGCTGATGGTCAGCCGCGGGAGCTGTCCGATCAGAGGAACTTCAATCAGGGAAAACCGATAGCAGGAAATCCAATCACAGCCGATCCGATCATATGAATCCGATCACGGGTGATTCGGGTACAGGGGTTTCTATTGTAGGAAATTAGAGTACAGGAGATTCGGTCAGAGGGGATCCGATTCGAGCGCGGGAATTCGGAGTACGGGAGGTTCAAACGCAGGGGATCCGGTCACAGGAGGCGGATCAGCCTGTCCACATCCTCGCTTTGTGTTGCCCAGCTTGTTGCAATACGCAGAATGACGTGGGAATCATCGGTCTTCTCCCAAAAATCCATTTCCACCTCATTGGACAGCCTAGCATATTGTTCTTTGTCAAGGCAGACGAAAATCTGGTTTGTAGGGGATGGGAATGCGAGGGAATAGCCTTTTTCCCGGAGGGCTTTTCGGATTCTGTCAGCGGCCTCGATGGCTGTCTTTCCTATCTTGTAATACAAATCATCGGTGAACAAGGTGTCAAATTGTATGCCGGCTATCCTTCCTTTGGCCAGAAGGGCGCCGTGCTGCTTGATGATGGTAAAAAGATGTGGGATGAAGTCATGCTTCGGGACAACGATGGCTTCACCGAACAAAGCTCCACATTTGGTGCCGCCGATATAGAAGGCATCGCAAAGGGAGGCTATGTCGGGAAGGCTGACATCATTTTCAGGGCAGCCGAAGGCATAGCAAAGTCTGGCCCCGTCCAAATACAACGGGATATGGTTCGAGCGGCATACTTCGCTGATTTCGCGAAGCTCTTTCAGGGAATATAAAGTTCCGCATTCCGTGGGGTGTGAGATATAAACCATTCCCGGCATGACCATATGTTCACGGTTGCTGTCCTGCCAGTATTTTTCAAGGCATTCCCGGATTATTTTCGCTGAGAGTTTGCCTTCATGCTGAGGCAGAGCCAGCACCTTGTGACCGCCGTATTCAATGGCACCCGCTTCATGAACGCTGATATGTCCGCTCTCGGCGGCAATCACGCCCTGGTAAGGGCGGAGTATGGAATCAATCATGACGGCATTTGTCTGTGTGCCGCCCGCAAGGAAAAAGATGTCTGCCAAAGGCGTATGGCAGGCTTCACGGATTCGGTTCCTTGCTGATTCGGAAAAGTTATCCACGCCGTATCCGGGAGTTTTTTCCATGTTTGTTTCCGTCAGCCGACGGAGGATCAGGGGGTGTGCCCCTTCCATATAATCTGTGGCAAAAGACAGTTTTTGGCCTTGGCTCATTTGCGTTCTCCTCCTTGTTTTATGATATGCCTATCAGTTTTGATCGTTTTATTATGGGTATGCGCGTCATTCCTGTCAAGCCACGATTTCCAACTAACTTTTTGAGGCATAGTTGATGCCGTATGATAATGATTTTTCGTCCATTTGTATTTTCATTTGAAAGGCCGGAGGTGACTGGGCATGGATGGGTTGGTGCCACAGGCCCGGGGGGCGTCTGCAGGCGGAGGCTTTCAGGAACGCGCTGGCAGGGCAGGGATGGAACATTTGCGATGCGTTGTGGAACGCATTACCTATCAAAATACGGAGAATGGATTCTCTGTCCTTAAATGCCGCGCAAAGGGTTACAGGGAGCTGGTCACTGTGGTAGGGTCTATGCCGGATGTCCATGTCGGCAGCGTCCTTTACCTAGGAGGAGCCTGGAAGATTGACGGGAAATACGGGCGCCAGTTCTCCATGGAAATCTTTGAGGAAGTCCTTCCGGCCACCGCGTACGGGATTGAAAAATATCTGGGAAGCGGGCTGGTCAAGGGCGTGGGTCCGAAATTTGCGGGAAGAATCGTCAAGAAATTCGGCGCGGATACGTTGAACATTATCGAGGAGGATCCGGACCGCCTGCTGGAGGTTGAAGGGATAGGAAAGGTTCGCGTGGAAAGGATCCGGAAAAGCTGGCAGGAGCAGAAAGAGATCAAGAATATCATGCTCTTCCTTCAGGGGCATGATGTTTCCACGAGCCATGCCACAAAAATCTTCAAAACTTATGGGAATGAAAGCATCAAGGTGGTGCAGGAGAACCCTTACCGCCTGGCTGACGATATCTGGGGCATTGGCTTTCGGACTGCTGATACCATTGCGGAAAAGATGGGTTTTGGGCATGAGAAATATGTCCGGCTGAGGAGCGGCATCCTCTACACTTTGAACAGGCTGGCGGAAGACGGGCACTGCTACGCCACCCGCGAAATGCTTCTGAAAACCGGGGCTGAGCTGCTTTCAGTGGAGGATTATGTTCTTTCTATGACATTGGATGAGATGATCCGCGTGAATGATGTGATTACCGAGCTCATCCCCTCGTCGGATAATGAGGGATTTGAAACTGTGGCTTCGCTTGTGCCAGAAACATCAGCAACACTCTCGCTCTCAGCCGGAAAGGAAGCCGCGCTTATACCCGCGCCTGCGGATGGGAAAGAAGCTGCGCTGGCACCTGCATCTACGGATGGGAAAGCGGCTGCGCTGGCACCTGCATCTACGGATGGGAAAGAAGCTGCGCTGGCACCTGCATCTATGGATGGGAAAGCGGCTGCAATAGCGCCTGCGGATGTGGATGTGGCCACATTTACACCTATAGCCGGAAGAGCAGATATATTAGCACGCGAAAAAGCCATTTATTTGCCACCGTTTTTCTTTTCGGAGGCCGGCACGGCCAGACGGCTTTTCGCGATCTGCCGTAGTCCGGGAGGGGTTTATGTGGACATGGAGGGGCTTTTGGAAAGGATAAGCCTGCGAACCGGCATGCATTACGATGAAGTCCAATTGGAAGCCATAAGGACCGCCGTTCGGAGCAAGGCACTGGTACTGACTGGGGGTCCCGGCACGGGGAAGACTACGACTACGTTGGGAATCATTACGGCGTTCCGCGAGGCCGGAGCGAAAATCCTGCTGGCTGCCCCTACGGGACGCGCGGCAAAACGGCTTTCCGAGGCGACCGGCATGGAAGCGAAAACCATCCACCGCCTTCTGGAAGCGAAGCCGCCGGAGGGGTATCAGAAAAATGACGAGAACCCTTTGGAAGGGGATGTGCTGATCGTTGACGAGTGCTCTATGATCGACATTATGCTCATGTACAATCTTCTGAAGGCGGTTCCGAATGCCATGACCTTGATTTTGGTGGGGGACACGGATCAGCTTCCAAGCGTCGGCCCCGGGAATGTTCTCCGGGACATCATCGCGTCCGGCATCATTCCGGTAATCCGGCTGACGAGGATCTTCCGTCAGGCTCAGGAGAGCCGCATTATCATGAACGCCCATCGTATCAATAGCGGGAGGATGCCGGACATCTCTAATGGGGCAAAAAGTGACTTTTTCTTTATGGACATGGAGCAGCAAGCGAAGAGGAAGGGGCTGGATTCCGGGGATGGGGCGGTGCTGGCAGAAGAGGCGGCGAAGACCATTACCGAACTGGTGTCTGTCAAGCTTCCGAGATATTACAAGGTGCCCGTTTCGGAGGTTCAGGTGCTTTCGCCCATGCAGCGCGGGGTGGTCGGAGCCGCGAATTTAAACCAGGTTCTGCAGCAGGTATTGAACCCGGGCGGCGAGGGGCTCCGACGGGGCGGAATCCTTTTCAAGGCCGGGGACAAGGTAATGCAGATTCGTAACAATTACGACAAGGAGGTTTTTAACGGGGATATCGGGGTGGTCGGCTCTGTGGATACGGAAGAAAGGGAGCTGACCGTGAACTTTGACGGAAAGATGGTTTCTTACGATATTTCGGAATTGGACGAGCTGACACTGGCCTATGCCACGACGATTCACAAATCCCAGGGGTCGGAATACCCTGTCGTCGTGATCCCTGTTCTGATGAGCCATTATGTCATGCTGCAGCGCAATCTTGTTTACACGGGAATTACCCGGGCGAAAAAAGTCCTGGTTTTGGTGGGGACAAAGAAGGCTCTTTCCTGTGCTATCGGGAATGTCTCTGCCGGAAAGCGGAATACGATGCTGAAGGAAAGGCTTGTAAGGTCGACCATCGGGAATGTTTCTGCCGGAAAGCGGAATACGGTGCTGAAGGAAGGGGCTGGAAAGCCGACATTATGATAAAAATAATCTCAGGCCTGCGGACGAAGATGCTTCCTCGCCGCAGGCCTGAGTTTTTTGTCACTACGTTTTCAGATGTATGGAGCAGACCCCGGCCACTTGAGGCTGGACATTGGACCTTGGAGGCATGTCGTGAATCGTGTCCGGAATTTTTATCCGGCTGCGCAGATCCTGTTGATCCAGTCGATGAAGGTGCCGGTGGAGCTTCCTTCGTTGCTGCCATGGCCCATATCCCAGACCAGGTGATAATCTATGTCAAGCCCGAGAGCCTGAGCTGCCAGCAGTATGTTGTATCCAATGGAGAAGGAGGTGTGCTGATCGGCCGTTCCGCTCCTGTCCCTCCAGAAGGCGGCAGGGTCAACGGCCTTAAGGCTGCCGGTGCCCAGCAGGATCTCGGTGGCATTCAGAAGATCTGTCTGCGTCCGGATCAGCTCCGCGCTTTCCCCGGTTAACGCTTCATCAATATAATTATCTACCTGTTCCGCGTCAAAGCCATCGAGGGCGGAGAGCTCTTCGTAATTGTCCTGAAGGATTTTCGCAACACTGGCGGAGAAATGCACGGTATCCGCGTCCGGGGAGCCGAAGGCATTGTTTTCCGCGGATTTGTCCATGGCGTCAAAACCGGGGATGGCTTTGTTCCGGTTGTTGACAAGGCCTGTGCCAATCATGAACCCGGCCATATCCGTGACATGCCACAGGCCGTCTTCGCCTTTTTGAAGCCAGTCTTCGGAATCGGGATAAGCTGTTTCGGGATCCACATCCCCTGCGGCCACGGCCGCGTTCAATGCGTCGGAGATGTTCTGAAGGATTGCGTCATAATAAGTTCCTGAGCGAAGGCCGTCCAGCGTCAGGACATTGCCTTCGGCATCCCTTACGCCGAGGCTGTTAAGATAATCTATGAAAGCATCTGCTTCCAGTTCCTGCAGGCGGCGTTCGAATTGCGTCATGCTCCCTCTGTAGCTGCCTCCCTGGTCCGCAAGATCCACCCACCACCAGGCATAGGCCAGGTCCGCGTTCTCTATATCCGCGATCGGGCAGTAGAGCTGGGCTCCATAGATATTATCGGGGTAGGCGCTGCTGTAAGAACCGTCTTCGCGCTTTTCCACCCCGAGCGTTCCGCTCTCATACATATATTCGTAATATTCGGGCATATTGCCGGAAGCGCCGAGGATCGAACTCATCTGTCCTCCGCCGGAGGTTCCGATGGAGATAATCCTTTCCTTGTCTCCGGGAATCACGTCAGAGTTGGCGCGGAGCGCGATGATGCCGGACTTGAGATCCGCCATCTGCGTGGGGGCTTTTCCGGTATGCAGCGTGCCGTCTTCATTAACGGCATCGCGGCTGCGGGCGCCGGCCGTCACATAAATCATACCTTCTGAAAGGTATGAAGTGTCAGCGGAACGGGGGGAGCTGGAACGCCATCCGCCGCACTCGTTCAGGTATACAATCGGCGCGGTATCCGCTGTGTAGCTTCCTACGGAAGCTTCGTGGTCAATGCCGGTGACATTACCGTTTTCATCCGTGCTCAGATAGGCCGCGGGGACGTAGACGAGCATGGTCTGGTTCGAAAGGTTGGTGATCATGGCATTCATGTACACGCCCTGATATACCGTGCCCTGGTTTCCGCCGAAGCCGCCCATTCCTCCGTGTCCCATCATGCCGTCAGGGCGCATCGAGCCATCAGGCTTCATCCTGCTGTCGGGACTCATTGTGCCGTCGGGGGTCGTCGCGCCGTTGGGATTCATTGTGCCGTCGGGGGTCGTCGCGCCATTGTCTATACTTTCTTCATTGTTAGCCCCTACGTTAATTTTTGTTTCTCCGGAGGTGACGGGTTCTCCGTTTTCATCAATAAAAGCCAGCGTATAGTAATCTCCATCCTCGCTTGCAATCCATTTGTATACGCCGGATTCAATGCCGGCGGAATAGTCAAGGTAGATGGCGGAATCTATATTGCTGTTGTCAATGGATGCGGCATATCTTGCCGCGTCCTCATACGGAAGGGGGGATACGGGCTTTTCCGAATCGGAAGGTACTGCGTTGTCACCCGAGGGTTCGGAAGAATCGGCATCCTGTTCGGCACGATTATCCGTGCTGTCACCCTGTTTAGTGCCGTCATTTGCGCTGCCTTCCTGATCATCGCTGTCTTTCGTGTCGCCTTCCTGCTTGGAGCTTTCTTTCATGTTGTTTTCCTGTTCCGCGTCCTTTTCTGTGCTGATTTCCGCATTATCAATGCCTGTGCTTTCGTTTTTGACCGTCTCGGTTTTTGCTTCCTGATCTTCCGCTGGCGCGGTATTTCCGGCTCCGCTGCATGCGCTGAGCAGCATGCATGTGGCAAGAAGCAGAGCAATGTCTTTCTTCATATTATTTACTATCCTTTCGCTATAGATGGGGTTGGAATGTCCGTGCCCGTCAATCAGACTATCACTGAAATCCTATCACAAAAGGCGGACGGATGCATGAATATAATTTTGAATTTTCAAGGATTTTCAAAAAAGTAATTGATTATTGACAAGAGAATTCATTTACATTAAAATTTCAAACTGTTGCCTAGAATTTTGAAAGGAAAACAGGCATGGAGGGAATGTATATGAAAAAGATTATTGCAATGGTAATGGCTGTTGTCATGCTGGCTGCGCTTGCCGGCTGCGGATCTTCTGCTTCCGGAAATGGGGCGGGCGCCGTGACGGAAACATCGGGCAGCGAGGCGGCATCTCAGGACGGCGGTGCCGCGGATTCCGCTGTGGCGGGAAAGACCTACAAAATCGCGATCGATCAGGCTTTCGCGCCGTTCTCTATCCAGCAGGATGATGGGAGCTATAAGGGCATCGATGTAGAGATCATCCAGGCAATCGCGGATGCGGAAGGCTTTTCGGTAGACATCCAGCCGATGGATTTTTCCGCCATTATCCCGGCACTGGTCTCAAACACGATTGACGGAGGCCTGGGTTGCATGAGCATTACGGAAGAGAGAAAACAGTCCGTTGATTTCTCGGATCCGTATTATGAGGACGGCCTTGCCCTGGTGACGAAGGAAGACGCGGGCATCAGCGACCTGGCCGGTCTTTCCGGGAAGACGGTGGCGGCCAAGGAAGGGACGCAGGGCTTCCTGTGGGCGGAAGAGCATAAGGATGAGTACGGCTTTGAGATTTCAACGCTGCCGGATTCCGCGTCAACGGCAATGGCTGTGAAGAACGGGCAGGCGGACGCGCTGCTTGAGGATTTCCCGGTTATTTCGTATCAGATTAAGATTGGCGAGCATGAGGGCCTGAAGGTTGCCGTTGAAGCGGTTAACGAGCCGGGCGGAATTGGCTTTGCGGTCAATAAGGGGCAGAACGCGGACTTGATGAAGGCCTTTAATGACGGTCTTGCGAAGATCAAGGCTGACGGCACCTATGACAAGATTCTTGCCGGTTACGAGGGGTAAGACGGTAAGTCCGGCAGTCGGTTCGACATGTCCGAAAGACGCCTTGAAATGTCAGAATTCTGTGTGTGCAAAAAGCGCTTTGATTGCCGGGAAGCGGCAGCATGATCTTGCGTTTCCAATGAAATGACAGAAAATGACAGAATTTGACATGGGGAAAACGCTTTAATGCCAAAGTGCTTTGATATCTGAGAGTCGCCGGCATTATGCGGTGTTTCCGGTGAGGAAAGCTCCGAATGGTGAGGCGGCGAAGACTCCGAATGGTGAAGCGGCGAAGACAAGGAAGTAACGGGAAGGGGGGCTTGAGAGCTTCCCTTCTCGTTCTTTAAAGGGATTTCCCCGGAAAGGATTATTCATGATAGCTTATTTTTCAATGTTCGGGCAGTATTTGCCAAGGCTCCTGGAGGGACTCCGGCTTACGATGGTCATTGCCATATGCGGCATATTGATCGCGGTGGTTCTCGGCATTATTATCTGCATCCTTTCCATTAGCGGGAAGTCTGTCCTGGTGAAAGCCGCGAACCTGTATATCACGATCATCAGAGGTATTCCGCTGATGATCCTTGCCCTGTTCCTGTATTTCGGCGTCATCAAGAACGCGCTTCCGCTGCTGGTTTCGGCTTCGCTGATCCTTGGTCTGAATGCCAGTGCGTATATGGCGGAAATTTTCCGTGCCGGCATCCAGGCCATTGATTATGGGCAAATGGAGGCGGCCCGTTCCCTGGGTCTGAGCTATATGCAGACGATGAGGAAGATCATTCTACCCCAGGCGGTGAAGATCATGATTCCTTCTCTTATGAATCAGTTTATCACGTCCCTTAAGGACACGGCGATTCTTTCGGCCATTTCCGTGAATGAGCTGACCATGTGCGCCAAGACAATCATCGCAAGGAATTATAAGGCATTCGAGATTTACAGCTATGCCGCCATCATTTATATTATCATCATTACGGCTTTAACACTGCTCAGCAGGCGGGTGGAGCAGAGGCTTTCGTATGACAAGAGATGACGGGAAACGCAGCCATCCGGCGGCTGTCGCCTTGCATATGCCGCGAGGCTCATCTCAAATGGGACGTCAATGCCAGCGGCATCAAGTCAAAGTATGAAAAGCAAGCTTTTCATGCTTCATTTGTGCCGCTGGCGCGACACAAATGGGACTCAACGCCTGCGGCATTAAGTCAAAGTATGAAAGGGGAGTGATGTATGGGACATATAATTGAAGTCAGGCATCTTCATAAGGTATTCGGCGAGCTGGAGGTGCTCCGGGATATTTCCTTCACGGTTTCGGAGGGGGAGGTAGTCTGCGTGATCGGGCCTTCCGGCTCCGGGAAGTCTACGCTGCTTCGCTGTCTGAACCGGCTGGAGGAAACGCAGGGAGGGGAAATCGAGGTGCTGGGGCATAAGCTTTCGGAGGTGAAGGACATTAACCGCTACCGGGAGGATATCGGCATGGTTTTCCAGCAGTTCAACCTTTTTCCGAATTACTCCGTGCTTGAAAATCTGACGCTCGCGCCGGTCATGCTGAAAAAGATGTCAAAGGAAGCGGCGGTGGCAAAGGCTGAGGAGCTTCTTGCCGTCGTGGGGCTTTCGGAAAAGAGGGATGTGTTCCCCGTGACATTATCCGGCGGGCAGAAGCAGAGGGTGGCGATTGCCAGGGCTCTGGCCATGAACCCGAAGGTCATGCTTTTCGACGAACCGACTTCGGCGCTGGATCCGGAAATGGTTGGGGAGGTGCTGGACGTGATGAAAGGCCTGGCCCAGGAGGGGATGACCATGGTCGTGGTCACACATGAAATGGGCTTTGCCAGGGAGGTGGCGGACCGGGTGGTCTTTATGGAGGATGGCTTCATAGTGGAGGAATCGAGTCCGGCGGAAATGTTCCAGAATCCGAAATCAGACCGCTGCAGGGAGTTCCTGAAGAGCGTGCTTTAAGGAGGGGAGGAGCAGCCGCCAAAGGCGCTTGCGAACAGGGCGCTGATTCGTTACGTTTTTTGAAACGGGACTTTTGATACAGGATATATGAAAATCCGGGAAGGAGCGGGAAAAGTATGTCGGGATTTCGTCATTTTGTTGTGACTATTACACGTCTTTCCGGCGCGAAAGGGCATGAGGTCGGGAAGGAGCTTTCCCGGCGGCTAGGCGTCCGGTTTTATGACCGGGAGCTTCTGGAAAAGGCGGCGGAAAGAACCGGTGTTGCTTCCGAATATATAGGGTTGAGGGACGAATCGGTGCAGCGACGTTTCCTGGCTCCGCTGTTTGTCATTGAGAACGCGAACGACACTCTGGAGGACAAGCTTTTTCAGCAGGCCGCGCAGGTGATCCGCGATCTCTATACGAAGGAATCCTGCGTGCTTGTAGGCCGGCTTTCGGATTATATCCTGCGGAACGAGAAGGATGTGATTAATGTCTATATCTACGGTCCGGAGGATTACCGGGTGGATAATATCATGCGTCAGAATGGGATTTCGAGGCGGGAGGCACGGCGCATTATCCGGGAAAAGGACGCGAACAGGGAGAGTTATTACAAGTTTTATTCCATGAACCAGTGGAACCAGCAGAAAGGAAAGGATATCTGTCTGGATTCGGAAAGCTTTGGCGTGGAGGGATGTGTCAATATCCTGGAAGCCGCCGTGAAAAGCCGTTTCTTTGAGGCAGAGAGTTAAAAACGGCTGGTGTTTGCCCGCCGTGATTTTTTCTCCTATCAGAGTGGGAGTGATCACTTTGCTTTTGTGACCTTTTGTGACAAGATGATACGGTACCGTGATCGATACGGTTTCTTTGTTTCTCTGTAAGAGTGGATTATAGTCGCTCTGATTCTATGACATGACGAAATTGCATTGGGGCCAGGTCGGCTTGATAAAGGCAAAGGGATTCCGCAATGTGCAGGATATCTGTCGGGGGTGGCATTATGATGAGCAGTGGAAGTTTTGAGGCAATGGAGAAGGTGAGTGTGAACGGTGTGACCCTGCATTATGCCGTGGCTGGGGAGGGGTATCCTGTCGTGCTTCTGCACGGGAATGGGGAGGACCATCATCTTCTCGATACAGAGACGGAGCAGCTTGTGCAGGCGGGGTACAGGGTTTACGCGCTTGATTCACGGGGGCATGGGAAAAATGAGCCGATGTCAGAATATCATTATGAAGACATGGCAGAGGATGTGTATCATTTCATAAAAAAGCTTGGGATTCGGAAGCCGGCTTTGTATGGGCACAGTGATGGCGGGATTATCGCACTGCTGTTGGAAATCCGCCATCCCGGGACTCTGGGAATCATGGCCATCAGCGGAACGAACCTGTCGCCGGAGGGGATCGACCGGGATCTTGTCAGGGAGTGGGAGGAGGAAAATAAGGAGTGGAAGGATCCGTTGGTCACACTTATGCTGACAGAGCCCCATATCAGCCCGGAATCGCTGAGGACAATTTCTATCCCGGTATTGGTCACAGCCGGCGAGTTCGATCTCGTCCTTCGTTCCGAAACGGAAGCGATTGCCAAAAACATACCGAATGCCACTCTGCGCATCCTGGAAGGCGAGGATCATGGAAGCTATATTGACGGATCCGAAATCATGGGACAGATGCTGATTGATTTTTTTGGAGGGTTTATCCGCATCATGAGTTCGTCAAAGCCGCATGAAACTTGAATATAGGGCTTGGCATGACAGGAAGGAAATTTGCGGATAAACACTACGAAAACTATGTCTGAAAGCGTGGTTTTGATTAAGGAAACGCTGATTTAAGCGTTTCCGGCGTCGAAAATGCATCGCGCAGCGGCAAATTTCCTTTGCATTTTCGTGTGAATCATCAGAAATGTCGATTCAATCAGCATTTCTTTAAAGAAATTTTGGGAGGTACAAAATGAAAAAGAAAGTTCTGCCGATTCTATTGATGCTGTCAATGGGACTCTCATTAACAGCATATGCCGGAAAGCCAACAGATGCCGCAGCCGGAACAGAGAAATCGATTGAGAAAGAAAAGAAAGACGTTAAAAAGAAAGAGAAGAAAAAGAAAGAGACTGAGAAAAAAGAGTCTGAGAAGAAACGGTTCGAGAAGGAAGAGACTGAGAAAGAAGAGACAGAACAGGAAGATGCGGAAAAGAAAGAGACTGGGAAAGAAGAGATGGAAAGGGTTGAGGCAGATGGAGCCTCCAAATCTGCGCATCTTCTGGCTCATGGATATGAGATGATGGAAGGTCTGACGGTGCCTGTGGGGATTTCAAATGAAGATTTGGATGCAGAGGACGCAGAACCCAAAAATGCCGAAAAATTGTCTATTGATGGCGCTAGGGGAAAAGAGAAACTGAATCTGTATGTTTTCCGTCCCGCGAATTACAAGGATGGTGAGAAAACACCGCTTATTTATTTTATTCACGGTGGTGGTTATCAGTTTGGCAATACCAGCATGGATGAGGATAGGATACAACGAGTGGCGGATGGCTGCAATGCCACGGTTGTTTCTGTTGACTATACGCTTTCCAAGGACCCGGATTACAAATATCCCATGGAGCTTGAAGATGTATACGCGGGCTTGCTTTATGTATATGAACATGCGGATGAATTAAATGTGGACAAGGATAATATGGTCATTGAGGGTGAAAGCGCTGGTGGAGGGCTGACGGCACGTCTGGCTCTTTATAACCGGGACAAGGGAAAGGTTCCCCTGAAAGGGCAGATCCTGATTTATCCTATGCTCGATTACCGTACCGGTGGCAAAGAGGATATTTACAACAATGAATATGCCGGTGAATTTGTCTGGACAAAGGAGAATAATGTTTCAGGATGGGCGGATTTGATTGCGGGACAGGAGAAGGAGCTTAGTGAGGAGGAAATGATCTATTTTTCACCGGCAACCGCAACGGTCGAACAACTGAAAGGACTGCCGGAGACATTCATCATCGTCGGCAGCCTTGACCTTTTCTGCGATGAAGACATGGATTATGCCCAGAAGCTGATGCAGGCCGGTGTTTTTACGGAGCTTTATGTAGAACCCGGAGTTCCTCATGCCTATGAGTATTTGGAGGGAACACCTCAGTCATCCCGTTTATATGAGTTTAGAGACAATGCTGCTGCGCGGATGTTTGGAAGTAATGATTATCCAAAAGCTTCTGATGAACAGACTAAATTTGAAGATATATTAAAAAATTTCCAGACTCAGTAAGCAGCCAGTATTTTCTTCGGAAGGCTGATGATATGAGGGGATGAGCGATTTCTTCGCTGCATTCTAAAACATTTTGTTATATATATGATTCATCGGTCAAAAGTCTCGATGCATACAGTATAAAGTATTTATCTCATGGTTTTAACTGCTGGATATGGTATAGCAAAGGACTTTTGACTGGCGAATCATATATCCAGACATCAAAAGTGAAAAAATAACCAGATACCCCGGAGGATTTTCGCCGGGGTATTTTTTATTGCGAAGTCGCCGGAGATGCTTCCTGTCTTTTCTTCTTTTATACGATGTATTCTGCCCATTAAAATTACGATAGTAGCTGTCTTTTGTATTTTTGGCTTTGCGCGATGTATCTTTGCCTCTGGACTAACAGCCGTGGTAATCCGAATGCTGGAATATCTTTTTCTGTTGCAGGGGTGCAGGGAAAGAGAATATGACGATAAATTTTTTCCAGTACCCCAATTTTTCGTAAAGGCAATCCGAATTAGATAATAGCAGCAAAAAGAGCAGGGCATTGAATGAAATGTTCCTTTGAAAGGCTCCGCTACTGTGGGGCAATGCCGCAGAGAACTGCGGGCTTCCCCAATAGCGTGTAAGTAAACAAAATAAACAGGACAAAGCAAATTAACCAAACAAACGGAACAAAAAAGAGTTACTACTCAGGTAGCCGATTGCACTTGCTGCGAGCGGCGTACAAAAAAGCAGAAAAATCAGCAAAAGAAGCATGGGAATGCTCATAAGTGCAGCGTCTTTTGCCGTAACTGCTCAGGGAACCTGAGCAGTTACCTGAAAACTTCTCATCTCCCGGCTTTATGCCGGAACTGAACCAATCACGTATTCGTTGGCTTTTTCCTGCGAGAGACCATATTTTGTCATTAATCGTTCTGCAATTTCTCGATCACTTTTTCCGTCATCCCGCATGGTTTCTATAGTACCGAGAATTTTTCCCGTAGAAAGACCCTGGGAAAGACCCTGGGAAAGACCTTGGGAAAGACCTTCTCTCATCTGCTCATTCCCATAGGTGACCCAGTCCATGCGGTCGAATTTCTCCTGAATCAGCATGTTCTGCACCTCCTTATCCTGTGCCATGGCTAACGCCTCTGCCCGGATATCAAGAAGCTTGACGTTTTTCTCCGCCTCTTCGCTCACCTTGACATCATTCACATCCGCAATCATTGACAGCCATAACTGCAGCTCATCTGGTTTGTCATCTTCTGCCTCCGCATTTCTCTCCTGAGTGAACTGTTCCAGGCACTTGTCGAGCTGGACGTAAATCATCTTCGCTTTTGTCGGATAGGAAAGACCCGTGTCGGCCGTCATTCTGATAAAACGGTGAATGTATTTATCGCAGGCTTTATCATATTCCTTAAATGCCTTCGGACTCTCTGCCATCAATACGATAATGACAGCTTCCTTCACTGCTGTGTAATCCAGGTCACTTTTTGTCTGGCCTTCGGTTACAGAATACTGAAGAAGCAACATCTCTGAAGCGTATAGTTCTACCCTGGTAAATATAAAATCTTGTTTCACTTTCTGTATCTCTACATCGGAAATGCGCCGGTCTTTCAGCCATGAGGGAATGTCCGTTATCATGCTCTTGGAATGAAGGGACTGTTTAATGCTCTCATTTCCGGCGCTGGAGGCCACATCGATGGTATCGTCTTTCGAGATGCCCCGCATCAAAAAGTTCAGGCGATCCGGGTGTACATCCGGGTTGAAAATTCTCTTTGCTATGATGTCCGAATGAAGCGGGGGCAGGGCGGCGCCGGAGAGGATCGCTCGGATCTGCTCCTGCTCCTTAACCGGCAATCCTTCAAGGTTCCTCATTGGCTGTAATCACCTCCTGATTAATTTTATAGTTTAATTCTAACACAAGAAAGGATTCGTATCCATGGTAATTTTTGCTGCCGAATGAGCATTCTTTTTTTCCCTTACGTTATGTATTCTGCAAAGAGGCATTCCATGTCAAGGCCAGGGGGATTTTCCCGCATGCCAGGGATTTTTTTCTCGTACGATGTTATTCTGCCCATTAAAACCACGATAGTAGCTGTCTTTTGTATTTTTGGTTTTGCCCGATGTATCTTTGCCTCTGGACTAACAGCCGTGGTAATCCGAATGCTGGAATATCTTTTTCTGTTGCAGGGGTGCAGGGAAAGAGAATATGACGATAAATTTTTTCCAGTACCCCAATTTTTCGTAAAGGCAATCCGAATTAGATAATAGCAGCAAAAAGAGCAGGACAGCGAAGGAAATCTTCATCTGAAAGGCTCCGCTGCTGTGGGGCAATGCCGCAGAGAACTGCGGGCTTCCCCAATAGCGTGTAAGGAAACAAAATAAACAGGACAAAGCAAATTAACCAAACAAACGGAACAAAAAAACAGAAATTACAGGAAAGCACGGGCTTGAGAAAGATGCCTGAAACTGAAAGGAGAAGATTATGAAAAAGCAGTTTACAGTTGTGAGCGTTGCGGCGGCTATGGCACTTGCGGCAGGCATTACCGCATTCGCGGCACCCGGTATGGGGGCAGGCTTTGGGAACAGGAATTTTTCCAATTCTTCCATGGGAAATGCGTCTATGGGCAATGTTTCCATGATGGATAATGGAAGAGGAGATGCAGACAGAGGGGGTGCAGGCAGAGAGGACGCAGGCAGAGCAAATGATGCCGCCGTGGGAAATGCGGCAGCCGGCAGGGATTTAATGGATATGGGCAGATCGATTGATACAGGCAAGGCTGTTGATGATCAGAAGGATGCCGGAAATACAAAGGCTGCTGATGATAAAAGGGATGTTGAAAACGCAAAGACTGATGAAAAGAGGGATATCGGAAGCGCAAAGGGTTTTGATGACAAAAATTCTGATGATGCAAAAGCGGTTGATAATGAGAAGAATTCCAATCAGGACAAAATCCCGGATGGAGACATGAAGGGTATTGGATCAGGAATGTTGAATCGTGGACAGGAAGGTCTTGGGCAGATGCAGGCGCCTCCTGCGAGCGGACAGAATGACAGCCAGGGTGGTTCCGGTCAGATGCAGGCAGCTCCTGCAGGCGCGCAGAACGGCGGTCAGGGCGGCTTTGGCCAGATGCAGGCACCCCCGATGGATGCGCAAAACGGTGGTCAGGGTGGAATGAATCAGATGCATGCACCTGGCAGAAAGACGGATGAGGAAGCATTAAGCGAGAAAAATGAAAAGCCAGAGCTTCCGGAGGGCGTTTCCGCCCCGGAGGACATTTCTGTCCAGAAGGAAAGTGTCGGGGCTGATGATGATGATGAGTCTGACAGCAGTGATGCCCAAAAGGAACTTCCTCCGATGGCAGAGGAAAAGGGGGGCTTTGGGGCAGGAATGATGAATAGCGGCCAAGGCGGCAACGGCCAGATGCAGCTTCCTCCTATGGATGGGCAGAATGGCGACCAGAATGGCAGCCCGAACGGCGGTCAGGACGGCTTTGGCCAGATGCAGCTTCCTCCTATGGACGGCCAGAATGGTGGTCAGAACGGAATGGGTCAGATGCAGGCCCCTCCGATGGACGTGCAGAATGGCGGGCAAGGTGGTTTTGGCCAGATGCAGGCACCCCCTGTGGATGCGCAGAACGGTGGCCAGAGCGGCAACGGCCTGATGCAGTCTCCTGAAAGGAAGACGGATGAGGAAGCATTGAGCGAGAATAACGAAAAGCCGGAGCTTCCTGAGGGCGTTTCCGCCCCGGAGGACATTCCGGCTCGGGAAGAGGGAGATGACAATGCGACAGGGGATTCCATTCAGAGACCCATTATCCCCGGCTTTGGTCAGGCTGCCGCGGGAGAAGGCTTCGGCCCCGGATTTCGGATTGGAAGGAAAGCGGATCAGGAAGCAATGAAAGAAGGCAATGCCCGTCCTGAGCTTCCGGCAGGCGTTACGGAAAGCGCAGCGGAAGAGGATGCTGCGGCGAAATAATGCGGATGACCATGGGACAATCGTTGCAATAATGGGTTGGTCATGAGCAAATAAGGATATAAGTATGAAAGGATCTTTCATACTTGTCATGGGACCCTGCCCCACAAATGAAGCATGAAAGATTCCTTTCATACTTCATTTGTGCCGCTGTCGCAACACAAATAGGACTCAATGCCTGCGGCATCAAGTCAAAGCATGGCCACAATAATGATGGAAAATGTGCCAACCAGGCAAATGTTTTCAGCCCTGCAAACACCGGATTATCGTTTCCGGCTTTTGCGGGGCTGAAAAGCTGCTGCGTTTTAAAATGCTGAGAAATGCTGATTAAGCAGCATTTCATGTTAATAACTCATTTTGATACTGAACTTGCCGTTCATGGTTTCTGAAAACGTTACTACTCAGGTAGCCGCTTGCACTTGCTGCGAGCGGCGTAAAAAAAAGCAGAAAAACCAGCAAAAGAAGCATGGGAATGCGCGTAAGTGCAGCGTCTTTTGCCGTAACTGCTCAGGGAACCTGAGCAGTTACCTGAAAACTTCTCATCTCCCGGTTTTATGCCGGAACTGAACCGATCACGTATTCATCGGCTTTTTCCTGCGAGAGACCATATTTTGTCATTAATCGTTCTGCAATTTCCCGATCACTTTTTCCGTCATCCCGCATGGTTTCTATAGTGCCGAGAATTTTTCCCGTAGAAAGACCCTGGGAAAGACCCTGGGAAAGACCTTCTCTCATCTGCTCATTCCCATAGGTGACCCAGTCCATGCGGTCGAATTTCTCCTGAATCAGCATGTTCTGCACCTCCTTATCCTGTGCCATGGCTAACGCCTCTGCCCGGATATCAAGAAGCTTGACGTTTTTCTCCGCCTCTTCGCTCACCTTGACATCATTCACATCCGCAATCATTGACAGCCATAACTGCAGCTCATCTGGTTTGTCATCTTCTGCCTCCGCATTTCTCTCCTGAGTGAACTGTTCCAGGCACTTGTCGAGCTGGACGTAAATCATCTTCGCTTTTGTCGGATAGGAAAGACCCGTGTCGGCCGTCATTCTGATAAAACGGTGAATGTATTTATCGCAGGCTTTATCATATTCCTTAAATGCCTTCGGACTCTCTGCCATCAATACGATAATGACAGCTTCCTTCACTGCTGTGTAATCCAGGTCACTTTTTGTCTGGCCTTCGGTTACAGAATACTGAAGAAGCAACATCTCTGAAGCGTATAGTTCTACCCTGGTAAATATAAAATCTTGTTTCACTTTCTGTATCTCTACATCGGAAATGCGCCGGTCTTTCAGCCATGAGGGAATGTCCGTTATCATGCTCTTGGAATGAAGGGACTGTTTAATGCTCTCATTTCCGGCGCTGGAGGCCACATCGATGGTATCGTCTTTCGAGATGCCCCGCATCAAAAAGTTCAGGCGATCCGGGTGTACATCCGGGTTGAAAATTCTCTTTGCTATGATGTCCGAATGAAGCGGAGGCAGGGCGGCGCCGGAGAGGATCGCTCGGATCTGCTCCTGCTCCTTAATTGGCAATCCTTCAAGATTCCTCATTGGCTGTAATCACCTCCTGATTAATAATATAGTTTGATTCTAGCACAAGAATGGCTTCAAATCCATGGTGATTTTTGTTGCTGAAGGAGCATTCTTCTCAGTTTTGCTGGAACGAAGCTTCCAGGCTGCTTTTTGCTCCGAAAGGACGAGTATTGAATGCCGGGAGATCTTTTTTTGCAAAGGAGCCGACTTGCCTCGCAGGCGGTTCGCTATGTCAGAACTCAGAGCGGCGAAAACCCACTCTGATAGATGAGGAGAATATGACGATAAATTTTTTTCCGGCACCCCAATTTTTCGTAAAGGCAATCCGAATTAGATAATAGCAGCAAAAAAGAGCAGGGCATTGAAAGAAATGTTCCTTTGAAGGGCTTCGCTGCTATGGGGCAGTGCCGCAGGGGTCTGCGGGCTTCCCAAATTGTATATGCTTCGCAAATCGCATATAGGGAAACATAATTAACAAGACAAGACAAACCAAACCAACAGAAATTATAGGAAAGGAAGGGCTTTAGAAGGAGGCCCGAAACTGAAAGGAGAAGATTATGAAAAAGCAGTTTACAGTTGTGAGCGTTGCAGTGGCCATGGCACTTGCGGCAGGGATTACCGCATTCGCGGCACCCGGCATGGGGGCAGGATTTGGGGACAGGAATTCCTTCAATTCTTCCATAGGGAATGCGTCCATGGGCAATGTTTCCATGATGGATAATGGAAGAGGGGATGCAGACAGAGGGAGCGCAGGCAGGGCGAACGAGGCGGCCGGAAGAAATGCGGCAGCCGGCAGGGATTTAATGGATATGGGCAGATCAGCTGATGCCGGTAAGGCTGCTGATGACCAGAAGGATGCCGGAAACGCAAAGGCTGCTGGTGATAAGAGGGATATCGGAAACACAAAGATTTTTGATGATGACAAAAATTCTGATGATGTAAAAGCAGTTGATAATGAGAAGGATTCCAATCAGGACAAAATCCCGGATGGAGACATGAAGAACCATGAATCAGGAATGCTGGATCGTGGCCAGGGAGGCATTGGGCAGATGCAGGCGCCTCCGATGGACGCACAGAACAATGGTCAGGGTGGCTTCGGTCAGATGCAGGCGCCTTCCACGAATGGCCAGAATGGCGGCGAGAGCGGTCTGGGGCAGATGCAGGCGCCCCCGATGGACGCACAGAACAGTGGTCAGGGTGGTTTCGGGGAGATGCAGGCACCTCCTATGGACGGGCAGAATGGTGGTCAAGGCGGTTTCGGCCAGATGCAGGCACCCCCTGTGGATGCGCTGAACGGCGATCAGGGTGGCTTTGGCGAGATGCATGCACCTGGCAGGAAGACGGATGAGGAGGCATTAAGCGAGGGGAATGAAAAGCCGGAATTACCGGAAGGCATTTCCGCCCCGGAGGACATTTCTGCCGGAAAAGAAAGTGTAGGAAATGCTGATGAAGAGTCTGACAGCAGTGATGCCCAGAAGGAACTTCCTCCGATGGCAGAGGAAAAAGGGGGATTTGGAGCAGGAATGATGAACGGTGGCCAGGGCGGCTACGGTCATATGCAGATGGATGGGCAGAATGGCAAGCAAAATGGCAGCCAGAATGGCGGCCAGAGTGGCTTCGGGGAGATGCAGCTTCCTCCTATGGATGGCCAGAATGGTGGTCAGAACGGGATGGGCCAGATGCAGGCACCCCCTGTGGATGCACAGAATGGTGGCCAGAGTGGAATAGGTCAGATGCAAGCTCCTGAAAGGAAGACGGATGAGGAAGCATTGAGTGAGAAAAACGAAAAGCCGGAGCTTCCGGAGGGCGTTTCCACCCCGGAGGACATCCTGGCCCAGGAAGAGAAAGATGAAGATGACAATACGACAGGCGATTTCATTCAGGGACCCATTATCCCGGGCTTTGGACAGGCTGTCGCAGGAGAGGGTATGGGTAAGTCTGACATGGAAAAAGGCTTTGGCCCTGGGTTTCGGCTTGGAAGGAAGGCGGATCAGGAAGCAATGAAAGAGGGGAATGCGCGTCTTGAGCTTCCGGCAGGTGTTACGGAAAGCGCAGCGGAAGAGGATGCTTCCGAGGAAGGGGATGCCGCAGCGAAATAATGCGGACGACTATGGCAGCAATAATGAGTTGGCCATGACCAAATAATGAGATAAGCATGAAAGGCGAGCCTTTCATGCTTCATTTGTGCCGCTGGCGCGTCACAAATGGGATTCAATGCCTGCGGCATCAAGTCAAAGCATGGCCAAAATAATGATGGGAAATGTGCCAAAAAGGCAAGTGTATTCAGCCCTGCAAAGACCGGATTATCTTATCCGGCTTTTTGCAGGGCTGAAAAGCTGCTGTGTTTTAGAATGCTGAGAAATGCTGATCAATCAGTATTTCATGTAAATGACTCATTTTGATACTGAATTTGTCGTTCGTGGTTTCAGAAAACTTCTTATCTCTCGGTTTCATGCCGGAACTGAACCGATCACATATTCGTCAGCTTGTTCCTGCGAGAGACTATATTTCATCATTAATCGTTCCACAATTTCCCGATCATTTTTTCCGTCGTCACGCATGGTTTCTATAGTGCCGAGAATTTTTCCCTTAGAAAGACCCTGTGAAAGACCTTTGGAAAGACCTTCCCGCATCTGCTCATTCCCATAGGTCACCCAGTCCATACGATCATATTTCTCCTGAATCAGCATGTTCTGCACCTCCTTATCCTGCGCCATGGCCAGTGCCTCTGCCCGGATATCAAGAAATATCCATGGTGATTTTTGTTGCTGAAGGAACATTCATATCCTATAGGTTGTGACGCGCTCTAGGGAAAAGCGCGTTACAATCCTCCCTTCGGCCGGACAAATCCCTGCGGGATTATAAATGTTGGCTTCAGTCGTTGAACGCATTGTCGATTTATGATAATATTATTAGCTGAAATGCCTGAAAGCAACAAAAAATCATCAAGATAGAGGAAAGAATGGATAACAGATGGACATACAGCATAATCCGATAGCGAATAGCCCCGTTTCCGGCAGGATGCAGTTAAATAGCTTTCTCACGATCTTTTCGTCGTTCGAGTTTTTGCAGCTTGCCGTGCTTTTTCTTGCCAATCACGCAGGTGAAGGATGGCTTCTTATGGAGCAGCGTGTAATGGTCTATTATGTTGTACAGATTTTTGTGATTACAGGCTTTTTGTTTTATGCGTTTTACGCGGCTGTTCGAAAAAATGCCCGCTGGAAAATCAATCCCAAAATTGTCCCGTATTGCGCGCTGGGCTTTTTTTTCACTGGGGCGGCGGTCATGCTGACTTTTCCGGAAAGCTCCATTTGTTATTTGATTTCCACTTTTGCCGCATGTTTATGCCTTGGCATCCTTGGAGGCGCGGTTTATGAACGAATGGCGTATGCCTCGTCTTTGAATTTGAAGGTCGCCTGGATCATGGGAATGGGGTACGCCGCTGCTGTCGTAGCGCAGTTCCTGCTGCAGATCTTATGGGGCAGGACACCCCTGCTTCCTGTTTTTATGCTTGCCGCGCTCCTGCTTCTTGCCCATGAATTGCGTCAGTCCCTCGCAAAACCGGAATCGGGATGCCGGGCAGGGGAAGAAAAAATACTGCACGTAGCGGATTTTCTGCCGCGCGCTAATAAACAGCTCGTAAAGGCGCTCGATAAAGATAAACAGAAAGAGACGGACCATTTATTAATTGACCTTTTCTACATTGTAAATGAACAACAGATTTCTAAACAGACTGCTGAACGGAATTCACAGGAAGAAGGCGATGGCGTTTCCTGTAAGGGCATTGCTGAAAGGCCGGTCTATGTACGCGTTCTTATCACAGCGCTCATTTCGGTAATGTTTTCGCTGTTTATCAGCTTTTATAACGTCTATATCCACAATTTACAGATTCAAACTTCTTATATTGATTTCAATGTTTACAGCGCGCCGCGCATAATGCTCATCCCCTGCTTCCTTTTCTTTGCCAGTATAGGGGATGAGGGGAACGGAAAATTCATCCCCCTGTCATCCCTGTGCGTTATATTGACAGCGCTGCTCAATTCTGTTCTGGCCAGAGTGGATGGAGAAGCGCTCTACTGGTTTAACATGTGTCTTTTTTATATTGCCGTTTCTGCCTCATTCACTTATTACAACCTGTCCTTCTGGCGGCTGGCACAAAAAACCAGGAATCCGGCGCTCTGGGCTTCAATGGGGAGGGTTCTCGACAGCGCGATTGTATTTCTGACAGGGCTTCTTCATATTTCATCGCTGCCCGCTGCCGCCGTCCTTTCGGTAAATATCCTTTGCCTCGCTGTCATAATCATCCTCATGGCATTAAACGGGGATCTGGATTTTTCCACGCTTTTTTTGGAACCGGTTGATGGTCTGGATTCAGGCAATGGCACAAGATTCCTGGAAAGGGTCATCAGCGGTGAATACCATGTGCCGGGCTTGGATGGGCTTCCATTACCCCCATTCAAAGCTTCCGCGGCGCAGACAATGGATGAGCCGGAAACGGATGAAAATCCCGGCTGGGAATCAGATGACAGCCTTATGGACGGGAATGGAGCAAAGGAATCTGAACCCGGGCAGGCGGGTTCAAATATTGTGTGGACAATGGCTATAAGGCAAGCCAAAAAGAATTCCGCTGCTGCAGCTGCCGATGCTGCCGATGCCGATGGCGATATCGCTGCCGATGCCGATGCTGCCGATGGCGATATCGCTGTCGATGCTGATATCGATGCCGCTGCCGCTGCGGAATCAGACTCAGAATCAGACGTGGAATCAGGCTCAGACCCAGTCAAAAGCGTGAATGGCACAAACGGGGATTCCTCACCGCATGGCCAGGATGATGCTGTTATTAAAGAAGGGAACAGCCGTGTGGCGCGGATAGCTGAACTATATGACCTTTCGGAAAGAGAAATGATGGTCCTGGATGCTGTGCTGCGCAGCGACAAGCCAACAGGAGTATTAGGAAAAGAACTGGGCATTTCAACACGATCACTATACCGCTACCTTAACAGCATTTACGACAAGACAGGCACCGACTCCCGCATGGCTCTTGTCATCAAAATATACCAAAATGAACTTTGAGGGTTCGGCACATTTTTGCCATTTCCAATTCATTGCGTCGTCATTTCATATGACCAGTTGGCATAAATTCGCCATTGCAAATTCATTGCATATGGGCATTTGGCACAAACTTGCCATGATTTTTCCTTCATAATACCTTATAATTCCTCTATTATCAGTATCTCAGAGTAGCCAAAACCTACTCAAATAGAGTAGCCACATAGCCTGCGATGCCGCATCGGTTTATCTATCTATCCAGAGTGGCCAAAACCCACTCTGATAGATGAGCCGAATTGCCTCGCAGTCGGTTCGCTATGTCAGAATTCAGAGCGGTCAAAACCTACTCTTATAGATGAGCCTTGCTGATGTGATGCCGCATCGGTTTGTCATGTAATCAGAGTAGCAAAAACCCACTCTGATAGGGGAGCCTTGCTGATGCGATACCGCATCGGTTTGTCATGAAATCAGAGTGGCAAAAACCCACTCTAATAGGGGAGAATGAAAGGAGGTTTTATGAAAAAAAGCTTTGGGAAAAACTGTCCGGGGAAGTGGATCCTGCTTCCTTTGATCGTGATTCTCGCATGCCTGAGCCTGGCACCCGTGACGTCCCTGGCAGCCGGGGATATGGTTGCGTTTATCTTTGCGGATGGGGAGTGCGAGTATGAGGGGGATCCGGAATTAATTTACGTTTCCGGGTCCAACGAGGTAGAGAGTATTACTTTCCCCGATGGAAGGATGTTCTGCATGGACGGGGGCGGGGCGGCCAGGTTCAGCCTCTCCCTGGATTTGCCGGTCAGCGGATATCAAGTCAGATCCCTCCGGCAGGTATCCCTCATCGGAGCGGGACAAACGTACACGGTTTACAACGACGGGGCCTCCCAGTACGGTGGTTCCTTTGCGGATCCGGATGATCCCTTTCTTGAAAACGTGGTTGTACAGGGCTTCAGTCCTGGGATCTACCGGGTGTCGGTGAATTATGATGGAACGGTCTATACGGATCCTTATGCCATTACTTTCGCGGCGGCCGGATCCATCCGAAGGCCGCCGGAAATCAGCAGCCAGAGCAGTCTGCCGAAAGGGTACAGGGGCAGGGCTTACACGGCCGATTTGGAGGCGAATCCCCGCTATGGAGGCGTCCTTAGCTGGGAAATGAATTCCGGAAGCCGTCTGCCGGCCGGTCTTTCCCTTTCCTCATCGGGCAGGATTAGCGGAACGCCAACAAAGGAAGGCGACTATTATTTTGTCATCCGGGTTTCAGAGGAAGGCGGCGGCAGCTCGAAACGGGATTTCCATATGACGATTACAGAGCTGGCGGAATGTACTGTGTCCTTCAGCCTGAACCGCGGCGTGCCATCGGAGGGCCACGATCTGTCGGAATACGACATTACCGTCGACAGAGGCTCTTCCGTCACATTGCCCGCCGCGCCCGTGCGGGCGGGATATATGTTCCAGGGCTGGACTGCCAATAACGGAAGGACGCTGCTTCAGCCGGGGGAAGTGATCGTGGTCAGCAGCCCGCTTTCCTATACGGCCTGGTGGGAATCAAAGGGCCCCGTGCTCATAAGCACTGAAGGCCTCGAAGGATCCGTGGTGGGATCGCTTGCGCTGAAGGGCCTTAGGGAGGAAGGGGAGGAATATCCCCTTTGGGGGCAGTATGTCCTGGAGCCCGTCAGTCTGAACAGCATCACATATATGTCCATCCCGTCTTATGAGGTGCTTTACAGCAGCTATACGGGGCTTAGGTTCTATGCTCAGATAGACGGGGTGAGTCAGTGTATTGCGAAGTATGATGGCGAGATTAACGAAGGCTCCGCCGGAGACAGCATTTCACTTGTTTCCAGCGGGCTTGATTATACTCTGATCGATGGTGTGAGCGTCGAAGGGACGGGCGGCGCTTTGTTGCAAGAGAATACAGACTATTCCATATACAGCATACGCAGCGAGGGAAATTACGCATCCTTGCCCTTCCTGACCGCCGACGGCACAGCCTATAAGGTGAAGCTGAATGGCGTCTATCGGAATACGGAGATCTATCAGAAATATGACTGGACACAAAGCTACGATGCTACGGTCAACGGAAGCATGCTGGTGGTCGGGCCGGAGGAACTGATTCCCGGAGTCACGGTCAGCGGCACCGTGCAGAATGACGGGAAAGCCGTGGCCGGGGTCACGGTGAGCGCCAGCCAGTATGCTTTCGGCATGAACCGGATTGCCACGGCCGAAACAGGGGATGACGGCAGCTATTCGCTGTCCATGTTTGAAAATGCCGACGCAAGCTTTTCCGTCCTGAATGCCGGAAGGCACCTGGGTTCTCTCACCGGGGGGCGGATTTTGACTGCCAGGCAGCTCTCCGACAATGTAGACCACGATATCATCATGGGTCAGACGCGCCTTGACATCACGGTCGTTCCGGAGGTCGCGGAAAGCGAGGGCCAGAGGGAGCTGGCAAGCCGCTACCTGCTTGCCCGGGTGGACAATGCCGTCGTAAGCGCGGTGGATGAGACGGACGATGCTCGGAAGCGCAGTGTCAGCCTGGAGAGGAAGGCCACACAGATTGAGACTTACATTACTCCTCACCCGGACAGCTCCGCCAATGCCTCTTTGACCGTGACAGTGGAGGGAGAGAGTTTCAGCAGCGAAGGTGAGACGGCGGTTCTTTCCAGCGGCATCGGGTCGGTAACGCTCAGGCCCGGGCTGAAGCCGGGCGTGCTCGCGCGGCTGAAATCCCAGAGCTATGGCGGCTATGTCCTGGCATGGTATAACGAGGATGGGAACTTCATCGGGGCAAGCCCGGCCTTCTGGCTGTCCTCTTATGATAAGGACGTGGGCTCGGCCTGCCCTGCCGGGGTGGCCGGACGCTATACCGTGGTATTGACGCCATCCATCAACGCGTCCTGGCTGCCGAAGACGGTGGACTCGCTTACGGACGATGTGGCGATCAAGACCTGGAATGTTGACCTGCTGGAAGGAAAGATTGCCGAGATGGCCTCCTTCACCGTGGATGAGGCAAGCTCCGTCAATTCCAGATACATTACCAGGCCCAACTCCACCCTTGTCGCCGCGCGGGAAAGCTTCTCCACCACCGGCGACCTGGTGACATTCAGCGGCAGCATCGGCCTGGACAGTGGCTTTCAGGGCGGCAGGCTGGAAAGTCTGTCTATTGACCCTACAAGCTTCTCCGGCCAGAATTATAACGACGACGCAACGCTTTATGTCAAGGCGGTCAGCATTAACGGGAAGAAATACGACCCGGGGCAGCCCATAAGTCACGCGGATTACTATTATTTGAATTTATCGGACGATACCATAGAGCTGCCCTGCGATTTCACGATCTACGCCATGCCGGGGGTGGTGGGCCTTAATATGGAGATGACGGTCTACGCCGACGTCTCTTACGCGGGAAGCGGCTCCGGGAGGATCCCTTCCGGCAATCAATACATCGGCCGGGAAAGCGTGGCGAGGCCTGGTTCCGCCATTTTCACGTTGTCTGACCATGTGAACCAGGAAAGCATCCTGCTGAACGGCATGGCACAGCCGGAAGAGGGCCTTTGTATTTATGACGCGGGAAGCTCGGTGGGCTTCGCCAAAGCGGATCGCTGGGGTGAATGGACGGCCCGGGTCCCGCTTTCGGGTACGAAAGCGAATGAGCCCACGGAACATGTGCTTTATGCCATTACCGACGGAGGCGTCCGGAGCAGCGACCTGGTGGTGATCCATGACGCGTCCGGGCCGCAGCTCACCGCCCTGAACATATCATGGGGGCCGCCATCCAGAAGGCATACTATCGCCATGGGTGAGAAATACAACTATACTGGCAGCATGGAAGACGTGACCTTCACCGCCGCATTCTCAAATCCAGGGGCTTTGAAAGCGCTTGGCGACGCGGAGAATTCCTTCGATACGCCCGTGGTCTTCGTCGTGAATACCAGCGACGGCAATGTGCTCTATCTTGAAGGAGCGGACAAGGGGGGCGGCGTGTTCGAGGCGGGCATAGGAGAAACAATCTACTGCTCCGTGGAATCCGTTTTCGTGCTTTACCAGCCTGCCTTCAGTGTCAGCTACGGGGGAGAGGGCGAGGGAGCCTATGTGGAGACGGATCCGGATCCGGGCCCCGATGAGGAACTGGCCAGGCTCCTTGAGGCTTACAACGTTGACAACGAGAGCAGCCTGACCTGGAACGACATCCTTACGTATAATGGGGAAATGCCCTCCTATGGCATGTCCTATGATCCGGCTACGGATGAGTATACCCTCACCGGCGTGTCCAATGAGAACATGGACAAGGTGACGCAGTGCCTCCGGAGACGGAACGAGCTTTACGCGGAGGACGGCCTGGCCGTCATGGAGATGGGCACCAACGGCCCTTCCCAGAAGACCACCCTGGCCTGGCTGAACGACCTGGGCAACAGGAAAGTTGATAAATACGATGACAGGGTATTCCAGTACAGCCTGACCCGCAGCGCGAGGGATGCGGCAACCATCGCGGCGGAGCGGGAGAAGTTCTCCGCGCTTGCCCAGATCCGCCGCGGCAAAATCTCCGGAAGCGCGAGGACGGATGTATACATCCTTACGGATGCCTCGCTCCAGGAGGACGGGAGCTTTGAGGGGGGAAGCTACTGGATCGAGGCATGCCTGCTCAGCGATCCGGATCATAGCATTTATACTGTTTGCATTACTGCCACTTATTCCCCTGGCTTCACGGCTTATACCGTGCCGGAGGAGCTTGCGGAACAGATGAGCGGGGCGCTGGCCGCCCTGCAGGAAATGACCGGCCCCTACTACGATGGCAACTACGATGGGGGTTTTGAGAATGAGGTATGGGACGGCGTCGGCGACACCATGGTCCAGGGCCTTGGATGGACAGGCATTTCCGGCAGCGGCCTGGAGCAGACGGCAAAGGTTCTCTCCTCCTGCAAATTTTATAAAGACGCGAAATGGTGTAATGAAATGGGTGATGTCCTGGGAAAAAGCGCCAGCTTTTTCAGCATCGTTATCCAGGGCATTGATAATATAAATGCATTGATTGAATACCTTGACATGGACAGGCTCATGGATGACATGCGTTACCAGCGCACTCAGCCGTGTTTTTCTAAGCTGACAAGGAGCCAGCGTCAGATGGCGGACGATGCTTTCGAACGTGTCCTGAAGGCGAAATGGAATTATGAAGCCTGGCGCATCAGCGTCAGTGCCGTCAGCAACGGCCTTACCGGCGCCGGCGCCGTGATGACTTTCTCCGGAGGCGGCGTGGTCCCCGGGCTGATAGTTGGCGTCAGCGGAATGGCGGTAAGCCACTTCGGCGGCAATCAGGTCATAAAGATGAAGACGGAGCTGGTCAGGTCCTATATGAAGGAATACAACACCGTGCGGAACCTTATGCGGAACGCTGCCCGGCTGCACCCGGACTGCAATGAGCCGGACAAAAACCAGCAGCACAGCACGCCTACGAAGGAGGGGAACAGCACCCCGTCCAATGGCGGACCAATCCAGCACCAGAACGATCCTTCCGGCATTGTATATGAGGGGGTCATCGAGAACCCTGTTGAGGGCGCTGCCGTCACGCTGTACTATGCGGCAGATGATGGGGACGAATTGCTCGGGAACGAGGAAGCTGCAGGCGCCACAAAGCTTGTCCCCGCATATGGGATGCGGGAGCTGATCCCCCGCGACCCGGTGCAGGTCACGGGAGAGGATGGGCGCTTCCAATGGGGCGTCCCCGAGGGACTTTGGTTTGTTTCGGCAGAGTACGCCGGAATGGGCGGAAACAGCCATGCGGATCTTGCGGCGACGGAGAGGGCTGAAGGTATTAAAACCGGTGGAGAAGAGGGAACGAATCTGCTGCCGGTTCTGCCGATTCAGCTGGACGTCAATATTCCGCTGGTGAATACGGCAGCCCCCGCGGTGGCGAATGTGGAGTTTGGGACGGACGCAATAACAATCGTCTACAGCAGGTATATGGAGGATGGCACCGGGAGCGAGGGATCCGTCTTGAATCCCGGGACTTACTCCCTCAAGGATGGCAATGGAAATGATATCGGATTCACGATCGAGGCCGTGGAGCAGGGCCACACCCCGGCAAACATTGACGGGGATAACACGAGGACCTATACGAGAACAGTCCGGCTTGTCCCTTCCGGATCCGGGAGTTTCCCGACAAAGGTTGCGCTGGGCGTCTCCGCATCCGTGAAGAGCTACGCCGGCGTCCCCATGGGCACGGCTTATTCCGGAGAATATGACTCCGAGGGGCTGACAGCAAGCTTCACAGGCAGCAGCCTGCTCTACGAGTTCCCCTTCCCGGGGGACGGAAGCACCGCGTACGTGCTGGCGGCCTCTTATAACGAAGCTGGCAAGATATTGGATACCGAGCTTCGGGAGGTGTATTGTAACGGGACAGGCTCCGGCGAAATCCCGCTTCCGGGAGGGGCGGACAGCTACAGGCTTTTCGTGCTGGACGAAGCCCTTCAGCCCCTGGCCGAAGCCTGGAGCAGCAAATAGCTTTACAATATAGATAACTATTCAGCACCCTCTGGATTTCAGGGAATTCTAAATGGAAAGCTTGCTTTTCATTTGAAATTCTCTGAAATTCAGAGGGCGGACAAGGCGAGGAACGCCTCTGAACGCCCACATGAGCGGTCGCCAAAGGCGACTGCGAATAGTGTGCTGAATAGAGTGTTGAATAGTTACAAAGGTATAAACTATGCTTGATGCATAGTTTATACCTTCGTTTTTTTGAAAACTTCGCATCTTTCGGTTTTAAGCCGGAACCGAGCCGATTATATATTCGTCAGCTTTTTCCTGCGAGAGACCATATTTCGTCATTAATCGTTCCGCAATTTCCCGTTCACTTTTTCCGTCATCACTGTCAAGGACTACCATTTATCGCATATTTGCTACCGCTTGTCGCATACCCCTTTACTAATTCATGCGAATGTGGTAGAGGAGAACAAAATTCAGAAAAAGTCAAGGCAATATTTTTTTGGACGGGGAAGGTTATGGTATGAAGAAGGGGAAACGTTCTTTGGCGATGCTGCTTGCCATTGCAGCGGCGTTTGCGCTTGTGGTATCCGCAATGCCTTATGAAGCATACGCCCAGAACAGTAAGTATGAGAAGTGCTCCGCCCATGGACACGGGGACGACTGGGCATGGAGACAGGACGGCAATGGCCATCACCACAAGCATTGCTATAACTGCGACACGGATTTTGACTTCGCGGAATGCATCGTTGAATGGGTAAATATCGATGAAACTACCCACCAGGGCAGGTGCAAGATCTGTAGAGAGTATACCACTGGACCGCAGCACCATGATAAAACGGGGCGTAAATCCGTTATACTGAACGGGGGCGTTCATTCGAGCGTGCCCTGCTGCTCGGTATGCGGCTATGTAGATCCCTTGGATGCTCATGATTACGGCCTTGTGTTCAGCTATGAAAAAAACGCGCAGGGCAGCCTGGACTCGGCCTGCAGCGTAGAGCGCAAGATCTGCGGTGAGGCATCCCCGTACTGGCCCCTCGGCCAGGTCAGACATGGGCATGCTCCGGAGGCTGATTATTATTATAATTATAGCACTCATTGGTGTAAATGTTATTTATGCGGCCAGACATACGATCATGAAGGTCATGACTGGAATTATGAAACGGTTACGAATGAGAAAACAGGGAAGAAGTCAAAGAAAAAAACATTTTGTAAAATATGTGGTTTTGATCCGAGATATAACGGGTCGAACAATAATAAAGAAGGGCATACCCATGAGTGGGAATACATAAGTGACGCGGGCTATCACCGCCAGTGGTGCAAGACCTGCGGCATGCCGAAGGGACCCGCTGAAAAGTGTACCGGATCCTATACAATAACAGAAAAGGGCCATACTCTGACCTGCAGCAAATGCCATGGAACATATACGGAGCTTCATGAGCTCGAAGAAAGCGGTTCAACAGATGAAAAGTGCAACGCGAGATGCGTGACCTGCGGCTGGATCGGAGAATGGCCGAGCTATTTCCTTACCGATACGATTTCGACCTGCCATGTGGCTTACAACGGAACGCATCACTTCGGCATGGCGCAAAAGCAAGGGAGTATAAGTGGCAACGACCTTAAGCATACAAAGGAGTGCCTGGACTGCGGGCATAGCGTGACGGAAGACTGCGACTTTGTGACGGATGGGGAATTTTACTTTATGCCTGAAAACCTTGTTCGTATCGGTGTCCTGCATGACAGGGTCTGTGTTCACTGCGGAAACAGATCCATCTCGGAGGATTGCGTGAACTTTGATTATGAACAGATCGGCAGCGACAAGTGGCACAAGAAGACCTGTCATGACTGCGGCCAGAAATGGAGAAACAATGGCTACGAGCGGCATAATATGGTGTTGGATGGGTCAAGGTCTACGGATACCACACATACATTTGTATGTGAAGGGTGCGGTTATTCGGAGATCAAAAACCATACAGTAGGAAAATACAAGGAGAACGTCGAATGGCATGGAGGGACCCTGTATACCTGGAATGAGGTCAGATACTGCAAGGTATGTAATAAGGTGCTTTCCAGGGAGCAAAAATCAGCCGGGGAGAAGGACAGGCCCAGAAAGCAGCAGAACCATGGAGGCGGCAAGGTCAAGGTACGACGTCCCCAAAAGCACAGGAAAGACAGGTCTAATTGGGGGATAGGCCAGGACCAGGTAGATCTTGATATGAATCTTCTTCCGGCCGATTTGGATGTGGAAGGCCTTGTGGAGGATATGGCGGAAAATCCGGGGAATTATCTGCCGAATGATTTTAATCTGCAAGAACAGATAAATACCCATCGAAACGAGCTTCCGGCAGAAGCCGAACCCTATGATCACGTATCCGACGCGGAGGGGAATATCACCTCGACAAGCGGGAATACCAGAGTGGTCTTAAGTCCTTTTGTGGAATTATCCGTGGTGGCTTTTGATGAGGAGAACCCGTCGGAGATCACATACACGGTTGTTCCCTATTTTGACGCGTACTTAAGCACGGAGATAAGCGGCACCACGACGGAAGTTCAGATAATCAACGGGGAGAGGATGAACGTTGATTATCCCGTAGGGCTGTCCTTACCTGTTCCTGCCGAATCATTCCTCTACGACAAGAGCGTTGTGGTGGAACACGAGCTTGGAGACGCGACGTATTATTATCTTGGGACAAGGAGCGCAGACGACTCGGCGCCCACGGTTTCCTTTGTATCGGAGCAGGGGCTGCCGGATGGCGGAACCTTCCGTCTTATACCAAGTGAGCATAAGCTGACATACGTTGAGGCAAAAGCGCCTACAAGATTTGCGGCCGGAAATATCGCGTATTATGCTTGTGAAGAAGCTGAATGCAATAAGCGGTTTAAGGACGTGTCCTGCACCATGGAGCTGACTGTGGCGAATTGCGTTCTCAACCAGCTGGCTGAAACAGTCGTGAATGTGAGCTTTGACGCTAATGGCGGCAGCGGTACCATGAGCGGCGGAACGTATTATATAGGGGATACCTATCAGCTTCCCGCCTGCGCTTTTACGCCGCCTGAGGGTATGAAGTTTGACTGCTGGAACATAGGCTACGCCGGGGATGAATTTATACCCATGACGGACCTGACGCTGAAAGCGCAGTGGATTGGCGAAAATGAGTCGCCTACGGATACCCGTGAGTGCACCATCACTTTCGATAAATCTGTGGATGCGGATCATGAAGTCAACGGTACCATGGAGCCCCAGACCTTCCAGAGAGGGATACCGGGACAGCTGAATGAAAATAGATACAGCAGGCCGGGATATGTATTCTACGGATGGAGCCCCACGGGCAGCTCCAATGATGCCATAGTTGATATGGGAACAGCGACCTTCTACTGCGATACGGAGCTTACCGCAGTATGGCATGAGTGCGTGACCCTGACATTTAACGCAAATGGCGGGGAAGGAAGCATGGGGCTGCAGATTGTCGAGAAAAGCGTGTATGCTCATCTTGACAAGAATCAGTTCACCAGACTGGGATACAAGTTTATTGGATGGAATACTAATCCGAACGCGACTTCCGCATACATAAACGGTTATGGGCACAAATATACAGATTGCGCCTATGTCGCCCAGAGCGAGGACAAAAACTTATATGCTATATGGCAGAAACAGGCTACTATTCACTTTGATCCGAATTGTACGGATGCTACCCTGACCGGGGAGATGCCGGATCAGTACGCGAGCAAACTCGAATATTTGACTTTTAATAAGTGCACATATAAGAGGGACGGGTATACCTTCCTCGGGTGGAATAAAACAGCCGAAGCCACCACTGTGCTCTATAAAGATGAATACAGAATGCTCATCGGAAACGAAGAGCCAATCACGCTATACGCAATCTGGGCAAAGAACAATACCATCACATTCGACCCCAACGGCGCCAGCGGAGATATGGAGCCGCAGGTCATAGCGACGGGTAAATCGGCAAACCTCAGCAAATGTACATTTACGAAGAATGGGTATACATTCTACGGATGGACGCCAACCGAAAGCTATAAAAACACAAAGAACAGGAGCTATCAAGATGAAGCGTTAAAATATATGTCCGCTACAGACGGGGATATGACGCTCTACGCCATTTGGATCAAGGACGTGACCATACATTTTGATAAAAACTCGGAAGACGCCACGGGAAGCATGGAAGATCAGGCAACAGACAACCTGACAAGCGCAAGCCTGAAGGCCAATGCCTTTGCCAGAACCGGATACCAGTTTAAAGGGTGGAGTGAAGATAAGGATGCGGATACCCCTGAATACAGTGATGGATACGGATACTTCCAAAAGGACGAGGACACCACTCTCTACGCCGTATGGCATAAAAACATCACTGTTACCTATGATAAAAACGCCAGCGACGCGAGCGGCATCATGTCAAGTACCACGGCGATTGACAGAAAATACTTTACGCTTAGATCAAACACCTTTTCCAGACCGGGCTATACCTTCGGCGGCTGGGGCGAGACAGCGGATGCGTGGTATCCCGTATATTCCGATGGATGTGAATACGCGTATTTTACGGATGATGTAACCCTCTATGCCATTTGGAACAAGGACGTCACACTGACCTTTGAAAAAAATGCAGATGATGCCACCGGGACCATGGCTGCCCAGACCATGAAGGACAGGACATATACGGAAGTGAATCCAAATACCTTTGAAAGAACAGGCTTTGAATTCGTGGGATGGTCGGAAAGACCTACCGCGACCCTTGCATCCTCCTCGGATGAAGGCTTGGCGTTTTTGACGGAAGACAGCACCTGGTATGCCGTATGGAAGCCTGTGACCGCCGCGGCTGTAAGCTCGTCGGTGGAGGACTCCCTGACTGCGGTCGCTGGCAAAGTTCCGGAGAACATGACCGATGAGGAGAAAACGGATGCCTCAGAGGCTGTAAATCGGGCATTGAACGCAGTTCTTTCCATGAGGGGGATGGAAGATGTGGATATGACTGCGACTGTGCTGGCATCACAGGACCAGCTGGCGCAGCTTGAAGAGGCGGCAGCCATCTACAGCGAAGGAAGTCCCGACAATGAGAAGGGAGTGGAGCTTGTATATGATCAGTCTGATGCGCCTGCCGCGCTGACAGGAGATTTTACAATAAGCAATGCGCTGATCAATGCTTACACCATCGGCGTAGAGGATCCGACAGAGACCACGGCAGACGGCAAAACGGCCATTACCTTTGAGGTCGGGACCGCGGATGACAGCATTTACCATGGATTTGCTGAGGGTTTTGATCGGGACTCGGCCATCACTTTCTCCATGACGCTTAACAATGTGGCGAGAGTGGCATCGGGGGATGGGGATTCGGGGTCTTTGGCGGTACCCACGATAATAAGCATGCCGGTTCCGGAAGGCTTCAGAGATGCTGAAACACTTGCTGTTTTCCATCATGATGAAAACGGGGATATCATGGAGACCATTTCTCCCGCGTTAAGCAATGATAGGACAATGGCTACATTCCCCGTAAGCGGCTTCAGTGATTTCACGCTTGCAAAGAATGGTAATTTTGCAGCATTAAATCCTGTTGTGACTCCGCCCACCGCCAAGGCAGGGCTGACGTATAACGGCAGTCCGCAGGTTTTGATAGACGAGGGCACGGCCGAAGGCGGCGTGATGTATTATGCCGTGACCACAAAAGATTCCAGGCCATCGGCAGACAAGTATTCCAGGGATCTTCCCACCGCCACCAACGTGGGAACCTATTATGTCTGGTACAAGGTCGTGGGAGACGGGAGCCACAAGGATACGGCACCCCAGCGCATTGAGACGGAGATCGTCCTCGCCCCGTCCCTTGCCGGCGGAAGAGTGACGGCTCCGGCCGGCGCGAGGCTTATCCTTGCCAGTTATGACATATTGGAAAATTCAAAGGACGGGGTTCCGGCCATGACGGGCGTCAGGGAGGCCGGGATTGAAGAGGAATGCGTGGAGGCCGACCCCGCGGCGCTTTTGAAGCTGTCGGAAATTCCGGCCGGGGGCTGCAAGCTCCTGCTCCTTGACCCGGAAACGGGCAGCCCGCTCTGCGAGGCCTTTGACCCCGAGGGCTGAACGAAGTGGAACGGGGGCGCTTTCCTGTTTCAGGAAACAGGGGACCGTCCTCCCCCGATGCCCTCGTCTATCAGAGTGGGTTTTGGCCGCTCTGAGTTCTGACATAGCGAACCGCCTGCGGGGCAAATCGGCTCGTCTCTCGGCGCCCTTATGCAAGTTGAATTGTTTGCTTTTGCAGTCTCTTCATCTGCCGTTTTGGAATCACGGAGTTCCTTCGCGCCGGCACTGATGGTATTTCTGTGAACAGCAGATAGCTCACTTATTTGCGTTATGCCTCCTCTTCCAGGCGCGATCGCTACAGACGGGTTTTCTGTAATGACGGGAATTCCTGAACTATGCCTCCTCTTCCAGGCGCGATCGCTACAGGACATGGAGCATTAATGGATGTCTGTCAAGGACGGCCTTTATGATATCTCTGGCACGGATCCCGCTAAAGGGGCGCCTGTCAGGGCCTGCCATTTATCGCATATTTGCTACCGTTTGTCGCAAACCCCTTTACTAATTCATGCGAATGTGGTAAAGGGGAACGGAATAATGATGAGCTCCGCGGGATCCGCACGACGGGGAAAATGTTGACTTTGCTCAGATGAGATTCGCGGGATCTGTACAATCCAATGGATCCGCTCGGTTCGCGCGGTCCGGGCGATCCACGGGCGTTTGAAGGAAAGGGAGGAGCGGAACACATGAAGAATGCCCTTTTTCGCACTTTTTTTGGCTTTATCCTCGGCATGGCGGTCGGCAACGTGATCGCGGCGCTGTCGGCGGACGGCGGGGCGATTGTTTCCCCAACGTTGCTCGAAAGGACGGGCAGCCTCTCCGCGGCGCTGCTGACGCAGACGCTGTGTTCCGGGCTGATCGGCGCGGCGGGCATGGGCGGCACGGCGCTCTATGAACTGGAACATTGGTCCCTGCTCGTAACCGACGCGGTACACTTCGCGCTCGTGATGGCGGCATTCGTCCCCATCGCGCTGTACCTCGGCTGGACAAGCACACCGAGCGAGCTGATGGCCTTGTCGGCGTGTATGCTGGCGGCACATCTGGCCATCTTCCTCGTGATGTGCGCGTATTATCGCGCGCAGGTGAGTCTCATCAACGAGCTGCAGGCGCAATGCTTCGGAACTTGAGACAAGATAGGAAAGTATGAAAGGCAAGCCTTTCATACTTCATTTGTTCCGCTGGCGCGTCACAAATGGGACTCAATGCCTGCGGCATCAAGTCAAAGTATAAAGGAGGAAACAACGAATGAAAATGAAGAAGAAACGGCTTTTCGGCATCCTGCTCAGTCTTGCGCTGCTGCTGGGGCTGCTGCCGGGGATGGGGCTGACGGCGCTTGCGTTCAATGTCGATAATTACAAAGCACAGATCGAACAGCTTTCGATAGGCGAGCTGATTGTGGATGAGAGCGGCGCATTCTATCTTCCCATGCATGTGTATTTCAGCGCAGCGGAAGATCTCAGCGATGCAAACGCTGTCTATTTCCTTGAGGGCTACCTGAAAGCCACCCTCGCGAACGGCACGACTACTGAGGGCATTGCGGGGCTTGGCATGACGCTTATGCCGACGGGACCTGACGACTTCGAAGCGGCGGGCAGCAATGCATTCAGATTTTCGTATAGCGAAGGCGAGGGCACGGGAATTGTGAAATATAAGCTCCCCTTGCTGGGCGATGGTGATACACAGACCGTCGAAAAGAGTACCGCCACCGGACAGGTAGAGGTAAACGGGCTTAAGAAAAATGATAAGGTAACTTTGCAGATAGAGACTGTCTTGAATAGCGGAACAATACCTGCCGACATGCTGCCCCCGGCCGGAAGCGTGAAATCCGATGAGTTTACCTTTACTGTCGAGGACAGAAGCAAGTACCCCAAGACCGTGACCGAGAGTGAGGAATCATCAAGCCCGTCCCTTGCGGGCGGAAAGGTGACGGCTCCGGCCGGCGCGAGGCTCGTATTACGCAACACTGCCGTATCGAAAAAATCAAAGGTCATGACGAGTTCCAAGGTGAAAGTAATCCCGGCGGATTGCGCGAAGGCCGACCCTGCGGCAATTTTGGATCTGTCGAAAATTCCGGACCAGGGCTGCAAGCTCATGCTCCTTGATCCGCAAACGAACGGCCCGCTCTGCGAGTCATGGGAACCCGGAAGCTGAGGGGGCTGAATAGTTACAAATCATTGATATTTTCATACGCGCGGTCATGGAGCCCTGCTCCACAAAAGATCATGAAAGGAAGCTTTCATACGTGTCTCGCTGGAGGCACGGGACGCTGACTGAATAGATAAACAGACAAATAAGAAGTGACTTCACATTACATGGAGGTTTGCCGTCATCCGGGCGAATATTCTGACAGAAAGCGGGGCGCGAAGCGTGAAAAAAGTCAAGATCAGCTTTAAGAGGAACGATTTGCCGGACTGCATCGATGTGCAGTTCCACGCCTCGGAGCAGGACGGGCAGGTGAGGGAGCTTATGGAGCTCGTCGCCGCGCGGCAGCAGCTGCTGACCGCGACGGGGAAAAACGGGACGCTCCTGCGCTTTGACCTGGACAGCATCCTTTGCGTCTCCTCCGCCGGCAAGTATACCGAGATCGTGACGGAGGCGGAGCGCGTTACCGTGCGGCAGTCACTCAGCGAGCTGGAGCGTCAGCTCCGCGACAGCAGCTTCTTCATCCGCGTATCGCGATATGAACTCGTCAATCTTGGCAAGATCCGAAAGTATGACTTTGCCCTCACGGGCACGCTGCGGATGGAATTCGTGAACGGGATGGAGACCTGGGCGTCCCGGCGCTGCATCCCGGCGATCCGCATACGTTTGAAGGAAAGGGAGGAGCGGAACACATGAAGAATGCCCTTTTCCGCATGTTTTCCGGCTTTGTCCTCGGCCATGCTTCGGCAGCTTAAACATGATAGGAGGTATCTTATGAAAAAAAGGCTTTCCCACAAGTTTCATCGTGCTGGCACTGTGCCTGATGCTGCTGCCCACGACGCTGCGGGCGGAGGCGGCTACTTTTGTCGATCTGCATTTTGAGCCGTATGTGTTTGACGGAACATTGCAAGCACAAACAGATACTATTGTACCCGGCAGGTCCTGGTGCGTTGTAGAATCCGGAATCAATTTCGAAACGAACCGTGATGACAAGGATTTGCTTCACATTCATCTTTTTGGCACGGAAACGCTGCCCGAGGGCGTGGATCCGAGCAGTATTTCGGTGACGAGGCTGCAATGGTCTCCTGGCAACTCGTTCGATTCTGCCCAAGCCCATGATTTTGATCTTGATCTCCGCACCTACTGGGTGAAATGGAAAAACGAGGAGGCCCGTTTGGCAGAGGTATTTATCAATAACTATGCAGGTCGTGTGGTGCCCGAGATGGAAGAGGCGGGATTGAAAAACACAGACCCCTTCACCGTTCGGGCGACGCAGAACTGGGGGGGTATAAGTACACCTTTGACTTCACATTCCCTGCTCTTATGCATCAGCTAAATATCCATTATGCGGGATTGGAAGATATAAATCTGACTCCCGCTATATTATCGCTAAGTCTCCCTGTCGCCTATGTCATCCAACATCCAACTGTAAAAAAGAACGATGATGGCACATATACTCTTGAACAAAGTTTTCTAGAGAGTAAGGAAGTACCTAACTGAGTGAGGCGGATGCGCAGCGACGGCAGGAATATACCATAGAACAAGAAGCCGCCCTCGCGTGGGGGGAGTGAGGCGGATGCGCGGCGACGGCAGGAATATACCATAGAACAAGAAGCCGCCCTTGCGTGGGGGGAGTGAGGCGGATGCGCAGCGACGGGGCAGCGCGCTGAAAGAGCGTGGAGGCCACTGGCATGCGAGCGCGGCTTGTACTGATACTGGACGAGGCACTGAGGCATTAACCGAAGACTGTGATAAAACGAAAAAAAGTTGCATTATTGGAAAAGGAATGTATAATAGACAGTGGAATATTTTCGCCGGGCGTATCGGGAATCTTTCAGATGCCGGCGGGAAGGCTTGAGAATAGATGTTTGAAACGGAAACTCGAAACGGGATCTTGAAAAGGAGAGGCGCGTTATGAAAAAAGGATTATTAAAGAGCAGACGCTTAATCGTGTGGCTGCTTGCGGCTGGGATGGTCTTCTCCCATACGGCCTTTGCCCTGGACGGCATGGGTTCCGGGGAGACGGGAACACAGGAGGAAATTGCTGCCCTGTCCTCTGAAGAAGATGGGGAAGACGAGTTCAAGATTCTCCTGAATGAAGAAGGTGAGCCTGACGAAGAAGGCGCGGAGCTTGTTTCCGATGAGTCGGATGAGACGGACGAGGAGAATGCCGAATCGGAGGAAGAGAATGAGGGAGAAGCCATAGAGGAATCTTCTTTGGCGGATTCTGAAGAGGAGGCTTCCGGGGCTGAGGAATCTGAGGGATCAGACAATACGGAAGAGGGTACCAATGGCGGGGAGGATGCGCTTCCGTCCGGCGAAGACGGCGAGACTTCTGGTGAGGATACGTCTGAGGGCGAGGAAGCAGCAGAAGGGGAGTCGTTTGATGAAACTGAGGGCGAAGGAGAGGGATCTTCTTCATCCGAGGGAGAGGATGGCGACACTTCTTCCAATGAAGAGAATGGCGAACTGCCGGGAGATTCGGAGGGACTTTCCGGAGAGGAAGGCTCCTTTGGGAATGGCGAAGGAGAGAGTTCCGGGCAGGACGAGGAGGCCTTTGACGGAGAGAGCGAGGGCTCCGGTTCGGAAGGGACGGAGAATGAATACGGCATGGACGAGGAATCCAATGCCGACGACGGGCAGGAAGCTTTCGACGACGGCGAGGGCGATAATGAAGCGGCGGATGATGAGTTGAATGAACTTGTTGACGGCGAGGCAGGCTATGACGACGGCGCGGAAGACGGGGATTCCGATGAGGAAGCCAACGGAGAGGATTTGGCCGATGATGCCGGCTATGATGACAGTGAGGACGGCGATCCCTATGCCGAAACGGAATTAGAATCGTCTTACGAAGACGGCGAGGACGTGGAGTTCGAGGACAGCCTGTCAGATGATGACGGGGATATGGAAGATGAGGATTCCGTGACCTTTGAAGACTGGCTTTCCGATGAGGATGGGGAAGCCGCAGGGGATGAGGCGGTTCAGGATGGCGAGGACGCGGAAGAGTCCGGCGAGGCGGAAGAGAGTGAAAACGCGGAGGATGCCGGCGAGCTTTCGGGCGAGGACTTGACGGACGAAGGGGACGGAAGCGAGGACGCGGAAGAGGCTTCCGAAAGCGAAAGTGAGTCTGAGTCTGAATCCGTATCCGAATCCCAGGAGACCGAAGGGGCAGTCGATGTCGGCCTCGGAGAGGATGCGGGTGCTTCCGAAAGCGAAGGAGCGGAAGATCTTGAAGCCGGCGCCGGAGAGGAAGCCACGCTGACGGAAGAAGAGGCGGGCGAGACCTTACCGGCGGACGGAAAGGAAGCGGGAGCGGCGGAAAAGGCAGCCGAAGCGGAGCTGGCGACCCCTTCCGACATTCCTGTTCTTATGGAGGACTCCTACGGTATTTATGACCTGACCATTGTGAAGGATGAGGGAGAGAATGACTATGTCACCATTAAGGTGCAGGATGAAGAAGGAACCGAAATTAATGCCGCTAATGCGACGATCAAGAAAGCCGATGGGACGAATGTGGGGCCGGTTCCTTACTATCAGAATGGCTTGCGGCTGAATGCCACTTATGGGGCCGCTGTGGCCGGAAAGGAATATCTGACCCTTTTGCTTTCGAAGAAGTACAGCGCCTCAGCCGGGCTGCAGGCTGCCGATATTGCCTATGTGGATCAGACGACGGCCGGAGACGGTGGCGTTTCCTTCGCGATTTACCCCGGCCATATGGCGGAAGGTAATTACTACCTCTATCTTTCCAGCGGCGCGGATACAGGAATAAAGGACATCACAGAGGTTGCAAGCTTCTCTTTCGTTGGGAAGTATGATGTGGTTGTCCCTGTGACGGGGGTCAGTCTCAGCCAGAACGCGCTTGCTTTGCAGCCGGGAGGAACCGCCACCCTTATCGCCGATGTGGAGCCGGCTGACGCGACGGATATAAGCGTTACCTGGACAAGCAGCAAGACAGACGTGGCCACGGTTGATGGCAACGGCAAGGTGACGGCATTAAAGGTCGGGAATTCCGTCATTACCGTGAAGACGAATGACGGAGCCTTTACGGATACCTGCGCGGTGACCGTGAACCCCATTCCGGTTACAGGCGTCACGCTGAATAAGAGCAGCCTTTCGCTGACGGAGGGGGGGAGCGAGACATTAAGCGCCACGGTATCTCCTGCCAACGCGACGAACAAGGCGGTGAGCTGGTCAAGCAGCAAGGCTGCCGTGGCAAAGGTTGACAACAGCGGCAAGGTGACGGCGGTTTCTGCCGGTGCGGCCACGATCACCGTGACGACAAATGATGGCAACTACACCAAGAGCTGCGCGGTCACGGTAGCCGCAAAGCAGGTAACTCCGGTTCCCGATGCAAAGGTGGCTGTCACAGGCGTTACGTTGAATAAGACAAGCCTTTCTCTTTCGAGGGGCGCTTCGGAGACCTTGAGCGCCACTGTTGCTCCTTCCAATGCTACAGACAAGACGATAAGCTGGTCCAGCAGCAATACGGCAGTGGCCACGGTATCGAACGGGAAGGTTACGGCAGTTTCCGCAGGCACGGCTACGATTACGGTGAAGACAAACGATGGCGGACACAGCGCAAGCTGTGCGCTTACCGTGGAAGCCAGTGACATATCAAAATGCGCGATCAGCCTTTCCGCGACGAAATTCGAATATGACGGCAAGGCAAAGAAGCCAGATGTAACGGTAAAGGATGGAAACGCAACGCTCACGAGCGGCACGGACTACAGCGTTGCTTACGCAAGCAACAAGAATATCGGGACAGCAACGGTAACTGTCACAGGTAAGGGGAACTACCAGGGTACGCTTTCCACCAGCTTCAAGATTACGGCTCCGGCGAAAGGCAAGGTATTCACTGTATCCGGCGTGAAGTATAAGGTGACGGATGCCTCGAAGTATACTGTGGCCGCCGTCGGGGCATCGAAGAAGACCATTACGACGCTGACGATTCCGGCCGCGGTGAAGATTGGCGGCAAGAGCTACAAGGTGACATCGGTGGGGGCTAAGGCCTACCAGAAATTCACGAAGCTGAAGACCGTGACGATCGGAAACAATGTCACAACGATTGGAAAGAATGCCTTCGATGGCTGCTCGGCCCTTACAAAGCTGACCATCGGAAAGAAAGTGAAGACCATTGGGGCGAGCGCTTTCAATAATTGCGCGAAGCTTGCTACGTTAAAGATCAATTCCACCGTGCTGAGCAGTATCGGCGCAGGCGCTTTTAAGGGCGGGAAGAAGCTGAAGAAGGTGACACTCGGAAATACGGTGACAACCATCGGGGATAACGCCTTCAATGGCTGCGTGGCCCTCACTACGGTGACCCTTGGCAAGAAGGTGAAGACCATTGGGGCAAGTGCCTTCAAGGGCTGCTCGAATCTTGCCACCTTAAAGATCAATTCCACCGTGCTGAGCAGTATCGGCGCAGGCGCTTTCCAGGGCGCGAAGAAGCTGAAGACGGTGACACTCGGAAATACGGTGACAACCATCGGGGATAACGCCTTCAATGGCTGCGTGGCCCTCACTACGGTGACCCTTGGAAAGAAGGTAAAAACCATTGGGGCAAGTGCCTTCAAGGGCTGCGTGAAGCTCAGCAAGCTTACGGTGAATTCCACGGTGCTGACCACGATTGGGAAGCAGGCTTTCTCCGGGGACAAGAAGCTGAATACCATCACCTTCAAGTCTTCCAAGATCAAGACTGTAGGCGCGAAAGCATTTACCGGTGTGCCATCTACCGCAAAGGTGAAGGTACCTGCCAAAAATGTGAGCGCGTACAAGAAGCTGTTCCAGAAGGCCGGGCTTAACAAGAAGGCAAAGGTCCAGAAGTAAAACGCTTTGCCTCTCGGACGGGTCGCTTTGCGGTTATCAGAGCGGGAAAACTCACTTCTCACTTTGATGAGGCATGACGGATCGGCCTGTTGAAAAGCGGCTTGGGCATACCCCGGGCTGAGCGGCAGAATAATGTATAAGAAAAAGACCCTGACCATTGGGCAGTTGAGGCTGTTCCGTGGCAGGGTCTTTTTTGTAACTATTCAGCACCCTCTGGATTTCAGAGAATTCAAATGGAAAGCTTGCTTTTCATTTGGAATTCTCTGAAATCCAGAGGGCGGACAAGGCGCGGAGCGCCTCTGAACGCCCACATGAGCAGTCGCCAAAAGCGACTGCGAATAGGGTGCTGAATAGTTACTTTATATTAAAGAAACGCTGATTTACTACACGTTTCCGGCATCGAAAATGCGCCGCGCAACGGCAAATTTCCTTTGCGTTTCCGTGTGCATCATGAGGAAATCAGATTGTAACAAAATCTACCCAAACATTCGTATCACTGCTAATAAATTGCGTCGGCTTCGCGGATTTTCCAGTTGTGTTTAAAGATGAGATATTGTTATAATCACATGCGGGCAGAATTGATCTCTGGAAAAACAGATTTCCGGCAGAATTCATTTCCGGCAGGTCCGGGAAATGGGAGGTATATAGGGGATGGGACAGGAAGAAAAAAATATGACAATGGAAGGCAGCGGAAATGCAAGGAACGGGCTGAAAAGGATGGGCTTTGTGGCCATTGCCGTCCTGCTGCAGCTTATTTTGATACTTGTTGTTTTTTTCCGTTTTAATCAATATGGCTGGTGGATTTCGGCAGTGACCGGAATTCTTGCTTTGATTCTTGTGATGGCGATTTATGGCCAGCATAAGACCGCTTCCATCAAAATGCCCTGGATCATGCTGATCATGGCCGCGCCGTTTTTGGGGGTGTCCCTTTATCTGATGATTGGTTTGAATGGCTCGACCTGGAGGATGCGGCGGCGTTATGAGAAGATCGACGACGAGCTGTTCCCTTTGCTCCGAAACAACCCGGAAGCACGGAGAGGGCTTGTGGAAAGCGATCCGACCGGGGCGACCCTTTCGGCTTATCTTGAAAAATACGCCCAGGCGCCTATCTATGGAGATACGAAAACAGAGTATTATCCGGAGGCGGCGCTGGGGCTGGAGGCGCAGCTCCGCGATCTGGCCAGCGCAAAAAAATTCATTTTCATGGAATACCATGCCATAGAAGACGCGGAAAGCTTTCACCGGATCGAGGATGTCCTTGTTGAAAAGGTGAAGGAAGGAGTAGAGGTTCGTCTTTTCTATGACGACATAGGAAGTATTGGTTTCATTAATACGGATTTTGTAGAGAGGATGGAGAAGAAGGGGATTCGATGCCGGGTATTTAATCCGCTGTCGCCAATTCTTAATGTGTTTTTTAACAACCGGGATCACAGGAAAATTACCGTTATTGACGGAAGAGTGGGTTTCACGGGCGGGTATAATATCGCGAATGAATATTTCAACCTTACCCACCCCTTCGGTTATTGGAAGGATACGGGGATAAGGCTGGAGGGTCCCGCAGTAAATAGCCTTACCGTGGCTTTCCTGGAAATGTGGAATGCCACGGAAAAAGACGGCAAGGCAGGCATGGGCAGAAAAGGCAGGAAAAATGATAATGATGTTGAGCAGTATCTGCGGCCGTATCAGCCGGATATGCGGGAAGAGGAAGAACTTGCATCCCGGGGGGATGGCGCAGCGAGAAGGAGAACGGATTTACAGGAAGGGGAAGAAGTTGTCACGTCCGGCGGTTTCGCTACGGGTGTCAGACCCGAGCTGCGGAGCGTGGAAAAGGTGACGACAAAAATGGAGGCAGAGGGAATCGGATCATCAGACTCGATGGCGGATGAAGGGGTAAAGTCATCAGATTCACAGTTGGCAGGTGATATGGGCTTTGTGCAGCCCTATACGGACAACCCCATGGATGGGGAGCATGTCGGTGAAAATGTTTATATCAGTCTGGCCGAGGGGGCGCGGAATTATGCCTGGTTTGTCACCCCTTACTTGATCATTACGGATGAAATGATACACGCGCTGGGCCTTGCGGCCAAACGGGGCGTGGATGTCCGGATCATCACGCCGGGGATACCGGACAAAAAAATCATCTATCAGGTGACAAGGTCTTATTACAACAGCCTGGCCCGGAACGGCGTCCGTATTTTTGAGTATACGCCGGGTTTTTGCCATTGCAAGATGAGCGTTTCCGATGACAGGGTGGCCACCTGCGGCACCATAAATATGGATTACCGCAGCCTTTATCATCATTTTGAAAACGGCTGCGTGCTGTATCAAAATGAGGTGGTGAAGGAGATCCGAAAGGATTTTGAGTCGATGATGGCGGAGAGCCTGGAGGTTACCGGGCAATATCTCAGTGGAAGAAGCAGCATGCTTCGCTTTGGGCAGTTTCTTCTCAGGCTGGCTGCCCCGCTTATGTAAAGATGTAAAGAGGAGGGGGCGCGGAGGTATGTGGCCGGGTTGACGGTAGTGTGTTTTTGGAAAGGCAGCTGTCTATCAGAGATGATGGACAGCCGTTTATTTCACAAGTCTGATTTAGGAAACCCACAGAATCCGGGAGCATTAAAAGCTTACATGCGGATCTTTGCAAGCAGGGCTTCTTGCAGCGTCTGGGAGAAGTTGATCTTTTTTCCAAAGCCGCAGCATTCAGCCAGGCTGGAATGGTGAGAGTCTTGCGGACGGATTTCTCGAAATGCTCTCTTGCGTATTTTGCTACATCCTTTTGAGGTCGTTTTAAGGCAGAAACAGTAACAATATGGTTTATTTGAATATCTGCTATGAATGAAAAAGGAATCATGTTATAATGGTATTGAATTAAATGTTGGTTTTTTTACGGCACAGGGAATGCGGCAGAAAGATCCGGAAAAATGCCTGAAGGTTTATTTTTCCGGAGAAAGCTATATGGGAGTCGTCCCATATGCGGTATCGACTATGCTTGACGCATAGATTTGATACCTGGGTATTAGCCATATTTAGTATCATTGAGGGTAAAACTGAATTTTGCGTAAGTGTTCAAGGCATTCGGAAAGATGCAAAGACATTGCGCTCTGGGAACAGGAGGGGAGAGGATGGGTTTTTTTGACAAGGTTCCGGAGATTTATGAGAAGGTATTTCTGGATTACGCTGAGCGGGAGAACATGACGCCGGAAACGGCTTTCGCGAATTTGATGGACTTCGTGCAGCTAAAGGACGAGGTTTTTCTGGATGTCACGGTTGTGGTGGAAAACCCGAAGGATTACCTTGTGGAAACGGAGGATATGGATGCGCAGTCCATCCTTCAACTGTATATGGATTTGTTCGGGGAGGATTCCGTAGGCGCCACGGTGCAGGGGTATTATTGTCCGGAGAGGATGGATGCCATTTTCATGCATATTTTTTATGATGAGGCTGTGCCTGTCTGGACATTGCTGGAAATGTTCCATTACAAAGTGCCAGGCATGGACGTGGAAGAGGACGGCGGGCTGATCATGACCTATATCCGTGACAGCTTCCGGGAAATGCCGGAAAAGCTGCGCGAGATGCTGCGCTGGATTCGGGATCCGGAACAGACGGACGACGGTTATTTCAGAACGGGGTATTACGAACCTCTTTATGAAGACGAGGAAGAGTGGGACGATGAGGACGGCAGCACAGGGGATGACGATGGCGAAAATCAGTAAGACAGGGTTTTGATTGAATCCTGACCGGAGGGGCTATAGATAGCTGCTGTATTTTATGCTTACAAACGATAAGATTTGTCAGTGAACGGGGATGGCTTCTCGACTCAGACAATGAATTGCCCGTCCTAATCTGGCAAATCATATTGTTTGTGAGCGTATCTGGAAAGCTTTTTGCCGGTTTTCCGCATGAAAAAAAGGTAGTCATGGTCAGGCAGTGGGAGTGTCCATCTATCAGAGCGGGTTTTGGCCGCTCTGAGTTCCGGCATGGCGAACTGCCTGCGGGGCAAGTCGGTTCATCTACCGGAGTGTTTTTGCCTACTTTGAGTACTAACATAGCGAACCGCCTGCGGGGCAAGTTGGCTCATCTGCCGGAGTGTTTTTTGTCCACTCTGGGTACTGACATAGAGAACCGCCTATGGGGCAAGTCGGCTCGTAAAGAATCGTCGGATTTCAGCCACCTGGTAAAGGCTTCCGAAGCAGAGGACGCTTTCCTTTCCTCCTGTCTCTCGGCTTCTCTTAAGCGCCAGTGAAAGACCGTCCGGAATCGTTTCCGGGCTTTCAACCGGGCCGGAGAACAGGGAACGCAGTTCTTCCGCAAGTTTTTCCTTTGAAAGGGCACGGCTGGAGGGAGGAGTGACGAGGATGAAGCGTTCCGCCAGGGGGGACAGGACGCGAAGCATTTCCGGATAATCTTTATCGGCTAGCACGCCGCAGAGGAAAATCAGTTTCTGCCCGGGGAGGCATTGGCGAATGGCTTCGGCAAGGGCCTCCGCGCCGTCTGGATTGTGTGCGCCATCCAGAATGACCAGGGGCTTGAAACAAAGCACTTCAAAACGTCCCGGCCAGCGCGTGTCCAGGAGACCATTCCGGATGGCCTCCTCGGGTATAGTGTATCCCTTTGAGATCAGGATGTCGATGGTATCAAGTACTGCCATGGCATTTGAAATCTGATGGGGCCCCAGGAGGGGGAGGGCAAGAGCTTTTCTTTCGCGATAAGAAAAGAACTGGCAGACAGGCATCGGAAAACCAGAGTCATGCACGGCAAGAATTGAAAAATCCGGGTCATGCATGTCAGGAATTGGGAAACTTTGATTATGCATGGCGGGAATTGAGAAATCTGAGTCATGCATGTCAGGGATTGAGAAATCCGTGTCACGCATGTCAGGAATTGAGAAACTTTGATCATGTATGGCTGACGCTGGGAGGTCATAGTTAAGATTGTCGTGTGCCGGGGAGTCTGGATTCGGAAAGCCGGAAAAAACGCAATCAGAAAGAAGGGCAGGGTCTGTGATATGCAGCACTGCTCTTTTTTCATTACATATATTCCGGATGACTTCTTCCGCCTTTAGCGTCTGGTGGCAGAAAACCACATTTCCGCCCTCTTTGATAATCCCGCCCTTTTCAAAGGCGATTTTCTCTATGCTGTCACCCAGAATCTCCGTGTGCTCCAGACCGATTTTCATAATGACGGCCGCCTCGGGGACGGGGATAATGTTCGTGGCATCAAAACGGCCGCCCATCCCGACCTCCAGAACGACCAGATCGCAGTCCATTTCCGCGAAATAGACGAAGGCCATGGCTGTCAGGATTTCAAATTCCGTAGGCTGCTGCTCAAGACTGGACAGGATAGGGTTCATGCGTGCGGCGAGTTCGCGGAGCTCTTCATCGGATATTTCCGTACCATTCACGGACCAGCGTTCATTCATCCTTTCAATATGGGGGGAAATATAGAGTCCGGTCCGTAGTCCGGCCTTTGTCAGGATGGAGGAAAGCATGGCGCAGGCGGAACCCTTTCCATTGCTGCCTGCCACATGGATATAGCGGAGCTTTCTGTGAGGGTTTCCAAGCCTGGACAGGAAGGCCTCCATTCTTTCAAAGCCCAGCTTCATGCCATGCCAGTCAGCTCCGTGCAAAATCGCGATTGTTTCGTCCCATTTCATGTATCTGTTCCGCCTTTCTGCCTGTGGCATGGATGGTTTTTTTCGCTCTGACATAATCCGCCTGCGGCAAGCGCAAGTAGGCTGGATAGATATTAAAATATTATAAGGCAAGGTTGACTATAGAGTTTCTCATTCCGAAAATGTGCCGCTGAGCAGTAGCTTTAACCGCCGCACAACGTAGGTTTATTTTGGTGAAAAGATATGGTGGATGTAAATCAGGCGGGATTTAGCCGACCTTTTGCCCGTTCCATTACGCTTCCCATGGCGATGAGAGTAACAATCTGCACGGGGGCGCTTAGCAGGACCTGGAATATCCGGGTGGCCAGAAGGGCGCGGAAAGGTGAGCCATAAAGGATGGAAATCCAGAATGTGTTCAGGAGCAGGCTGAAAAAAAGCTGGTTCACAAGTACCGGCAGGATATACCGGAGCTTGTCAGGAAGGTTCCTGTCAGATCCCGGCCTGTCAGCCTTCGGGAAGCCTTTTCCGCTTGAGAGAAAAAGGCCGAAAACCGCGCCGGTCAGGGCGGCAGTTAGCGTAAAGCCGGGAAAGAAGGTGCCCGTAGGAAAGAGCAGGGCTCCCAGCAAATCCCCGAGACCGGCTGTCAATGCCGCCGCAAGAGGCCCGTAAAGCATGGCTGCCGCCGCAATGGGGACGAAGCCAAAGCCAATCCGGGTGTTCCAGGCATTAAAGGAACAAAAGCGGGCAAGGACAATATTCAGAGCTGTCAGCATGGCCAGAATGGAAAGCGTGCGAATGGAAAAGCGGCTGTCCGGATTATGAGTGTGCTGCATGGGCATCTCCTTTCATCAACATTTCGGTATTCATTCATCTTCGTTGCGTTTTTCTCTTTATGCTTTCAGAACATCCCCGCAAGATAATACTCCAGAATCAGGTCTGTTACCATCCCATAACTGCGGACGCCTTGCTCCTGCCCGTTAGCCTTTAAGTAGGCATCGTTTACCTGGTCGGTGGTTTCCGCAAGCTTCCCATCGTACTTCTTCCAGAATTCCCGATTGAAATCCAGATCCTGCATGGATCTACGGTTCAGTGTTGTGTAAATCGATGCAAAGGCATCGTAATCCTGCGCGGCCAAGGCATTGCCACAGTAGACCCAGGCGCTCAGATAGCCGGAATAATTGAAATAGGGTTCACTTGAGCCTATGCAGGCCAGAAAAGCGATGAAGTTCGCTTCTTCCTCTTGCATATATCCACGAAGGTGGGAGAGCTCGTGGCAAATCGTGAAGGGAATATTATAATATGGAATCTCGCTGTTGTAATTGGCTTCCAGAGTGAAAGGCGAATAAACTCCGGTAAGCTTCTGAACCGTCAGGAGGCGGGGGTTGAGAAGCGGCTTTGGATAAGGATAGCTGCCGGAAAGCCCCGGGTATTCCTCCCCTAGTCGGCGCATGGAGGCCTGCCCTTCCTTGCCGGCCAGCCGCAGGAAGCGAAAGACCGGCGGAGGCGTGCTTTCTGTCTGTCCTTTCCGCCCTGTCAGTTGTTCCGTTTCATTGACCCTCTCGGCAAGATATCTGCAAAGCGACTCCAGATCCTCAATGGAATGGCGTTGTATCTGGATGCCGGATTCCTCCGCAAAGCTGCTGCGGCGGTAATTTATGCCGCACTGGAACATATACAGGAACAGCAGAAGGCAGACAAGAAAAAAGAGGATCGGCAGGAAGTCGGGAAAGCCGGGGCAGATCTGAAGGACGGTGCGGAGGCCTTTTGAATACCTATATCTATCTTCATGTCCATGTTCGACCTTGTCGTTTTCGTCCGCGTCATCAGACGTGTCTTTTTCGTTCGCGTCATCCATTTTTTCGAGATACCGCAACAAGAGGCTCAGGAATGGCTTGATTACGCAGAGCAGGAGAGAGCTGGAGAGATACAGTATGAGGATATAAAGCAGGCATTCCGAGAGGGAAAAAGGCAGCAGGCCGATGAGCCTGCCGAAGGTCCCTGTGAGGAAGGCATAGATTGTATGGGAATAAAGATCTGAAAAGCCAGGGATAAACCCCGCTGCCAGGCTTCCTGACAAGGTAAATAGCAGCAGGATGATTCCGGTGATGATCAAATATAGCCTATAGAGCGTTTTGTTGTCCATGATTCCCCTTCCTGGCAAAGCTGTTAGGCCGCAGGCGAAAAGCATTCACCCAAGAGCATTCCTCTTCTCTATTTCTTCTATGACCAAAATGTCTGCCGGGAGCCACTTCACCTGCCGTAGATTGCAAAGGGGCAGCCATCTGGCCGCTTCATGTTCCAAAAGGGCGGGATGTCCTTTTTTTAAGCTGCACCAGAAGCAATCCATGGAAAGGTGAAAGGCTGGGTAGTCATATTCCACCGTGATGAGATGCTTCTCCACGGCAATGTCCGCAGCCAGCTCCTCATGTATTTCACGGATCAATGCTTCCTCAGCGGTTTCACCGTCTTCAATCTTGCCACCCGGAAATTCCCACCAATCCTTGTATTCTCCATAACCACGCTGAGCTGCTAAAACCAAAGGATCTCCCTCTTTGCTGATTGATCTTATAATGGCCGCGGCAACCTTGATTGATTTCATCCTGGCTCCTTTTTTATAGTAAACGAATTTAATTTCTGCACAATAATCACTAAAAGCAACACCACATAAAGCCTACTGAACATATCAAAGTGCAGTTTCTAAATTCGTTTACTATATAATAATAGACTTTGTAAAAACGAGTCTTTTTCTGATTTCTGACATTGCAGACCGCTTTCCGATGCGAGCTTCAGATATGCCGGTTCGTTATGCCACACAAGCTGCTGACATGCCGGGAAGCTTTTCCGCGTGACTCATTTCAATCCAGAACCTTCATGGGTTTCCACCTCAGATAATCGCCGGAAACCAGATGATAGCTCCTCCCCCGGTATTCCCCATGAATGCTGTCATTAAATCTGCTTTCGCCATGACAATGCGCATAGATTACCTGTTCCGCTCCGTATTCCTCCGCCATATCGGTAAAGCCGCTTCGCTCCTCAAGAATGTTTGTTGGTGGATAATGCAGGAACATAATGTATTTGCGGAAGCCGTCGGCCTTTGCCAGTTCAAAGGATTTACGGAGACGCTGCAGCTCTCGTTCGACAAGCTTCCTCGCATGAATTTCCGCCTCATCATCCCAACCCGTGATACGCCCTCGCCGGTCAAGATAAAACGGCCCCTCGAAGGTGAAGCCCTTTGTGCCGACAAGGGCGTAGTCCTGATAAGCTTCATAAGCATCCTGCAGGAAGGTCAGCTCCGGTTTATACAGATCATTTAATTGTTTTGTCTTCTTCGCGTCCCAGAACATATCATGGTTTCCTCTGGTCAGAATCTTTCGTCCCGGAAGCTCCCTGATGTACTGCAGATCTTTTTCACATTCCGAAAGATTCCGTCCCCAACTGTGATCACCGACCAGGACGAGCATATCCTCTTCCGTCATCAGCTTTTTGCAATAATTTCGAAACTTCTCTTCATGATTTTTCCATACGCGACCGCTCAACTGCCCTGGTGCCCTCAGCACCGATTGAAAATGAAGATGCAGGTCGCCGATTGCATACAGGCTCATGGGCTTTACATCCTTTGTCCTAAATGTTAAATCCCTCCGCGTCGGAATATGTTTCGTAAGTTTGAATTTTCAAATCAAAGATGCATTCTTCTATAACCCGAACACATTCATCCGTTCTCTTGCTGATTTCCGCGCCCCAAAAATGAATGACCGTCCATCCCAGGAGCAGCAGTTGCTTATCCACATCGGAGTCCCTTTCCATGTTGCGAAGAATTTTCTTCAACCAGTATTCCCCGTTCTGGCCTTTTGACAGCTTGGGTTTTAGTACCATTTCCCAGTCCTTGCCATGAAAAAATTCGCTATCGCAAAACACGGCTATTTTATATTTTGTCAGGGCGATGTCAGGGCTTCCCGGTAATTTTTTGTAATTCTTCCGGAATCTATACCCTTTGTGCCATAATGCTTTTCTCAGCTTGACTTCAATGGAAGTATTTTTTGAGCGAATATGCGCCATTGCTTTATGGCGTTGTTCTTTCGTCAGCACATCCATCGTGATACCTCGGCAAGATTGACTACAAGCATATTGCCACTTATTAGAGCGGGTTTTCACCATTCTAATTTCATGACAAACCACTTTGGCATTACGGCGACAAGGCTTTTCAGGAATCCTCTTGTCGTTGACAGCTTTGGAGTAACTGCTGTCTTTTCGTCTAAAAACAAGTTGCAAATGTATAAAATTCCACCTGTACGGTTGAATGGCCTAAAGGCCATTCTGAATACCCCTAAATTCGCAAAACCGCCCGCTTCGCGTGCTTAAAGATTTGCTTCGCAAATCGTTTTGCTCATTTAGGGGTAGGTTGCTCATCCAAAGCGATATTTTGATTACGGTAAACCGTATCAAAATATCGCTTTGGATGGCAACCGTACAGGTGGATAAAATTGATTGTGAAAACAAAAAGGAATCTGGGATTCCTGTATTAGCTGCCGCCCACGTTCCCAATCATAACATTGATGCTTTTTGATGACAAGCGGCATTCGTCGCGCTCAAGATAAACTTTCCAAAGCTTTTCAAACTTCCAGTTATGGGGTCCCGTTCCACAAAGAATTATGAAAGATTCCTTTCATAATTTCAAAAGGGCCATTTTTTCCGTCCATCAGTCGCCGGGCGGCTAGCCTCGACCTGCAATCGGGTCAAGGTAAATCCCCACGTTTATGAAAGTAATTTGCAGGGCAAAAGGGATGGCATTGAGCCGGCATTGTGGATGTCCGGAGCATTGTCAGATTTCCTTTTTGGAGTATAATAAAGGATTGATGTGGTTTGTTCTTCCTTGCGCATAGCGGTATACACGGAGCCGTGGGTCAAAGAGTGTCGGAGAAATATTCTTTCTTGCACGCGTGGCGGTATAGCTCATACCCGGAGAAAAAAAGCATGAATAGATAGACTGTTTTCCCTTGCGTACGTAACGGTATAACTTGTCTCCGGTTTCGATTATATCGGAAGGATTGGCATTTTTCTTGCGCATAAGTGTAAGGGTAGTAGATAAGGAGAGGATGAAGTGAAAAGGAAAACATTACAGGGAAGGGTGGCTGCTCTTTTGGGAAGTGTTATGCTTGCGTCTTTTAGCCCGCTGTCAGCATACGCGGCCATTTCAGAAGATAGTCCGAGGGAAGATATTTCTGATTTGAATGAGGAGGAAGAGGATGGCGATTCATCCAATCAAGCTTCAGAGATTTTTTCTGAAAACAAGGAAAAGGAAGCAGGGGATTCTGAAGGGGATGCTGGAATCCTTTCTGGGGATGAGGTTTCCGAAGGGGATGGTTTCGAAGGGAATGGTTCCGATCAGGGGGAGAAAGTCCCGGCGCGGGAGGCCTGGGATGACGCGCAGGCCGAAGGCAAATCTGAAGATAAGGGTATTAAGGACTACGAAAAAACGGAGTCAGACGGGTTTGGCTCAAATGATCCTTCAGGAAATGATGAAGATGAAGGTGAAGACGGGGGCGAGGTCGAAGGGGACACGGAATTAAGCGGCACCACGGCCCTTGCTAATGCTGGCAATATCAATGACGAATCTCTTGACAATGGTGCTTCCGATGGGTCAGGGCATGCTGACGAGGTATCAGGAAGTGATGAGGCAACGTTTGATGCGGTTGCGGATGAGTATAATGAGTCGGATATTACCGATGAGGCAGCGTTTGGTGGGGCTTCGGATGAGGATGGTGAATTAGATTTTGCCGATGTGGCATCAGGAAGTGATGAGGCGGCCTTTGACACGGCTTCGGGAGAAGGCGAAGCAGTGCCGGCCTTTGACGCGGCTTTGGGAGATGGCAAAGCAGTGTCAGATGATGTCGATGACACTGCCGTTGCTGATGAAGATGGGGCTGTGGAGCCGGAAAGCATTGAAAATACAGAAGATGCGGTGGACACAGAGGGGTCAGAGGATGGCGCGGCGGAAGCTTTGTCGCAGGGGGGCGAGCTTTCCGGCGTGACGAAAGAAAGGGAAGCTGATGCTGCGGAAGACGCTGATGATCCGGAAGCAGATGAAGAAATAAAAGATGAGTCGGAAACGGATGATGTGAAAACTGCGGATGCGCAAGTTGCCAGTTCGGAAGCGGAAGAAGCCGATGACATGGAAAGCAAAGACGCGGAAGCGGAAGAAGCCAATGACGCGGAAGTCGAGGCTGCGGAAGCGGGTGAAGCCGATGACGCGGAAGTCGAAGCTGAGGAAGCGGAAGAAGCCGATGACGCGGAAGTCGAAGCTGAGGAAGCGGGTGAAGCTGACGAAGCGGAAAATGTAGAAACGGAAGAAGCCAATAACGCGGAAAGCAAAGCTGCGGAAGCGGAAGAGGATGAAGCAGGCGACGCGGAAGCTGTTTCTGAGGCAGAGGACGCCAGGACTGTTGGAGAGGATTGGAGTTCGGCGGACGGGCTTGTGGATTTGTCCCTGATGGATGGTTTGGTCGATGAGGAAGCGGCGGTCCGCGAGGAGGGGCAGCTTTTTTCCGAGGAAGGGGATCTGGCAAATGAAAATCTGTACACGATTCCCCTCGAGGGGACGGTCTGCACGGAAAGCATGGAAACAATCCTTGAGCGCATTAACGAAATACGCCTGGAGGCATGCAAGGAGGGGCTGATAAATCCGGATAATAAATCGGTCAAGCTTACGGAAGCGGATTATGTACCGATCCAGTGGTCGTCAGGGCTGGAAAAGATTGCCCTTCAAAGGGCGGCCGAGGGCTGCGTCGTCATGGGACACGACAGGCCAAGGGGAGGGGATTGCTTCACCTGTGTTATGGATGGGGTCCGAACATGGGCGGAAAACCTGGCATGGAACAGCACTGGCCTGATGTATGGAATCGAGCAATGGTACAGTGAAAAGGATGCTTATGTGAATCAGACCCCTGGCGCGGTGACCGGTCACTATACGTCCCTGATCAATCCGAATTATAAATACGTGGGGATCAGCGCTTTCAAACCGGAATCCGGGTTTACCACGGTCGCGGGAGAGTTTTCGTTCGAAACAGGACTGGAGGAGAGCAAGGTTTACGAGAATGGGGCAAAGACCATTAACGTTGAGGTTCCGAAGGATCAGCTTTCCATCATTTTGAGCGGGCCGTCCTCCATTAACAGAGGAAAACAAGATAGCTTTGAAGCGTATTACGCATTGAAAGGGGAGCAGACAGCGGTTCTGTTGAAGGGCGCAAGCTTTACAAGCTCTGACACTTCGGTCCTCAGCATTGACGATGATGGCCTGGCCCAGGCACTCAAGGCCGGGAGCGTGACAGTCAGCGCGGAATACGATGGATTCTCGGCATCGCTGGAAGTGACGGTGAAGGAGCCTGTGATCTCCGTGACGGGCGTGAAGATCGCGGAGACAATGTTTACGTTGAAAAAGGGCGAAAGCAGGACGCTTACGGTCACCGTAAGTCCCGAGAATGCGAGTAATAAGGCTGTGACCTATGTCAGCAACAATGAGGAGGTGGCTTCCGTCAATAACGGCAAGGTGAGCGCCTTAAGACCCGGCGGGGCTGTCATCACGGTAAGGACGGTCGACGGGGGAAGGGCTGATTCCTGCGGCGTGACAGTGACGGGAAGCATTGGCGACGCAGATGTCTCGCTCTCCGAAAACAGCTTCGTTTATGACGGCAAGGCCAAGACCCCTGCGCTGACAGTCACATATGATGGGGAGGTCCTTACGGAAGGAACCGATTATACCACCATGTATTACTTGAATGTCAATGCAGGCGACGCGAGAATCGTGATTAGCGGCAGAAAATATTATGAAGGGGAGAAGACGGTCAGCTTCCGGATTGAGCCGGCCGCGGTGGCCGTGACGGGCGTAGAGCTCTCTGCCGCAAAGCTTTCATTGGAGAAAGGTGAAAGCGCGGAGCTTTCGGCAACGGTAAGTCCTGCCGATGCAGCGGAAAAGGCTGTTCGTTTTTCGAGCAGCAACGAGAAGGTCGCTTCTGTAAAGAATGGAAAGGTGACGGCTGTAGCCCCCGGACGCGCAATTATTGAGGCAACGACGGTTGACGGGGGAAAGACTGCTTCCTGTACCGTGACGGTAACGGGGAATCTTGCTGACGCGTCTGTTTCGCTCTCCGGAGATGCTTTCATTTATGATGGGACAGCCCAAACCCCTGCGGTAACGGTGACATATGATGGGAAGACTCTTAAATCCGGAACGGATTATACAGTGGCTTATTCTTCAAACATAAACGCGGGCAGAGCCACGGCGAAAATCAGCGGAAAGGGATATTACACGGGAGCAAAGGCGGTCAGCTTTGAAATCGGGAAAGCCTCACAGACTCTGAAGATTTCTGAGCCGGCGAACAAGGCGCGAGTATCCGTCGGGACAAAGCTAAACATTAAGGCGGACGGGGCCCAGGGTGGGCTGACATATAAGAGCGGAAGCACAGGTATTGCCACAGTGAACCAAAACGGAGTGGTTTCCGCCAGAAAGGTCGGCACGGTCAAGATCACAGTCAGCGCTGCGGCCACGGATAATTATAAAGCGGCCTCGAAGGCTCTGACGCTGAGGGTGACTCCGGCAAAGACCTCGTCCCTCACCGTGACGAATACGGCGAAGGGCGTCCGGCTGGCATGGAAAAAGGTGGCGGGGGCGACCGGCTATTATGTCTATCGGAACGGAAAGCAGGTCAAAAAGATTACGAAAGCGGCTGCCGTCACCTATACCGACACCGGGGCGAAGACAAACGGAACGAAATATCAGTACGTTGTTTACGCCTTCGCAAACACAGGAAAGTGAGCGGCTTCCGCAAAAAAGACCATCTATTTCCTGACAAAGCCTGCGTTTTCCAGCGCTAAGAATGTTTCGGGCAGAAAAATCGCCCTGAAATGGAAGAAAAACGCGAAAGCTACTGGATATGAGATTCGTTATGTGGCCGGAAGCAAGAAAAAGACAAAGAAGATCTCGAAAAATGCCACGGTAAGCCTGAAGCTGACCGGACTTTCCAGAGGGGAGACATACAAGGTTTCCATTCGTTCTTATAAGAAAGTTGGAAAAAAGACTTATTATTCTGCATGGTCTTCTGAGAAAGATGTGACAGTCAGGAAATAAAGGACACTTTGTGGTCGCGTAAATATAAGCAAAGACAGTGACAATGGAAACGGATGTTTAGAAAGTGCTTGATTTCTGTTGCATAATATGCTATATTCACCGCTGTAATTATTGACTTGATGAAAAGGGGCAAGCATTATGCTTGCTCCTTTCATATGTGCATAGGGTCGCTGCGGGGCATGTTGGCCCCAGTGGCGATAACCAGCCCGGCTCAAAACTATAATGCATAGAAGAGCCGACCTGCCCCGCAGGGGGTTCGCTATGTCAGAACTCAGAGCGGCAAAACCGCTCTGATAGATGAGGACTTTATGTATACAGAAAAGGTACAGGTATATCTTTTGTCCATCCTTCCGGCCATGGGGTATGGTCTGGACAGCGTCAGCTTTACCAATGAAAATAATACGAATTACCTGAGGGCGTTTATATTTCGGGAAGATGGCCAGGACATGGGGGTCAATGACTGCGCGACCGTATCACGGCGGCTTTCAAAGTGGCTGGACAAGGAGGATTTCATCCCGGATGAGTATATACTGGAGGTTTGCTCCCTTGGCTTCAAGGATCATCCCGGGGATGTTTTTGAAGGGGAGTCGTACGGCGGAGTGGAGCCTGGCGGACAGGGCAGCGCGTCCCAGGGCCAGGAAGCAGAGCAGTCAGAGATCATCCTGCCTGGAGCTGTTCCTGAGGAGGTCCGTGCGGAACATAAGGAGAAAAAAGAATGAACACAGAACTGCGAGAAGCATTGGAACTTCTGGAGAAGGAAAAGGGGATTCCGAGACAGGCTTTGCTGGAAGCAATCGCATCTTCACTGCAGCAGGCCTGCAGAAACCATTTTGGCTCCGCAGATAATGTGCGGGTGAATATCGACCCGGAAACCTGCGAATATTCCGTAATCGCGGACAAGGTAGTAGTCGAAAAAGTGGAGAATCCGGTTTCGGAAATATCTTTGGGAGACGCAAGGCTCATAGATCCGCAGTATCAACTTGACGATATTGTTCAGGTTCCTATTAATTCCAAAAGCTTTGGCCGCATCGCCACCCAGAATGCCAAGGGAGTGATTGTTCAGAGGATTCGTGAAGAGGAGCGGCGCATTCTTTATAATGAATTCTTCTCCATGGAGAGAAAGGTGGTCGAAGGGACAGTAGAGAGGGACAACGGGAGATCGGTCATTATTAATCTGGGAAAGGCAGACGGGTATCTTTCAGAAAACGAGCAGGTCAGGGGAGAACGTCTGCAGCCGAATGAAAAGGTCAAGGTCTATGTCGTGGAAGTCAGAGACACTCCCCGTGGCCCCAGGGTCATGGTTTCCAGGACGCATCCGGAACTGGTGCGCCGGCTTTTTGAAGAAGAGGTCTCTGAAGTCCGGGAGAATATTGTTGAGATAAAAGCCATATCAAGGGAAGCTGGTTCCCGTACCAAGATGGCTGTTGAGTCCCATAATCCGGACGTGGACGCAGTCGGCGCCTGCGTGGGACTGAATGGAAACCGGGTGAATGCGGTGGTGGAGGAACTCAGGGGCGAGAAAATTGACATTATCAGTTATGACGAGAATCCCGCTTACCTGATCGAGAACGCGCTTTCGCCCGCGAAGGTGATTGCCGTAATTGCGGATCAGGACAACAAAGACGCATTGGTCATTGTTCCGGACACGCAGCTCTCCCTGGCAATCGGCAAGGAAGGGCAGAACGCCAGACTGGCTGCAAAGCTGACGGGATATAAGATTGATATCAAATCAGAATCTCAGGCGCAGGAGCAGGGGCTTTTTGATGATATGGGAATTGACTATCACGGCGAGGAAGATGAGGAAGAGTACGAATACGATGAGGATGAAGAAGAGTACGAGGAAGACGGGTACAGTGAAAGCTCATCGGATTTGACAGAGGATGGACAGGCACTGGAAGCGGAGGCGGCTTCTGATTATTCGGATAGCGCGGAAGGTGATGAGGCAGATGCTTCCCCGGAAAGCATAGATGCTTCCCCGGAAGGTATGGAGAGCGCGAAGACGGGCGAATATCCGGAAATTGACGCGGAGAACGCGGCAGATGACCGGGAAGGGGAGAAGCATGAATAAGAAGCTTCCGCAGCGGACCTGCATAGGCTGTGGTTCCATCAGGGATAAAGCTTCGTTGATCCGTATTGTACGGGGAACCGATGGCGTTTATTCCATCGACAGGAGTGGGCGGAAAAATGGGCGTGGTGCCTATTTTTGCGACAATGTTGACTGCCTGGAGATGGCAATCAGAAAAAAAGCCCTAAACCGAAGCTTTCGGGAGGCAGTCCCGGAGGAGGCAATCCAGAGGATCAAGGGGGAATGGGACAGGATGAATTCGGAATGAACAAGGAATTGGAAGCGGCCTCCGTATTCGCTGTAAATAAGAATGCTTCGGAGAACAATCCTTCTGAACGGAAGATTTTCGGAATGCTGGGACTGTGCCGCAGGGCAGGAAAGCTTTCCTTTGGGACGTTTTCCGTAGAAAGATCTGTGAAATCCGGCAGGGCAAAGCTGCTTATTGCTGCCGGGGACGCGTCAGCCAATTCAATGAAAAAAACAGAAGATCTGGCTCGGTTCCGTTCCGTTCCCCTGTTCCGCTTCGGAACAAAGGAGACACTGGGCCGGGCAATAGGCAAAGGGGAAGTTTCCTCTTTATCGATTGAGGATGCGGGCTTTGCTGGTCAGATTGGAAAAATGTTGGAGGTTTTTCCGCGGCACAAGGAACGCGGCGGAAAAATCCGAACCCAAAATACCTGAAAGGATTTTTGGTTCGGACGCATCCCTGTGGGATGCGCCAAATACAGTATAAACTATGCCTGATGCATAGATATGAATAAAAATTGGTAACTGTTCAGCTTGACTGAACAGTTGCTGTAATTGTTGGATGTTCCCAAAGGGAGGTAGTGTTGATGGCAGGTGAAAAGAAAGAAAACTCGATGGACGTGAAGGAGACAAAGGCTGCGAAAGCCAAGGAGGGTGCTGCTCCCAGGAAAAAGAAGCTGGCCGTTGTTTTCCATTCTCAAAATTCGGTTAATCACAAAAATCATCCTTTGGGCAGGAATTTTTCAGAACGCCGCAAGAATACGGCAACTGAGCAGCCTGTTCAAAAGGAAACGCCGAAGAAAACGTCCCCGAACGGCCGCCCATTGCCTCCGGGAACAGCGAGGGTGACCCCTCTCCGCGAATTAAATGAAATCCAGCGGAAAAAGGCCGAACAAGAGGCCAGGGAAGAGGCTCAAAGGCTGGCTATGGAAAAAGAGCAGGCCGCCAGGGAGAAAGCTGCCAAAGAAGAAGCCGCAAGGGAAGAGGCGGCCAAGGCAAAGGCTGCTAAAGAAGAGGCAGAGAGGCAGAAGGCCCTGAGTGAAAAAGCAGAGCAGGCGAAGCGTCAGAATGAAGCTGCCGAGACGAAGGAAGGGGAAAAAGGCAAAGACGCGACAACTGACCGTAAGGCGGAGCAGGGTCAGCTTGTATCGGCGGAGCAGACATCTCAAAATGTCGTCCGAAAGGAGCCACCATCCCAGACTATCGCTGAGAAGGGGCAGCCACCCCGGAATGCGGCAAAGGACGGACGCGAATCTGCCCAGGGACGTAGTCCGAAGGTGAAAAAGGAGACTCCTGCCGCGAAAACACAGGGAACAGTATCGGGAGAGGAGAAAGAGGGCGCGTCCGCTGAAAAGGCCTCCGCGGCTGTGAAGGCGCAGGAGCAGCCGGCGGCATCCATATCGGATCAGGCGGCCGCAAAGACCCCGCAGGCAGAGGAGTCAAAAGCAAAAACTCCAGGCACGCCCATTTCCCTGATTGACGCGTTCGGGCTTGACGGCGCTCCGGGGGCACCTCGCCCCAGGCTTCTCGGCAGGATCAAGGTCGTCAAAGAACCCCCCAAGGAGAACCGTGGTGCGCGTGGACAGCAGGATCGTCGTCAGGGCGGGGCGAAGGGTCGCGGACCGGCAGAACGGGGTGCGCGGCCTGATCAGGGCGCGGGCAGAAACCGCGGCATGGACCGTATGCAGGGGCAGGGAACACCCCGCAGGGATGATGCGGCGGCTGCACAGGGCATGACGGACAAGGCAGGAAACTTCGCGAAGAGGGAACAGCAGAAGTCTCAGAAAAAGGTTTACGGGCAGAAAAACATTGATACGGAAAAGGCAAATATTTCCCAGAAAAACCGTACAAATCGGAAACAGCAGAAATACGGCGCTGCCCAGTCGTATGAGAGGGACGATCAGCTTGTCTATCGCGGCCCCAAAAAAGGAGGAAAGGCTCCTTTTGTCAAGCCTGAAGCAGTCAAGGTGGAGGAGGAGATTAAATCCATCCTTCTTCCGGAAATCATCACCTTGAAAGAGCTCGGCGAGAAAATGAAGAAGAAGCCGGCCGATATCATTAAAAAGTTCTTCATGCAGGGCAAGATGCTTACCCTTAATACGGAGCTTAGCTATGAGGAGGCTGAGAATATAGCCCTGGAATATGACATCCTTTGTGAAAAAGAAGAAAAGGTGGATGTCATCGCTGAGCTTGTCCAGGATTCACAGGAGGATGCGGAAGCGGAGCTTGTGGCAAGGCCGCCCGTGGTCTGCGTGATGGGTCACGTGGATCATGGAAAAACTTCCATACTGGATGCCATTCGGAAGACCAATGTGACGCAGCATGAACATGGTGGCATTACACAGTCCATTGGAGCCTATCAGGTCATGCTTAAGGTAAACGGGGAGGATCGGGTCATCACCTTCCTGGATACGCCGGGACATGAGGCCTTTACCGCGATGCGAATGCGTGGAGCGCAGTCCACGGACATTGCTGTGCTTGTGGTGGCGGCAGATGACGGGATCATGCCCCAGACAGTAGAGGCGATTAATCACGCCAAGGCCGCCAATACGGAAATCATTGTGGCTATCAACAAAATTGATAAGCCAACGGCCAATCCTGAAAAGGTAAAGCAGGAGCTGATGAAATATGACCTCGTACCTGAGGATTACGGTGGGACAACGATCTGCTGCCCGGTTTCCGCAAAGACCGGAGAGGGGCTCGAAAATTTGCTTGAGAACATCGTGCTTGAAGCCGATGTAATGGAACTTAAGGCCAATCCGAACAGGAAGGCGTACGGAGTGGTTGTCGAGGCGGAACTGGACAAGGGACGCGGCTCCGTGGCCAGGCTTCTGGTGCAGAAGGGGACGCTGCACGTAGGCGATGTCGTGTCCGTGGGGAGCGCGTATGGAAAAGTCCGCGCCATGATAGACGACAAGGGCAGGCGGATCAAGCAGGCCGTCCCGTCCATGCCGGTGGAGATTCTCGGCCTTAATTCGGTGCCGAATGCCGGCGAAATATTCAAGGTTCAGGAAAACGAGAAGGAGGCCAAAGCCTATGCGGCTGCCTTTGTCTCGGAGAACAAGCAGCGCATGGTGGAAGAGTCCAGGAAGAAGGTCTCGCTGGATGCCCTTTTCGATCAAATCAAGGAAGGCAAGATCAAGGAGCTTCCCATCGTGGTCAAGGCCGATGTGCAGGGCTCCGTGGAAGCCGTTCGGGATTCCCTGGAAAAAATCAGGAACGAGGAGGTCAAGGTCAAGGTCATACACAGCGGCGTCGGCGCGATCAGCGAGTCGGATGTGGTGCTTGCCAGCGCTTCCAATGCCATCGTCATTGGCTTCGATGTCAAGCCTGACGCGACGGCGAAGGATATTGCGGACAGGGAGCATGTAGATGTCCGACTGTACAATATTATCTACAAGGCAATCGAGGATGTAGAGAATGCCATGAAGGGTATGCTGAAACCGGTATTCGAAGAGAAGATCATTGGCCATGCGGTCATTCGGCAGATTTTCAAGTCCTCCGGAGTCGGGAATATTGCGGGATCCTATGTGCTTGATGGCATGGTGCAGCGTGACGCGAAGGCGCGTATCACCAGGGGCGATAATCAGATTTATGACGGCGAGATTATTTCGGTGAAACGCTTCAAGGATGATGTCAAAGAAGTCCGTACGGGCTACGAATGCGGCCTTGTATTCTCAAACTTTGATGATATACAGGTGGATGACCAGATTGAAGCGTATGTCATGGAAGAAGTGAAGCGGTTCTGATTCCTGCATGGAGCCGGTTGGCTTGCGTTACCGCAGATGTTTGCCCGCAATTAAAGAAAGAGGTCGTATGGCCTGAGATACCGCAGCTAGTCGGTCGAAAATTATAATGGCTAAAAATCACTGTGACAGAGTAACTAGTACAGCATTTTATAAATGGTAGTTATTATAAATATCGACTACGCAATAT
>CAMKKZ010000005.1 GCA_946413525.1 uncultured Oribacterium sp.
GCATGGGCGGCGGGTACCGACAGCCTGCGGCGGCAAACGCCGGATACGGTCAGCAAGGCGGCATGGGCGGCGGGTACCGACAGCCTGCGGCGGCAAACGCCGGATACGGTCAGCAGAGCGGCATGGGCAACGGATATGTACCGTCTGTCACGGGCAATGCCGGATACAGTCCGCAGGCCGGTCAAGGCAATGTACCCAGACAGCCCGGCAATGTGAATCCTGGATATCCCCAACAGGCGGGTATGAATAATAAAAGATCGGGTAATGCCGGAGTATCCGGTGTCGGCTCTTCACAAGGCGTCATGCCTGTTACAGGTAATTCGGTAACGGCAGGGCCAGGAAAAGTGGCTTCGGGATTGCCAAAGCCCAAGCCGGATCTGGGTGTACCGGCGCGCAAAGGCCAGAAGCTTGCGATGGACATTACGCCTGGACATATGAAAATCATGGCTGGCCTTGGCTGGGAAGTGATGAATCCCGCCTGCGACCTTGATGTATCTGCTTTTTTACTAAATAAAGACGGAAAAGTGCCCGGGGAATCCTGGTTTGTGTTCTACGGACAGAAACAAAGCCCTGATGGAAGTACGGTTTTTTCGGACGATGTTCCAGCAGACCGGGAAGCCGTATTCATTGATTTGGAAAAACTCAATCCATCGGTCAGCAAGATCGTTTTTGTTCTGACGATAAATGAAGCATTGGAAAAAAAGCTGAACTTCAGCATGGTAAAAGACGCATATATCCGCATCACAGATCAGCTTAGCGGGAAATTGCATATAGGCTTCCAGCTTGATGAATATTACGACAATGTCACATCAATGATGATTGGTGAGATTTATAAACATAATGACAAATGGAAGTTTAACGCGATAGGCAGCGGGGTTGCCCGGGATTTGGCCGGTTTGTGCGAACTGTATGGGGTACAGGTGGTTTGAATAGATGACCAGCCCCGGAGAATGACGCAATCAGGGGGTATGGAGAGGTATATATTTACAAGATAACTGGATTTCAATGCATGTCTCCTTAATATGGATTGAAACACATGGCTTTGGAGGGGAAGAATGTTACGATTTGAGACATTAAATGAATTGACACTCAGAGTGACTTGCAGTGGAAGAGATATGCTGTTTGCCAAGGCGGGAGCGTTTATTGCGGGAGAAAATGCAGGGGAGAAGAATTATAGATTTGAAAAGGTGCTTCTTGGTCCCCAGAATAATTTAGGCCAGGCTATCTTTGGCAGTCTCGCACGGCGTTTTACTGGCGAGAACATCCCCCTGATGAAGGTGGAATTAAACGGCGATTCGGCCACGTATTATGCATATTATGGGCAGCATGTGGTTGTTTATCAACTGGCTCCAGGCGAAACAATTTCCGTAGAATCCGAAAATATCCTGGCATTCTCCCAGGAATGCGATTACAGCTTACGATTCATAGGCGTTGGCATGCTTTCGCAAAAAGGACTTGCGACGACAACCTTGACAGGGAGAGGACAAAATTCCTTTGTGGCTGTATTGTCGGATGGCAATCCCATCGTAATAAGCAATGTCTACAGTCATTCCACTATTTCTGCGGATCCTGATGCCGTGATATGCTGGGTAGGAAATGGAAATTGTAATCCCAAGGTAACAGCGGATGTTTCCTGGAAGACCTTCATAGGGCAGACATCCGGGGAATCCTACCAGTTCGAATGGAATGGGAGCCAACCGGTCACTGTAATTATGCAGCCCTCTGAAAGGTCAGGAGGGATAAAGGTAAGTATGGATTAAACCGGGCAATACCTACACTGTAATGATCAAGAGAACGTCTGTCCGGCATTATTGGACTGAGGGATCAGATGGGGGGTATGGGTTTTGAATACGATATTTCTAAAAAAGGCTGTACTTCTTTTTCCAATTATGATGATAGTTTTTCTGGCATCTTCCTGCGCGTCAAATGCATATAAACATATTGACGTGCGAACTGCCAAAAAATTGATGGCACAGGACCCCAGACCGTTGGTGGTTGATGTACGCACGCAGGAAGAATACAATGAGGGCCATATACCTGGAGCCATCCTTGTTCCAATAGATGAGATTCGGAATGGTAATTTTGAAAAATTAGAGGATAAAAACCAAGTGCTGCTTATATATTGCCGTACCGGCCGCAGGGCGGAAGACGCGGCGGAAATTCTTGCTGAAGAAGGATATAGCAAGGTATATGAATTTGGCGGCATTGTAGATTGGGAGGAGGATACAGAAAAAACGGACGGAAAATAGCAGCCTAATGAAGCTCTGAGAGGGGGATGGGCATGGGAAAGATTGTATTTATTGATGTGGACGGCACTTTGGTTGACTATACAAACAATCTTCCAAATTCAGCCGTGATGGCAATCCGGCATGCCCGGAAAAATGGCCACAAAGTGTATATATGTACCGGCAGGAGCAAAGCGGAAGTATATTCGGAAATATGGGACATTGGGCTGGATGGAATGCTGGGAGGCAATGGGTCTTACGTGGAAGATCAGGGGCAGGTATTGATGCATCAGCTTATCACAATGGAGCAATGCCGACACGTGGTGGATTGGCTGCGCGGAAGACAGATGGATTTTTATCTTGAGAGCAACAATGGGCTTTTTGGAAGTGAAAATTTTGAGGAGGGGGCTCTTGAGGCTATCCGTAAGTATTCCAGTCGCAAAGGGAAAAACACGGATATGACGGTCAGAGACGCATTCCCAAATATGATTTTTGGCGGAATTTTGTACAGGGATGATGTAAATAAGATAAGTTATGTTTTGAGATCCTATCAGGATTATCTGGATTCAATAGAAGAATTCCCGGATCTCGAGCCGGGCACCTGGGGAGGGGCGGGTGAAACTGCGTTATTTGGGGATCTTGGTGTAAAAGGGGTGTCAAAGAAGAATGCGGTGGACAGACTGCTGAAACATTTGGGAGCGAAGCGAGAGGATACGATCGCTTTCGGGGATGCAAAAGTAGACATTCCAATGTTTGAGGCCTGCGCGTTTTCCGTAGCCATGGGTTCAGGAGGAGAGGAGTGCAAGATGGCAGCGGATTATGTGACAGACGCTGTTGAGAAGGATGGTCTGTATAAGGCATTTCTATATTTGGGGCTCATCTATCAGAGCGGTTTTTAAACCGCTCTGAATTTTGATATAGCGAAGCGCCTGCGAGGTAAATCGGTACGAGCGGTTTATCCTGAAACGCAAATCCAATTTGATCAGGCAAGATCCTCTCCGTTTGAGGCGATAACTTTTTTATACCAATAGAAAGAATCCTTTTTCTTTCTGGAGAAATCTCCGGTGTCGTCATCATGCCTGTCCACGTAGATAAAGCCATAGCGCTTTCGCATCTCTCCTGTGCTGGCTGAAACAAGATCGATGCAGCCCCAGGGAGTATAACCCATCAGATCCACATCATCCAGTTCTACGGCTTTTTTCATTTCAATGATATGTCTCCGAAGGTAATCTATACGGTAAGGATCGTGTATGCTGCCGTCCGCTTCCAAGGTGTCAATGGCTCCCATGCCATTTTCCACAATAAAGAGAGGCACCTGATAGCGGTCATAAAGCATGTCAAGAGAAAGACGAAGCCCGACGGGATCAATCTGCCACCCCCATTCGGTAGTTTTCAGGTATGGGTTTTTGCCTCCTCGTATAATATTGCCCTCGACCTCTTCGATGTCCTTGCCGACAATGGAAGAAAAGTAATAGCTAAAAGCCAGATAATCCACTTTGCCTTCCCGCATTAATTGCTCGTCCCCCTGCTGGATGTCCGGCGTGGCGCCGAGACGTTTCCACTGGGAAGTGCAGGTATTGCTGTAGTAGCCCCGTACGTGGGCATCGCCATAATAGAAAAGGCTTAAAAGCTTTTCCCTGCAAAGCACCTGGTCATCCGGGTCGCAGGTTTTGGCGTACATCTCCGGAACCAGGAGCATGCATCCGATTTTGTTTTCCGGGTCGATTTTATGACCAATTATCACGGCTTTTGCTGAGGCAAGGAACATATGGTGGCTGGCCTGTACTATGGTTTTTTCCTGATTTTCACCTTCTTCAAAAATTATGCCCGCCTGATGGTAAGGATTTCTGCCAGTGACCATCGTGGCATTAATTTCGTTAAAAGTCATCCAGTACTTCACTTTTCCTTTGTAACGCTCAAAACAAACTCTGGCATAACGCTCGAAGAAATCCACCAGACGGCGATCCCGCCAGGATCCGTATTCCCTTACCAGAGTCAGAGGCGTTTCGTAATGAGAAAGGGTGACAACCGGCTCTATGCCGTATTTCAAAAGCTCGTCAAAGACATTATCATAAAATTTCAGTCCCTCTTCATTAGGCTCGCTTTCATCTCCTCTTGGAAAAATCCTTGACCAGGCGATGGACATACGGAAACACTTGAAGCCCATCTCATGGAAAAGGGCAATGTCCTCTTTGTAACGATGATAAAAATCCGTTGCTTCATGGCTGGGATAGAAGACGCCATCCAAAATTTCCGGGTCAATTTTACGAGGGACGCCATTCCGGGCGCCTCTTTCAATATCCGCGATGCTTAAGCCTTTGCCCCCCTCAAGATAGCCTCCCTCGTATTGGTTGGCTGCTGTGGCGCCGCCCCATAAAAAATCCTTTCTAAGACCCATTATTACCTCCTCGCTATTCAGATTGGCTGTTAACAGTTGCGATTTTTTTAATATGATAAGTATAGCATAATAAATTGTTTTATGTCATGAGGAATATTGTTAATTACACAGGAATCTGGGTGGTAAGTTCATGCTATTTTTATTTTGTTCTGATTTTGATGAAGCGGGTCCTTTGATAAAGAAAATGAGGCTGAAAAAAAGACGAGAAGCCTTTGCTTTTCAACAATTCGCAGACGATAGGAAAGAGATAATAATGACAATAAGCGGCAGAGATCCAATTGCCGTTGCAGCATGTGTGGGGGCAGTGCTTGCGAAGGAAGGGGCAGGCTGTGGGGACAGCCTGCTATCCATAGGGACGGCATTGTCCTGCCTGGGAAACGGCAAGGAAGGGAAGCTATGGGTCTTGAATAAGATAACAGACGCCTATTCAGGAAGGTGCTTTTATCCAGACATGATCTGTCGTTCACCTTTTCTGGAAATTGACGCAAAAAGTGGAAGCAGCGGAAGAGGCTCAGACTTTTTGAAGCGGGAACGCTTACAGACGGGTACTGTATCTGAAAAAGAGATCAACAGCATGGAGGATGGCGTAAGCGGATTATATGATGCCGATTCAGCCGCCGTTTTTCAGGCTGGGAGTCATTTCCTGGCTCCCCATGCCATGAGTTTTCTGCGTCTTGCAGTTGAAAGCGCATGTATCGCGGACGATATTTCCGGTCTGGAAAAAGATGAGGGGGGTGCTGAACGCAAGTATATCGAAGCCCAGGTGGAGGCAGAGGAAAATGGCAGGTATGATCTTAAGTCGGAGGGACTACTCTGCAGACAAATGCTGAGCCATGATATCGCGCGGATGATGGAAGCCTGCGCAGAGGATGTATTATTGTATGCGGACTGCTTTGCCAAAAGCTGCAGAGCGGCATGGCCTGAATATTGCGAAAAACAGGGAGCAGATAACGAGAATGTCGGCATGACGGCGGATGATCTGGCAGCAGGGCTGCATTGTTCCGAGACGATGAAATCTGGACTAAATCAGCTCCTGCGTTTTGCGAACGTGATCGGGAAGGACTGGAGGGCTTTGGTCGCGGGGTATAAGGCCGAGGGGGCTTATCCTTGCAGGAACAAAAGAGATGGTAAAATAATTATGGAAAAATTGAGGAAGTCACTTTTGAAATAACGGCGGGAAGGGAAGGCGGTGGTGGATGTACGGATGTTGAATCAAAACAAGGAAACTGAGCTGACGGGTCTTTATCCCCGTTTTTCGCATATTTATATCGAAAAAGAATTAAAAGGGAACGGAGAGGCGGAGAGAATTTTGTCCCATTTCCCTAATGCCGTCATTATTACGATAAATCATTACAAGGATTTGTTCAACAGACGTCGTCAGGATTCCTGCCTGCAGCATAGGTCACAGAAACTCATACTCGCGCAAAAACATGGAAGGATGCTCTACAAAGGCGCGCCGGTTTGTCAGGATTTTGGAAACCAGTACTTTTATTACGCCTCCTGTGTCATGAACTGCATATATGACTGTGAATACTGTTATCTGAAGGGCATGTATCCATCAGGCAATCTTGTTCTGTTTTTGAATAACCAGGATGTTTTTTCTGAGCTGCGTTCCATGCTTGCCGTTCATCCGGTCTATCTCTGTATTTCGTATGATACCGATTTGCTTGCATTGGAGGGACTTACGGGATATGTATCGGAATGGGCGGCTTTCGTCCTTCATAATCCCGGTATAAGTGTTGAAATCAGGACAAAAACGGGCAGCAGCTCATTTTGGGGAAAAATATTGGAGAGACTTGATTTCGGTAAAGACAAGGAGGCGGCCGCATCAGCTTTAGACAGGATGATTGTTGCCTTTACACTTTCGCCGGAGGAAGTTATCCTGCGGCATGAAGCCGGAACAGGAAGTCTTTTGGAGCGATTGCGAAGCATACGTGCAGGCATTGAGATGGGGTTTCGTGTAAGATTGTGCTTTGATCCCATGATATGGAGTCCGGACTGGAAGGAGCGGTACGAAGGGATGATTGAGCAAGTTTTTGAGGAGCTTCCTGAAGGTATGCTGCATGGTATCAGGGATGTGGGAATAGGCTCCTTCAGGATTTCGGAAAGGTATCTTAAGGCGATGAGGCGCGTCCTTCCTCACTCCGCAATTGTGCAGTACCCTTACGAAAATGATGGTGGTTATTACCATTATGGCAGGGATTTGATTGATGAAATGGAAGGATATTTGGCGAAGCTGGTCGGAAAGAAACTGCCGGCTGAAAAGATCTTTCGCTGGGAGACGATAGGGGACCGGGGCATTAATAGATAAATGTAAAATTCCAAGAAGCGGGTTACGCTTCTGAAAGGCGGAACCCGCTTCTTGGAATTGAGAGGGGAAGTACAAGATTTTTCAGCAAAATCTAAAGCCATGTTTCATTGCATTGCCCCTGGCCATTCGTTAAGAGACTGGCTCTTTAAGCGGCAGGGATTACAAGTACCTCGCCTTCATAAATCAGGTGGGGATTGCGGATTTTGTCTTTGTTCGCGTCATAAATAACGGGCCATTTGTTTGGATTGCCATAAAACTGCTTGGCAATTCCGGAAAGGGTGTCGTTATATTTCACGGTATAAGTATTATAAATGACAGCGGGTGCCTCGCCTGAGGAAGTGCTTATGGATGCATTTGCCTCAGCGGATGTCCCCTGTGCAATATCGGGATTTGATGCCGAGCTTGTCGATCGCGCTGTGGTGATAATAGGAACTGAAGAATTCGCGTTGTTTTCGGGACCTGCGCTGCCAGGCAACGCGGCAATGTTCATGAGTCCGGCCTTTGCATTGGGATCAGCAACGGAGCCAGGATCCGCCCCGGTGCTTTGTGCCGCGGCACTGCTTTCCTGCTCTGCAGCCGCTGCTTCCTGATTGGCTGCCTGCGCCTCAACTGTTACGATGCTTTGAGCCAGAATGATATTCTGGTCTCCGCGCGTATTTCCGTATCTTGCGGCAGGAATAACGCCGCCTAAAGCATTTGTCACATAATCCATAACTGTTTCATCCAGAGGGATTCCGGTGTCAAAGTCATTTTCGGCTGCTTTCAGGGCGTAATAGGTATCACCGCCGGCTGAGCAAAAATCGTTCGTGATGACGGCGTAGGTGTCTGAAGGGCTGAAGGGCTGGCCGTTAATGCTTTCTATACTTACGCGCCGGATTGAATTCGGCTTATGGTAGGTGGAATTCGGATAGGTCGCACCCTGGTCAAAAGGCTTCGTGGCATCCACTGTGAACTTGATGCCACGAGTCTGGGGGTAACCCCCAATCAGTTCGGGAACGCAGAAGGTAGACGCCTCAAGCGCCTCCAGGAGTTCCTGGCCGCTTACATAGACTACGGCAAGAGTGTTATCAAAAGGAAGAACGGTATTTAAGTCTTTCCTCGTTATGTTTCCTGGAAGGATGCCGGCGCGAATGATGCCGCCGTTCGTGATGGAGACCACATGGTTCGCGTCAACATTCAGGATTTCCGGGGTGCGCATGACGCTCCAATACATGGCATCGGTAATGAAATCCCCAGTGTTTGTTTCCCTGGCACGATTTGCCTCTCTCGCCCCTTCCAGTGTGACCTCACTTCTGGCAAAAACAACATCATATTGATTGTCAACGATTTCCATAAGCTCATGAGCCTTCGCATCCACAACTGCATCCTTTGCAATGGTTTCAGTTGGAATCAGGAAGCAGTCCTCGATCCTTTTTTCACCATCATTGATGACGACAACGCCTATGTTCTCAAACTTTGTCCCTGTGGACATGATTGGCTCGCCGTTCTCGCCTGCGGTCATCACAGAATTGGAATGACCGTCAAGAACCAGGTCAATGCCATTCGTGTGCGCATACATATCGATTGACCTATGGCCATCTATGGCGGACTCTGCGTCAACCCCCAGATGGGCGAGCGAAATGATAATATCTGCGCCGCTTTCCTTGAGACCGTTGACCTGCTGCTGGGCACAGGCATACAAATCGCTCTGTCCGAGGATCGTAATCCCCTGAATGAGAGCAGGGTTCACCTTGGTGAGGGTTTCAGGCGTTTCGAGGCCAAAGAAGCCGATTTTAAGCCCGGACTTTGACGTGTAGATATATGAGGAGTCAAAAGCGGGGCTACCATTCATCAGGACATTGGCGGCAAGAACTTTGAACTGAGCTCCATTTAGATTCTGCTTAAGCTGCGCAAAGCCGTAATCAAATTCATGGTTCCCCAAAGTGACTAAATTGTAGCCTGCGGCGTTCATCATGGTAATGGCGTTCAGGCCCTTGGATGTGCTGACGTAGGGATCGCCCTGGCTGAAATCGCCCACATCCACGAGGATGACTTCCGCACCCTTCGCCTCATATGTTTTTTTAAGTTCGGCAATGCTGGCATAGCCGTCAATCTGCCCGTGCACGTCGTTGGACTGCAGGATGACGGTTTTGCCGGAAAACTCGCCATCCGCTGGCTTCCCAATCTTTGCGGGGTAGTCAGCATAGGCGGTGAGTTGCATGGCAAAGATGGCGATCATGGCAATCAATGCAAGTAAAAAGGATTTTTGTCTGAGTTTCATTGTTTATACCTCCTTGTTGTAGTATGTCGGCGAATAGCAAGCAGTTTTGAGCTTGGCGGAGCGCTTGCGGCCGGCTGGGAATAATGTGCCTGGATAATTGTTGTGGCTTCTTATTATAACAGAAAACCAATGTTTTTTCACAGTATTTCTGATATGAAATATGCAACTTATTTGGTAATTCCTAAGATTTATTCATCGGGCATTATCAATGCCTGTTCATGTCTGTGAACATAAATCAAAACGGATACGCACGGACATGAGGGCAGCCCCCGTTTTGCCTAATCAAGAAGCCCCTGCATATATTTGTCCATATCATCGGCAATCTTTTTTGACAGGTGTACGGCCTCCACGACTGTTTTCGCCCCAGTCACCACGTCTCCGGACGCAAAGACGCCAGGCATTGTGGTTTCCCCATGTTCATTTGTCACAAGAGTTCCTTTGTCGCTTAACTTAAGCTCGTGCTCCACAGTGACAAGGCGGTCTTTGGGAATTTGAGAGATGGAGATAATAACGAAATCGCAGGGGATCTCTTCCGACTGGGATTCATCTTTTACCATGGCGCCATCCTCCCAATGCACCGGGCAGGATATCACGGAGTTGTCTTTGATTTGAGTCACTGTCTTCAGATATTCAAATTGCACTCCGTCCAGCATGGCATATTCCACTTCCTTGGGGCTTGCTGCCGGTTTTTCGGTAACGCAGTAAACTGTTACATCTCGCGCCCCATGCCGTATCGCGGTGCGCGCGGCATCCATGGCCGCATTCCCGGCGCCGATAACGGAAACCCTTTCACCTAAATGGTAAACGTCCGGATTGTTCAGGTAATTGATGGCATAAGCCACATTGCCGAAGGTTTCCCCGGGAATCATAAGGCGGCGAGGACGCCATGCTCCAGTTCCTACAAAAACGGATTTATAACCATCATTGAAAAGATCGTGGATGGTGGTAGAACCGCCGATGTTAAAATTGGGGCGAACCAAAATGCCCAGCTCCTGTAATTTTTTGGCATAGCGATCCAGAACGGTTTTCGGCAGACGGAATTCCGGGATGCCATAGCGCATGACTCCGCCAATCTTGTCATGACCTTCAAAAATGGTGACTTTGTAGCCGCGGCTTGCTAGTATGACCGCAATGGTGATTCCTGCCGGACCCGCGCCGATGACTCCGACTTTTTTCCCGTTGGGCGGTGCCATCTGAATGCGGATGCGTTCAAAACAGGAATCAGAGATGTAGTTTTCAATTGCTGAAATATGTACAGGCGCGCCCTTGATTCCCTGGACACAGTGCCCTTCACACTGGTTTTCGTGGTTGCATACCACAGAACAAATGATGGAAAGCGGATTGTTGGCGAATAGCATCTGCGCGGCGTCCATGACCTGCGCTTTTTTCAATTTATTAATCATTTCAGGAATATCTGTGTGGATGGGACACCCCTCCCGGCACCTTGGTTTTTTGCACTGCAGACATCTGTTCGCTTCATCCATAACATGAACTGCCATATTTTCCCCCTCATCATTTGGGTGGCTTTTGGCCACTCCGAGTAAGTGACAAGCCGATGCGGTATCGCATTAGCAGGTTTTCTCTTCATACCTATTTATACTGTGAAAATCACAGAGATTCAATAGCGAATGCGCGCTGCCTGTCTTATTTATCTGTCTTATTGTAGGTATTAACCTATGTATCAAACATAGTTAATATCTACGCATACAATGCATATTCGAACAATTTTACGCGTTTCCATTTTTTTTGAAATTTCCCCTTGCAATAATGTGGATGATAATGTTATAATACTTTTTGTGAGGAGGGTTAGCTCAGCTGGTAGAGCACATGCATCACACGCATGGGGTCACAGGTTCGAGTCCTGCACTCTCCATTCCTTACGGTTTACACGAAGCAGATATCTTCTTTGAATTGGCAGTCATTTACTATATTCACGATTGGATATAGTTATGTGCCGGATTGCAAGATAAGGGTCTGACTGTCAAAGTGAAGATTATTTGTTTGATAGAAAATTTGGTAAAAATTGATTATTTTTTAATCAAAAGAAATTTTCTTAGAATTTGTTTATAGAAAGAACATGGATGATGGCAGTTCATCCGTGTTTTTTTTATATAATAATCTCTTATTTTCTGCCATGAACGGCGTAATACAACAATCATATAACAATCTCGAAACAAACATATGACAATTAAATCATATGCAAAAATATTATCTGTGTATTCTAATAATGTAATAAGCGCAGAAGATCAAGGTTCAATAAATGCTGTGATAGAAAGGGGCAGGAAACATGTTTGGTTTTAAGCGCAAGATGATTGAATATGACAAGGAAAAATGTCAGCCAGTGCTTAGACGCAGTATTTGCACGGGTGAAAAGGTGGCCGGTTTCCAGAATCTTGATTCCGGTGAATTCAAAGAATACCAGTTGATTCATGACGACAGGGAGCTTCAGGAATTCATGAAGGGCTGCGGCATAAGCTCAATCAAGACAATCTATTGAAATTCTGCTCATACTACTTTTCATTTTGTCTAAATGCCGCGCGCATTCTTGCAATCAGGATACGTCCATGTTCATTTAACCATTTCTGCTGTGTTTTATAATCGGGGAGTATTTTTCCCACCTCCTGCCAGAAGCGGGGGGAATGGTTCATCTCGATTCGGTGGCAAAGCTCATGCACTATAACATAATCAATGACATCGGGCGGGGCGAGCATTAACAGGCAGTTGAAATTAAGATTGCCGCGGGCAGAACACGACCCCCAGCGGCTTGTCTGGTTCCGAATCGTAATTCTGCCATACTCTATGCCGGCCAGCCTGGCAAAATAGTTCACCCTTGGCGGTATATATTGAAGGGCCTGTTCAGCCAGGTGACGTATCTCATCCATGGAGATTGGGGAAAGAGATTCCTGTTCCTTAAGGGCGGCACGGGCTTTATCAAGCTGTTTCTGTATCCAGCCCGCTTTCTCTGTAAGAAAAGAATGTATTTTTGCCTCAGGCATATAAAATGGAGCCCGAACGAGAACGCTTGCGGCCGGGGTCACGGTAATGGAAAGAGTTTTTCGGTTGCTTCTAAGGATTTCAAGAGTATAGTCATTATTGTTCTTCATTATCTTTTCTGACATGGCCTTTCTTTCTTTTCTTATCGTATTTGATGTACACGTCCCGAATTGTCAGGAAAATGACATACAATAATGATTGTTCAAACCCTTCTTCGAGACTTACTGCGCCGTCTCCTGGAACCGAAAAGGGTTTCTTCACGCTTATATTTCTGAAATTCGGCAATATCTCTTGCATGGAGGAGCCTTGCATGACGCTGTGTTCGTTTCTTTATCGCGTCCTGCCATCGGTCTACAATCCATGTAAAGAGCAAGAGGATTGCACTTACCCCGGCAAGGGCGGCCAGAATGTAAAAAAGCTGAACGATGGACTTTTGCAATACCAATCTGCCTTTTTCATGATCGTAGTAAATTGGTGCATGGCTTTGATGTTGCTGGGATATGTCTTCATAACTTGTGGAGCTTTTTTCCTGCCTTTTTACTGAAATAGTTATGTTTTCCGGAATGGCAGGAGGCATGACTTCTGCCGAGGCGGCATCCGGAAGAAGGGAGGAATATTCATCGGACTTGTCTTCAAAACGAATACGGGCGGTGCCGATGGGACGTTCCCCGTAGTAATAATCAATACGGGCAAAGGAACCGTCTGGCAGTCCGCTTTCTGAAAGATCATAAGTCAGCGTGGAGCTTATCAATGAGGAATCCGTGCCCTTTGGCATCGTCAGGTGATTTTGCCTGCCTATGGAAAGCTCTAATGAATCCACTATAGGGATACCGGCTACCACCATATTATTGCCCAGGACGGTATAGGACTTATCCCAACTGCTGATGGGCAGTGAATCAAAATTTCCAAAGCCAAAATCAAAAAGTGTTTTAGAGTCTATATATTGGGAGTTATGGCCATTAAGAATGACGCAAATTAATGTCATATCATTTTTTCGGCATGCAGTGACGAGGGTGTTGCCGGCCAGGGTGGTGTATCCTGTTTTTCCGGCAAAAGCCCCTTCGTAATATTCCCTGTATACCTTGCGCATCATCCTATGGTGGGCATACACCGTGTTTTCGGGCGCATCCGCATTTGGGTAGCGTTTGATTGGGCCATGAGTGTAGAGCTGGGTGGCTTCAATCTGGCAGAAGAGAGGGTTCTGAATGGCATACTGAAGTATTTTTGCCATATCAGCACAACTGGTATAATGTTCAGGGTTGTTCAAGCCGGACGGGTTCATGAAATGGGAGTCAGTGCAGCCGAGTTCGGCGGCTTTTTGGTTCATCAGCTCGGCAAAAGCCTCATTGCTCCCTGAAACATACTCTGCCAGCGCATTGGCACAATCATTTGCTGAATGCAGAAGGAGGCAATATAGGCAGTCTCGGACAGAGAGCTTGTCGCCGGCCGTTGCTCCGATAATGGTAGAATTCGGTTCAAGGTTGGTGATGGTAGCGGAGGCGGAAAAAGTTAGCTGATCATCAAGGTTTTCCGTATTCTCCAAAACAAGTATGGCGGTAAGGACTTTGGTAATAGAGGCAGGGAAATACTTTTCGTGCTCATTTTTCTGGAACAGCACCGCTCCTGAATCCGCGTCAATCAGGATGGCTCCCTCCGAGTAGATGCTGCCTTCGACAACGGGCCAGTTTTCCGCATGGGACGTATGGCAAAAAAAGGTAAGGAAACAGCACAGGGAAAAAACCAACATTAATAAACTTGCCGGGGCAGATATGTTTACGGACTCCGGACGCGCGCTGTCAGAACCGTTAGACGATGCCGAAGGCGGATTGCTTTCCTCAAAAAAATCCTTTGACAGCTCGGCTTTGGGAAGGGTGACGGATGCTTTGTATAGATCGCCATCAATACTGATCACCAAAGCCCCATGCATGAGTACGGTAAGGCTTTTGGCAATAGAAAGTCCTAGACCGGATCCTTCTGTTGTACGGCTTACATCGCCCCTTACAAAGCGTTCGGTTAGTTCCTCAGGGGAGATATTGAGAGGCGATGAGGAAATGTTTTTTATGGTGCACGTAACGGTTTTCTCCTGTTCTGATAGATCAATATAAATACGGCTTTCCCTGAGGGCATATTTACAGCAATTGTTCAGCAGATTTTCCAATATTCTCCAGAGCCTCCGTCCATCCGCGAGAATCATGACGGGATGGTGAGGGAGTGATTCAATAATCTGTAGCTTGTTAATTGTGAACTTGTCTTCAAATTCCCCCAGGGCTTGTCTGATCATTTCATTGTAATCCAGGGGGACAATGTCCATGGACACATTTCCAGAGCTGGCCTTGCTGGCTTCCACTAAATCCTCGGTAAGCGTTTTCAGGCGGTGAGATTTTTGTTCAAGTACATCCAGGTATTCGTTGGCTTTTGGGTCATCTATCTTTATCCTCTTTAATAGGTCCACGTAGTTGATAATGGATGTCAGTGGGGTCTTCAGGTCATGGGATACATTGGTAATGAGGTCTGCCTTCAGTCGCTCCGCCTTGACTTGCTCGTTGACAGCCTTTTTCAGTCCCGTGGCTATGCGCCAGGTGTAAATATCGATTGTCAGAAGTATTACAAAAAAGGCAATGGCTGCCAGGAATGCCCGGAGGCTCCCGGCCTGATAAAAATGAGTGAATAGCATGGCAATCATGGCAATGCCGGCGGCATTCGGCAGAAGGAAGAGGATGAAGGTGAAGTAGCGCGAGGAGGTCAATGCCGCGGCGTTAATATAATGCTGGACAAGATCCAGGATTTTTTTGAGCAAGGAATTCTTCCATAATGTCCTGGCCTTATAATTCCTGGCCAGGGACAGCATGAGCGGGAGGAAGACGACATAAATCAACAGGAAGACAAGGGTCGATTCCCAGAATTCCCACTCATCCAGGGTTCCGACAAGGTTTTCCAGTGAAACAAGGAATGCATAGGAGAAACGGCCGGCAAAATAATACCAGAGAAAGAAAATGAGGGCAATGGCTTCTATCGGAATGGAGTCCAGTGGCTGAAGGAGTATTTTTCCGTTTTTCCCCTCGCCAGTATAACGAAAAAGGCCGATGCAGCTTAGCAGTGTGCCCGCGAACCCAAATAGAAAGAGGGTGATGCCGATGGTACAATTTTTTCTTCTGGTATTATAAAGCTGGTATTCCCTGTAATACCCATCGTCCGCAAGAAAGGATGTATCTACTCCGGCCGCAAGCTCGTATGAGGCGTTTTCGAAAGGACTTCTTGCTTCCAGAAGGGGAATCGCGTTGGAAGGAGGGGTCAGCATGTTGGAACGCATTTCCAGGTTTTCGGAATTTGTCAGAAAATATTTTCCCAGATGAAGTATTGTTTCCGGTGTTTGTGAATTGTCATTGCGGTAGGTAATGTTCTCATCGTCATTATAATATCGGATAAAAAACTTCAAGTTGCTTGTGTGGTCAAAATATTCGGAACGGACAGCATAGTATTTCGCAAGATAGGAAAGGGTTTCCTCCGCAAGCTTTCCCAGACTCATCATCCCGTCGGCCGGACTGGATGGCATATAATTAGGCATATAGGCTCTCCATGTGACACGGATTTGATGATCCCGTTCATCCTCGGTTTTTGAGATGCTTGCCTTTCCGTCATCTACAACCTGGTTTTTTTCATTGAGATAAAAGCCCATAGACCTGGCATATTTGATGAGGGTGTCCAGGCTGTAGGAAACGGCTGCTCCGCGCGTATCGCTTTTTGCAATAGTTTGCTGCAGGTTCATCTTTCCGTCTTTTTCAAAGAGCTCATGAAGAAAGATGTAGTCAAAAATGTCGTTTACAGATTCGGAAAAACGGCTTTCGAAAAGGGCAGAAGATGTATATTCGGGTTCGCGCAAAGTGGTGATAGCCCCTTCTTCGGAACTGTTAAATTTCAAAATAACCGCGCCGGCAATTGCCGCAAGGATGGCCGTCACATTGAGGATGCAGAATATGACTTTTTTCACTGTGTTCAATCTCCTTAGTTTATTTGCTTTTCTATTTAAAGTGGACTTTTAAAGTGGTCTTCTTGCCGCTTGTTTTTCTCAGAATGGGCGAGATATGAATAGTTGTTTGCAAATTATTATAGATGTATTATAATTTAATGTATTATAATCAGTTGGAGGGATAATCGCAAGGCGATTCCATCCCGGAAGTATGAAAAGCAAGCTTTTCATACTTCATTTGTGCCGCTGACGCGACACAAATGGGACTCAACGCCTGCGGCATTAAGTCAAAGTATGAAAGGCAAGCCTTTCATATTTCATTTGTGCCGCTGGAGCGACACAAATGGGATTCAATGCCTGAGGCATTAAGTCAAAGTATGAAAGGCAGGTGAATTGCATTGCCTTGGATCCCGGGGGATCTTCAACTCTGGCGGCAGAAGTTTTGAGACAGGATTATCCATAGTGTATCATGTATCAATTCCGTATAATGCGGGAGGAGGTGTGAAAAATGCAGACAATCCTTGTATGTGATGATGATGAACAGATCGTGGAGGCCATTTCTATATATCTAACGGGAGAGGGTTTTTCAGTGCTGAAAGCATATGATGGACAGGATGCGCTGGACATTATGGAAAAGACCAGGGTGGATCTGATGATCATTGACGTCATGATGCCCGGGCTGGATGGAATACGTACAACGCTGAAGGTGCGCGAGAAGAGTTCGGTTCCTGTCATCATACTTTCTGCCAAAAGCGAGGATAATGACAAGATTCTGGGCTTGAACATAGGGGCTGATGATTATATTACGAAGCCTTTTAATCCGCTGGAGCTGGTTGCCAGGGTCAAGTCCCAGTTGCGCCGCTATACAAAATTACGCAATTCGGAAGAGGAAGGGGAGCAAGGCAGAAATATTTATACTAATGGGGCCCTGGTGATTGACGATGATACAAAGGAAGTGACGGTGGACGGCAATCCTGTCAAATTAACGCCGATTGAGTACAACATACTGCTGCTTTTGGTGAAAAATGCAGGGAAAGTATATTCTATAGAAGAAATATACACATCTATATGGAATGAGCAGGCAATTGGAGCTGACAATACAGTGGCAGTTCATATCAGGCATATCCGGGAAAAGATAGAGATAAACCCCAGAGAACCCAGGTATCTGAAGGTTGTCTGGGGCGTCGGTTACAAGATCGAACGGCAGGATGGGGCAACGGACGGCAAGTGATAGCAAGAAACGCAAATACGCTTACTCTTTTGTATCTTTAATAATGTTATCAGAATGGATTTCATTATTGGCGGCTTCTCCTTTGCCGCTCCCTTCCCTGGCTCGCTCTTCTTGAATACGGCGCAGGCTTTCTTCGGCTGATTTACGTGCTTTTTCCGCATTCATGGCTTTCTCTTTCCTGAGGGCATCATAGATTAGAAAGGCAATGAGGGCTATCACAGCCACTACAATGAGCACGAAAATTGCAAAGGCCGTTTTCAAAATCCATCCGAACCCGGTCATATTGAAGCCATAGTAAAGAATGGCCGCCAGACCGATGATCAAGGCGATTGCGGTTCCGCATCCAGGTGTATTTCCTGAGTCCATAAGCATGCCTCCTTTGAAATTTGGTTTGAAATATGATCTGAGGTATGATTTTCGTTTGGTTTATGTGTTTGCTCTTGAAAGATTATGGAAGGGCTTTAAGAGCAATAGTATATAAGATTTGCAAAAAGTTCAAGATACAGAAAAAAACCGCTGCCAAACAGCGGTTTTGTTAAAAAATGCATATGCGCCCTCAGGGACTCGAACCCTGGACAAATAGATTAAGAGTCTACTGCTCTACCAACTGAGCTAAGGGCGCAGAAAATTCATGACAGCTATGAAGTATACATAAACCTCCAATATTTGTCAAGTGTTTTTTTGAGATATTTTCGGCGACATTTTTCAGACATCTCAAAGAATTCCACCTGTACGGTTGAATGGCCTAAAGGCCATTCTGAATACCCCTAAATTCGCAAAACCGCCCGCTTCGCGTGCTTAAAGATTTGCTTCGCAAATCGTTTTGCTCATTTAGGGGTAGGTTGCTCATCCAAAGCGATATTTTGATTACGGTAAACCGTATCAAAATATCGCTTTGGATGGCAACCGTACAGGTGGAAAAATTTCAGTCGTCATTCTAAAGGCAGTTTCCAGGGCGGCTAAATGTTATATAACAAACGGTAGTTCCCTTCCTGTTAAACACCTTGATGCAGTCATTCTTTTAATTTTTTCTTGCAATTACGCACTTTTCTGATAGAATAGCCTCATTGCCTTTTCTTTGCGCTCATTTATGATGGTATGCGCGAGTACGTTGGATTTGAAGAATAAGCATTCGGCAGGCCATGCCGGGCAGTGGACAATAAACACCATACCAAGCGTTCAGATCGTCTGAGGTGGGAAGAAGAAACGGGCAAAATAATATATGAAGGAAGGTCTTAGGCGGGCTAAAATATGTATCTGTGGAAAAGCATGGCTGCAGATGGTGCCCCAGACCCTGCGAGGTTTTTATGAGTTGGAAAAAGCGCTGATTGATTTGCAAGGGATTACAAAATCGTTTGATGGCGAGGTCATTCTTGATGACCTTAATCTCTCCATCCTGGAGAACAGCTTTGTCACGCTGCTCGGTCCGTCCGGATGTGGAAAAACCACTACCCTCCGAATAATAGGAGGCTTCGAAAAACCGGATAAAGGGCGGGTTTTCTTTGAGGGTAAAGACATTACCAACGTTCCACCCAACAAACGACAACTGAATACTGTCTTTCAGAAGTACGCACTGTTCCCCCATATGAATATTGCGGATAATATCGCTTTCGGCCTGCGCATTAAAAAGAAGCCTGAGAATTATATCAGGGATAAAATCAAGTATGCGCTCAAGCTCGTGAACCTGGACGGTTACGAAAACAGAAGCGTGGAGTCCCTTTCAGGAGGACAGCAGCAGAGAATCGCCATTGCAAGGGCCATTGTAAATGAACCCAGGCTCCTTTTGCTGGATGAGCCTTTGGGAGCCCTGGATCTGAAGCTTCGGCAGGAAATGCAGTACGAGCTCATACGCCTGAAAAATGAGCTGGGCATTACATTTATTTATGTGACCCATGATCAGGAGGAGGCCCTTACAATGTCGGACTATGTCGTTGTCATGAATCAGGGCTATATTCAGCAGGCAGGCACGCCGGAACAGATTTACAATGAACCGGAAAACGCTTTTGTCGCGGATTTTATCGGAGATTCCAATATTGTGCCGGGCGTCATGCTTAAGGACAGGCTGGTGCGCATTTTTGGCGCGGATTTTCATTGCGTGGACAGCGGATTTGGGGAAAATAAGCCGGTGGATGTCGTCATACGCCCGGAGGACGTGGAAATTCTCCCGCCGGATGATCCGAAGGGGATTCTCCATGGGCGGATGAGCCATATCATATTTAAAGGCGAGATGTATGAAATGGAATGCACTTCGTCAGACGGTTTTGAATGGCTGATTCACTCTACAGAGATGCATGAGCCGGGGAAGGAAGTCGCGTTGTACGTGAAGCCGTCAAATATTCAAATTATGAACAAGCCGGCTTCGGAGGACGAGGAGGCCATCGGCGTTGAAGAGTAAAGGAACAAGATATCTGGCTCTTCCGTATATCGTTTGGATGTGCGGCTTTATTGTAATTCCCCTTCTTTTGGTGCTTTATTACGGGCTGACAGACCGCTCCGGGACTTTCACCTTTGATAACGTCCGGAAGATAATGCTGGCTGAAAATTTTCGCCCGTTATATCTTGCGATGGGACTTTCGGCAGTTTCAACCTTGCTATGTTTTTTGATTGCGTTTCCATTGGCGCTGATTCTGAGGAGCCGCAAGGTTGGAAAGGGATCTTTTGTGGCGTTCCTTTTCATACTTCCCATGTGGATGAATTCACTTCTCCGCATATTGGCATGGCAGACCCTGCTGGAGAGGAAGGGCGTAATTAACGGGATTCTTTCATCCCTTCATCTTCCGGAACAGCATTTGATCAATACCCCTGCGGCTATTGTGCTTGGGATGGTATATGATTTCCTGCCTTTTATGATTCTGCCCATTTATAATACTTTGATAAAAATTGATGATAATACCATTAACGCTGCCTATGACCTGGGGGCTGGTTTCCGTGAAACGCTTTTAAGGATTATTCTGCCGTTATCGGTGCCCGGAATCGTGTCCGGGGTCACCATGGTCTTCGTTCCTACATTGACGACTTTCGCGATTTCAAACATGCTGGGCGGAGGCAAGGTCTTTTTGATTGGAAATGTGATAGAGCAGGAGTTCATGCTCAATTCGAACTGGAACCTTGGATCGGGCCTGTCGCTGATATTGATGGTTTTCATCATAATGTCCATGGCGCTGTTGTCCAGGTATGATAACGGGGAGGACGCGATTCTTTAAGGAAGGAGTTGTCATAGCGGACGAATGAAAAAAATCATCTCAAATGCGTATTTGTTTACAGTTATACTTTTTCTATATGCGCCTATTCTGGTGCTTATTGCGCTTAGTTTTAATGACTCCAAGTCCCGGGCTCATTGGGGAGGCTTTACGCTTCGCTGGTATATGTCAATGCTGCAGGACAGGGATATATTGTCGGCCCTGCGGACAACGCTTTTGATAGCCCTCCTTTCCGCGCTCCTCGCCACGATCCTTGGCACGATGGCCGCGATTGCCATCCAGAATATGCGGGCATTCCCCAGGAGCGTTATCCTTGGAATTACCAATATCCCGATGCTGAACGCGGATATCGTGACGGGCATATCCATGATGCTTTGTTTTATTGCTTTTCGAATCAGCCTTGGCTTTCAGACGATATTAATAGCGCATATTACCTTCAATATCCCCTATGTAATTCTGTCTGTAATGCCAAAGCTAAGGCAGGCGTCACAGGTTAATTACGAGGCTGCGCTGGATTTGGGCGCGACGCCGCTGCAGGCCTTTTTCAAGGTTGTCCTTCCGGACATCATGCCAGGCGTATTGTCAGGATTCCTTTTGGCCTTCACCATGAGCCTGGATGACTTCATCGTGACGCATTTCACGAGAGGGGCGGGAATTAATACAATTTCCACGCTGGTTTATTCCGAAGTGAGGCGCGGCATTAAACCCAGTATGTATTCACTGTCCACGGTAATATTTGCTGTGGTTTTCATAGTGCTTTTGATTTCCAATTTTGCTCCCGGGGCAAAAAAAGCAAGGGGAGCCGGAGCATAGCTGTTTTAAAATGAGTGTCGCATGGAATGGATGCCGCGACTCTTTGCCTGTAATTAAAATGGGTTGAAAATCACTTTATATAGAGAAGTTGTATAGACTGCGATACCGCAGATGTTTGTCAGGAATTAATGTGGCCGGAAAATCACTTTATTTAATAGAGGAGGTTTGTAAATGATCGAAATGAGTAATGGATGGGGAGGCAGGGTACTGCGCGCGTCAGCGGTTCTTTTTTCTGTGGGATTCCTTCTTGCGGGATGCGGTGCCGGGCAGGAATCCGCTAAGAATAGTTCTGAAGCTGCTGCAGGAGGGCAGGATGGCGGAAACAATGTGGTTAATGTTTATAACTGGGGGGAATATATTGATCCGGAGGTGATAGATCTTTTCCAGGAGGAGACCGGCATTAAAGTTGTTTATGACATGTTTGAAACAAATGAGGAAATGTATCCGGTCATCGAGGCCGGCGGCGTTGTTTATGATGCGGTATGCCCTTCGGACTACATGGTTGAAAAGATGATACAAAACGGGCTGCTGCAGGAGCCGGACATGAGCAAAATTCCGAATCTGAAGGAAATCGGAAAGGAATTCATGGAGCTGTCGGCGCTCTTTGATCCCGGAAACCGCTATGCGATCCCTTATACAATGGGGACAGTCGGCATTATATATAATGAAGGGATGCTGGATGAAATGGGAGTGCCGTACCCCACAAAGTGGGCTGACCTTTGGGATGAAAGGCTTGAGGGCGAAATACTGATGCAGGATTCGGTGCGTGACGCGTTCATGGTCGCGCTCAAAAAAGACGGGCATTCGATGAATACGACGGATGATAAGGAGCTTGACATGGCGCGGGACGAACTGATTCGCCAGAAGCCCCTCGTGCAGGCCTATGTTATTGACCAGGTCCGGGACAAGATGATTGGAGGCGAGGCGGCCGTCGGGGTGATTTACTCCGGTGAAATTCTCTACATTCAGGAGGCGGTTGCGGATACGGACATGCGCATTTCTTATGTGGTGCCGGAGGAGGGGACGAACCTTTGGGTTGATTGCTGGGTTATCCCTAAAAATGCGAAAAACAAGGAAAACGCGGAGAAATGGATTGATTTCCTCTGCCGTCCCGATATTGCGAAAATGAATTTTGACTACATAACCTATACGACGCCGAACACGGGCGCCATGGAGCTGCTTGATCCGGAATACAGAGAAAACGAAGCCGTGTTCCCGGATATGGAAAAGGTGCTGGAAAAAGGGGAAGTTTATCATTACCTTGGGGCGGAGGACGACGCGAAATATAATGACCGCTGGAAAACCGTAAAGATGAATTGACGCGGCATTCCTTGTACTGCGGAAAAAATATGGATAACGGAATTTTGGATTGAAAAACAGGAGAATGGCATAATGGTTACGGATAGCGTCCTGCTGGACAATTATGGCCGGGGCAGACAGGAAGCCATGGAGCTGACGGAGCAGTTTGCGAGTGAACAATCGCTCCCGCACAAGGAGGTTCTGCGTCTTTGTCTGCTTTCGGAAGAGATGATTGGTATGGTAAGGGAGATTACCGGTGAATTTGAGGGGAGGTTCTGCATCAGGGGCGATAATACAGGCTGTGTTTTGCAGCTTGTTTGTGAAACCTTTATGGATAGCAGGAAAAGGCGTGAGCTTCTGGCCGTGTCAAGCAGCGGAAAAAATGAGGCGGCCAAGGGCTTTATGGGAAAAATAAGGGATATTGTGGAGAATTATCTCCTGTTTTATGATGAAGAAGGGCAGCAGGCCTTCCAGGCGGGGGAAATGGATGCCGGTTTTCTGTCTATGGGAATGGATAACAAGACCGCGGGAGGCGGTTCCAATCTTCTGGATATGCAAATGTGGAGCTTCCGCCGTTACAAGGATTCGGCCGCAAAAAGCGGTGGGAATATAAAGGAAACGGACGTATGGGATGAACTTGAAAAATCCATTGTAGCCCGGCTGGCCGACGAGGTGCAGGTTGGCATCAAGAATGGGAAAGTGGAACTGGACATTTTCAGGAAATACTGATGGATTGAGGCGGTCAAAACCTGCTCTGATAAGGGAGCCTGGTTGATGCGATGCCGCATCGGCTTGTCATGAAATAAGAGCAGTCATAACCTGCTCTAATAGGGAGGGAATAACATGTTGACGAATATTTTTGGCTTTTTCCTTTCCGGGCTCATGATTGTCTTTTTGCTTTCGATGATTGCGTATTCCATTGCCCTGATGCGTGGGAAAGAAGAATGGATCCTTCTTTTTCGCAAACTCATCATTGCCTGCCCCTTGATTTTCGCGTTGGTGCTTTTTATGCTGAGGATCTTCTTCCCGTGATTGCCGCGTGGAAATTTCAGATGGCAAAGAGCTTTTTAAAAAACCGTCCTGAAAGGGGCGGTTTTTTATTATCGCAGGGGCTGCGTAAGATGGCAATTCTGGTCATTTTATCCAAGGTTCCTGTCAAGGAAAATTGCCGTGATTTCTGCCAGTTCGATCGGTGTCTCCTTCCGCCCGTCCTGAAACCAGTATTGAAGCAGGCTCATGCATCCGCCAACAAGAAAGGCAAAATATGCGTCAAAGTGCTCAAGATGCTGCTTTTTCAGGATTGAACTCCAATCATTCAAGCATTTCTCTTTCAGGAGATTTTTCATTTTGGCGAGAAATTTGATATCTCCGTTTTCTCCTATCAGTATTCGGACAATATCTGCATTGTCAAGGCATAGTTGATATATGCCTGTGAATATCATGTGGGTGTTTTCCCTGATGTCCTCCATGGAATAGGAATTTACCGTATCATAAAGCCTGGAAAGAAGGTCTTCCTCAGATTGTTCCAATAGATCATATATGTCTTTATAATGAAGATAGAATGTGGCCCTGTTTACATCGGCGAGGTCGGCAAGCTCCTTTACGCTGATATCTGTTATCTTTTTTTTCTGGAGCAAGCTTATCAGGCTTTTTTTCAAGGCATTCCTGGTTTTTCTAACGCGGCGATCAAGCGGGTCGGGAACATTTGCCGTACTGCCGTCCTGAGCATTCTCGTTTTCACTTGAATCCGGAGTTTCGTAAGGCCCCATTTCCTTGGGATCTTTGTGCACATTGGAGGTGGTGGCGTCTGTTGATGCCATATTGAAATTTTCTTTTTTTCTTTTTTCTTCATTATTTTTCATTTTTCTTTATTCCTTATTCTGTATTTCTTACTTCTTATCCCTCAAGTTTGGCGTTTTAGCGTAATCTGGACACCGTCCCTCTGTTGTACAAGACAGAACTTATATTATTGTTGAAAAACAAACTAGATTAAAGGTTTTGATTATTGCAAAAAACAACATCGGTCTGTATAATTTACAATAACATATAAAACGACAGGTGTCAATAAATGGCGGAAACGGAATCGGTTAAGCATGAAAAGCAAGCTTTTCATGCTTCATTTGTGCCGCTGACGCGACACAAATGGGACTCAATGCCTGCGGCATCAAGTCAAATCATGAAAGGATCTTTCATGATTTTTTGTGGGGCGGGGCCTCATGACTGGAAGGATGAATAGAGAATCAGAAAAGAAAAGCTGAATAGGAGATCTTGATAAAAAAACTGAAAGAGATGAATAATGGAAGATACAGAAATAATGCAAAATGAAAAGAGCATGCGGAAAAACTCGCAGCAAAAATCGGAAAACGATGAATCAGCCTTACAAGCCCCTGTGGTAAAAAAAGAAAAAGGCAGAGGGAAGCAAAGACTGGCAGATTTTATTGTTGACCATAACAAAGTGATCAGGAATATTGTACTCATGCTTGTTCTTGTGAGCGCCTTTTGCTTCTTTTTTGTAGGGGTGAATTACGACCTGACTTCCTATCTCCCCGATGATGTGGAATCGAAGACGGCCATTAACAAAATGAGGGAGATATTCGGATACCCTGGTACCGGGAGGCTGATGCTGAAAGATGTGACAATCTATGAGGCGAAGCAGTATAAGTCGGCCATCGAAAAAGTGGATGGAGTTGACCAGGTGGTATGGTGCGATACGACTACGCAGATATATACTTCTTCATCCTTCATAGATTACCAGGACATAGATGAATACTATAAAGACGGCTGTGCTGTCATGGATGTCACCTTCCTCGGCGGAGATACGAATAAGCTGACACATAGGGCGATTGACGACATTGAGGCGATTATCGGTGATCATGGATATATAGTTGGCATGGCACCGACGAACAAATTTACGGAGGAAAATGTCAAGGCGGAGATGAAGATGATCATGGGAGTGGCCGTCCTGTTCATCTTTGTCATCCTTCTCTTTACGACAACATCCTGGTTTGAGCCGGTTCTGTTTCTTTCGGTCATTGGCTGCGCCATAGCGATCAATAAAGGGACAAACATATTTCTTGGAACGATTTCATATATTACCAACAATATTTGTGATGTTCTCCAGCTTGCCACTTCAATGGATTATTCGGTTTTCCTGCTTCACAGTTATGAGAGGGAGAGGGAAAAGGGTCTTGAGAAGACAGATGCCTTGAAGGCGGGCCTGATGAATACGATCACGACGATCCTGGCTTCTTCGCTGACAACCTTTTTTGGCTTTATTGTCCTGGTTTTTATGAGGTTCACCATTGGTTTTGACATGGGCATAGTCATGGCCAAAAGCATTGTCTGTTCGCTCCTTATGGTGATCTTCCTGATGCCTTCCCTGCTGCTCTCCTGGTCGGACAGGATAGACAGGATGCGGCATCGACCGTTCCTTCCCAAATTTCATTTGTTTTCGCTGGCAGTTAACAGGATCAGTCCCTTCGTGCTTGCGGTATCCTTTTTGCTGGCCGGTCCTATTTATGTGGCACAGGGCATGAATGATTTTATGTATGGTCCGGATGCCACAGGAGCGGGGCCGGGAACCAGTATGTATGCGGCTTCCAGGGAAATAGATGAAAAATTCGGAAGATCCAATCTGCTTGTGGCTATTTTTCCTGATTCGGACAGGCAAAAAGAAAAAAGGCTAGTTAAGGCGCTGGAGGATGAGGATTATGTGAAAAAAGTAATGGGCATGTCGGCCTACCTCCCGGATGGCGTGCCGGAATCTATCCTGCCTCAGTCCATGACCGAACTGTTTCATAAGAATGGCTACGCAAGGCTTTTAATTTATATCAGGACAAAACCGGAGAGTCCGGCGGCGTATCGTTATGCGAAGGAGGTGGCCGCCCTGATTCGTGAGTATTATCCTGAGGAAGCATATATTACCGGGAATACGCCTACAACAGAAGATATGGAAAACATTCTGATACCGGATTACAACCTTGTTAATACGCTGGCAATGATAAGCATATTCCTGGTGGTTGCAATCTCATTCCAGTCACCCATCATGCCGGTCGCCGCCATGATCCCCATCATGATGGCCATTTATACTAACATGGCTTTTCCTTATTTTAAAGGTGACACCCTGATTTTTATAGCTTATGCGGTTGTATCCTGCATACAGTTGGGATCGACAATTGATTACGCGATTTCCTCTACCGACTCATATATACAGGCCAGACGGCATGAAGACAGTAAGAAAAAAGCGGCAGAATTGATGACGGAACAGTCATTTCCGTCAATCCTCACCTCAGGCGTCATCCTGGTGGTCTGCGGCTATTCCATTAGCAGGATTTCCTCCGTTCCTGCCATAAGCGAGGTAGGACGGCTTGTCGGAAGAGGAGCCATTCTTTCGGTTTTTTTTGTCGTGACGATGATGCCGGTTCTGCTTCGGATCGTTGATCCTTTTATCACATCGACAATGGCGGAGAAACATGCGAGAAGAAGGGAAAAAGCCATGAGGCTGATTGCAAGGGGAAGGGCAAGGCGGCGCAGAAGAAAGAAAGGAGGCTGTGCATGAAAAACCTACGTTTTTTTTACAGGGTGGCGGTTCTTTGGAGCGTGGTCGGGATAATGCTCTCGGAATGCCTTATGCCTTTATGCGTATATGCGGCAAGGGCCGGGGTGGATGTGGACGAAACATTATACCTGAACATGGATCCCTATGGGGATGTTTCTGAGGCAAATATCGTGAAAGGCCTCACTTTTCACACGCGGGAATCCTATACGGATTACGGCGATTATCTTAAGATCACCAATATGTCTACGGATGAGGAGCCGCGGATGGGGCAGGGGTCCGTCACATGGTCTGCGCCAAAGAATGGAAGCATTTTCTTTTTTGAGGGTCAGATGGATCCAAAAAAGATTGAAATTCCATGGACTTTTGACATCACATATCGCTTGAATGGTGTTATAACGGATGCGGAACATATGGCGGGGGCTTCCGGCCTGGTGGAGATAGACATTGACGCCTATCCAAATGAAAAGGCCAGCGAGTACATGAGGAATAATTTCATGCTGCTTGTGGCAATGCCGATGGATATGTCGAAATTTTATTCGGTAGATGCCCCGGGTTCCCAGACGGCCAGCATTGGGGAATATATGGGCGTAGTCTTCGAGGCCCTCCCGGGGAAAGAAGGGCATTTCGTGGTGAGGGTGGGGACGGAAAGATTTGAAACGATCGGACTCGTCATTACCATGGCTCCAGCGACCGTGGGCGACCTGCAGGAAATCAAGGATCTGCGGGAATTGAAGGATAAATTCAGGGATAATACAGGGTCCATGCTGGACGATGTGGAAGCCTTGATGGATAATGTTGCGGACATGTCAAACCAGCTTTCCCTGACGAACCAGATGCTTTTGGAGCTGAAGGAAGGGAAGTCTAAAATAGACGCATCGAAAAATATTATCTTTGATGAAAACGATGCGGCCATACAGGATTTACGGGCGCTGTCGGGAACGCTCACGCCGCTGGATGAGTCGCTTAAGACGGCTCAATGGATGATTTATGAAAGCAATAAAAGCCTGAACGCGCTGAATCAGGATTTGCTTGATACAAGTGCCAAAATGCAGACATTAAGCTCCCGGTTGAAGGAACTTGGAAGTTCGATGGGCGGAGTGGACAATCTGACGGCCCAGGAGATTAATGGGGAGCTTGTCATCCTCTCCGGGCAGTTGGGGAAGCTGAAGGGTGAGATGGGGGACATTGCCATGGCATCGCTCCTGCCCGCCGGAAGCAAAGCCATTGGGCAGCTTGAGGATTATTATACTGCCACGGCTTCGGACATAGTGTGGGATTTTTCCGAATTGTATTATGAAGAAGGGCTTACACCCAGGCAGATCAAGCTGCTGAATCAATATATTGCTGGAAGCGCGGAAGACCTCAGCTCATATAACGAGGAGCAGTTGGAAGCTGCTGCCGCGCAAATGGCCATGCTTCTGGAAATGGCGGAAGCGGGGCTGAGCTTCCAGGAAGTTCAGGCGCTGCTGGGTTATGCGGCTGAAAATGGCGCCGCTTTGTCCGGCCTTAAGTTGATTACAGATCCTGCGGTATTGAACGCGCAGATGGAAGCCATATCTGCCGGAATTGGGAGCGCCCTTTCCATGGATGGCGGAAAGGTACGTTCGGCCTTGCAGATTTATTTGAAAGGTCCTGCCGCCACACCTCAATCGACAGAGCTTGTCAGAAGGCTGGCCGGCATTCAGCAGCTTCAGAAGGATGCGTCGAGCCTTTCAAGCGGTTCCAGTGAGGAGGAAAAGGCGCTTTCCCAAATATTTTCCGGTCTCACGGACAGCCTGAATGAAATGGATGAAGATATAATAGACGCGGTTTTTGCCAGTGAGGCCGCGCAGAATCTGGTGAGAAAGGCATCGGCCGTTTCAAAAGATATATCGGAAATTTCATCGGATGGCGGCGCGGTTGCTTTCCAAACAGCACGATTTATAAACAGCGCAAGGCATCTGGCCGGGGATATGGATGAGCTTGTTGGAATAATGAATGCCTATTATATGGATGTGCAGAATGCGATTGCCAATACCGACAATGCGCTTCTTGCTGTTCAAAAGGCTTCGCAGGATTTTGCCTTGACTTTGCAGACAGTGAATGATACGCTGCGGGCTGCCTCCGAAAATTTTTCCAACGCGGCAGATGATGGAATTGAAGTGGGACAGCTTGCGGTGGAAAACGCGGCAAAGATGATTGAAAATACGAAAAATTTAAAAGAATCAGGATCCGATCTTCGAAAATCGATCCGTGATGAACTGGATGAGCAGGAGGAGGAGAATAATTTCCTGAATATGGATCCGGACGCAGTCAAGCTGTCTTTTACCAGCGCGATGAACCAGGAGCCGGCATCGGTGTCCATCGTTTGCAGGACGGAGGAGATTTCGGCAGAAAACAAGATGCAGTCGATTCTGGACGCCGAGATTGAAGAGGCCAGCATGACGCCCCTTCAAAGAATTGGAAGGGTTTTCCAGACAATGTGGGAAGCCATGCTGGGGTGGTTCAGGAAATGAGATGGGAAAAGCAGGAACGGGGAGTGGATATGAGCGGAAGTTGGAAAAAGCGTCTTTGCGGGATAATTTGCATGGTAGTCCTGCTTTTTGGCACAGTCAGTCTGAACGGGATCGAAGCGATGGCAGCCATCCGTCATCTTACGATAAATGTGGATACGGAAAACATTGAGGAATGGACTCCGGGGATAGCTTTTCTGCCGCCTTTGGAGATTGATGATGTGGATGAGGACATTTTGACTTTGCAAGTTGATGAATCTGATCTTGCAGCAGCGAATCCTACGCAGCCGTATGCCGTGCGCTTTACCTTGCAGGCGCAGGATTCTCTGTTGGATGATGAGCTGGAGATTCATGGAACAGGTATAAGGGCAAGTTATGTGGATTCCGTTTCGACAGATTACACTGAGGCAAAAGGGAGGATGCAGATATACCCGTTTTACCAGTTGACTGCGCCTTTAAATTTAAGGATTGATGAGGGAGCCGGCAAACTGTATTGGGAGGAAGTGCCTTATGCCGGAAAATATGAGATTTTGATCGGATGGGATTCAAAAAGCGGTCATCAGCGTACAGAACATCGGACGTGTGAAAAAAACGAACTGGATATTTCCGGCTATCTTTCCGCCGCGGCAGATGGCAGCCTCGGCATTGCAGTCCGCGCCCTGGCCACAAAGGAGGAGGGCTTTGTGAACGCCTGGCTTTCCGAGGACAATGTTACGGCAAGATGGGACAGTATATCCTTTGCGGAAAAGTACCGCCTCCGTATTACGTGGATCGATAATGAGGGGAAGAAGCAAAAGCATGAAGAGACGGTTAGCGGCACAAGCAAGAATGTAGCTGCTTATGTAAACTCATCCGCAAAACATAACGTCCGCGTGACCGTCAGGGCCATTCCCGGGAAGAATGACGCGGCTTATTATAATATAGCATTGTCAGAGTTTTCCTATGTGGGTACGGGTTCTGTTGATGTATCGGATTATCAAGTGGACGATCCCTGGGAAATGCTTTCCGAGTATCAGGCAGTGGTGGATGGGAATTTCGCTTCTGCTTTTAATGCAAACAATTACAGCTACAGCGGGAGTCCCGCCAATGGGAATACGGGTCAGTGGAGCAGGGTTGGATATCGCTGGCAGTATCTTTTGGATGGGCGGATCTGCAGCGAGGGCTGGCAGCAAATAGGCGGAGCATGGTATTATTTCGATCATGATGGCTTTATGCGTACAGGCTGGCTCCTGGACCAGGGGAAATGGTATTACCTGGAACCTGCCGTTGGCGCGTCCTGTGGTGTCATGCTGACAGGGACGCAAAACATTGGGGGCGTTGTCTACGAGTTTGATGGGAGCGGGGCCTGTATTAATCCTCCGCTTTGGTAATAAAAAAAGAGCATCAGAAACAGATGGGCGGAGGGATAAAAGAGATCATTATGATAATTCATCCGATTGAGCCTGTATATGATGAAAATTCCAGAATACTCATTCTGGGGAGCTTTCCTTCGGTGAAATCACGGGAGGAAGGCTTTTTTTATGGTCATCCGAGAAACAGATTCTGGTCAGTTCTCGCAGTAGTTTTTGAGGACGAGAAGCCGGAAACAGTTAATGAGAAAAAAAGGTTTCTTTTGAGACAAGGAGTTGCTTTGTGGGATGTTATTGCCTCCTGTGATATCAGGGGGTCCTCGGATTCCAGCATCAGGAACGTTGTGCCGAATGATTTGAGCAGGATTCTTGAGAGCGCGCCAATCAAAAAAATATTTGCGAATGGAAAAACTGCCGAAAAAATGTATAATAAGTATATTCGCCTCAAAACGGGCAGGGAAGTGTACGGGCTCCCTTCTACAAGCCCAGCGAATGCCGCCTGGTCTGTAGCTGACCTGGCGAAATCATGGATGATTATCAGGAGGACAGAGTAAACAATGGAGGAAGTTCGAAGCGTTGGTTCGGAAAGCACTTTCCGAAAATCAGTACATGCAGTTGATGTGATGGGCAATAGGGATTCATATCCATCAAAAACAGGGAAGAAAATATGGAGCAGCCTGTTTTTGCTTCCATGCGTCTTGCTTTATGAAGAACTGCTGCTTCAGATTTTCGGCGGAGAGCTGATGGGACGGGGCTTTTTTCCATTACTGTTACACTCTGCGGGTCTGGGGCTGATCGTTTTTTACTTCCCCCTTGCCTTGTCCTGGTTCACCGGAAAACGCGTTTGGAACATTTTCGCTTTGCTCCTGATGATTGCCGCCTCCCTTTATTTTACTGTGGAGAGTGAAATAAAGAGCGTTTTTTCAGTCTATATGTCTCCCGGAAATCTTTTTGCCGGAGCGGGAAATGTCGCAAAGAACTATGGTGGTGAGATGACGAGGGCCGCAATCTCCGGTCTGCTGCGCTTTCCGTGTTTCTTTCTTCCCGGATTCCTTGTTTTCTTCTGGAAAAACAAATCGAATAATGAAAAGCAAGATAATCTCGCCGTTCTTCTCCCGGGCAGCAAGGTCGGGGGTGTTCGAGGGGTAGCCCGATGCGTGCTGCCTCCTTGTGTGGGTGCTGCCTTGCTTTTCCTTTCGTCTTTTCTTATGGCAGGCGGGAACCATGGGGCGATTTATGGCGCCCAGTATAATTTTAATTCCGCCGTGGAAGCTTTTGGACTCCTGGCTGCGAGCCGTTTGGAACTAACTTACAGTATGCTTGGAAATCCATACGCTTCCTTTTCTTTCTCATCGCGAAAAGGGAGGGCAGATGGTGCCGCAGGCACCATTTTGTCCCGGCCGGCCCTGACGGAGCGGGAAGTGGAGATGCCTGCGGCAATCAGTGATGTGCTGAGGTTTGCCAGGGAAACGGAGGGCGTGGAAAAAGCGGAAAACGATGTATTTCTTCGAGATATAAATACAGTGTTTCCTTATGGGAATGTGGAAAGGGAAGGTATTAAGGATGGAGCAAATGCGAACGCATCCAGGCTGTCGGCCTTTTTTGCGGGAATTTCAGGGAAAAAAGGGGGTCAAGGACAGAATGGTCTCCAGGGAGCTGATTTCCGGGAGGAGGACTTGAACGTAGAGAAGGGGGTGGAAGTTCGGGAAGAGGGCCCGGGCATGAACCTTGACAGCGTGGTTCCAGGGAATTCAGGCGAGGGGGAAGCTCTGGCCGTTTCCAATGGGGGAATATCAGCAGGAGACCGGGGAATGGGCTCATCTGATGATTCGTCGGAAGTTGCGAGGAGTTATGGACTTAATATCATGGATGTTAATTTTTCATCTCCGCCTTTAGTGGAAAATAAGACGGCGGGAGAGCTTAGCCAGTATCTCTCACAGCAGCCTGCATCAATGAAAAACAAATACACTGGCTTGTTCCAGGGGAAGAACCTTATCCTGGTTTGCGCGGAAGCCTATTGCGATGCTTTCATACGCCCGGAGCTGACTCCGACGCTTTGGCGCCTTAAGCATAATGGATTTCACTTTTCAGAATACTATCAGTCTGAGTGGGGAGGAAGCACTACCAGCGGGGAGGTGGCATTCCTTCTTGGCATCGCCTCCAACAATGGGGACGAATCCATGGTGAAGACAAAGAACAATAATAATTATTTCTCGATGGGCAACCAGCTTCAGAGACAGGGATACTCGAGTATAGCGTTTCATAATGGCTATTCCGGCTATTATCACAGGGATGAAACACATGAGAACCTGGGCTACAATCAGTATGTGGCAAACGGAACCGGCATGGAGGTGCTTTGTGGTCATGGGTGGCCAAGCGATACGGAAATGATGGAGAACACGGTCAGCCTGTATCTTGACGCACAGCCTTTCTCTGTATATTACATGACAGTCAGCGGGCATGCGCCTTATGAGAAGAGCAGTCCCCATGTGAAAAAATATTATGACAGAGTGGAGGAAATTGTATCTCAGGATTATTATGAGAAGACGAAGTATTATATATGTTATCAGATGGAATTGGAGAACGCTATGAGCTCCCTGGTGGGAAAGCTGGAGGAAGCTGGTATAGCTGATGATACGGTGATCGTCATGACGGGTGATCATTATCCATATGGGCTGGGCAATGGAAGCACGTGGAAAAATGACAGAAATTATCTGCCTGACCTGATGAAGGAGGATACGGCCTTTCGATGGAACCAGGACAAGAGCGGCCTTGTGATTTGGTCCGGCTGTCTTGAGGATGAATATAAGGAGTTAGAGAGGGAGATTGACACGCCAGTGGGCAATATCGACATCCTGCCAACGCTTTCAAACCTTTTTGGGCTGGAATATGATTCCAGGCTTCTTCCGGGAAGGGACGCGCTTTCGGAGGACGGGGAACCCCTCGTCTATTGGAATAATTTAAGCTGGGTCACGGAAAGGGGAAAGTTTGACGGGAGGCAGCAGGTTTACTATCCAAACGAAGGATATGAGGATGATCCAGAATATGTCAAGGAAATATCCGCAAAGGTGAATGACAGGCTCCTCATGTCACGCAGCATTGTTAATTGTGATTATTATGGGCTGCTGTTTGGTCCGGATGAGCTTGTTTTTGCCGGGAAAAAATTGTATGAGGAAGGCGGGGGACAACAGGGGGTGGAATAGCCGCCGAGGATATGAATATGGACGAGAAGCAAGCCATGGTCGATATTCCAGAACGCATGGAAGAATCGAGAGGAATGCGCCGGAGTTCTGGATGAAAAGGCGTTCAGGGCATTCCTTCCAGCTCTTTCAGCATATGGTACAGGCGGGCGACAGGGAGGCCTACGACATTGAAATAATCCCCCTGTATCGCCCGGATATATTTTGCGAAAGAGCCCTGAATCCCATAAGCTCCGGCTTTGTCCATAGGCTCTTCGCTGTAGGCATAGGCACGGATTTCATGCTCATCCATTTTCCAGACTTCGACATCCGTTTTTTCCACAAAACTCAGCCGGTTTTTTCCTGAGATCAGGCTTACCCCGGTGTGGACCTGGTGCGTCTTTCCGGAAAGGAGACAAATCATGGAATATGCGTCCTCATGAGTGGAGGGCTTGCCCAGGACGAGTCCGTCAATGGATACAATTGTGTCCGCACCGATAATAACCGGCTGGGTGTTTTGAAGAGCGGAATATCCAATATCTGTTTGTGGGGTGTCACAGCCTGCGCCGATTTCCAGCGCAAGGCCATGCGCGTCCCTGGTAAGGCGGCAAGCCACATCCGCCGCTTTTTGAAAGGAGAGTTCAAGGACGATCTCCTCCGGCATGTTTGAAGAAATCTTTTCTACTATATGGCTTGGGCATACCGTTGCATCAATTCCGATCTGCTTCAGAAGCTGTATCCGTCTGGGCGACTGGGATGCCAGGATGATTTGTCGGTTCATTTGCTTTTCCTGTTTTGTCTGTGTTCATTATCCATGGAGGATCATGGGGGAAATCATCATTTATTCGCAGTTTGCTACGGATAGGATGCGGAAGGCATTGCCGGAAATAATCATTGCGGAGAGATTATAACCGAATACACAGCCCGTATCAATGTCGATTAGTCCATTTTCCGGCAGTTCATAGGCCGTATCCGGCAAAAGCCTGACTGGCGCCCCAATCCCTGATTTCCAGAAGGGATTGCTGACCGGGGTGTGTCCGCAAATGCATAATTTGCCTTCGTATTGTTCAAAGTCACGGTTCCAGAGCATGTCTTGTGGGCTGTTGTCTTCCAGAAGATTTTTCGTAAGTCCGGCATGTGTCACGATAAAACGATTCTCCGGGTCTTTGTAGAAATAAGGCATGGAGTCAAAAAAATGTATAAAGCGGTCGCTATGGATGTCTTCTCCATGCGCTAAAAAGCTATCAAGGGTTTTTCCGGCCCCGTTATAAATCCAAAGATCGCCCGGAAAAAAGCCGTTCTCCATTGCCATGTCTTCGTGGTTTCCAAGGACGATTACGCAACGAGCCCCCATCTTTGCCTTGAGTTCAATCATATATTCTATTACTTCATAAACTCGCGGTCCGCGATCCACAAGGTCGCCAACAGAAATTAACGTATCCTTGCCGGGATCGAATTCAGCCAGTTCAAGAATCTTTTCCATGCTTCGGAAGCAGCCATGAATATCTCCTAGGATGATTGTCTTCATAATTAAACCTGCAAATTTTTTTTCTGGGTATAACTCATTAAAGTATAGCACTTTTGCCCCGAATCATTCTACAAAAATTTCAGGAAATATTTTCATGTCATTTCTATGGCTGGGATTTCCACATACATAGCTGTACCTGCCTGCATATAGTAAAGGGTGAAATTCTCTGTTATACTACTGGGAGCTACGTTGAAAGGCTCATAGATAAGTTTTCTCTTAAAAAGGGGGAAAAGTAATGAAGGCAAAGATTTTCTTTCTGGATGGGATGGCAATTATTTTTGCAATGATGTTATTGTTTATCCTTTTGATCACATCCTTTGAGGCAGTATGCTATTGGACGCCCGGCTACTATGAGAAGGAGTTTGAGAAATACGATGTATGCAGTCTGCTTGCGTATTGGAGGGGAGAGGAGATGAGCCTGGAGGGATTTTCAGGCGTTATTCGGCAGACCATGGTTTATCTTAAAGGCGGGAGAGAGAATCTGATCATCGAAACGGAGATCGATGGCAAGATGCAGGAATTTTATAACGAGGATGAAAAATCCCATATGGCGGATGTACGTGATATTTTTGTGTTTTCAATTACGCTCAGGGCACTGGCTATCCTTTGCTGCCTGGCAATCGCGGGTGCCTGCATCTTGATGGAACACTGGAAGGCCTTGTATTATTTGGGAAGGGGATATATGCGCGCATGTCTGTTAATTATCCTGGTGCTTGTGGTTTTCGGGATATTGGCATCTGCGGATTTCACAGCTTTTTTTACAAAGTTTCATGAAATCTTTTTCAAACAGGGAAATTGGATGTTTGATCCAAGAGAGAGCCGCATGATCAATATGCTCCCGGAGGGGTTTTTCAGCGATACGGCACTTCGCGTCGCGCTGACTTTTCTGTGTTCGATGATAGCTTTGCTGATTCCCTCCGCGTTGTTTGTCTGTTTCGGAAAAAAATGGGGGTATCCAGCGGGGGCCCGATCCTGATTTTAATTATAAGTCTTGCTGGCTCAACACCTCTCCTTGCGCTGCGTGCCCCTTGAATATCGGAAAATTTCTATGAAAGCTCGCTTTTCATGGAAATTTTCTGATATTCAAGGGGCATTTAGTACTGAGAAATTCAGTTTCATTTCAGCTTTGAGCGGTATGATTGATTCCGCATCGCAGGGTTTTCGTAGATTTACGGGTTTTGCGGCATGCTATGATCGTGTGCCGTGGAGTTCCTCACACTGCGGATAAAGTCGGCTTGCATGAAAAACGAGGTAACTGTTCAGTCAGGTTGAACAGTTACGCCTCGGAAGAGGCGTTAATGCGTATTCCGAGTACACCCAAGGCGTACTTTTCAACGCTTTTCATGTGCCTCACTGCAAGCGCGAGATGCTGCGAGATGCTAATTGAATGGTTCTAAATCGATACGCTAAAAAAGAAAGGGCATAGCTGAATTGGAAGGGATGGACGAAAACAAAAGGGTTGGCCCGGAGTCTGTGGACGATGGGCGGGGAAAAGAAGATGCGAACGGGATACAGGAGGACCCGGGCAGCAGGAGTACGCCAGGAAGGCAAAGGAAAAGGAAGGTATTCGGGAAGGTGGCGTCTGGGATAGTCATATTGATGTTTCTTGGACTTGCCGCCATTTTTGCGCAAAAATTATTGTCCGGTCAAATTACCCTCCCGACTATTTCCGGCGGAATGGGCATGGGGCTTATGGGAGGTGGAGGCAGGGGAGGAATGACGCAGGGGGGGGAATCAGCAGATGATGAACGTTGCGACGGTAAATGCGGAACCCCCATCCATAGGGACGATTGAAAGGGTATCGCGAACGACGGGCACGGTCGAGTCGCAGGATACAGTGATAGTCTATGCCAAAGCATCTGGGGATATTACATCGGTAAATGTAAAGGCGGGGGACATGGTACAGGCCGGGCAGATTCTTGCGGAGTTGGATACGCAGCAATTGCAGACCTATAGAAACAGCCTTGCAACAGCGGAAACAAATCTGAACCATGCCAGGGAGAACCTGACGCGGATGTCCATGCTTTACGCGACGGGGGATATTTCCGATCAGGAATATTCGAATTATCAAAATAGTGTGGCTACAGCGGAAATTCAATATGAGCAAGCAAGAAGCAATCTGGAAAGGCAGCAGGGATGATTTCAGTTACGAGATATGTTTTGAAACATCCGGTCACCACGATCATGTGCCTGCTCTGCCTTCTTGTTTTTGGAATCAGTTCCGTTTTGAACGCCACTTTGGAACAGATGCCGGCAATGGAAACCCCGACGCTGATGATCAACGCAAGATATAGCGGGGCCGGACCGGAGGATATTGACGAGCTTCTTACGCAACCTATCGAGGATGCGCTCAGTACGATGGAGGGAGTGGACAGTATCGAATCCCAGTCGAGTGATGGGTCCGCCCGTATACAGCTCACTTATGATTACGGGACGAATATTGACGAAGCCTATGAGGATGTAAAAAAACAGATTGACAACCTGGAACGACGCCTTCCGGAGGACGCCACAGTTTCCGTAATGCAGATGGCAATGAATTCCAGTACAACCATGATGCTCACTATAACGCATGACCGTCAGGACAGGCTGTATGATTATGTTGACCAGCAGATCGTGCCGGAACAACCGTGGCCATGCCAGGAAATATTTCGACGACAAGCGAAAATTTCCTGGCATGGTCACGGTTTGTTTGGAATGCGAATGAATCCTTGCTCGGGTTATCCGGGAATGGATTTATTTAACCAACGTGAACGTTTGAAAGCGCGTCCCGAGCCTCGAGAATTTCCTCATCGGTCATGCCGGCATTGAATTTCAGCGACTGTTCATTGCCGGAGGCCGGATCCCTCGCCGTGAATTGTAAGAGCCCTTGTTTGTCCATTGTGACGGTGACCTCAATTGGGGTTCCCTTAGGCACAGCTTTTCCGAAAGAAAGCTCCAGCCTGTCAATGTAGATGCCTAATTCCTTCTGGACGCGCATTCCCTGGAACGGGTTGGCATCAGTTTCGCAGAATATGCAGCCTATTCCCATCTGGTCATCTTTTATCGTTTTGAAGCCGGTCGTCCTGCTTGCGGGGAGTGCGGTATGTTTTTCAATGATGATTTCAATATCCTGCTCAAAGCCATCCTCGTTTCCATCGGAATCCGTTTTCGGATAATAGGTTAACATCCCAAAGGCTTTGGGCGTGACATTTTCAATGTCGATAAACTCCTCTTCCCGGAGAAGTTCGGGCTTTTGCGAGACGTTCAGGCTGTAGCCATACAGCGCGGCCCCTTTAGCCACGGCGAGGTCAGGCTCATAGAACGACACCTTTACGCCGGGGAAGCGGCTCTCGACATTTTCCTTGATCTGTTTCATTCTGGTGGCTCCGCCAACCAGGAGGATTTCATCGAAGTCTTTGTAGTCCTCGCCAAGCTTCTGTTTTGCGTCTTCAATCATTTGTTCAGCAAGGACAATAGTCCTTTCGCAAAGGTCGGAGGTCATTTCGTTGAATTGGTCGAGAGAGATGTCAATCAGCTCTTCATGAATCTTGAACCTTGCGTGGGGCCTTGTCGTCAGGGTGTGCTTGACGGTTCTTGCCCTATCCAAAAGCTCCTTGCGGCTGTTGTATTCATCAAATACAGCCGCCTCCTCAACGCCGGTGCGCCTGGTATATTCGGCAATGCCATATTCCAGAATCCTTTCGTCCCAGTCCAGCCCTCCAAGCTGGGGGTTTCCGCCGGTGCAGATGACGCTGATTTTTTCTTCTTCAATTTTAATCAGGGTGGCGTCGAAGGTGCCGCCGCCAAGATCGTAGACCAATACGGTTTTTCCGACATTTTCCCTTTTCCTGATCCCATAAGAGTAGGCGGCGGCAACCGGTTCCGGAATCAGGAAAACGTCTTCTTTGCGGAATCCAAGGATAAGGGCGGCGTTTCTGGTTGCCTTTTTTTCTCTGACGCCGAAATAGGCTGGATGCGTAATGACCAGCCGCTGGACCTTCTCGTCCTGTGCGTCTTCCGCGCCTTGTATCACTTTTTTGAGGATGTAAGCGGAAATCTCCTCGGGCTTCAGATTCCTCCCGTTGAATGGAAAAGAAAAACCATCGTTTTTTCCAATATGGCGTTTTACGGCAAAAACCATGCGCGATTCGTCCGCATCATTTTCAGCGGTTTCCCCGACAACCACCTCGGTGGGGGATTCGAAAAAAACAACAGATGGTGTCACTTGCTTTCCTTCAAAATTATTTACGACTTCCGCATTTGTATCATCATCAGCGAATGCGATGCATGAGTTCGTTGTTCCAAGATCAATTCCGTAAATTCTTTCCATCCCGGGCTCCTATTCCTTCCTCGTTTTTGCCCTTTCAGGCTCCCGCCCTTCGCGCGTTCCTGCTTTTCAAGGGCAGTGTTTCCTCTGTTTCTTATCTGCTATTTTAGTTTCTGTTTTTGTTTTGCCTTTATCTGAATTGTTAAGCTGTATTTTATAAGTTTTGATGCGCTCCAAGGAAAAGCGCGTCAAAATCCGCCTGCGGCGGACAAACCCCTTGCGGGGTTCGCCAAGTACGGTTATGAAAAGCCTTAATGGCTTTTCATGACCTATGTATTAATGCGGATTTCGTCAGCGCTATTTTTGATAAACAACGACCTGCTCATATCGCAGGATGATTCCATCCTTCCTGAAGCCCTTGCACACTTTCCTTGCCACCTTCCGGTTGTCTTCATCCCGTGATGGTTTTAAAACCATTACCGGTTTTTGAAGTTGCCTGTCAAAGATATCACCTTCGACCTGATACGTTTCAATTCCGTTTTTTTCCAATATATATTCCAGTTCTTCTTCATAGACTGTCAAGATTTTGATTGCTTTCTCATTCGTTGGATCCTGGGCTGTGCCATACTCTGAAATTTTGCCGTGAATGTCACAAACGAGGCTTATGATGTCCATAAGAAGAGGTTTCATGAGGCTGTCCGGGAAATCCTTTTTGTACAGTTCAAGCTCCTGAAAGTGCTGGTTCATCCATTCTTTCTTTTTTTCAGAGTCTGTGATCTTTGTTTCAAAAAGAAATAGCAGCTTTTCAGTTTTGTCGAGAAGAGAACGGAGCGTTCCGTTCACGCTGGGGCTGTCAATCCTTCGGCTTGACGATGCAGTTTTTGCCGAAAAAGCCGGGCATGGGGATTCCTTGCGCTGTGCCGTTTGTCGGTTCGCAGGCGGGCAGGGGGTGGTGGAATCATTTTCCGTCTGTCCGACATGGCCAGGTTCCGGGATTTCCCGGGAAGGGGATGGTGTTCCATCCGCAAGGATTCTCGAATCATCCTGCCTGATGGCCTCGTCGTTTTCCGAAGGGGCGTCTGTTTCTGCGTATTTTGACAGAATTTCCCGAAGTTCATCTTTTGCGGCTTTGTCAAGCTCAGGATGTGCTTTCAGAAAAGAATTCAGTTCGGCAAGGATGGGCTGTCTGATTTTTTGAGGCAGCTTGCCTCTGTACATGCCCAGTTCGGATTCCCTTGACTTGATTAAAATGTTCGCGTTTTCATCCTCCGCTATTTTTTTTCTGAAAAGGTCCAGAAGATAGTCAATCTTCTCGTTAAGTTCTTTTAATTTTTTATTAATCAGTTTCTCGTCTTTCATGTGAATTCCTTGTGGCTGTCCGGAGGATCCGTTATGGATTTATTTGTTCTTCGTTCTGCTCTCCCTTTTCCCATGATCGAAAAGGTTCCCTTGTGAGGGCTCTTTCGGCATCCTGGTTTCCCTGCTCCGCAGCGGCCTGGTACCATGCGTGTGCTTTTTCATAATCCTGAGCAGTTCCATAGCCCAACTCGTAAAGAAGTGCCAGGTTGTTCTGCGCAACATCATAGCCCTGTTCCGCTGAAAGAGTATACCAATAGAAAGCTTCCCCGTAATCCTGTTTGACCCCCTTGCCGTGCTCGAACATATATCCCAGGTTATATTGACCTGGCGCATACTGTTGCTCCGCGGCAGCGGAATAGCAATTTAGCGCTGCTGAAAAATCCTGTTCAATGCCTTGGCCGGCATAATATCTGTTGCCGAGAATGTTTTGCGCTGCCGCGTTTCCCGTCTCGGCGTAGCGTTTCAAATCTTCAATCTGCATGCTGTCCAATATTTCCGGCGAAACTTGTGGATATGGAGAATCCTCCGTCTCCTGTGATATCGGTGGATATGGAGAATCCTTTGTCCCCTGCGGCATCGAGGATGGATCGTTTCCGAAATCTTGTTCTAGTACGGGGACGGTACTCTCCGCATTTTGCGCAAGCGGGGAAACAGTACTCTCGGTATCTTGCTTCAAAACGGGTACGGTTGCCTCCGTGCCCGGAAAAGTCCTGTAATCACGGGTTTCGGAAGTCGCCCTTGTCGGAGCCGCCGGATACCCCGGGCCTTTGCCTGTATCGTATTCTGTTTCATTATCATCGGCTGCTTCCATGACATTTATGTCGCTTGTTTCCATGCGACTTGAATCAGTTATTGCCGCTGCAGGTCCTATGGCGTTTGAAATGGAATCGGTATCGTTTTCGGCGCTTCCTTCTTCAATTTCGGAAGTGGAAGTCGTGACGCCGGTTCCGGGATGATCCTTGTAGTTTTCCGCAAGATTTTCACTCGACTGTTCACCTTGCGAAGGGGACGATGTCCTTCGGAATAACAGGATGCATAGGAATACGACCACGGTCAGAGCGAAAGCACAGAAAAGCAAAAGCCTTGGTTCAAGATTGCGAATTGCCGTTGAGCTATTCTGTGTTTTTTTCCTTCTTTTCGTTCTTTTCGGTCTTGAGATTGTATCTGAGGGCCCTTTGCTAAGAGGGGGCGCGCTGTCTTTGTGATAGGCTTTGGATTCGGACGGATTTCCTTTCCCGACGAAATATCTCTTTGCCTGACTGGCCAGGCTCTCTTTCTTTAATGCAATCTGCCGCTGCCCTTCGTTTCGCTGCGCCTGCCCGAGAGACATATAGTATAGGATGGCCTTGTCAAGAATCTGGACAAGACTGTCATCACTCAGCTTTTTCACATTATTTACGCCATATGCCTCAAGGCTTTGTCGTTTGTCTTCATGTATGTAATCGGAAAGAAAGTCATAAATGTCTTTATATCCCAATTCTTTCAAGCGTTTTTCGAGCATTATTGAATTCTCCCAAATTATATAGCCTGCTAATAATTATATACGGAAGAGGATATTTTTCAACCGCTTTTCCCGTTTGAAAGATAATGGATATTTGCGGCATGGACGTTCGCGATGGATATTTTCGTATTCCCGTATTGTTTGGCAGGAGGGAATGATGAGGCGTAGCGGTATCTTTTCCATAGTTTATGCCGAGATTGACTTTATTAATTTGGCAATGTTATAATTCCTGTTGCTTTCTGGGAAGTGGGGGATGCATGCAACTATTTTGATTGGAGACTGTTTGCGCGGCAGGACAGCAGCTTGCGGAAAACCAAGACTCCAAAAGATTCTTTAACAGTGGAGGCATGGGAAGGTGGCTGATGAAATGATATTTGATACGCATGCCCATTTGAATGATGAGTCTTTTGACGCGGACAGGGATGATGTTATTTCTTCCCTTTGTCATTCGAATGTTGCCTGTTTTACGGAAATAGGATTTGATCTTGAAAGCTCAAAAAAAGCAGTGGAACTTGCGGAACGTTCAAGCGACAAGGCATCGTCAGGTTCGCTCAATCATTTGATATCGGGAATGGATTCTTTCAGCGACAGGAGGCCGGGCATCTGGCCGGAAATATATGCTGCCATAGGCTTTCATCCTGACCATGCGGGTGTTTTGTCTGATTCTGATATCGAGGAGCTGTGCAGGCTCTCCGCGGCAAAGAAGGTGGTGGCTATTGGGGAGATTGGTCTGGATTATCATTATCTTTTCCCGGTATGCCGGAATTCAGAGCAGCAAAACCCGGCATTGATAAATGAGACGCCTTGTTCCGCAGACGGATTGCCATGCCGGGATTCAGAGCGGCAAAGCCCAACCCTGGTAAATGAGGCAATAGTCCCGGATTCAACAGAAGAAGCCCTGGCGAAGGCTGCGCAGAAAGAGTGCTTTGTGAAAATGCTACGGCTTGCGAAGAAATGCCGTCTTCCCGTTGTTATCCATTCAAGGGAAGCGGCGAAAGATACTTTCGACATTATGGAATCCTGCGAGGGATTTGAGCAGGGCGGAATCATGCATTGCTTCTCTTATTCGCCGGAAATGGCCCTCAGATTCGTTGAAAAGGGGATGTATATTGGCGTGGGCGGCGTTGTCACCTTCAAAAACGCCAGAAAACTGAAAGATGTCGTGAAGTCCGTTCCGCTTTCTGCCATCGTTCTGGAAACGGACTGCCCATACATGGCACCGGTGCCATTCCGTGGGAAAAGGAACGATCCATCGTATCTTCCGTATGTGGTGTCTGCTGTTTCTGAAATAAAGGGGATTTCCAAAGAAGAAGTGATAAAGACTACGACGGAAAACGCAAGAAGGGTTTACAGGATTCTTTGATTGCGGAAAAGCACTGGGCAATGCCGAGGCGTATTAACGGGGCAATGTCATCTGGCATTGAATAATCCTGTGATTTGAAGCAGCATGGGGATGGGAGCCATCTGTCGAATGTTTTTAAAACTTTTGGGGCAGCTCCACTCAGGATATCCCGCGGCACATGAGAGGGTCCTCTTAGTGCTGCTATGTTCCCATCCTGACACGGTTCGTGGAGTCCCATTGCGCGGGGCCAAAGTTTCAGCACTGCCCCAAAAGTACGCTTATTATACACTAAATAGGAGAAAACTGCAAGTATGAGTTTTTCAAGTCTCATTTTTGTTTCAGCCTTTCTTCCAATCTTCCTGATGCTCTATATTTTGGTGCCGGACATATGGGAGAAAAACCTGGTCCTTCTCATGGGCTCGCTGCTGTTTTATGCATTTGCCGGGCTTCGATACCTCCTGCTTCTTATAGCGATGACTGCGTTTGCCTTTCTGGGCGGATGGGGAATTGAGAAGTGCCGTGTGGGAAAACGGTCGGGATATAAGGCGGTGTGTCTGGTTGCGACCGTCATTCTGCTGTTGATGCCCCTTATGTATTTTAAGTATGCCGGCTTCTTAATGGGACAATATGGCATGTTTTCAGAAACACCGGTGGCAATGCCCCGGTTTGTCCTCCCCATGGGGATTTCTTTCTACACATTCAAATTGATTTCCTATGTGGCGGATGTCTTTATGGGACATCTGGATTCGCAGAGCTTCTTTGATGTTTTGCAGTACTCTGTGTTGTTTCATCAGGTGTCCGAAGGGCCGATTATGAGGTTTTCGGACATTAAGGATGCGCTGCATGACAGAAATTTGGATGCGGAGATGTTCACAGATGGGCTGATGAGATTTTTTATCGGGCTTTCCAAAAAGACCATTCTCGCGAATCACCTTGGACTTCTTGTGGAAAGCTTCCTCCCGATTCATTTTTTGGAAAGCAGCATTTCCGTAAAGGCGGCATGGCTCGGCTCCCTTTTCTACATGCTTCAGATCTATCTCGATTTTTCGGCCTATTCCGATATGGCTATCGGTCTTGGAATGATGTGCGGATTCACATACCCTGAGAATTTCAATTATCCATACATCGCCTCATCTGTAAGGGATTTTTGGCGGAGATGGCATATTTCCCTGTCCTCTTTTTTCAGGGATTACGTATATATACCTATGGGGGGGAGCCGCGTCCATTTTTTCAGGCTTTGTGTCAACCTCTCCGTTGTCTGGCTGCTTACCGGGATCTGGCATGGGGCCAGTTGGAATTATATTCTTTGGGGAGCTTATTATCTTGTTTTTATTATATTCGAAAATGTGGTCTTGAAATTTGGCGGATCCCCGAGGACGGGGGCAGAGGACCGTTTATCGGAAAATGAGGGGGCGGTGGACAGGGGGTTCAGGCGTTTTTTTGGCCATGCATACACCTTGCTCGTGGTTTATTTTGGATGGATCCTGTTTCGGTTCACGGATTTCCCATCGTTGAAAAATGTTTTTGCGCTGCTATTCTTACGGACGGGATCGCCGGCCTCGGATGAAGCAACGGAACTGCTTCTGAAAAATAATGTTTATTTCCTTATCGTCTGCATTGTTGCCGTGACGCCGCTTTCGAGAATCGTGGCGCAGGAAATAAGAAAGGCCATAACCAGGAAAATTTCCCTGAAAAACAGGGTACAGAGGCGGGAGGAAAGGGCGAGCGAGGAGGTTGGCTCGAAACGAGGCATGGGCGATGCGGAAGCTTCAGATATGTCACGCAAACGTGCTGGGAAAGGCAGTGAGCAGGCGGGAGAAAATGCAGGGATCAATGGAGACAGGCATTCAGAGGTTCTTGACAGGGTGCAAAAACGGGTAAGGACGGAGGCCCGCCGTGCTGGTATGGAGGAGGCACTTTATTTTGCTGTAAAGATTGCCCTTGCCCTCGTATTGTTCGCGTTATCAATCATGTCGATGGTGGGCAGCAGCTATATGCCTTTCCTGTATGACCAATTTTAAGGCAAGGTCATAGAAAGCGCTGCCTTAAAACTGGTCATGAAACGGATATTTGTTTCAAACTTTGACTTAATGCCGCAGGCGTTGAGTCCCATTTGTGCCGATTGATGTGAATTTTCTCCGTGTTTTTTCCCGCAACGCTTTCCGCTCGTCCGAAGAATCATTGTTGAGGGGAGTTTTTGCAAAGCGTTGGGGCATTGAGGAGGACAGTTCAGCCTCTTTTGATTCCGGTTCGCTGCGTTTTTCTTCACCGGCATCCTGGAATTCCCGCTTTTGAGTTTCGATGACATCCCGGGATTCCCGCTTTTGAGTGTCGATGACGTCCTGCTGAGTTTGCGGGGGATTTTCCTTTTCGGGCAATTCTCTGTATTCGGGGCTTTCCATGAATTTTTTCCGTATCTCTGCCCTTGCCTTGGCTTTTCTGTTTTCTGATTCAAAAAAACCGATTTTCTGACCTTCCGGTATATTTGGATTGTTGGCTATGGCTCGCACCCTTATGAGAGAGGCGGCGGCATGATTTTGTTCCACACGCTGCGCCTCCTCCTTGCTTTTCGCGTTTTCCAGTTCGCGCTTATAGCTTTTCCTGTCCTGATCTTCTTCCTGAAGCTGCTGGTAGAGCATGGGGTTTTTTTCTTTGATATAGTCAAGCTCTTCGGAGGAAAGCTTCCTGCCGGCCTGTGCTTTTGCCATGATTGCCTCCATCTCCAGGTCGCGGCTTTCCTGCTGTTCCCGGAATTGTTCCAGAATCAGCCTGTCCTGAGCTGCTTTTTTCTGGTGCTGGGTCTTGGCTTTGTTGGAACTCTCGGATATTCTTTCCGCGCTATCCCGTGTTTTTGTTTGTTTCGGGGAAAAACTCCCGGAGCTTTTTCGCTGCTGCCATTTGTTCAGCATTTGAGTCTGCCTTGTATATGCGGCAAGCGATGTAATTGCTTCAAATCCCATTATAGAGGCCTCCTTTCTTAATTTGTAGTAACTGTTCAGTGAAACAGAATAGTCAGCGCCTCGGGCATGGTGTTTCCGCGCGTTCCAACCACGCCCGGGGCGCTGACTGAATAGTTACATTATATTTTTTTAATGGCATTTCCTAGACGGATTTTGGAATTCGCCCTTTTCCCCAGGAAAACAGGCACATCAGATCCGGACCCGTGTGGGAGCCGATTACCGGCCCCACCCTTGTGATGATGACGTCTTTGCAGGGGATGGATTCCTTCACCAGTTCCCTGAACTCAAGGGCTTCCGAATGACAATTGGCATGCGAAATGAAGACGGTTTGTTCTTCGCTATTCTGAATGGTTTTCAAAGTCAGCTCCAAAAGCATCTTGAGGCTGGGTTTCCTTCCTCTTACCTTTCGGTGCACGATGAGCTTCCCTTCATCGTTTATAAAGAGGATGGGCTTTATATTTAAGGCGGTTCCAATCATGGCGCTTGCGGCAGAAACCCTTCCGCCTCTCCGCAGAGTGTCCAGGCTTCCTACGGTGAAATAGTAGGCGGCTTCCAGACGGTGTTCCGTAAGCCAGGAGGCGTTTTCCTCAAGCCCCATGCCGCTGTCCCTGTTTTGAGCGGCTTTCAGAGTGATCATTCCCTGCCCGCCGCTGCCGCCAAGGGAATCGACGCAACAGATAAGCCGTTCGGGATATTCTTCCTTGAGGATGCTGATGGACGAAAGAGCCGAGGAGTATGTGCCGGACAATCCGGATGAAAGGGAGATGTATAAGATGTCTTTCCCTTCATCGAGTATCGGGGTGAAAAAATCAATAAACTGGGCAGGGGTAATCTGGGAAGTCTGCGAAATGACTCCATCGGATATCTTTTTGTAAAAGTCTGTGGGAGAATAGTTGCGAAAATCCGGGTAATGCAGGAAGACCTCCCCTGAATTCATTCGGACTTCCATCGGAATTACAGCTATCTGGTATTTTTCAAGCAGGTCAGGTTCCATGTCACAGCAAGCATCCGTTATGATCTGATAATCTTTCATAATGTCATCTTCCCCTTTTGTTTGCAGGTAAGTGGCTGAGGGCATGCCCGTCTTTACTAGCTTATCACGTTACTTGTATTCTATCAATCGCCTGTATCAGTATATATTAGACTATCGGATGTCTTTTTGCTAGTATTTTAGTTGAGTTATCAAGGATTTTCATGTAATATAGGACATGAATGTTTCTTCAGGAACATTCATGTCTTATACATATATGATGACTATTCAACGCCCCTTGAAAGCCGGGGGGCGGACAAGGCGCGGAGCGCCTCAGAACGCGTGTGAGAAGCCGCGGATGTTCTCCCTGTCATGCAGCTTTGTCTGCAGCCTCGGAGCGCGCGCGTCAAGCCGCCGCGAATGACAATAAATAGGGCACTGAGTGGTTGCCTATATTTCAACAATCGACATGTGCGGGCAGACATATAAGGGCTTCTTGGGCGGAAAATGGCATTGTCGTGAATTACAATGGATGGGAGGGGTCTGGCATGGTAACAAATGATATGGGTGCTAGCGAGTTGATGCACCGGGTAGAAGAAGGGCTGGCAAGGCTGGAATGGGAAGGCAGGCTGAACGAAAAGACGAAGGATGAATTAGTTCACAGTATCTCGCCGGGACCCCATGCGACATTTCGATGCTGTATCTATAAAGAGCGGGAAATTTTGCGATGGAGGATACGCTTGAGCTGTAACGAAGATGCCAATCCGACGCGAAATACGAACAACATTATACAGGTAATCGATCCGGCCTGCGAGGAATGCCCGCTTTCCACTTATTCGGTAACGGATAACTGCCGGCTTTGTCTCGGTAAAGCGTGCCAGAACAGTTGCCGTTTTGGCGCGATTATTATGACGGAGACTCGTGCCCGGATAGATCCCAATAAATGTAAGGAATGTGGGCAGTGTGCTAATGCGTGTCCTTACGGAGCCATAGCTCACCTTGCCCGCCCCTGCCGCAAGCCTTGTCCGGTCAATGCCATTGAGTATGATGAGTATGGGATTTGCCGGATTGATGAGAAGAAATGTATCCGTTGCGGACAGTGCGTGCACTCCTGCCCCTTTGGGGCGATTGCCGTGAAGGTGGATATGCTTGATATAATCCGCGATATCAAGGCGGGAAAAGAAGTGATTGCCATGTGCGCACCGGCCATAGAAGGCCAGTTCGGCAAGGACATAAACATGGCATCCGTGCGCGCCGCGCTGAAGAAGCTGGGATTCTCGGATATGGTGGAAGTGGGTCTCGGCGGCGACATGACGGCTGCATGGGAATCTGTGGAATGGTCCGAGGCAAGGAAAGAGGGGAGAAAGATGACGACATCCTGCTGCCCTGCGTTCATTAATATGCTGAAAATGCATTTCCCGGAACAGTATGAAAAAAATATGTCGGAGACCGTGTCGCCAATGTGCGCCACATCAAGATATCTGAAGCTGACCCATCCGGGCTGCGTGACGGTATTCATCGGGCCGTGCATGGCGAAAAAGTCTGAGGCGCACGAGATGAATATCGAAGGAAACGCGGATTATGTAATGACATTTGGCGAGATGGCGGCAATGCTCCGCTCAAAGGATGTTGAGCTTGTTCCCGTGGCGGACAGCTATCAGGAAGCATCTCTTTGGGGAAAAGGCTTTGCCAGTTCCGGCGGAGTGGCCAATGCGGTTCTCGAATGCATGCATGAGAGGGGGGAGGATACGACGGGGCTGAAGCTTCGTCAGTGCTCTGGCGGTAAGGAATGCGTTACCGCGCTGCAGCTTCTGAAGGCAGGGCGGCTGCCTGAGGATTTTGTCGAGGGCATGGCCTGCGAAGGCGGCTGCGTTGGCGGCCCATCCAGGCAGAAAACGGAGATGGAAGTCCGTAGGGCCAGGCAGTCCCTGCTGGATGCCGCAGATGACAGGAGGATACTGCCCAATCTCAAAAATTATCCGATGAAAGGCTTTTCGATGCTGAGGAATGGCCGCATCCATCTCGTGGATCCTTTCCTGGACGGCGAAGCCTGATCTCAAGGAATCGTTTTGTGCCGACTTTAATGAGCGTATCCTGTAGATTGCGATACCGCATCTTTTTGTCGCTAATGAAAATGGCCAGAAAACCACTATAATAGGGGAGTGAATGATGGGTTTTTTGAAAAAAATTGCCTCAATGTTTATTGCTGACAGGGAGGAAGATGATGACGAGGAGGCTGTACCGGCCAATGCGCACCTTTATCTTAAGTCAATGGCGGGAAAGGACCTGTATGAGATCAAGGGAAAGGCAAAATTGAAAATCAGCCTGCTGCCAGGCAAGGAATTGGTCGTGATGAAGATTCGGAACGGCGGCATGGACGTATATGACACGGTTGTCAGTTGCCCGCTTCCCAAAACAGTGGATGCAAGGACCGAACTGCAGCAAATGCTGAGGACGCTGATTGGGGATATCTATGACGCTCTGCGCGCCGGGACCATGGAAATGAAAATCCCCACGAACGAATATGACCTTTTCCTGTACATACGAAAACGGCCTTCCATCGGCATTGATATGGACCTGCTTGAGGAGGAGCTTTCACAGGGCAGGCGGGATCATCTTGTCTCGGAATTTTTGTCAGCGCTGGACCGCAACAGCCGTTTGGATGTATATGTTGTGCCCAAATCATTGGCAAATGTCACGGCACTGCGAATCCTGCGCGACGCCTGGAAAAAATATCCCATGGTTCGATTCCTTGAGGTGGAGAGCGGCGCGGGTGAGGACTTCCTGTATTGGAGCAGTCAGGTGATTCAGGAGACCATGAGGAAGGAGCCCAATGTGGCCGTGGTCGGTATCGGCGTGATTGGCAAGAAGCCTCCGTTTGGGGTGAACTTGAAGAATGATGAATTTTCCTCAGTGGTACAAAAGGCAGCGGTTCTTTCGAAACAGGATATGAATACCCGTGAAAGAATGATTGATGCCCAGACAGCCGGTCACGCCGCGGGAATCAGCGAGGTCGGCAGGCAGCAGAACAAGGATGAAGAATTCATTACAAAGACAATAGCCGATCTTGCGGTGGAGGAGGCAGTGTTCCGCATGTCGGAAGAGGATGCGCGGGAAATCGTTAATGCCGTACATTCAAGTGAATCCGAGGAACATGGACGTCTCCGAATCATTCATGCCCCCCGTTTTGACAGAATCCTGCTGCTCAATCTGGTGGTTGACGCGGAGGACGGCTTCATGGTTGAAGTGAAAAATGGAGAAATCCTGTATTACAAGGACAGGGTCGGAAAGCTCCAGGATTTATATGGGTGGACTTTCGTGGAGGAGGACTGGTGCCAGGCGCCTCAGGACGTTTCTGTGGAGGAGCTTGAGGAAGAAGCCGGGCTGGTCGCTATGGAGGGCAAGTATGTCCGGGAACTGGATGAAACACTGACAGGAAATATTGGAAAATCCGTCAGCGCTTCTTTTGAAAGCCTGCAGAAGCTGGTTACGCGTTATGACAGGATCGGGATGGATATGATACACCAGATTGAGCTTTTGCAGTTTGTTGACATTATTAAAAATAACAATAGTTTCTATGGGGATTCCATAGAGTCGATGATACGTGAAATCCTGGCATGAGATTGTAACTATTCAGTTAGCGCCTCGCGCTTGCCGCGAGGCGCGTATGGAAGCATAGAAAAGCACGCCTTGGGCGTACGTGGAATGCGCATAAGCGACACGCCCGAGGCGTAACTGTTCAGCTTGACTGAACAGTTGCATAAGATTCAATGATCCATGCCGTAAAAAGCGGAAAACAGAAAGAAACGGGCATTCCGACAAGCTAAGAGAAGCTGTCGGGATGCCCGTTTCCTTATTGCCGCGGGGGCTGCGTAGGGAAACATTCCGGCTTACGCCGGACGCGGCCCTGTGGGCGAGCAGGGTGCGATTTCATCTTCCCTGCTCAAATCCGGAGGACAGTGAATGGTCAGCCTAAATTAACAAAAGGCAGTTGGGAAAGCTGATTGATGAGATCCTGTGCTTTTGTTATAAGATTCTGCAGTTCATCCATTGTGTCAAAAACGTTTTCTATTTGTCCTTGATAACCCTCGTAAGTGGACTTTATTAACTGGACGTCATCCACAAGGTCGTCAATTTTCTGCATGGTAGTAAAGGCCTCGTTAACCTTGGCAGAGTAGAATTCAAAACGTGCTTTCGCGAAGAGCAGTGCCGCAATCAATGACAGCATAATGATTACATTCATAATAATTGCGAGGATGGCTATTCGGCGCGTTGTCCGGAGCTCCCTGAGAAGCTCCTTATTTGAGGGGGAGTTCAAGTTATCGTTTGTCATTTCTCGGCCTCCGTTCCGTCCGGAACATCCACGGATTCCGGATCTTTTGCTTCTGCCAATTGTGCTGCTTCTGCCTTGTGTTCCGGGGATACGGCGGATGCTTCCGTCCTGACCTTCCCGTTAAAAAGATGGGTACAGATGATGATGGCTTTGATTGTGCAGAGAAGAAGCAGTTCCAGAGCGATACCGGCCGCAAGGGCAATGTACCATTTCTTCACAAAACCGGCAACAATATAGCTTGCCGCGGATACGAGCGCGCAGGTAAGCGCGTAGGGGAGCTGTGAGGAAACATGGTTAATGTGAACGCATTCCGCACCGGCACTTGACATTATTGTCGTGTCTGATATAGGAGAGCAATGGTCGCCGCAGACGGCTCCGGCCATGCAGGCTGCCATTGAAATAATCATCATGTTGTAATCGGTATTCTGGAAGCAGGCCACAACAATCGGGATGAGGATGCCGAAAGTGCCCCAGGATGTGCCCGTGGCAAAGCTGAGTCCTACAGCGATAAGGAAGACAATGCAGGGCAGGAAATTCAGGAAGCCGGTAGCGGAGCTTTCCACCAGGGCGGCAACATATTCCTTCGCTCCCAGACTGTCTGTCATGGCTTTCAGCGTCCATGCAAACGTTAATATCAAAATTGCGGGCACCATTTGGTTAAAGCCCTTCGGGAGGCAGTCCATGCAGTCTTCAAAGGGCAGCGCGTTCCGGATTAGGAAGAACGCCAGGGTCAGAACCAGTGCTACAAATGAGCCAAGTACAAGGCCGACAGACGCGTCAGAATTGGCGAATGAATTGATGAAGCTTTCTCCAGAGAAAAAACCGCCGGTATAAATCATCCCTATGACGCAGCAGATAACCAGGGAGATGATGGGCATGAGCATGTTCAGTATGCTTCCTTTGTCATTCGCCTCGGTTTTCACGGCATCGGAAGGGGCTTTGGACTCCGGGGCGCGTTCGTCAGTTGAGAAGAGATCGCCCTTTTCCTTTGCGTTCCTTTCATGTGCGGCCATGGGTCCAAAGTCAAGATCCAGGGCGACAAGCAAAATCATCATGACCAATGTCAGCAAAGCATAGAAATTGAACGGAATGGTCCGAAGGAAGAGGCTCATCCCGTTTTCGCCCTCTACAAAGCCGGAGACAGCGGCGGCCCAGGATGAAATTGGGGCAATGATGCACACCGGCGCGGCTGTCGCGTCAATCAGGTAGGCAAGCTTCGCACGGCTGATCTTGTATTTGTCGGTGACAGGGCGCATGACGGATCCGACGGTGAGGCAGTTGAAATAATCATCAATGAAAATCAGGACTCCCAGCCCGATTGTCGCGTACTGGGCACCCGCCCTTGTTTTGATATGGCTTGAAGCCCATTTTCCAAAGGCGGCCGATCCTCCGGTACGGTTTATAAGCTGTACCATGGTGCCAAGAATGACCAGGAAGCATAGAATGCCGACATTCCAGCTATCAGACAGAACGGCGATAATACCGTCGGAAAAAATGTGATTCAGAGTTCCTTCGAAATTGTAGCCGGAATAAAGCAGGGCGCCGGCTAGTATCCCAAAGAAGAGGGAGCTGTAAACTTCCTTTGTGAGCAGCGCCAGGCCGATTGCGATTATAGGGGGCACAAGGGCCCAGAATGTCTGTTGCACTGAATCCAGCGGAATCAGGAACCTGCCGATAATCAGGAAAATGACGGCCGCGGCCATGGAAACAAGGGAAAGAATGTGTCTGAATTTCTGTTTCATGAAAAACACCTCTTTTCTAATGATTATATATGCGATGGTTTGAATAGTAACATATCTATTGAACGAATGCCATATGCGGGTTTTATTTTTTTTATATTTCCTTTAAACAAAGAGCCGGTTTTTCACGCAAGAATTCAGAATGGCTCAAGCCAGCTCGGGCAGATGGGGAGAAATCACAGGGATATCGTTTGATTATTATGAATATTTAATTAAAATTATTATAAGGTTAATGACGAATTGTAATGGGTTTGTGCATTATGCATAAAAAAATAAGGAAAAGTCAAATATTATTGTTTCAATTAGGTCTGTAATTATTCAATCCTAGTATGATATAATTTCATAATTCTTATAAAGAATACGAATAATAGAAACGGAGCTAAATAGGGATGTTAATCGATGCGGTAGTAAGGTTATATAATAAGTACTGCTTGTTTTTTTATAAACGAATTTTTGCGGACGAGGAAGCGGGTGAGGAACAGGGACTCCCTCCTCTTACAACGGTAGAGTCTTTCAGTATGGAGTGCATCCGTATGTTGGGGGAGCCATCTGTGCAGGAATTCGCGCATATGATGGGGATTTCAGCACCTAATGCCGCGTACAAGGTTAATGCCCTGATGGAAAAAGGATATATTGAAAAAGTTCAGTCGGAAATTGACCGGCGCGAATATCATTTGCGTCCGACAGAAAGATTTTGGGAGAGGATTCGAAGTACGCGTGAGTATGCGGAGACTGTTGTGAGAAGATGTGAAGAGAGATTCTCCAAAGAAGATCTTGAAAAGCTGGAAAATATGCTGACGATTGTGGAAAGCGAGCTGATGCCTGAATTGGAGAAGGCGGAGGAATTCAGATCCGTCAAGACGGCGAAATAACAAAGATTAGTTCAAAAAGATCAGTTCAAATTAAAGCGACAAGTCGAAAGTATGAAAGAAAGGGTATGCAGGGCTTATGCCCTGCATATTTTTTTATTATCGCAGGGGCTGCGTAAGGAAATATTCCGGCTTACGCCGGACGCAGCCCCGCGGGCGAGTAGGGTGCGATTTTATCTTCCCCGCTTGATTGCTCTGGACGGAGTTGACATCTGGCAAAATATATGAGAGAATCATAATGAGCTAGTAGGGCTTTTTGGGACAAAAGAAAACAGGATAGAGAAATTGGAGTATGCTTGGAATGGATATATTTGACCTTCTTACCCTTTTCGGTGGCCTGGCCATGTTCTTGTACGGTATGCGCCTGATGGGTGACGCATTAAAGGAAAATTCATCAGGAACGCTTAAGCGCGCGATGGAACAGGTTACCAATAATCCTGTCAACGCGTTTGTGCTGGGACTCCTTGTGACTGCGTTGATTCAGTCGTCCACTGCGACAATTGTCATTACATCAGGTCTTGTAGGTGCGGGGATTCTCACGCTGCATCAATCTCTTGGAATTATTGTCGGTGCGAACGTGGGAACCACGGTGACGGGGCAGATTATCCGTTTGCTGGATCTGGACGCTTCCGGGGGAGTTTCCTGGCTTCGCTTTCTGCAGCCGTCAACTCTTGCGCCGGTCTCGCTGATCATTGGCATGGGACTGATCATGGGCGGCAAGATGAAAAATTCAAGATCCATAGGTAATATTGCCATTGGCTTTGGCATCCTGTTTGCAGGTCTTCTGGATATGACGGGAGCTGTCAGCGAGCTGGCCGGATCAGGCATTGTCGACAGGATGTTTTCAAGTCTTGGCGACAATCCGTTGCTGGGATATATTACCGGCGTCGGGGTGTCTTTTGTCCTCCAAAGTTCTTCGGCAACGATCGGCATTCTTCAGGCTTTTTCTGCCGCGGACATGCTCACCTTCAAAGGCGTTTACGCAATCATTGTAGGCGTTTATCTTGGAGACTGTGTGACGACCGCCATTGTCTGTTCTATTGGTGCCAAACCCGAGGCAAAACGGGTTGGCGCAGTCAACATTCTTTTTAACCTTGGGAAAACTGTGCTGGTTTTATTGGGCGTAGTTATTGCCCATAAAGTGGGCTTTCTCAGTGAACTGTGGGATTCTACGGTTAATTCGGGCATTATAGCCAATACCAATACGGTCTTCAATCTCTGCAGCGCAGTCTGCCTTTTTCCTTTCCTGAAAATTTTTGAGGGACTGAGCCGCCGCATTATCAAGGATGAGCCGGAGGCGCGGGGCAAGTATGAGGACAAGCTGGATGCCCTGAGTCCGGCGTTTCTGAATACGCCGGCGCTTTCCCTGAGAAGCTGTTACGACGTTTTGATGGCAATGTTCCTGGCATCCAGGAAAAATATTGAAAAATCCTTCCGTCTGATACAGAGCTTCGATGAAACGGCTCAAAAGGAAATTCTTGCGGATGAGGATGAGGTTGACCGAATGACGGACCGGGTCAGCCGATATATGGTTGAATTGCTCCCGCGTCTTCGGAGCGTTGAGCATACAAGAATCCTCGACCAATATTACAAGGTCTGCGCAGAATTCGAGAGGTTGGGGGATCATGCTGTCAATATTGCGAACCTGGCAGGAAATATGGAGAAGAGCGGCACTTCCTTTTCGCAGTCTGCCCTGTATGAATTGAGTGTTCTGAAAAAAATCATTGACCGCATTTTGGATTTTACGGATACGAGCTTCCGGCGGAGGGATGCGGAGGCGGCCTGGCAGATTGAGCCGCTGGTCCAGGTTGCGGAGGAGTTTATATCACAACTGAAAAAACATCACCTGAAAAGGATGAGCAGCGGGGAATGCAGCCTGCTGGCCGATGTTGGCTTCTCAAACCTGATGGTGGAGTGCACACGGATAGTGGATATCTGTTCAAATATCGGTGTTGCCACCATGGTGCGCGTCCGTCCTGAATTGGCGGATCATGAGCATCTGTACTATGAGAGCATGCATACAGGCAGTGATCCTACGTTTAACAAGGCTTTTGAACGGGCTTATGATTTTTATTTCGGGCAACTGACATCGAATCCTGCGGCTGTCGGACAGGTTCCCGGTGACGGCGGGCAGGATCAGGAGCCTTGTTGACGCGATACAACATTTGCTTGTCAGCAATTTAAATAGCCTAATAACTACTTTGACTTTACTAAGGAGTCATATGGCTTGCGATACCATAGCTGTTTGAAGGCAATTAAAATGGCCAACAACCATTATGATAGGGAGGATAATTGAGATTGGAATACAAGGCGGATGAGCATAGATATGAGAAAATGGAGTACCGGCGGGCAGGGAAGAGCGGGCTTCTGCTTTCAAAGTTGTCCTTTGGGCTCTGGCATAATTTTGGGAAAAATGGTGATTTTGAAAATATGAGGGAAATGTGCAGGGCTGCATTTGACAGGGGCGTCACGTCCTTCGATCTCGCGAATAATTACGGCCCTCCATATGGCAGCGCCGAGGAGAATTATGGACGCATTCTCGACGCGGATTTTCGCCCTTACAGGGATGAGCTTGTGATTGCCACAAAGGCCGGTTACGATATGTGGCCGGGGCCCTACGGGAATTGGGGAAGCAGGAAATACCTGACTGCCAGTCTTGACCAAAGCCTGCGCAGGATGAAATTGGAATATGTGGATATTTTCTACCACCACCGCATGGATCCCGAAACCCCGCTGGAGGAAACGCTGGAGGCTCTTGCGGATATCGTGCGGAGCGGAAAGGCTTTATATGCGGGGGTTTCTAATTATAATGGGGACTATACTGTAAAGGCGGCAAAATATTTGCGAAAGCTACATTGTCCTTTCATTGTCAACCAGCGCAGATATTCTCTTCTGGATCGGAAAATAGAGAGGGATGGCGCGAAGGATGCCTGCCGGGAACAGGGTCTTGGCATCGTGGCGTTCAGCCCTCTTGCACAGGGAATCCTGACCGGGAAGTACATTGACGGCATACCTGGTGACAGCCGTATCGCCAAAGATGGCAGATATTTGCATCCGATGGATGCCGAAAGCAGAAGGGAAAGCGTCACTCGGCTCAAGAAAATTGCGGATGACATGGGCACTACTCTTTCGGCACTTGCCCTCTCGTGGCTGCTGAGGGATCCTGCTGTCAGTTCCGTCCTGATTGGCGCATCCAATCCGGCGCAGCTTATTGGGAATATTGAAGATGCGGGAAGCGTTGAATTCACGGATGATGTGCTTGAGGAGATTGACCGTATTACCGCGGAATATTGAGAGGCGGGGTTGATGCAAAAATAACTTGAACAAATCTCAATCTAAAGGTTTACATTTGAATGGATTTTTGTTAAGATATTCTTAATTTTTTATAGGGATTTGTGAAAGTTTTGCAGAATAGGCCGATAGGGGATGCAGCCGGATTTCTGCATGACGAGGGAGGTTGTTATGAGGAGGCTTGCAGCCATTTTGGCTATAGGGGTGCTGCTGCCTGTTCTCCCGGTCATGGAGGATGATTTAGGGGCAAGTAGTTATTTAGGCGGTTCTGATGTCCAGGCGTATGAAACGCTTGAGATGATGAGGGACGCCGAGTCGGCGTCGGGGAATTATGCTTTGGGAGAGCGTGTCTTTTGGTCGGCAGAGTATGATGTCATGGACACGGACATAATGTGGGCAGAGGCCGACGGCGCAGATGTTGGATGGGGGGTATCCGGGAATGTGTCTGGGTATGATGCCGGGGCGGAAGCGCCTGACAATGACGGGGCAGAATACGTGGAGCCGGAAACAGGAGACATAGTAGTAATTGAAGATGAGGCTACGCCTTTGTCCGAATTTGCCGCCAGTGGGGCGTCAAGTTCTACGGATAGGGTGTACAACTGGACTTACACTATGATGGGTGCTGCATTGATGCTGTTTTCAATGACAGGCATTGCTTTGATTGAACAAAGGGTTTACGGGACTGGTTCCCCCCGTTGAGCGTATCTCCATTGGCGGCCTTTTGCGGGTAGTCAATGGAGTTTTGTTTAACACATGATTTGGAAAAAGGATTTGATAGGATGAAAGAAAAGAAGTTGATTTTGATTCTGGTGCCGGTTTGTATTTTGCTAATGCTGGCTTTAATTGGGACTTATATTTTTCTTCCGGGGGTGGTGCTTCGGAAGGCGCGAGAAACGCAGGCTGTGACATCCGAAACGTCCCCGTCGCCCGCTGAGGAGTCGTATGAGACGTCTCTGGCCGATGAAAAAGGAGATGAAGAGGAAATCGATTCAGACAGCAGTGATGTCAACGACGCGGAAACGGATACAGATGCGGATACCGAGGCAGACGCGGATGAGGAGTCGGAAGAGGCAGGAAGATGGGAAGTGTTCTTTGACGCAAACGAGGGCGAGGGCAGCATGCAGAGCATGGTCGTAGAACAGGACGTGCCAACACGTCTGTCCGAGAATTCCTTTGCGAGGCAGGGATTTACTTTCAAAAATTGGAATACCAAAGCGGATGGAAGCGGCAGCAGTTACGCAAACACATCTTTGGTATCTGCTTTTGAGGGGAGCAGCCCGGTAACGCTGTTCGCGCAGTGGGCCAAAAACACATTGGATCTTAGTACAGGGAACGGATGGAATTCCGGAATGAAACTCCTTACAGGAGAGGGTCAGCCGAGCCGTGAGACATCTAATTCGGCAATTCGCGCCATTAAAAGAGCCGATCGTCCGGCAGAAGGGGCGAGGGTTGGCATAGGCACATTGACAGACGGCGATGTATTTATCTGGTATGAGGATGGAACGATCTGGTATTATACCGATGCGGACAAGCTTGTATTAAATGAAGATGCGGTGGGGCTGTGCATGAATCTTCCGGCATTATCGGATATCAGCGGGCTGAAGGATTGGGACAGTTCCCATGTGACAACGATGTATATGGCCTTCTATGGGTGCTCTTCTCTTCCGAACCTGGATGCGCTTTCCGATTGGGATACATCGAAGCTTGAAAACCTTTACGCCACGTTTTACGGCTGCTCGGGGCTGACTGATTTGTCGGGACTTTCCGGCTGGAATGTGGCAAATGTCAGAACCATGTACGCCACGTTTTATAACTGTGGTGGGATCTCTACCCTTTCCGGACTGAAGGACTGGGACACTTCGAGTCTGACGGTAATGCAGAGTACTTTTTCCGATTGCGTGGGCCTGTCCAACTTGAACGGGCTGAAGGATTGGAATGTGTCTCATGTCGAAACAATGTACGGGATTTTTGATAAATGCGTACGAATCACGGAACTTTCCGCTCTTTCCGCCTGGGACACATCCCGTGTCACAAGCATGTATTGCGCTTTTTACGGCTGTTCGGGGCTGACAGATGTTTCGGGCATTAAGGATTGGAACACGTCTAATGTGACATCATTGGCCGGGATGTTCGCAAAATGTGAGAATCTGACGGATGCCACCTCGCTTTCCTCTCATAGTGAAGATGGAAAAACGGCCTGGGATACGGGCAGGGTTATGCAGTGGGAAGGAATTTTTACCGAAAGCGGCGTGAAGACTATGTCCGTGGCACCTGACTGGTTCGCAGCCCATCTTTCAGAGCAGAGTCAGGCTCCAAATGGCAATGAAGTCCAGGAAGCTGGCAGTGGAGAGGACGGCAATCAGCAAGCGGAAAGCATGGAAGCTGGCGGCAGCGAAGAAATTGCAGACAATGTCGGGGAAGCTTCTGATGATTCCGGCGCACAGGAACAGGGAGAAACCCAGCCTTTAGATATGGCAGCCGAAGGGGATATTTCTGAGAGTCTTGATGAAGTCGGAGAAACAGAAGTTCAGCAGGATGGGGGCGATGGTCTGGAAGCCTCTGCCGGGAATAGTGAAACGGAACAGGGCGCAGATTCGCAGGATGAATTGTTGACGCAGGCTGGGAATCCTGTTCAGAATGGGGAAAACGAAGAGGGGAACCTTCCTCCGCAAGGCATGGATGGAGCCGGCCCTGAAACAGACGGCTCAGGCCCGCAGGTTTCATCCAATACGGCTGTCCTTCCCGGGGAAACGCAGGAAATAGGTCCAGGAATCGAGTGAACAGGAGTCACAGAATAGTTGGCATAAGAAAGGTCAGGGAAATGTTGTGAGTGATGAACAACGTTGGTTCGGCAGAGGGCTGCATGATGGAATTCCAATCGGACTGGGATATTTTGCGGTTTCTTTTGCCTTGGGCATATCAGCCAGGCAGGCCGGGCTGACTGCGTTTCAGGCAACGCTGGCCAGTCTCCTTTGCAATGCTTCCGCCGGCGAATATGCCGGCTTTACTGTGATTGCCGCGAACGCGCCCTATTTGGAAATGGCCGTAATAACTTTGATCGTCAATGCGAGATATCTTCTGATGTCCGCGGCGCTGTCTCAGAAATTTTCGAATAAAACGGCATTTATTCATCGATTTGGCGTGGCCTATTTTATTACAGATGAGATATTCGGCGCCTCTGTAACTCAGCCGGGGCCGATTCATCCATTCTATAATTATGGCCTGGCTGCTTCTTCCCTCTCCCTCTGGGCAGCGGGAACATGGTGTGGCGTCGTAATGGGAAATGTACTTCCGGAAAACGTGGTAACTGCCTTGAGCATCGGGATATATGGCATGTTTTTGGCAATCATTATCCCGCCGGCAGGAAAATCCCGGGTGCTTGGCTCTCTGGTGGCGATTTCCATGCTGCTAAGCTTTCTGCTTTCCAGGCTCCCCTTTACGGCAGGCTGGTCGGAGGGCAGCAGGATCATCCTCCTTACTATCGTGATTGCCGGAGCGGCTGCGGTACTGTTCCCGGTAGATACTGAGGGTGCGGACTCATGAGCAGCCATCGTGGGCAGCTTGAGGTGGGATTGTATGGAAATTGATACGTGAATATCCTGGCAGGAGTTGTTTTGGCATGAGGAATAATCCATATATTTATATCTTGATTATGTTTGCGGCATCTTATTTTTTACGGGTGATGCCGCTTGTGCTGATCCGAAGGGAAATTCGGAACAGGACAATACGTTCGTTTTTGTATTATGTACCATATGTCACTTTGGCAGTCATGACCTTTCCCGCCATTATGGATGCGACAGATTCGCCCTTCAGCGGCCTTGCCGCCTTGATTATTGGTATTTGCATGGCTTTGCTGAAAGCGGGCCTTTTCCCAACGGCGATGGTTGCGGTAGTGGTTGTCTTTTTCTGTGAAATGGTATTTTAAGACTTAAGGTATGTATCTATGGATGTGGTGCTTTATTGACGATTTGAACAGTCAGCTGGAGGGGGACGGAATGGTAGCAAAAAAAACAACAAAGTTTTCCCGAAGTATCAGGAACGTGGATTTATGGCGGAAAAGCTTGCTCTGGAATGCGGTTTGCCCATCAAAAAGAAGGAAGGGCTTTCTGGCACTGATTTTGTCATTCTGTCTTGGCAGCCTGTCCGTAAGTTTTCCGGCAATGGCAGATAATCCGTCTGTTTTCAACGCTCAGGCAGGAGAGGCTATGCTGCAGGGGCTGAACGTGAACTGCGCCCCGTGCGGCATTGCAGTCTCATCGGATGGCGCCATCCTTATAACGGATACATATCAGAAGCTTATATGGGAGCTTCGGGACGGTACCTGCAGGCCCTATGCCGGAGCGGATAGCGTAAAAGGCCTCTATGGGGAGCCGATAGGGGGATATAATGACTCGCTGCTTCGGGGCAGCCTGTTCAAGGAGCCTTGGGCTATCGCCCCGTTTTTGGATGGCTGGGCCATTTCGGACGCAACGAATAATGCGGTACGTCTGCTGCGCACGGATCATACAGAGACGGTGAATGCCAGGTCGGACAAGTTGCTAATGAATGAGATTGGCGTGGTCTTTGCCCATCCTACAGGGTTGGCATCTGATCCTCAGGGAAATCTTTATGTTTCGGATACTCATAACGGAGCAATCCGCCTGATCAGAACGGACGGTGAGCTGGAAACGTATGCGTCAGGACTCAACAACCCCACGGGGCTGTGCTGGCGGGGGGATGCCCTTTATATTGCCGAAGCCGGTGCAAACCGTATCATGAGAGTGCGACATGGCCTTCTGGAGCATGTGGCTGGTTCGGGAACAGAGGATTTTCTGGATGGCCCGGTAAAGGATGCGGCTTTTTCCTCCCCTCAGGGCGTGACTGTGGGAGAGGACGGTACAATTTATGTTTCCGATACGGTGAATGGCGCTGTGAGGCGCATAAGGAACGGAATGGTGGATACCATAGCCATGCAGGATGGCACCGAGCTTAGAACCTGGCCAGTTTCCCCCATGGGACTTTGCGTCTATGGCGACAGGCTGTTCGTTTGCGACAACTTTTCAAAAAAGGTTTTTACGATACCGCTTAGTTAAGGCAGTACCAATCCCTCGAACCGTTAGTAATATCGTATAAAGATGAGGGAATGTCGGAATCACGTGGCAGGAGGGGGGATTGCTCTTCCTGCCACATTCAGTTATTTGCGCAGGCTCTGGATTATGTGGCTGATTTCATAATTTATGGAAACGCTAATCTAAGCGTTTCCGGCAACGAAAATGCGCCGCGCGGCAAATTTCCTTTGCATTTTCCTGTGCACCATAAGGAAATGCTGATTTAACCAGCATTTCCCTAGACAATGAATTATCCGTCCTGATAAGGCAAATCATAGTGTTCATGAGCAATATTAAGCCGGAAAGTTGGCAGTTAAAGCAGCAGAGAATGGATGACGACGGGGGAATATGAAAAGACAGAAGAAGAAAATCCTGAATATGTTTATGGCATTATTCTTTTCCACCCTTTTTTGCCTGGTGGCCGGATCAGGGCTTCTGTACAAGGCAGAGGGCATTTTGGAGGATTCTTTCTATCAGGAGGAATCTGCCGAGAATATCGCTATTTCCATTATTCAAATAGACGAACGTTCGTTGGACGAGATTGGACCGTGGCCATGGCCCAGGGGGGTGATGGCAGAGCTTTTGGAACGTCTGAACAGTGGCGGGGAGGGCAGAAAGCCCGCCGCAATTGGTATAGACGTGCTCTATATCGATGAGGGCGATGATGTGGAGGATGACCTTAGGCTGGCGCAGGCAGTCTATGATTGTGGGAATGTAGTCTGTGCCGGCTTTGCGGATTATTCAGAGAATAAGATGGAGTTTGACGGCGAGACGTTTTACAGGGCTCAGCGGAGGGCGAATTATTGGAGGAACCCATTTATGGAGTTATCTTCCGCAGCGGCAGCTATCGGACATATTAACACGATGGAGGATGAGGATGCCATCCTGCGCCACGCCATGCTCTATGTTGTGGATCCGGAGGGAAGCAGAATACCGTCATTTTCCAGGGCAGTTTATGAGATTTGCTGCAAGTCGGAAGACAGGAAGCCTGTCCCGGCGCCCTCGATAAATAATGGGATTTTTTATATCCCCTTTTCTAAAAAGGCAGGGGGGGATCATTGGGAGTCCATATCGGCGGTGGATGTAATCCGGGGGGATGTCGATCCGGAATTCTTTGCTGAAAAAGTTGTGTTGATTGGACCCTATGCTGCTGAGCTGGAGGATGAATATCGTACATCGATAGACCATAGCAGACCTATGTATGGCGTTGAAGTTAACGCAAATCTGATTGCCGCGTATGAGAATGGTTTTTTTCCCAAAGAAGCAAAAAAAATGCCGCAAATCCTTTTGCTCTTCCTTATCTCGGCAGTATCGTTCTTCTTTTTATATGAGCAAAGGCTGCCCATAGCGGCTGGGGGGACATTTTTACTCTGCGCAATTTGGCTGTGTGGGTGCCGTATTATTTATCATCAATTTGGCATTCTGCTTAAGCTTGTGTGGGTTCCGATGGCTGTAATGCTTATCTTTGTGATTTCCATAGCCATGAATTATGTCCAGACCCGAAGGGAGCGTAACCGCGTTACGCGAACCTTTGGAAATTATGTGGATCCAGCGGTTATGAGGCAGCTCCTCGAGCAGGGGAGCGACGCGCTGGAGCTGGGAGGCAAAACATTTGACATTGCCGTGCTGTTTGTAGATGTCAGAGGATTTTCCACAATGAGTGAATCCCTGGATCCTCCCACGGTCGTAGAGATCATTAATAAGTATTTGACATTGACGACGGAGTGTATTATGCGTCACCATGGAACTCTTGATAAGTTTATAGGTGACTGCGCGATGGCTTTTTGGAATGCCCCGGTGGAACAGGAGGATCCGGTTTACCTGGCCTGCTGCGCAGCCATGGATATGGTGGAGGGAGCGGAAGGCCTGGGAAAAGAATTGATGCAGAGATTTGGAAGGACGGTTTCCTTCGGGGTTGGCGTGAACTGGGGACCGGCCGTGGTCGGAAACATTGGGGCGCCAAGAAGGATGGATTATACGGCCATTGGAGACACGGTGAATACCGCAGCCAGGTTGGAGTCGAATGCTCCCGGAGGAAAAATCCTGATTTCACGTTCCGTGGCAGACGCATTGGGGGAAAGGGCTTCCGTCACATCACTTGGTTCATCCATCAAGCTGAAAGGGAAGGCGGAAGGCTTTGAAGTCCTTACACTCGATGCCCTCGAGAGAAAATAAGGCGGAATAGTTTGGTTTGACTGAAAAGCCGGGCTTTTGCCGCTTGAGATAAAGCGCGTGGTCTGCTTAGATACTGCTTGCAAAACATGATTGAAAACAGTATACTACCCTTTGTGTCGATATTTATGCAAGGAGGTATTTCTTAATGAGAAATATGCATTGGAAAGGTGAAAATAGGATGGAAAATATATCTGGAGTGACAGAGAAAAAGCTTAGAGGCGGGAAAAGATTTTTCGGATTAAGGGCATTCGGACTTGCTTTTGCTGCCTGCATGCTTATGCTGCTTTCATCCTGTGGGGAAAATCAGGAGAAAGAGAATGCCCCTTCGCTGCCGGAAACCACAGTGGAAGAGACCAATCCGGAGAATGGATATCCGCTTTCGAAACAGCCGGATCCCACCGCGCCGGTGCTTGAAAATATTATTGTTTACGCATCCGATGGAAAAGGGGGAGTTGAGGCTCAGATGGATGCAGCGGACAAACTGACCGAGGACAATGTGCTGAATCTTCTGATACAGTATGGTACCATAGGGGAAGGCACGGTTTTCGTGAATATGGATATTGACGACTCAGAAGAAACGGCTGCTGCGGGTCCCGGCGGCGAGGGGACGGCCATTCGTCATGGGATACTGACGCTTTCCGACTTTTCGGCGGGCGAGGGCTTGACGGAGGAGACCGCAAAGCAAGCTGTAATTGACACCTTCCGGGAAAATTACGGACTTGAGGATGTTGAGCTGATTCTGGAATAGTAAATCAATGCGTAACTGTTCAGCTTGACTGAACAGTTACATCAATGCAAGCTTTTCGGTAGCTTTGAAACGAATCTGATCACGGCTGTCAAGAAAGCTGACGCAAGGAAAACGGCTGACGCGTACAGCACAGTGTAGATTATGGCCCCGGGCGCAGTATAAGCGTGAAGACGCAGCTGTGCCCGGGCTTCTATATTTAGCACCCTGAGCTTCTGCACCAGGAAATAATGCAGAAGAAATACAGGATAGGTCGTGCCTGAAAGCCAGAGCAAAGCATTCCTGAAACGTCCACGGATCCAACCGAGCGGCAGAGAGAGGATGAAGGAGGAAAGGGCAAGCGCGGACAAAAATCCAAGGCCGCTGAGCCAGGAAAAGAAATAACCGTCCCTCATCATGCTTTCAGGATCCGCGCCGGCAGCAAGCATTCTTGAAAAAAGTTCTCTCTGCGAGAGGAAGAGGATCGTGATGATGACAAAGAAGAGGATGAAAAAACCGATGCAGATGGTGGTTTTCTTAATCCATTCGGGATATTTGTTTTGAACTGTTCCGATAGCTTTGTTTTCGTGACCGTCCGCTGCAAATCCGGCAGGTAGGAAAGGCTTTAAATATTTGTATAATAAATAGCCCGCCATGCAGTACGTGGCCTGTAGCGCTGCCGTCTGAGGCTGGTAGAGCCGGAATGGCGTGGGGAAAAGGTTGTTCAAATCTATAATAAGCAGCACCCATAAATATATAACGCAGAGCAACAGCATGGCCCTTTCCCCTTTTCCACGAATGAGGGCGGTGATGACTGGCATCCATATTATGATGACAAGGTGGCTGAATACATACCAAAGGTGTTCCAGGTAATGACCGAATATACCGGCATCAAAAGCAATAATGCCAAATAAAAGTTGTTTCAAATCTTCAAGAGGCTGTGCCATAAGGGCGCTTTCCACGATTGTGACTTCCCTTCCTGCCCTGGAAGCCGGTCCCGCCAGCCATTCTTTAAGAAAGATGTTTGCAAGAAAGAGAAGGAAAGCGGGCCATGCGACCCTTTTCATGAAATTCGTCAAAGCTTTTTTGGAAGAGGTTTTTTCGGAAAGGAAGAATCCGCTGATCATGAAGAAACAGCCAACAGCAGGGGTTATCAGGCAGCCAATCAGAAGGGCTCCGTCCATAATTTCCCCGTTCATGATATAGAAAGGCTTCACATGCGCCATGATAACCAAAAAGCATGATAGCAGGCGCAGAAGCTCGACATTCAGATTCTTCTGTTTCGGCTTTCCTTCATCTTTCATTTTCTTCACCTGATTGGAGTGGGTTTTGGGTGACCCCCGTTTCATCATATAAGGAACCGCCCGGGGCACAAATCGTCTGCTTTGCATGGATGGATTTTGCTAACTATCCAGTTAGCGCCTCGCGCTTGCCGCGAGGCGCGTATGAAAGCGTCGAAAAGCACGCCTCGGGCGTACTCGGAATGTGCATAAGCGCCACGCCCGAGGCGTAACTGTTCAGCTTGACTGAACAGTTACGGATTTTGTAATCCTGATTCTTGACAAAGCGATGCGGACTGCCCCGGGGCTTTCAAGTAATTGCAAGGTCGGCTTTCAGCCGCGGATTGCGCATGTCATTACTGTGCGTTCCGGTAAGCTTCCCAGGCAGGTTTTCTTAAGACGGGGTTGTTCTCTGAGCCCTCTGTATACCAAAGCCCGAAATTGTAATTCATACTGACCAGGCCGGGATTGTCTTCCAGACGATTGATCAGGAGCCCTTCCACATATGGGTTTTCATTCGCGATTTGGAGGGCATATGTAATGGCGGCTGCCTGGATGTCCTCTCCATAGAACGAACTGAATCCCTCCTCGGAAAGCAGTACATGACGTACGGTGCCGGCAGGGGAAAGGAAGGGCTGTTGCTGAAGGTAATCGGTCAGAATATGGAGATTTTTCATGTTGACGATGATCGAATCCCGGGATTCCGTGGCAAGGTTGTCTTTCGTAAAGTCAGCGTTAGTGAAATCCTGAGGGTAGGGGTGCCATGCGATTCCGTAATCGAGATCGGAAAGCCTTGCGTTTAATGCGTTCAAGGTATCCCGCGCAGGAAACCAACCCTCTTTAACGGAGTGGTTCCAGTAGAAGTCAAAAGGGACAAACACTCTTGCTTCCGGATTGGCCGCATGAATCGTGTCATAAAAAACGCGAAAGCTGTCCGCGTAATTCTGAATATAAGATTCGAAATCATGGTTTGGAAAGGTCATCCAGTCGGCTTCATTATTCACCTCATTGCCGATAATCCAGTTTGAGACCTTATCCCGGTATCTTGATGCCAGATTTGCGGCAAAGCTCTGCAGGCTCTGACGGCCTGTATCAGTCAGCGTGTTAAAGGAATACTGCCCGTTGGTCGAGTTTTGCGCTCCGTCAGGAACCATAGGGTTTCCAGGCTGGAAATCATTATAGACTACCAGCGTGATGGTCAGTCCGCTTTGGTGCATTTTGTTAATGATTCTGTCAAAGGAAATCATATCTTCATTGATACGGGAGGCATTGAAATTCAGGATGACCTGGGAACAGCCCAGCGCAACGACATCATCTACCATGTTGATATCGGACATAAGGATGCCTTTTTTGTTGGATGGAAGCTTGTAAAATGCATAGGATTGCATTACAGCGGCTAAGGATACAGAGGCTGCCAGAAATAAGGTGGTGAGTTTTTTGCGCTTCATTTCGACTCCTTTCGTTTCCGTTTCTCTTGATTGTTTTTGAAGTATACCCTCTTGCCGGCTATTTTGCAAGCATTGAGCCATGAAAGGCCTGCCCTTTCATGCTTTGACTCAACGCCTGCGGCATTAAGTCAAAGCATGAAAAGGGGAACTCTTTGTTATCGTTCGTTATTATTGAAAAAAATAAAATTTTGCTGTATTGTAAATGCGCTGAAGATTAAAATAGTTTTGACCGAGAAGTTGTAATGGCTAATAACAAGGAAGGTTTTGCCTTGCGGCAAGCGGCGGCTCACGGGCGAGTAGGGGGATTTCATTACCCCTATTCAATTGCAATGAAATGGATTAAGAAATGATGGAAAGAAGATCAGGGACAGAATTGGATAAAAACTGGGAGATGGGATGCCGGGTGGGGGCTTTGCTCTATTCTCCGGCTTTGAACGAAAAGATGGCCGAATCGGTCATCAATGAAAAGTTTGGGAGACAATATTCTCTGGCTTTGTGTCTGGAAGATGCCATATCAGACGATTATGTGCTGGAAGCGGAGCGTCAACTGGCAGACACGGTAAGATGTATCTTTTCGGAAAGCAGGAAGCGGGAATTTTTCCTTCCGATGATTTTCATAAGGGTAAGGGATAGCCAGCAGATGTTGCGGCTTTATAAGGAGCTGGAACCGTGCTCGGAGATATTGACGGGCTTTGTTTTCCCAAAATACTGCATGGGAAACGCGGATGGGTATAATTCCGTAATAAGGGAATTGAATTCCTCTTCGGGGCAGAGGGTTTACATGATGCCCATTCTGGAGGGCGGGGAAATTGCGGATTTTGCCGGGAGGAGAGAGGCTCTTTCACGTTTGAAACAGAAAATTGACAGTGTCAGGGAATATGTATTAAATGTTCGCGTAGGCGGGAATGATCTTTCGAACCTGTTCGGCCTGCGAAGGCATAGCTTTGAATCCATCTATGAGATTCTGCCAGTCGCCCATATTCTTGGAGACATTCTGGAAGCCTTTTCCAGGGAATACATTGTTTCGGGTCCGGTTTGGGAATATTTTTCCGGAGAAGACGGGGAGTGGAAAAGAGGGCTGGAAAATGAAATCAGGCTGGACAGACTTAACGGCTTTGTTGGAAAGACGGTCATCCATCCGATGCAGATTGACGTGGTGAATCAGGCATTGAAGGTATCCAGGAAGGATTATGATGACGCAATAGGTATTCTGGATTGGGAAAAGGGGGGGCTCCAGGTAGGCAAGAGCCGCAGCGGAGAGAGAATGAATGAGGTAAAGACGCATCTTCGCTGGGCACGCAGGATGATGTTGCTTGCGGATATCTACGGGGTAAAATGAAAAGAGATGGCAACTCTTTTGCCGACCCCTCGCAGATGCCGCCGCAGATTAACGGAAGAGGGAGTGCATTTTGGATTATTCGATACGCGATTTGGTCTGTCTGGCAAAAAGGGATAATAATTCCCTCCGCCCATATCTTTATGTGAATCCTCTGCAGGGGAAGCATATTCCTTCCGACCCTTTATCGGTAATGAATATGTGCGGCGCATTAGCCAACATCGTTCGCGCGGCTTATGCCGGGGAAAAGCTGTATGTCATAGGCTTTGCGGAAACAGCAACAGGGATTGCCGCGTCTTTGTGCCATTATCTACCGAATGTCCTGTATTACCAGAATACGACGCGGGAGTTTTGTGAAGGGCGCGATTATCTATATTTCACGGAATCCCACAGTCATGCCACTGCGCAGATGCTAAGGACGTCCGGCCTGGAGAAGCGCCTTAGTGAGGTCGAAAGAATCCTGTTTGTGGACGACGAAGTGACGACGGGGAATACGATTTGCAAGCTGATAGGTATACTTAAGGAGAAGTATCAGGGTGAAAGGCTGCGTTTCAGCATTGTTTCCATATTGAACAGCATGAAAAGCGAACGGGTCAGCGAGCTTTTGCGGCAGGGAGTTGAATGCCTCTATCTTTCGTCAATACCTTTCGAATACAGGAAAGGGGAGATTCTGGACCTGGGCTATGAGGAGGGGAGATATTCAAGCTTTTCAAAGCTGAAAGAAATGGAAGGTAGTGAAGGGCGGCATCGTCATGATGACAAGTTTATTTGCCCGGAATTGGGAGAAGAAAAAATTATCAGGATTGGAGGGAATGAGCCTATTTGCCCCGCAAGCGGTTCGCTATGTCAGAACTCAGAGCGGCCAAAACCCACTCTGATAGATGAGGGAAGGGGGATGTCGGAGGCCTCAGGAAGATTTGAACCCGGGACGGATGCGCGAGATGCAGTGCTTTTTTCAGAGTATGACAGGAGGGTGACAGACTATTCAAATGAGCTTGCGGAGCTTTTGCGCGAGGGTTCCTATGGAAGCGTCCTTGTACTTGGCACGGAGGAATTCATGTATCCGGCAATTCGAACCGGGATGATGGTTTTGGAAAAAGGACTCTCGGGAATGGTCAGGGTTCATGCTACCAGCAGGAGCCCGATTCTTGCCTCGGGACGGGAAGCTTATCCCTTGTTCCACCGCTGGCAGCTCCGAAGCCCGTATGACCCGGCAAGGATAACATATATTTACAATTTGCAAAAATATGACAAGGTTCTTGTTCTGACGGATGCGGGCAGCGTTTCTCCCGGAATCAGGGATCTTTGCGCTGCGTTGCATGAAAGTGGAAACAGGGATATTATGTTGGTTCTATGGGAGCCTTGCTGACGCCATTGAATTGGTTTGTCATTGCGGCAGAGGAAAAAACCCGTAACGATTCAGTGAGTTCCTTGTGCTGCAAAAACCGATCTCATGGGAGTACCGCATAGATTACGAAAAAGAGTCTGTTTTGTCGGTGATTATAATGACCCAAAATGGCAGGAAAGCCGGAAATCAACGCATGCTCACGAGTGAATGAATTCACACGTGAGCATGCATGTCAGATTGCAGTCAAATTGCGGATATAAAAATGAGTTCAAATGGCATTCAAGATGGCATTCGAATTGCTCTATATGACCATATTTCGAACATCAGATGGCAAATGTTGAATGTTGAATGTCAATTGGGTCTGAAATATGTGGGAATACCCGGATTAAGCTGCTTCGGCCGGCACTTCTTTGGGCTGCTGCAGACAGAACTTGATGACGGCGGGCCAGCCAACAACAATATAGGAAATGATGATGGCCTGGGAAATCAGGGCGCCCCAGTGGGCACCGAATATTCCAACAAGCGGGGATTGTAAATAGTTGATCATGAAAAAAAGCGGAATCATGCCGGCGAGAGAAATTGCAACGCCCTGCATGGTAAGTCCGGCCTCATTGAATTTGACCCATTTCTTTTCCGCATAGCAGGCAAGACAAAAAGCAATCAGTTGTCCTATGTCTTTGAACCCATCCCTCATCATCCTCTGAGGATCGACCAGCAGCTTGCCATCGACATAATCCATTGGATATGGCTTGACGGAAATATAGATAAGGGAAATGATTCCGAAGAGAACGCCTGCCGCAAGCCATTTGCCTGTGCTCTCGGGATGCTTGTCTAAATGGGAAAAAAGCTTATGAATCGCATAGATGCAGAGGCAGCTCAGAATCAGTCCGACGCCCACGTCCTGCGGTGTGTGGACTCCCAGATAGTTCCGGGAGAAGCCGGTCAGGAGGAGCATGACGATGCACAGGCAGGAAAACCAGCGAAGCTTCTTCCACGCAACGACGGCCATGGCTCCATAGGTGGGAGTTGCGGTCATGGTATGACCGCTGGGGAATGAATAGCCTGTAGCCGTGGTAATGGCATCCCCTGCAGGCAGGATCCGGCTGTCCCGGATCCATGGGCGGTAGATACATGCCGTCAGTTTCACCACCGCATTCAGCGCTACGGTCACAACGATTGTGGTCAGGGTGTACAGTCCTTTCTTTTTGTCCAGGCACCAGTAGATGAAGGCTGGAAGCATTACGAGATAGGTGACGGCGAATAGGGATACCGCCTCCATAAAGGGCGTCCATGCGTTGTTGATGCTGTTTCGGAAATTCTGCAGAAAAAGAAGATACTCAATGTCCATATAACCCCCTTTCGTTGTATGCCCCGGTTCATTCTTTTATAGGCCGCGGTTCCTTTTCCTCAGGGTGTCAAGAATCTGCCGAGGCATCAGGTCAAATAATTTGTGCAGAGGCAGGTTTGATCATGGGTTTAAAAGCTATGTGTCAAACAAGGTTTTCCATATTTGGAGACTCCCACAGCATTCCTTGTGCCCCGGATAAACCTGCAATTGCATTTTCATTGTCATTATAACCTAAAAACAAAAGCATGAAAAGCAAAAGTAAATTATCCATGAAAAGAAAAACAATTATAAATTGAAAAACAAGATAATCAGACAAATGTCGAAAAACATGATAATAAGGAGGTGGGGCGATGTCCGAGTATGTTATTTCCGAGGTTTCAAAGGGGGATCGCGCGACCCTTCAAAAAGTTGACAGGCTGCTTTCAGGGGTTGGTATAAAAAGAGATGCCAATTTGGACTATATCTGCGCAATGTATGATGATGAGTACAATGTGATTGGCACCGGAAGCTGTTTTGGCAACACGCTGCGCTGCTTTGCCGTGGATCAGGGTCATCAGGGGGAGGGAATCCTGAATTCCATCCTTTCCCATCTTGTGGAAGTCCAGTATCAAAGAGGGAATATGCATCTTTTTCTATATACGAAAATTGCTTCGTCCGGTTTTTTTGGCGATCTGGGCTTTCATGAGATTGCGCGAGTGGACGGCATGCTTGTGTTCATGGAAAACCGTAGGGACGGATTCCCCAATTATTTGAATGGGCTTGAGAGGGAAACAAGGGAGGCACTGAACGACAGGAGGTCGGAAGGCGGGAACGCGGCCATAGTTATGAATGCCAATCCATTCACTTTTGGCCACCAGTTTCTGGTGGAAACCGCTGCCGCGTCCTGCGGGCTTCTACACCTCTTTGTCGTAAGCGAGGATGCCAGCCTTGTGCCGATGGCCGTGCGGAAAAGACTGGTGGCGGAGGGAACCGCGCACATACCCGGGGTGGTCCTCCATGAAAGCGGCCCCTATATGATATCCAACGCAACCTTTCCAAGCTATTTTTTGAGGGATGAGGAGGAAGTGATTGAGGGGCATGCCAGGCTGGACATAGCAGTATTTGGTAAGATCGCGAACAGGCTTGGCATAACGGCTAGATTTGCCGGAGAGGAGCCATCCAGCAAAGTGACAGGTATTTATAATCGGATAATGTCGCGGGAGCTTCCGGCGACAGGCGTTCGTTTTGAAGAAATTCCACGGAAAACGGTGAACGGAAGCTATATCAGTGCCTCGAAAGTGCGTAAATATTTGCAGGAGGAAAACTGGGATGAGCTGCGCGGCCAGGTTCCGGAGACAACGCTTCGGTATTTCAGGAGTCCTGAAGCGGTCCCGCTGCTTCAAAGGATTAAAAACGCAGGGGATGTGGCACATTATTGAGTCGATGTGGATCCTGCCCCTTGGCTGTCAAACCAGGTAATGCAAAATTTCCCCAAATGTTTCTTTAATAATTGAAAACACTGTTGTTTTTTAGTAAACTTATAAATAATAATGGAGAGAAAAGAGCTATGTCGGTTTATGGTTGGGTTATTTTTGGGCTGGGAATGGCGGATTTCATGTTGATGATAGCGGTTCTTGCGGGGCTGCGCAAAGTTGTCAATGAGTTCCGTTATATTCGACGTGAAACGGATTACCAATATAGGGAAAGAATTGAGGCAAAGGGGGATCTCGTTACGACCGCCCATTCGGAAGTGAGGTACAACAGGGACAAGCTGGAAGCGAATCGGGATGACTATTATGGCATTTACCCTTGGTATGTTTTTGCGTCTCAATCTGTTGCGTTGTTTCCATTGCTGGGGATTTTGGGGACCGTCTGGGGACTGGCTTCGGGAAATCTTGCTGATGTGGCTACGCTGGTCTCCGGTTTGGGGATGGCCCTGGATACGACAATTTATGGGCTTTGCTGCGCAATCAGCCTTAAGTTTGTGGATGCTTTTTTCCTTGGCCGGCTTGTCAACAGGGTTGATTCGGAATTTGAAAAGGCTGACTCCGCGATTAACCGCCAGTCACTTAATGAGCTGATTTCTCTGGCCATGGGCGTGTCACAACGGCAGAAGCTGTCAAGGGAGGCGGACAATGCAAAGGCATAATCCGGGTTCCTCCAGTCTGCCGGGGGCCAGCATCGACCTGACCCCGCTTTTGGACGTTATTTTCACATTCCTCTTTATTGTAATTATATCTTATGTGGAGATATCCGGGAGGGCTCAGGAGGAGGTGCAAAAAGGGGAAGAGGAGCGCAAGGCTCTTATGGAACAGGTGGAGGAACAGGCGGAAGAGCTTGGAGTGTACGGAGAGAGGCTTGAGCAATACGAGGTGATTAATGATTTTGCGAGGGCTGTCACGATTTACTGTACTTATGATAAGGATAATCCGGCAAAAAGACATATACGGGTTGTGGCTCCGGATCTGGACTATGGGGAGCAGGATATAGAAAGCGGAACAGACAGCAGAGGCTTCGCAAGGCTGGAAAAGGATTTGGAAAATTATATTCTTGGGCATGAGGACAGCATTTTTATTTTGCGAGTAAACAGAGAGAATATATTGGCGAGGGATTACGAGAAGATTGAGGAAATTCTTTCACGATTGTCGCAGGGATATGAAGACGTATATATCAAATGAGAATTCGCGTAAATGTTTTATAAATGAGGGGCGGTGAGAATGCTGGATTTAAGCTTGACATGGCCGATGTGGCTGTCGTTTTCATTCCAAGGGCTTTCGTTCTTGCTTCGAGGCAGGAATCTGCTTTTTTTCGCAGGAGGAATCCTGCTGCTAATGTCCGTTCTGGCCTTGCTGCGCCATAGAAAGGCGGCGGGGAAAAAGGGACGAAGGCTGTTTAATCCGGCTCCGGCGATATATCTGGCTATCGCTCTTTGGCTTTTCCTGATGGGCGCTGCCGGAGGTGGAGGATGGAACCCACTTGGGGGAACCGGCCCCCTGGGGCTTTTGTATCCGTTGCCAGGCGCGGAATCCGCGGATATCCCCAAGTCGGACGATGATGCCCATAGGCAGAGGGAGGAGCAGGAGATTCGGGTTGTCAACAAGGCCCGGGAAGGAGGCTCGATCTGCATCCGGGTTCATTCCAGAGAATTGTATTTTGAGGATATTTTGTGCGAGGACGCGGAGGAACTTCGGGATTTGTTTTCTTCGGCTTATGTCGATGGAACGCTGGTAAGGCTGCAGGATGATTATGGTGACAATGCGCTTTACTCCGCGGTTGAGAACGTGCTTCGGGATGGCGGCATTGAATATCAGAAGGAAAGGATTGATTAAGCCATGGGGAAGATTGAGCCAAAGGGAAAATCGGGCGAAAATAAGCCCATGAAACAAGGCGAGGCATCCGGTGGCAGACAATCGATTTCTTCAAATTCCGCCACGGCAAAAGAAGTGAAAAAACTGAGGCATAGCGTGCTTCGTCACCGAATCCTCTCCATGCTTATGCTGGCTGTGATGGCTTACCTGTTTTTTCCGGCTTTGGTATCTTCCTGCGGCGGGGGATCTGGAGGCGGAATGCTGCTTTCCGGTGGGATCGGCATCGGCAAGGGCTCGGGAAACGGAACGGAGAGGGGGATTCCCGGCTCGGCGAACAATGCGGAAAACAAAACAAATACGAAGTCTTCCGATTCGGCTCATCCTGAAGACGAGGATGAGGATTCAACAAAGAAAGACGAAGAAGAGGGCACCCAGAAAATAACAAGTGAAGAGGGCATAGAGACAGAAGGCAATGAAAAGAAGGCAGACGAGACAGAGCTGGCAGATCGAAACAATCAGGAAGAATCTGGGGAGGAAGGAGAGTCTGAGGCTGCCATTGAAATGCTGCAGGAGGCGGATGGAAGTTCCGGGGCGTTAAGGAGCATGCCGGAAAAGGCGGAGTCGGCCGAGACTTCAAAGGAACAACGAGAATCAGAGAAGGACAAAGCTCCATCTGAAGAGGAGCAGGGAGATGAGGAGGGCACCATTATCAGGATGGAAGGGATGCGTGTTTACCTGGATGAGGGAGGCAGCGCTTCATTCGGAAATGGTCCCGACGAGGCGAAAGCGGTAATCCGTCAGAGCGGAAATCGGCTTTTGTATGACGGGGATGATCCGGCTTTTTCTGGAAAGGAGTTTTCCGTTTCCCTTCTTCCTGAATTTGAAAAAGGGGAGAAGGTATATTTTGATTACCGATACGGCGATTATGGCTTGTATATACAGGTAAAGCGCTGTCTCGAACAGATCAGAGAGGAAGCCGGTTTCGAAATCATCATTATTGAAGGTTGAGGGTGGTGAGAAGATGAAGAACTTTCAAATCGGAGAAAGGATACAACAATTCGCGGGGATGGAGCAGCTTCCCTTTTTTGACATGGATGATTCCGGAGCGGCGGCCTACATCCTTGCTGAGCAGCCGGATTGGTATATTATCAGGCAGTTCGATGACTGGAACGAACTGCATATCCGTTTCCAGGTAATCCATTCTGTCATCATGATATCTTTAAAGGTCGGGGAACTTCCCTGGATGGCCATGCCTTACACGCCTCATCTTTCAAACGGTCTTACGGCATCCACGATCTTAGAGGGAGATGAGGTGCTGAAGCTTGCAGTGATGCTGGTGGACGCAGAGGATGGAAAAGTTTGCGCGACAAAGTCCCTGCGGATTCAGGAGCCTTTTGCTAAGGAGTTTTTTGCCGCTGTTTCTGATTGCAGCCATAAGGAATGGTCGGAAGAAAAATATGACAGCGACCTTGAGGGGATTTATAAGTACAGCAGCGTATTAGATATTGCGGAGACAAGCCGGTTCCGTTTTGACCAGCCAGGTTGCTGATACAGCTTCCCGATATCTCAGGAGGCTGCGCGACATTTATCTGCAGGGCCAGGGAGGGCGCTGCCGCACGGTAGGAAGGAGTGGTGGATGCTATGAAGTGGCAGAATGGTTTTCTATCGGATTCGAAGGAAAGCGGGGAGCGATTGGATAGGGGAGGGTTCATCCGCCTTCTATTTTACCGTCCGGTCCTTGATGAGCGGAGCCGGGCGGAGATTCATCACGGGATGTGTGGGATAAGAGGGGCTGCTTATACAATTTTTGTGACTTTTCTCCTTTCCAGTTTTTGCTTCTCCGGATTTGGCATCATGGCGAGAGCCGATCAGGTGGATGAAGGGGAAGGCATTGGCGCCGATGAATGGGCGCAGGGCATGGAAACGGATGGCGTTACTGCTGCTGACAATTACGAGGAGGAGGCATCTCTGATGGCTACGGCTCCTGCTCCTTATAGCGGGACCTGCGGAACCAGTGTGAATTGGGAGCTTAATCCGAACACGGGGACTTTGGTCATCAGCGGCAGCGGCAGAATGACGGATTTTGGATCGGCATCCAAAGTCCCGTGGTATCAGCGCAGAACTGAGATTCAGCGGGTCGAGGTCGATGCCGGTGTGGAGAATGTCGGCGCGCAATCATTTAATGGCTATACTACGTTAAGGACGGTGATTTTGCAGAATGGTTTACTGGAAATCGGGAAGAACGCATTCACAAAATGCACGGTGCTTGAGGAAATCGAGCTGCCGGACACCGTTACCACGATGGGTCTATATATATTTCAGAATTGCACGGCGTTGAAGGAAGTGCATCTTCCGGAAGCACTGACTGGAATTCCGATTAGCGCTTTTGACAAATGCACGGCTCTTAGTTCCATACGGATTCCGGATAATGTGCTTACAATTGATAAAAATGCTTTTCTGAACTGTACATCATTGGAGTCGGTCGTATTCCCGGCGAAGCTGCAGACTGTTCAACAAGCCGCGTTCAGTGGATGTACGTCTTTGTTGGACGCGAATTTGCCGGATGGGGTAATGACTTTAGGAAGCAAAGCCTTTTATGGCTGCACGGCTCTTTCTTATGTGCGGATACCGGGAAGCGTGACCTCGATGGGGACGGCCTTGTTCCAGGGTTGTACCCAGATCCAGGGCGTGAGCCTTGGAACCGGTATAACGTCTATTGCAGGTACGGCATTTTCAGGCTGCAGCCGACTGTTGGAAGTCGAAATCCCGTTCAGTGTTACATTAATCGGCGCATCCGCGTTTGCCAACTGTCCCAGACTGCAGGACATATATTATACAAGCACAGAATTGGTTTGGAATCAGGTCACGATCAAGACAGGCAATAATTATCTGCTTGACGCGACCAAGCATTATGATGTAACGGCAGGGAGCATTATTCAGGTGGAGGAGCTTCCGGACGTGCGGTGGGATTTCGCTGATGGCGTGCTCAGGATCTATGGATCGGGCACAATGCATGAATATGGCAACGGCGCCATGCCCTGGCAGGACAAGAAAAATATGGTGACTTCCATCGTGATTGAGCCTGGCGTTACAAGCGTAGCCGATTATGCCTTTACCGATTGCATTGGGGCCAGAACCGTGAGCCTCCCGAAAGGGCTTGAAAGTATAGGCTGTTATGCTTTTAAGAACTGTAAGGCTCTTGAGGCCGTCGTAATGCCGGATACCGTGGAAAGGGTCTGGGAAAACGCGTTTGAAAACTGTATTTCCATTCAGGATCTACGTCTTTCCGTTTCCCTGAGAAAACTGAACGCGAACTGTTTCCTGAACTGCATGTCATTAAAGGCGGCTGCCATTCCCGACAGCGTGGATCAGATTGGAAACTATGCGTTCCAGGGCTGCGGCGCCTTAACTGAGGTACATCTTCCAGGGACATTGACGGCAATCCCGATCAGCGCTTTCCAGGACTGCGCGAGTCTTACGACAATAGATTTTCCGGTGGGGATTTCCAGTCTTGGTTCATCCTCGTTCAAAGGCTGCAGCGCACTTTCCACCATCGTGATCCCTGATAGTGTGAAGACGATTCCGGCCAGTGCCTTTGAGGGCTGCAGCAGTCTTACGGAAGCGGCATTGGGGCAGTCCGTGACGAGTATAGAAAAGAACGCTTTCCAAAATTGTACATCTCTTGAAACTGTCCATATCCCATCTACCATAGCCACCGTGGCGGTGGCCGCATTCAATAGTACCGGATTGAAGAATGTCTTGTATGGGGGGACAGAAGAAAAATGGACGGGATTGCTCACTTCCAAAACGGCTATCGGAAAAAGTAATGATCCTTTGAGGAATGCGGTGATGCAATATAACTCCGAGGATGGAATACAGGCGGCAACAGGTATAAACCTTGACAAAAGTACGCTTTCCATCGATGTGGATCAGGAAGAAAAGCTTACGGCATCCCTTGTTCCGGATACTGCTTCGATGAAACACATTTCCTGGTCATCATCGGATCCGGAGATTGCTTCTGTCATGGATGGGAGTGTTATCGCCAGAACGCCAGGAACGGCTGTTATCACGGCCACATCCTATGGAGGGGCTTTTGAGGCGTCCTGTACGGTCACGGTTACAGGGACAATACATGTAGAGGGCGTAAGCCTCAGCAAGTCAAGTATAGAGCTGATTGAGGGCGGGACGGCAAGCATTTCCGCCCGCGTAGTTCCAGAAAACGCAAATGACAAGGCATTCAGCTTTGCTTCTGACACGCCTTCGGTTGCGGAGGTTTCACAGGACGGCATTATAACAGCAAAGGAAGAGGGCAGCAGCATTATTACCGTCACGACGTCTGACGGCGGAAAAACAGCCTCCTGTACGGTAACTGTTTTAAGCAGCAAGATTTTGGTTAACAGCCTTACGCTGGATGTCACCAATCTTTCCCTGGTGAAGGGGGACAGCAGACAGTTGATCAAGACGCTCCTGCCCGAGGATGCTTCGGATCCAACGGTGAAATGGGAGTCTTCGAATTCAAGGGTAGCCGCCGTTACGGATGAAGGCATGGTAACAGCCGCCCGGGTGGGGAAGGCGGTAGTTTCCGTATCCTCTGCTGATGGCAGGAAAATCGCGAAGTGTCATGTGACTGTCACAAAGTCCGCGGAGGATATTACGCCTTATCAGATTAGCAGTCTCCTGGTTAATGACGCTGAGGTTCAATCAATCCCGCTGGGGACGCCTGTGATCAAGGTGGTAATTGAAAGTCTGACCGATGGGCCGGCAGGGTTGCTATTGTCCGCAATGTACACGTCCGATGGGCAGATGATCGGAGCGCCTTTGCAGGTGATGAAGCTGGACGAAATGGATACGGGCGAGGAGGTGACTGCTTCCTGGAAAATTGAAAATCTGAAGGGAGAAGTCAAACGGCTTGTTGTTTTCGTTGTGGAGTCAATGGATGACCTGGAGCCAATTAGTGAGATTGCTGTTTGCCCGGCGGGATAACAGCCACAGAGCGTGACGCTGCGGCTATATTTCGGCAGTTTAAATAGTTAAGGGCTGCTTTGGTTAAGGAGGCTGCATGTTTTTTATTCTGGGAATGACGAATGGAAGACAGGACTTCGATTATCGGGATACCATCATCTGTCCATCCTGCGGCCGCCTTGGCGGCTGCAGGGTTTTTATGACATATATGCAGGTCCTTCTTTTTTTCATTCCCTGCTTTCGATGGAATAAAGCTTATTATGTTGAAATGTCCTGCTGCAAAAGAGTATTTAAATTGAATCCGAGGATTGGAATAATCATACAGCATGGTGGAAAGGAAAGGATCCGGCAGGAGGATTTGATGCCATTATGATTGAAGACCTGTCCTTTAAGTCGGCTCCTCGCTATCGATATGGGGAGAGCATAGAATTAACGTAATGAGGGGGGCACGCAATGAAGATATATAATACGCTGTCGCGAAAAAAAGAAGAATTTCATCCAATAGAGGAAAAGAAGATCCGGATGTATGTCTGCGGTCCTACGGTTTATAACTTGATTCATATCGGAAACGCGCGCCCTATGATTGTTTTTGATACTTTCCGAAGGTTTATGGAGTATCTGGGCTACCAGGTGACTTATGTGTCAAATTATACTGACGTTGATGATAAAATCATCAATGCGGCAAATGAGGAACACACCGATTGTGGGGAGATAACCAGGCGGTATATAGCCGAGGTTGAACGGGACATGGCAGACCTGAACATTCTCCCGGCTGCGGCGCATCCCAGGGCAACAGAAGAGATTGGTGGAATGGTCAGACTGATTGAGCTGCTTGTTCAAAAGGGTCATGCTTATGCCGCGGAGGATGGGACGGTTTATTTTGATACATCCTCCGTTCCGGACTATGGCAAGTTATCCCGGAAAAATCTGGATGATTTAAAGTCGGGACTTCGGGAACTGAAGGTTGCCGGAGAGGAGGGGAAACGCAATCCGGCTGATTTCGTGCTTTGGAAACCGAAAAAAGAGGGGGAACCCTTTTGGGAATCTCCATGGTGCGAGGGCAGGCCAGGCTGGCATACTGAATGCTGCGTGATGGCACCAAAGTATTGCGGAGGACGTCTGGACATTCATGCAGGCGGGGAGGATTTGGTTTTTCCCCATCATGAGAATGAAATCGCGCAGTATGAGTCAGCATATGGGGAAAAATTCGCGAATTACTGGATGCATAATGCATTCATTAATATTGACAACAAAAAAATGTCGAAGTCACTTGGGAATTTCTTTACGGTACGGGACGTGACATCGCAATACGATCCGATGGTGCTGCGGTTTTATATGCTTTCTGCGCATTATCGGAATCCATTGAATTTTTCAAGGGAATTGATGGATTCCGCAAAAGCCAGTCTGGATAGGATACTGACTGCTGTGGAGCGTCTGCGGGATCTCTGCGGAAAAGCGGAAGGAAGTGAAGCAGCTTCAGACGATGTTGTTTCAATGATTGATTCGGAAGTTCGTAACTTTACGGAAAAAATGGAAGACGACCTGAATACCGCGGATGCCATTACCGCAATTTTTGAGATCGTACATATAGCTAATGCCAATTTGACAGAAAAATCCGATCCGAAAATGATTGAGTATGCGCTTTCCGTATTGGAAAAGCTTCTGGGCGTGCTCGGAATCCGAACGGAACGGAACAAGGAGTCCCTATCCGCTGATGTGGAGAGACTGATTGGGGAGCGACAGGAAGCGCGGAAAAGGAAAGATTATGCCCGCGCGGATGAAATCAGGAACGAACTATTCAAAATGGGTATTGAACTTCGTGATACGAAGGATGGCGTAAAATGGAGCAGGATTTGAATGACTGTGATGACAAATCAAATTGCCCTGATTTATCACAATTTTCCGCATTGAAGCTGGCCTATTTGGGAGACGCGTTATATGATTTTTATGTCAGGGAATATGTGCTTTTGCATGTACACGGCAGCATGGATATGCTTAACAGGCTGAAAATCAAACTGGTTTGCGCCGCTTCCCAGTCGGAGGTCATTGGATATTTGATCAGTCTTGGCTTCCTGACGGATGATGAAATGGCAGTCTATCGGCGCGCAAGGAATCATAGCAATGCGTCTCATTCCAAAAACTCTTCTATTCAGGATTACCGGCGGGCAACAGGTTTTGAAGCGGTAGTTGGTTTTCTTTATCTCAAAGGGGATAGGGAACGGTTGCTGTCCGTTCTTTGCCAAAGTGTTCGACATTTGCTGGAGGAAAAGTGATGGAGGAGCCATATGGCCTCCGATGACCTGGCTGTTTGTCATGTATTACAGCGACGGCCTGTATGGAATTGACAGGCCGCCTGATTGCCGGCAATTAAAACGGCTCAAAAACTGCTTTGCTGTCTGCTCTTGACGGCATTTGGAGAAGGGGGCGGAGGAAATGAGGGATGAATCAGCAATTGTATATGGGCGATATCCGGTGCTGGAGGCTCTTCGTTCCGGGCAGACGGCAGACCGTTTGTTTGTACAGGAAGGATTAAAGGAAGGCGCTGTCTTTACCATTCTTCAGATCGCGGGGAAACTTGGGATTCGTGTCGATTTTATTAAAAAGGAAAGGCTTGACGAGCTGTCCCGGGGAGAAAGGCATCAGGGAGTGCTGATGTACCTCGCCGCCGCCCGGTATTATGAGCCTTCGGACATGCTGCGTCTGGCGGCTGAAAGGGGAGAAGACGCATTCCTGTTTTTGCTGGACGGTATTGAGGATCCCCATAATCTGGGCGCAATAATCCGGACAGCCAATGTATGTGGCGCTCATGGAGTTATTATTCCGAAAAGGAGGGCTTCCGGATTAACGACTGTGGCAGCAAAAGCATCCGCCGGAGCTGTCAGCCATACCATGGTTGCCAGAGTTTCCAACATATGTGACACTATAGAGAAGCTGAAGAAAGAAGGAATGTGGTTTGTATGTGCGGATATGAACGGAAAAAGCATGTATGAACTGGATTTAAAAGGTCCGATCGGCCTTGTCATCGGGAATGAGGGCAGCGGCGTCTCGAGGCTTGTACGGGAAAACTGCGATTTTGCGGCTTCTATTCCAATGAAGGGGCAGATCAGTTCTTTAAACGCATCCGTTGCCTGCGGCATTTTGGCATATGAAATTTTCCGGCAAAGAATGGAAAAATGACAGAAATGAGATTTCCAGGATTGGTAATGCTGCCTGCTGTAAATGCAGGCGGCTTTTTTTTTATTATCGCAGGGGCTGCGTAAGGAAATATTCCGGCTTATGCCGGACGCAGCCCTGCGGGCCAGTAGGGTGCGATTTCATCTTCCCTACTCGATATAATGGAGCCGTTGGCAGTAAGATCTTGTTTTAAGACTGCTGGTGACTTGCTGATAAGCAGGGTACGGCTCAATCCTTACCTGGTTGAGTTGAAATAAAAATAGCAGTTTTATGGGTTCTCGTCAATAATATGTAAAGGAAAGGGTGGGTTTGCAAGGGGCTTTGCGCCCAGGGAAAGAAGTAAATATGGATTGTCATCCGCAAGAATGCGGTTTGAGTGAAGTATCCCGCAGGATTTGCACCGATGAATCAAGGCCCATTCCCCTCTTCCGCGTACCCAGACGGCGATGGGCTCCATATCACCGCCGCAATTTGCGGAACGGTCACCGGGTTCATTATCAAGGTGCAGGCTGTGAAGACAATGCGGGCAGTGGTTCCGATGCTGTGAGCCAGCTCCATCAAGGGGAATGCTTCTTCCACAAAAGGCACAGGTGAAGTCGGTATCTGAAGAAGCGTTATCCGAAAGGGGTGCGTCCTGACACAATGAAGTGCTTGCGGGGCAAATCGGCTCATTATTAATGGAGTTGAGAGGATTGTCCACATTTTGTATACGTCTTTTTAAGGCATATTTTGAAATGGATTTTCCATCATTCAGTACGCGGGGATCCTTTTTTGGATGGCGTTTTGAATTGGGCTTATCTTGCATTGTCGGGACCTCTGTGTATTGCTGTAACCGTTCAGAAAAACGGGATAATCTCGCTTTGAGTGTGACATCCAGGCTTATGATATATACAAACTATGCATGATGCATAGCTTACGCATATATGCATAATTTCACTCTAACCGTATAGCCAGAATTTTTTTCGCATCCTTTCAGACTGCCTGTTCCCATAGGAAGCCGGCGTTGGGTATACGATTTCGTGCATGACGTACGCCATGATAATGGCTCCGCAGACATCCAGTATGGAATGCTGTTTCAAAAATACCGTGGACATGCAGATCAAGATGGCCAATAAAAGCGAATACAAACGGATTTCCGAGCCATGCTTTCTGTTTTTTATGTCGCGGCTTTTGCTTATCGCAATATGCACTCCGATGGAATTGTACACATGGATGCTGGGAAAAACATTCGTACAGGTGTCAATTTGATACAGAAAGGAGACTGCTGTCGCAAAAATATTGTTCCGGCCCGTCAATACTGGCCGTAAGTCTGTTCCATTTGGAAAAATGGAACAGATTAACAGGCTAATCGTCATACCGGAAAAAAGGAAGGCGCAGAGTCGGAAAAAATCGTCTTTATTTTTACGGGCAAAAAATACGGCGGCAAAAAACACGTAAGCAAACCATAAAAAATAGGGAATGATGAAATACTCACAAAAGGGAATGATATCATCAAATGCAGTATGAAGAATATGGAAGCTCCCTTTTGTAACAGGCTGCATTTCCAGAGAATGGAACCATGCAAGATATACGGGGCAGTACGACAGAATCCATAGATGCTGATATTTCTTTAAGAAATTTTTTATTACTTTCATAATTTATTATTAACCTTTTTGGATTATGGCTGAATTTGTATTTATTTAAAATAGGGAAAATTTTTTGCTGTGCTTGCCATAATAGCCCATTGCTTTCGGTTAGTCAATATTTTTTGGAAAGGCGTTGCTTATTTTGCCATTTCTCCCAACAGGATTGGCGCAAATGGATTTTTGTGATTATTTTTTATGTATTTTAAAATACTGATTGACAAAGTGACAAATTGTCACTATACTGTTTAACCACGGGAGTGACAACCTGTCATTCTTGCAAAAAATCAAATCGTTAAATATTACGCGGTATTACTTGCGTGGCAAAAAAATGGGTTTGTCTGCGGCACAAGCAATGCCACGGATAGGGTACTGAATAGCTACCCTGAGTATAGATGTCAGAGGGGGAGGGGTTGTGCCAAGTGAACGTTTTTTAAAGCTGAGTATGGAAAAGCGCAATCGTATTGTCGAGGCGGCAAGGAAGGAATTTGCCAGGGTGCCGTTCGAAGAGGCTTCCATTAATCAAATCATCAAGAACGCGGACATATCGAGGGGGAGTTTTTATACTTATTTTACGGACAAGATGGACCTTCTGAATTATGTTTGTGAGGATGAAGCCCGACAGGGCACGGAGTCGCTTCAGGAATTGCTGCTTATCTGCAAGGGGGATTTTTGGGAGGCAATCAATGGGTGGATGGATGCTATCCTTGAAGCGAAAGATTCTGATATCGTGAGGGAAAGCGTTGCGGTCATGATGAATGCAGGCTTTTTCAGGCGGATCGGCGTGCAGATGGGACTTCATGATTCCGGCGCAGAGGAGAATCCCTTTTTAAAACGTCCGGATCCTGAAAAAAGGGAAGAAGTCAACAATTGGTTCAGGAATAATGTTGATCCGGAATGCATTGATCTGGACAGGCCTTCGGAATATGTAGATACAGCATTTTCCATGGCGGTGACTATCACTTTGATGCATGTCATCCAGATTTTTGCGCATCCTGAAAAGATACAAGAGATTAAAGAGGAATTTAGGAGAGCCATATATCTCCTGAAATTTGGCGCCTGCGGGATCCGCCAGATACGGTAATGAAACGCTTTATCGGTTTCCATGGCCGACAGCGTAATTGGCCAATAGAAATTAAACAATAGAAATTAAATAATAATAATTGAATTAATGACAGGATGTAAGAATAACGGGAAAGGATTTATATATAAATATGAAGAAATTTTTGACATTTTTGGTTTTGCTCATGATTGTAGGCGTGACAGGCTTCTTTGTAATGAAAAGGCTGAATAAGCCAGCAGAAGAAATTCAGACGAAGGAACTGCCGACTGTTACGCTTACAAGACTGTCTACCGGCGATATTTCCAGGGAAACGGCATTGATGGGGACGATACAGCCATCGGATACTTATTACGTAATGCCGAAGATATCCGGGGAAATATTGGAGGTGTTTGTAGAGAATGGGGACAGAGTGGAAGCGGGCAGCCCGATTGTCAGGTTGGACAATCAGAAAGCTGTAGATGCTGCCCGATATACATTGGAACAGACCCAGGTGCAGGCGAATACGGCGGCAAGTTCTTTGGCAAGGATTACTGCCCTTTTTCAGGCAGGGGATGTTTCAGCTCAGGATTTTGAAGGGGTGCAGGCTCAGGCTGAGGCGGCGGCTGCGCAGGTGAGGTCGGCGCAGCTAAATTATGATACACAGGTTGAGTTTTCAACCGTAACAGCACCTGCCGGGGGCATTATCCAGAATGCCAATCTGACAGTGAATGCCATGGCAGCGCCAGGTAATCAGCTTTGCATCATTACGGGAACCGGGGCGAAGCAAGTGCTTTTTAACGTGACCGAGGACATCCTGAGAAATTTGCAGCCTGGTCAGGAGGTTACAGTGGAAAAGAACGGTTCCGAATACAAAGGAAGTATTTCTGAAATAGGCCAGGTGGTGAATCAGCAGACGGGGCTTTTTCCAATCAAGGCGACATTGGAAAATGCGGAGGCTCTGCCGGACGGAGCTTCCTGCAAGCTGCGGATTATTTCCTCCCATGCGGAGAATGTACAGCTCATCCCGCTTGATTGCATCTATTATTCAGGCGGCATGCCATATGTTTATGTTTATAGTAACGGAAAAGCAAATCGTGCTTTTCTGACGTTGGGGATACAGAATGAGACAGAGGCGCAGGTCATTGAAGGGATTAATATGTCACAGGACATTGTGAACAGTTGGACAAATGAAATTTATGATGGGGCTTCGGTTAAGGTGGCGTAGTTCCGCTGTTTGTTGTGCTTGTCTATGTTAAGAATAAGTATGAAAAGCAAGCTTTTCATACTTCATTTGTGCCGCTGACCAGGCACAAATGGGACTCAACGCCTGCGGCATTAAGTCAAAGTATGAAGATGTTTTTTCTGATGTAAAAGGGTTGATTCCAAGCGATTTTTATGACATATCATCAGCGCGGCCAAGTTGCGCCCTGTGATAGTGGAGATATAATTAATGAATTATTTGACAAAATTTGTTTTGCGCCGTCCGGTCACTACTTTTCTTGTGGTGCTCTGCCTTATATTTTTTGGCGCGATGTCTCTTTTGAATTCAAAGCTTGAGCTTATGTCTGACATGGATTTCCCCATGATGATTGTGACGACGGCTTATCCAGGCGCATCCCCGGAGGATGTAGACAAGCTGGTGACAAAACCAATCGAGGATGGTGTGGCCGTGCTTGCGGATGTGAAGCTGATTCGGTCACAGTCAAGCGAGAATTTTTCCATGGTCATCATCCAGTATGAGTACGGGACTGATATGGATGAGGCTTATGATAATCTGAAGAAGCGGGTGGATACCCTGATCTCCAGCCTGCCGGATGATGCCAACGAGCCCAGCTTCATGGAAATGAACATAAATGAATCCGCATCGATATACCTTGCGGTAAACAACCCGGCGCAGGAAAATATGTATAACTATGTCGTGAATGACATTGTGCCGGAATTCGAGAAGTTATCTTCCGTTGCTTCGGTCTCCACTTATGGAGGCAGGCAGCAGTATGTCAAGGTAGAACTGATACCGGAAAAGCTGCAGCAGTATCACCTTACCATGTCGTCCATAGTTTCCGCGATCAGCACAGCGGATTTTACATATCCGGCAGGTTCCACAGGCGTAGGCTCCCAGGATTTGTCCGTTACGACCGGTGTAAGTTATGATGATGTGGAGAGCCTGAAGAGGATGCCTATCATCACGGGAACGGGGAACACAATTTATCTTGAGGACATCGCCGTGGTGATGACTTCCCTGGAAAAGCAGGAAGCGATTGGCCGGTATAATGGTTCCGATACCGTGGCGGTAGCCATAACCAAGACACAGGATGAGTCCGCAGTCACACTGTCCAGGGCGGTGAATGCCGAGATGGATCGCTTGAAGGCAGATGATGAAAACCTGGATATCAAAGTGATCCGTGATACATCGGAGACAATTGTGAACTCCCTTTCCAGCGTTTTTCAGACGATGATCATGGCTGTCGCCATATCCATGGTGATCATCCTGATTTTCTTTGGAGACTTCAAAGCCTCCTTTATCGTGGGCACATCCATTCCGATTGCCATCCTTGGCGCGTTGGTATTTATGTGGGCCATGGGATATTCCATGAATATGATCACGCTGTCGGCACTGGTGCTGGGCGTCGGCATGATGGTGGACAATTCCATCGTCGTGCTGGAGGCATGCTTCCGGGCCATGGACAAATATTCTGATACAAATGGGCGTACTCTGCGGGAAGCGGCGGTGGACTCCGTCAAGACAGTGGGTGATTCTGTATTTGGTTCCACAGTCACTACCTGCGTGGTTTTCCTTCCTCTGGGTTTCATGAGCGGGCTATCGGGGCAGTTCTTCAAGCCGCTGGGCTTTACCATTGTATTCTGTATGGTGGCCTCGCTCATATCAGCCGTAACCATAGTGCCGTTATGCTTTGTGCTTTACCGCCCCAGGGAGAACGCGAAGGCTCCGGCGTATGGCATGGTTAAGGCAATGCAAAATGCTTACAGGGGCATTATGAGGGTTCTTCTCCGTTTCAAGATCCTTACAATGGTGGCCACGGTTGGACTTTTGGTTATATCCTTCAGACTGGCAGGGCAGATAAGGATGGAGCTGATGCCTCAGACAGATGAAGGAACCGTGCAGGTCACGGTGGAAACGAGGCCAGGTCTCAAGATTGAGGAGGTTGACAGGATTGTCCGCGGTATAGAGGAAATGGTTGCGGCCGATCCGGATACAAAGGATTACATGGTTCAAGGGGGCGGGTCCGGCCTTCAATCGGCTTTTTCCGGAGGGGGCATTTCCGTGACGGCTTACCTTAAGGACGAACGGAGCGTAAGTACCAAGGAAAAAGCGAACCAGTGGAGAAAGGCCTTGCAAGGGACGCCGGATGCCGTGATCACGGTGGAATCCTACAGCATGATGTCAACCATGTCCACGGAGCAGTCCGCTTATGAAGCAATCATTACGGCTACCAATCTGGACAAGCTAAAGGCCGCGTCGTCCGCTATTGTGGAGGAGCTTCAGGCAAGAAATGAAGTGACAGCCGTGCATTCCACGGTTGAAAACGCGGCTCCGCTTGTCAAGATCAATGTGGATACCATAAAGGCGGCTGCGGAGGGGCTTTCGCCAATACAGGTAGGGCAGCAGGTGAATGCGGCCCTTTCCGGCACGGAAGCCATGAAGATGGACATTGACGGTCAAAACGTTTCCGTCAAGGTAGAATATCCCGATACGGAGTATGATACCCTGGAAAAGGTAAAAGGCATCATGCTGACAAAAGCGACCGGCACCCAGGTCAAGCTGGATAATGTTGCGGAAATCACTTTCGAGGATTCCGCATCAACAATTGTTCGGAATGACAGGAAATATCAGGCAACGATTACGGCCGATTATACGGATAATGCTTCGTTCATGACAAAGATGGATCTGGACAAGGACGTAATTTCCAAATATTTGAACGGCGACATCGAAACAGCCGTAAACAGCCAGACGCAGAGCATGAATGAGGAATTCCGTTCCCTGGGAATGGCGATTGCGATTGCGGTTTTCCTGGTCTTTGTCGTTATGGCTGCCCAGTTCGAATCCATGCGATACAGCTTCATGGTCATGACGACAATTCCTTTTTCATTAATTGGTTCATTCGGACTCTTGTGGATTTGCGATGCGACTTTATCCATGAACTCGCTGCTAGGCTTCCTGATGCTGGTAGGCACCGTGGTGAATAACGGTATTCTATATGTGGATACAGTAAATCAGTTCAAGGAAGAAATGCCGCTTGACCGCGCTCTGGTCGAGTCCGGCGCGACCAGGCTCCGTCCAATACTTATGACAACCTTGACCACCGTGCTTTCCATGGTCCCGATGGCGATTGGTTATGGGCGCAACGGCGCGATGATGCAGGGCCTTGCGCTGGTCGATGTCGGAGGCCTTACGGCTTCCACGGTGCTGGCACTTTTGATGCTGCCCGTTTACTATCGCCTGATGAGCAAAAAGAAAAAGAACGTGGTCAGGGATATCCCCAATCCGGGCTATATGAGAGGCAAAGATCCCGCGGAGGAGCACAGGAAGTCAATCGAGGCGGAGAGAAAGCTTAGGGAGGAATGGGAATATTCAGAAGGGGAGAGCTATGATTGAATTTCATAGCCGGCATAATGGGATTATCATCTATTGTTTATTGCTTGAATTATAAAATGAGAGGAGGACGTTTATGAACGGAGCCTGGTTTAAGAATCAATACAAAAAACACCTTGCGCTGACGATCTCCGCTGTCCTGTTTTCATCGGGCGGCGTTCTGGCTGCGGAAGCGGATTTCGGCTCGAATGTGGATGTGATGTCTCATCAGGTATCCTGGGAACGGGAAAGGACTTCAGAGGAATGGGCTAGGCTACGAGATAATATGGTGGAATGGGACGAGATCAGGGATCTGGTGCATGAGTATAATCCTACTGTTTCAAGCTTGTGGCTTAAATATCGGGAAAATGACAAAAACGGCTTGTACAACATTGACTATGAAAAGACACTGGAGCAGATATCCGAGGCGTATGTTGCGTCATTGGATGCGGCTGATGGAAGTGCCTTGCAGGAAGCCCTGGCGGAAATGCAGTTCGATGTAAGCATGGCGAGCGCGACGATTGACAGTTCTGCCCAGACAACGGACAAGGAGGCCGCCAAGCTACAGATTGAACAATCGGAGCTTACCGTCACGGAAACGATTCGAAAATCCATTATTAATATGTATATTGCGGATGTACAGAGACAGATAGATGAATTGACGGCAAATTATGACCAGACTCTCTATGACGCGGCGGTACGGAAACAGGCTTTGGGACAGGCCACGCAGCTTGATGTGCTGAGCGCTCTGGAGACATTGGACAACGCAAAGCTCAAGCTGGCTGCGGACGACGCGGCGGCTGAAAAGACAAAGCAGCTTCTCCGGGTGAACCTGGGATGGAAATATGACAGCAATCCGGATATATGCCAGGTTCCCATGGTTTCCGGGGAGACGGTGGATGCAATCAACCTGGATGCGGACACGGCCGAAGCGATATCTTCTAATTTTGCCATTGCCATCAATGAAAGGAAGCGAAAAGTCTCAGAATCGGCTTCCCAGATTGAAAACCTGACGCTAAGTATAGAAAACGGGAAGGAGAATGTTAAGGCGGATATGCTGGCACGTTTCCAGGCTCTGCAGCAGGCCAGGAATTCACTGAATCAGGCTATGCTTGCCCTTTCCAATAATAATGAGACTTTGGCCAAGGTGCAGCTTAATTATAGTTTGGGAAGCGCAAGCGCAAGAAATCTTGAATCAGCACAATATGGGGCTGATGTAGCAAGGCTTAATGCGCAAATAGCGGATTATAATCTGGCCATGGCGTATTACGATTATCTTGCGGGTAAAAATGGTCTTGCTTCGGCCGGATCATAGGCTTAAGCAACGGGGTTATAGAGGGGGCGGGAGGAAATGCGTATGAGAGGAAAAAGGAACTGGATGGCAGCCCTGTTGACTGCGGCGATGCTTTTTTGCGCTGCTTCTTCTGCCTGGGCAGAGGAAGCTCCGGCATTCGACCTGATGGATAATGTCATTGAATTTGACGAGGTCGGCGACCTGGTTGAGAACTACAGCATCATCGCGAAAATGCAGGCTGAGATGATAGAGAGTATGACCAATTCCTTTGAGGACGTAGAAAGAGCTGTAGGGCTGACATATAATGAAACCAGGGATCAGTTTGATGCCCAGATTGCGGATCTGGAAGATCTTCGGGACAATACGGAGGACAGGGAAACACGGCGTGAATTGACAAAGAATATCAGCATCCTTCGGGCATCAAGAAGTACGGCACTCAAGGCGGCCTCCGGCATTTGGGATGACGGTCATAATGGAGGGCTTTCTAAAACGAGGGATTCGATTGAACGAAATGTAAAAAGTCAGTTCTACAATGGAAAAAAACTGATGATAAGTGGCTTGCAGGGGGCGATTTTCACCTGGTACAGCCTTTCCTTAAGCAAAAAGCTTGTTGAGAAGCAGATAGCGATGTACCAGGTAATGTATGAAAAAACCGTCCGTCAGCAATCTCTGGGTCAGGCTACAGAGGCAGATGTGCAATCAGCCCTTTTGAACCAAAATAGCGCGAAAATAACTCTGGAACAGTTGGATAATGGCATGAACAGCATACGAAGGAGCGTTGGACTCTCCCTGGGGTGGAGCACGGAAACATATCCTAATATAATATTTGGCAGTCTTCCGGAATATGATCTGGCTTTTGCCGATGGCAGGGATCTGGAATATGATATCCAAAGAGCCTTGGAGCAGAACCATGAATACGGGGTTGCCTTGAAAACCAGGGACACGGAGCAGACAAAATGGAACAGCCAGAAGGTTGCATTGGCCGCGACGGAGCAGGAAGTGCGGATTGCCATGGCGTCCCTTTTGCAGGAAGTACGGCAAAAAAGAGTCGAGTATGAGTCTGCGTCAACCTCATCTGAACTGGCCAGGCTGAAAAAGGAGAGGGCTGACCGGATGGATGAGCTGGGACTTGTGGGAAGGGCGGAATATGAGGGTCTGCAACTGGATTACCTCAGCAAGGAAAACGCGGTTGAAACGGCACGGCTTGCGTTTAACCAGGCCGCTTTCAATTACGAGCAGGCCGTGAAGAAGGGCGTTATGACATTAGGTGAGTAAAAAGAAAACAAGATAATTTTTGACTAATTATCAGTTCGTTGGTATATAAAGATTCCCCCTTTTCACGGCGTTCTCATTCTGCGAAAAGGGGGGATTTGTTGTATCGATTGTGGAGTCGTATAGACTCGATACCATAGCTGTTTATCGGCAATAAAAATGGTCAAAAAACCATCAGCCTGTTTCCTTTTTCAGGCAGCAGTTTTTGTATTTCTTGCCTGAGCCGCAAGGGCAGGGCTCATTTCTTCCAATCTTTCTTCCTGTCCGAATCCGGGGACTTGTGTCATCCGGGGAGGTGACAGCTATTCCTTTTGACCGTATTTTTTCTTCCGGGTATAATTCATAATATTGTCCACCCTCATAATAAGGTTCCAGACGGCGGTAAATTTTTAAAAGTCCGTCCTTTAAAAAACGGAGATTGCCGCCGGCCAGGATTTTTCCGGACAAAGGCTGCAGTTTTTCAAAGAAATCAGGGTAATCGTTGTGTATGATTTCAAACTCGGGGAAAAGCTCATCCTTTTTTTCGATGAGGCAGAGCTGTATATCTGTTTGGTCGAATTTCTCATATTCGGGGTTTGGCTCATAATAGACATTGTGGGCCATTTTTAACAGATCGCCAATTCTTGGATCTGCTAAAAAAAGAGTTGACAGTATCGCTTCCTTGAAAGCTTCAAAGTATTCCGCATTTTCTTTCTCTGGATGGACAATCTTTTCAAGGGCGGAGAGGCAGGAGAACAGCTCTTTGCTTCTGGCTATGAAATCCTTCTTGCATAAAGTGATGAGGCTTATAAATAATGCATGGAGTTCATAATAATAGTCTGCAAGATAATGGACGTATTTCTGTAGCTCAGTGCATACGAGGTGAAAAAGCCTGTCCTGTTCGGTTTCTAATGTGTTGAAGGATAGAAATGACAACCGGAAAAGGATTTCCAGGAATTCAGGCATGTCTTCCTGCTGCCAATATTTTTTGCTGTTGTATAGTTCCTCAAGAATGCGGAGAGCCTTGTCATATTGCCGATTAGTTCTAAGGGCACTGCTGTATAAAAGGATGAATTCAACGTCACGTATTCCAAGGGCATATGCTTTATCACAGGCTTTCAGACCTTTTGTCTTCATCCAGCCTCGCTCTACATAACAAACGGCGAGCTCCCTTACATACCATTTGTTATTGGGGTCGCTTTCCAGAAGTGTCTCCGCCGCTTTTACGGCTTTTCCGCTGTTTCCGCACATTCGGTATGCGCTAATCAGGAGGAAATGGAACTGAGCATCGTCAGGGAAGATGCGGACAGCCTCCATGCAGAGCTTCTTGCTTCTTTCGTAATTTCCGCTTCGGTTAGATGTGAGAATTTCCTTTAGAATTTTTTGCGCAAAAGGATCTGTGGGTTGCGGGAAAGAAAGACTTTCTTCCTTGTTGGCGGTTGATATTTCTTCATATGCGGCTCTGATTTTTTGAAAGCCCTCCGGATCTTTTTCGGGAGAATGTTCACGCACCAGTCGAAAATAAGCTTTTTTTATTTCGGCGGGAGAGGCATCCCTGGAAACGCCCAGGGTTTGATAGCAGTCGGCGTAATCATTATTCATTTCATATTCCTCGGCAGGATCTTTATGACATAATGCTATGCTTAACCTTTGTGCCGCTGGCCAGGCACAAAAGGGGCTCAATGCCTGCGGCATCAAGTCAAGTATGAAAGGCAAGCCTTTCATACTTCATTTGTGCCGCTGGCGCAACACAAATGGGACTCAACGCCTGCGGCATTAAGTCAAAGCATGAAACATATAGGGAGCAGGGTTATTCGGAAACCTCATCCAAAAGTTCTAACAAATTGGCTTCAATCAGGTCTGCGCTGTCCTGATCCTCGCTAAGAAGGGCGTGTTTCAAATCATAAAGATTCTTCTCTATTTCCAAAATGGTTTCGTCCAGTTCCTCAGAAAAGGCATTGTCTCTATTTCCTTTTCTTTTTCTTTCTTTCAAAACTTTTTCGGCACGCCGTATAACGGCGCGATATTCTTTTGCGAGAGAGGATTTCTTCCATTGCTCTATATCCAAAGGCTTTTCTTCTGAGGCGGCAGTGTCCTGCATCATGTTGATTTGAATGGATGCGTCTTTCCCAGTGCTGACAAGGGTTGCCTTGACGGAGAGAATTCCATTTAAATCATAAGAAAACTCAACATTAATGGATTCTTCATGGCGGGGTCTGGGGGGGATTCCTGTAATTTTGAATTCACCCAGAAAGTGGTTGCTGCCTACGCGCATGCTTTCACCCTGATAGATTTCGATCTGAGCCGCAGTTTGAAAGTCCCAGCTTGTGGTAAACATTTCGCTGCGCGTTGTAGGTATGGTCACATTTCTTGGAATCAGGACTGCCATCTTTTCATCTGTGAATTCATCCATGACACGGATGCCCAGCGCAAAGGGGTTGACGTCAGTCATTATAAGGCTGTCTTCCGGAGAAATTGTGCCTTCGATGATGCCTGCCTGAATGGCGGCTCCTTCCGCAACGGCAAAATCAGGATGCAGCGCGGCTTCGGGTTTTTTTCCAAGGTAGCTTTCCAGGTCATTCGCTACCATGGGCATTCTTGTGGAACCGCCTACAAGGATGATCCGATCGATTTCAGAAGGCAGAATTCCGGCATCCCGCAGCACGGTATCAATAGGAGCATGCGTCCTCTCAAGAAGATCTTTGCAGAGCTCATTGAATTCGGAAACAGAAAGATTAGCTTCCAGCGACAGGGGCTTTTCATCCTTCACGGTAATCAAGGGAAGCAGAATCTGACAGATATCTTCCGTGCTGAGTTTTTTCTTCGCGTTTTCTGCTTCGTCTTTTAAACGAACGAGTGCATGGATGTCCTTTTTCAAATCTATGCCATGTTTGTTTTGAAAGGAATCAGCCAACCAGTCAATGATCTTTTCGTCAAAATCTTTTCCCCCCAATTTATTATCGCCGCTGCTTGCTTTGACCTCCAGAACCCCTTCAAACATCTCGAGAAGAGTGACATCGAAGGTGCCGCCGCCGAGATCATAAACAAGGATGTGGCTTTCCTCGTCCATATGGTCCAGGCCGTAACTTAATGCTGCAGCAGTAGGCTCATTTAGAATTCGTTCGACCTGAAAGCCGGCTTGCGTACCAGCTTGTACGGTTTCCTGCCTTTGTATGTCATTGAAGTAAGCGGGAACGGAAATGACAGCGCGTGACACTTCTTCACCCAATTGTTCGGAAGCATAGGTTTTGACATATTCCAACAGTTTGGCAGAAAGACTTGCTGCCGTATAACTTTGTTTTCCTAAACGGATTTTTTCATTGCTTCCCATTTGGCGTTTTACTTCAATTGCAGTATTTTCGGGCGAAAGAAGGTATTGGGCGCGGGCTTTTTCACCAATAAGCCAGTTGCCATCCGGGCCAATTCCCAGAACGGAAGGGGTTATCTGATTGCCCTCCAGATTCAGAAGCATAACGGGCTTTCCATCTTTTAAAACTGCCGCTTCCGTTGTGGACGTTCCAAGGTCAATTCCTATTATTGTGCTCAAGATGAAGTGCCTCCTTCCGGTGATTTAGTAGTATTATTTGACAGGCGCATAATGTTTCCGGGAATCTCTTTGTCTTCGGCTTGCTGATCTGATAATTGATTGTCAGCAATATGAATAACGGATACGTCTTCGGAACTGCTTCGTTCTTCCTTTGTCGCAATCTCATCTGCCTGTTTCACTTTTTGATAAGATGATGCATTGACCTCGTTGCTGCTGCTCGATGGTGTGGGTATTGCTTCATCCGATGAAACACCCCTCTGATTCTGCGTTATCGGGTCCTTTGTTTTGGGAGCATGTCCCCGCCATGCCGAGACTTTGGCTTTTTTCAGAACTTTGCCATAATATGTATACCCACAAGTGAAAATATCGGAGACTATTTTGTCTTTTGACATGTCGTCTGTATGAATGACAGATATGACATCATGCATTTCATAATCCACGGGAATATCGGTTTCGGAAATGATGCCGATGCCGGCCCTTTGTCTGTCCTGACGCAGTTTTCTTTCTATCATTGCAAGCTGTTCTGTCCAGTCGGGATTTTTTGAAAGCAGGCTCTGGATATGAAAAAGTTGTTCCTGATAACTTGCAAGTAATTGAAGCAGTATTTCTTCTCTTTTTTGGGATTCCGTCCGAGGTGGAATGTTGGACTGGGGGGATTCCCGTATTTCTTCCAGGGATTCGATCAGATCCTCCAGGGACAGATTGTGCTTTTTAATTTCGTTGTGCAGTTTTTCGAAGCCGTCGCTTCCCTTTTTTTGAGCCTTGTTTTTGTCTTCCTTCCATTCTTCATGGAAGACCCCGGTTTTGTAGTCGACTTCGTTAAGCCGCAGCTGGATGTCCTTGAAAAGTTTTCGATTAAAATCAATTGCTTTCTGGGATTCTTGCGAAAGGCGTTGGTTCTCCCGCTGCAATTCTGTCAGTGTATTTTTGATATCTTTTAGAGCATCGAATAATTTGCTGAAGAAAAACACGGATTCCTCCTTTTCGTCTGTTGATGGAATGGGAGTCAAGCAAGATGCGCGTGAAACAAAAACAAGCAAAAGACGCATCGAAATGCGCCTTTTGCTGTTACTGCTCAGGCATTTTGAAGGCTATTCCGCGGCACAGGGGATGCCGTGGAAAAATATGGACGAAACATGCCCAATAGCATTATTTTTCCTTTTATAAAGTGTTGGCGCAGGTTAGTTGCCAGGAGCCTGTGCCTCCACATTGCTTGTGGCAATAATGGCGACGCCGGTATGGGCTGCATCTTCAAGAAGGACATCGCCAATATGAACTGGCGCAGCCGCACACAGATGATTGATTTCGTGCATGACCTGGAAAATACTGGCTTTCGGTACATCCTGAGCTGTTTTAACGGATACGCGGTCACGGGTACCGCCTGTTATCAGCATCGTGGATGTTACGATTCTTGTGGGGTTTGTCACTTCCTTCCTCGCGTAGACATCCCCTCTTTTGCAGGTGTTTCCTTTAACGGAAACAACTTCGCCATGATCCAGTTCAACAGTCATGGGACAGCCCATTGGGCATCCGATGCAGATTAATTCCTTTTTTTCCATATGTCCATCCTCCTGTTACTCTTTTTCCAAACGGACGGTAATGCTTTCCAGACCAGGAAGCTTCGTAATGTCATCCTTTTTCAGGACAATCTGCTCCATCTCGCCAGGCGCCATGATCTGCCTTTTTCTGTGCTGTACCCGATCGTTGCCGAAATATACGCTGACATAATGGTCTTTGAAAACATCCGCAACCCGGAATCGTACGGTGAGGGTGTCTTCCATGCGGGCCGGGGAAATAGTAGAGGGCACGGTATAGCGTACGCCGCCTTCCGCCTTCAGGCTGATTTCTCCCCCGTGTTCATGGCTCAGGAGACCCTGAACGAATTTCACGGCGTTTTTGCCGGCCCTTTCTGCCTCTTCCGAGACGAAGTCCACCAGATCATGCACATGAAGGACGTTGCCGCACGCAAAGATGCCGGGGATGCTGGTCTCCAGGCTTTCGTTTACAATGGGGCCGCTGGTTATGCCGCTGATCTCAATGCCGGCCGCCCGGGAAAGTTCATTTTCAGGTATCAGACCGCAGGACAGCAGGAGTGTATCGCAGGTATACCGTTCTTCTGTTCCTGGCACAGGACGCCTGTCCGGTCCCACCTCAGCAATAGTGACAGCGGTAATGTGTTCCTTTCCTTCAATGTCCACCACGGTATGGGAAAGCTTCAAAGGAATATCATAGTCATTCAGGCACTGAACAATGTTTCGTTTAAGCCCGCCGGAGTAAGGAAGGAGTTCGGCCACCACCTTGACCTTCGCGCCCTCAAGCGTCATGCGGCGCGCCATGATGAGCCCGATATCTCCGGATCCCAGAATGACTACTTCACGTCCAGGCATATAACCCTCAAGGTTGACCAGCCGCTGCGCTGTGCCAGCGGAAAAAATACCGGCGGGGCGATATCCGGGGATGTTGAGAGCTCCCCTCGGACGTTCACGGCAGCCCATGCACAGGATGACGGCTCCGGCCTGGATTTCGAACATGCCTTCTTCCCGGTTCATTGCGGTGACAACCCGATCCTTGGAAATGTCCATGACCATGGTATTCAGTTTGTAAGGGATTCCAAGTTCCTTGGCTTCTTTTATGAATCTGCCGGCATATTCAGGCCCCGTCAGTTCTTCTTTGAAGGTATGGAGGCCAAAACCATTATGGATGCATTGATTCAGGATGCCTCCCAGTTCATGATCTCTTTCAAGAATTAGGATATTATCGTTGCCGGCTTTCTTTGCCGAAACGGCGGCAGCAAGTCCTGCAGGTCCTCCGCCAATGATGACGATATCATATTTATTCATGTCACACCTCCTTCGTCCGTTCAAATACAATATAGGAAGCGGAATCATTTTTACGGAGTTCCTCCATCGAGAGGCCAAGCTCCCTGTGCAGGATTTCCATCACCCTTGGGGAGCAGAAACCTGCCTGGCAACGTCCCATGCCCGCGCGGGTACGGCGCTTGACGGCATCCAGTGAGCGGGCGCCAAGGGGGCGGTGGATGGCGTCGAGTATCTCTCCTTCGGAAATGGATTCGCAGCGGCAGATGATCTGTCCGTAGGCAGGATTCTTCTTGATAAGGTCATTTCTTTCCTCAAGAGAAAGATTGGCAGGGTTTAGAATTCCCTTACGCGTGCCGATCCAGTTTTCTTTTTCTTCCGGTTTTGCCAGATCACGGATAATGCCCGCTACCATCCGGCCGATGGCAGGGCTGGAAGTAAGTCCGGGGGATTCGATCCCGGCGCAGTCTATAAAGTTTGGAGCGTCCTTTACCTCGCCTATTACAAACTCGTGGTGGTCTTCATGGGCGCGGAGTCCGGCAAAGCTGGTGATGACTTTCCTGCCAATGGGCAGGTTCTTTACATGCATGCCGGCCTTTGTCATCAGGTCATCGATCCCGGCCTGTGTTGTGGCTGTAGCTTCCTTGTCCTCGATATCTATAGCGGTTGGACCTACGATCAGGTTGCCGTGGATGGTAGGAGATACAAGGACGCCCTTGCCCAGTTTTGTCGGCTGTGGGAAAATAGTGTGTGAGACGAAGCTGCCCATTTCCTTGTCGAGAAGGCAATAATCTCCCCGGCGCGGGGTGATGTGAATCTTGTCCTTGCTGACCATGTTGTGGAAGTAATCGGAATATACGCCGGCAGCATTAACGACATATTTCGTCAGATACTCTCCATTGTTGGTACGGATGTGCCAAATCCCCTCTTCGTCACGTGTGAGCTTTTCTGCCTTTGTGTTGAAGCGGAAATCCACGCCATTTACGTTTGCGTTCTCCGCCATGGCGATATTTAACATGAAGGGACAGATAATGCCGCCGGTAGGGGCATATAAGGCGCCTTCGACATTGTCGGAGAGGTTGGGTTCCATCTTGAGCAATTCCTCTTTTCCGATAATGCGAAGTTCTTTTACTCCGTTTTTGATGCCGCGGTCATATAATTCCTGAAGACCGCCCAGTTCTTCCTTGTGGATGCAAACGACCAGGGAACCGTTTCTCTTGAATGGAATGTCCAGATCCTTAGCCAAATCCCCCATCATCTCATTTCCCTCGACATTTAATTTTGCCATGAGGGAACCTTCGGCCGCGTCAAAGCCCGCATGTACAATTGCGCTGTTGGCTTTGCTGGTGCCGCTGCATACGTCCTCTCCCTTTTCCAGAACGCATACATTCAGCTTGTAACGGGACAGCTCCCGGGCAACGGCAGAACCGCTGACCCCCGCCCCGATGATAATGACATCGTAAACCACGAAAAATCTCCTTTCCAAGGCTTTTCATAAAGAAAGGAGCCACTCAGATGTACTTGCGTACTTCGGTGATTGGCTCCTTCTCCGCATCTTCAGCCCGTTCAATATGATTCAATATGAATCCTGCGTAATAATGAAATGGTTCAACTAGTTAAAGAAACAGTAGAAACAGCTTCTATGCCGCTCGTGATATCGCAATGATCGATATACATGTTTTAATATGTTATGCTGTGCGTTATGGCAAGCGGCAGATTATTGAAAAACAAATAATCTTTTAATTTAAGATGAATGATGAACGTTGGGGTCATCATTTATTTGAAAATAGCCATATAGAGCAGGGAAGCAATGATGCCGCCGCAAATCGGGGCAACTGCCGGAATCCAGCCATAGTCCCAGTCGGGGTTCTTCTTGCCTTTGTTCGGTCCAAGCAGCATGTAAGCAATACGAGGAGCCGTGTCTCTGGCCGCGTTCATTGCGTAGCCGGTCAGGCCGCCGAAGGAAGCACCCATGGAAACGATGACGCCGTATACAAGGATCCAGCTGACTGCAGAATCACCGGCGTTGCCAGGGATGGCAGCCAGGGTGAATACCAGCATAAAGGTCGCGAAGCACTCGGAAAGGAAGTTGAGGGTGGTGTTCCTGATGGACGGTCCTGTGCAGAAGCAGCCGCGGATCGTATCATCGTCATCCGTTGCCTTGATATGATCGCCATAGAGGCACATCAGAACCGCGGCTCCACAGAAACCGCCGAGCATCTGGCAAATGATGTAGCCGGGAACATCTGCCCAGGAAAGACCGCCGCGGATGGCAGCGCCGATTGTTACGGCAGGGTTGAAATGCGCGCCGGATGCTGCGCCAAAGCAGAAAGCGGGAACCATAACGGCCATGCCCCATCCAATGAGGATATGTACGGAATTGCCGCCCTTCATGCCGGATTTGTTCAGGTTGACATTGCAGCAAACGCCATCACCAAGGATGACGAGGAACATTGTTCCGATAAATTCTGCGATATACTTTTGCATCAGATTACCTCCTTGTTAACTCAGTAACTGCTCAGATGTCTTGGGCAGCCATGGCTGAAGGCGCAAAATTCATACGCCTTTCTTTGCGCCTTCGGCCTGATGTTCTTATTCCGTTTGCACGGCGAGCTGTGAGTGCGGGCAGATGCCTGAATAGTGAAAATTCAGGCGACCTTATTATGCAGGATTATTAAGGGACTATTGTGAATTATTCTTTGGCCCATCCGAAAGTGGATTTGACTGCCTGCGCCCAGCCCTTCAGCTCTTTCGAACGCTTCTCATCATCCATTTCAGGCTTGAATTCCTTATCAACGGCCCAGTTCTTGATGACGTCCTCTTTGCTCTTCCAGAAGCCTACGGCAAGGCCTGCCAGATAGGAGGCGCCCATAGCCGTTGTCTCAACGCAGCTCGGGCGCAGGACGGTCGTGTTCACGATGTCGGCCTGGAACTGCATCAGGAAATTGTTCTTGGATGCGCCGCCATCAACCTTTAGGGATGCCAGATGCTTGCCGGAATCCAGTTCCATCGCGTGCAATACATCATAGGTCTGGAACGCAAGGGACTCGAGTGTTGCGCGAATGATGTGGTATTTGTTTACGCCGCGTGTAAGGCCGGTGATGGCACCGCGGGCGTAAGGATCCCAATAGGGAGCGCCCAGGCCGGTGAAGGCGGGAACAACATAGCAGCCATTGGTGTCAGGAACCCGAGTGGCAAAATATTCCGAATCAGGGGAGGCATCAACGACCTTCAGTTCATCACGGAGCCACTGTATTGCCGCGCCGGCTACGAATACGGAACCTTCAAGCGCATAGGTGACCTTCCCGTCCAGCCCCCAGGCGATGGTCGTCAGGAGATCGTTCTTGGAGAAGATGGGCTTTTCGCCGGTGTTCATCAGCATGAAGCAGCCTGTGCCATAGGTGTTCTTTGCCTCACCCTCGTTGAAGCAGGTCTGTCCGAACAATGCGGCCTGCTGGTCGCCGGCCATGCCCGCGATGCGGATCGGTCCGCCGAAGAACTCGGGATCTGTCTCGCCGTAGATATAGCTGGAAGGCTTCGCCTCCGGGAGCATGCTCTTCGGAACGTCGAGGATCTCGCAGAGCTCGTCATCCCATTCCAGCGTGTTGATGTTGAAAAGGAGGGTACGGGACGCGTTGGAGTAATCCGTCACATGTACCTTGCCCTTGGTTAATTTGAAAACCAGCCAGGAATCAACGGTGCCGAAGCACAGTTCGCCTTTTTCTGCCCTTGCCCTGACGCCTTCCACATTATCCAGGATCCAGCGAATCTTTGTTCCTGAAAAATACGGGTCAAACTTGAGACCGGTCTTCTTCTGGAATTTTTCTACAATGCCGGGAACCTTGCCCTTCATCTGTTCCGCGAAGTCAGCGGTGCGGCGGCACTGCCAGACGATCGCGTGGCTTACAGGCTGCCCTGTGGCCCTGTCCCATACGATGACGGTTTCACGCTGGTTTGTGATTCCGATGGCGGCGATGTCGGACGCGGTGGCGCCAACCTTCTGCATTGCTGCGCGCGCCACGGAAAGCTGTGTCTGCCAGATTTCGTTTGCGTCATGCTCTACCCAGCCGGGCTGAGGGAAATATTGGGTGAATTCCTTCTGCGCCACGGAACACATTTCTCCCTTTTCGTTAAAAAGGATACATCTGTTGCTGGTCGTGCCTGCATCCAATGCCATTACATACTTTGCCATGAAATGCCTCCTTTAGTAAAGTAGAAAGTAATGTTGAGTGATACTACAAAAAAGCCATAGGCTTTCTGTTCGGAAATGAATGCAACTGCTTGGTTGAGGCGAACAGTTGCGGATCGGGGCGTGGCATTTGCGCGCGTCTTGAACGCGCTTCAGCCTTGCCCTTTGGCGTTATTATGTGGGCCTCACGGGAAGTGAGGGGCATTGACTGAATGGACGGCAATGGATACCATCCATCGTATTTTGTAACTATTCAGCACCCTCTGGATTTCCGAGAATTCCAAATGGAAAGCTTGCTTTTCATTTGGAATTCTCGGAAATCCAGAGGGCGGACAAGGCGCGGAGCGCCTCTGAACGCCCACATGAGCAGTCGCCAAAGGCGACTGCGAATAGGGTGCTGAATAGTTACCGTATTTTAATGAATTTTTTCGGATTTGAACAAAAAAAGAATATGACATATCCGCAGACCCTGTCCCTTGTCTGCAGTCTGCCATATTTCTTTGCCTCAACAGTCTTTATTATGTTGCTTCAAGTATAGCACGGGATTGTGGGAAATGCAATAATGAAATTAATGATTTCGGAAAATTTTTAATTAAATCTTACAAGAATCGCGGCAGAATCTCAGAGACGTATTATCTTTTTATAGAGTATAGCAAATGGGGCCGGCATGTGATATAATCAATCCGTATTTATCAGGCAGGCGTTCATCTGCAGATCCCCATGAAAACGAAACGGCAAAACGAAATGGCATAAAAGGAAAGGCGGAGAGATCAGGACTAGTGAGGACTCGGATAATTTCCTATAATATAAAGTGAGTATCCAGATGAAAAGTGAGTTTTCAACGAGAAGGCTTCCCGAAATACAGGGAGCCGAATGCTTGTGAAGAATATTATTATGTCGAAATTTGTCAAGGAGGGAATATCCGGTCCCGAAATCATAATTGGCATCCCGGAAACAATACTCTGAAAGAAAGCGACTGTTCTGACTTAAAGGAAATATGAAAGCGGGTCACCAGCTTCGCGGGACGAAGCGAATAATTTCGACCCGGGATAACAGGAGAAAAAAATGGCAGCAAAAACGAGCAAAGCACAAGTTAACACGAATTTAAAGCAGGAAGAGAAGCTGAAGGCACTGGATGTGGCTTTGACACAGATAAAAAAGAATTTTGGCAAAGGTTCTATAATGAAATTGGGCGAGACCAGCGACGCCATGAGCATAGAGACCGTCCCTTCGGGCTGCTTGTCCCTTGATATCGCCCTGGGAGCCGGAGGATATCCGAAGGGAAGGATCATTGAGATTTATGGGCCGGAATCATCCGGAAAGACGACATTGGCTCTTCACGCGGTTGCGGAAGTGCAGAAGAGAGGCGGAATTGCGGGTTTTATAGACGCGGAGCATGCCATGGATCCACGCTATGCTGAGAATATTGGCGTGGATATTGACAATCTTTATATTTCGCAGCCGGATTCCGGCGAACAGGCGCTGGAAATTGCTGAAACCATGATAAGGTCCGGGGCTATTGATATCCTGGTGGTCGATTCTGTTGCCGCATTGGTTCCAAAGGCGGAGATAGACGGCGAAATGGGCGATTCACATGTGGGCCTCCAGGCGAGACTGATGTCTCAGGCACTTCGGAAGCTCACCTCCGTCATTTCCAAAACGAACAGCATCCTTATTTTCATTAATCAGCTGCGCGAAAAGGTTGGCGTGACCTTTGGAAATCCGGAAACCACTACCGGGGGCAGGGCTCTGAAGTTTTATGCTTCGGTCAGGCTCGACATCCGGAGGATAGAGACATTGAAGGCAAATGGGGAGGCCGCCTACAACAGGGTCAGAGTCAAGGTTGTGAAGAATAAAATAGCCCCTCCTTTCAGACAGTGTGAATTCGACCTTTCCTTTGGGAGCGGGATATCGAGGGCCGGAGACGTGGTCGATCTGGCCGTGGAAGAAGGAATTGTGGATAAAAGCGGCGCCTGGTATTCATATCAGGGGAACAAAATCGGACAGGGCAGGGAAAACACGAAGGATTACCTTGTGAAAAATCCTCGTGTCTTTCTGGAAATAGAGAACACGATCAGGGAGAATCACGGACTGCCCAAAGTTGAAGAATCGGCAGTTTCGGAGGAGACCGCGAATTCAGGGGATGATACCTCGAAAACGTCTTCCCCCGCAGTGGGAACAGAGGCTCCTGAAAACGGCGGGATTGGCTTCACCCCGGATGCGGACGCTCAGGATTTCCCCGACGACGTTGACATGCTTTCAGACTTTGCTTAGGAATTGAATGTTCCATCAGGAACATTCAATTCCGTATATGGCGCCCCAAAGGGGCGTCCGCCGGAGGCGGATTTTGACGCGCGCTTCCTTAGAGCGCGTCAAAACCCTCAGGAATTGAATGTTCCATCAGGAACATTCAATTCCGTACATGGCGCCCCAAAGGGGCGTCCGCACATCCCTTGCCCCAAAGGGGCGAGGGAGCCCGCGCGGCTTTGAGCGCATCGAAGGAATCCGTGAGGATTACTTCCCTGAACCATAGGCGGATTTTGACGCGCGCTTCCTTGGAGCGCGTCAAAACCTACAGGAAATGGAGGTGAGGATGAATGGGAGAGGATGAGCATGCGGCTGAAGATTCCGCATTCCGGGAAAAGCTTCTGCGGCGATGCAAGGAAAGAAGCCTGTACCTACTTTCCGATATGGACAGGACAGAGTCGCGCATGAGGGAAAAGCTCCGTCAGTCCGGCAAATATGGGGAGGATATCATAGATGAAACCATAGACTTTCTGAAAAAATATTCCTATATTGATGACCGTCGTTATGCGGAGAAATATATCGAGTCATTTGCCGGGAGAAAATCTCTGCGGGAAATAGAGAAGAAATTGTACGAAAGGGGAGTGCCCATGGAATGCATCCGTGAAGCCATGGACTCTTTTAAAAACAATGAAGAATCTGCGGGGGATGCGGACTATAGGGCGGCACTTGCGTTCCTCCGGAAAAAAACAGGGTATGGCGGCACCTTATCCGATTCAGAGAAGAAGAAATTATACGCAGGACTTCTCCGTCGGGGTTTTTCCTATGAGATTGCAAAAAAAACATTGGAACTGGATGAGGAGTGGCAGTAAAGACATTGAGGGTCCTTTGATTCTATGCGCTTGTCTCCTGGGGGGCATGGAGCTGTGGAAACAGGCTTATCTCTATTTCTTTTATTTCAATATGAGTTATCGAATCTGGTATTTACCCTTTCAGCTTTGTTCGCTGCCGATTTATTTGCTGCCTGCGTATATAGCCTTACGGCACTGTCGTAATCCTGCGTCAATGCTGATTAAAAGATCGATCCTTCTTTTTCTGCAGGATTTTGGACTTCTGGGAGGCATGATGGCTCTGATTGTGCCGGATGGATTCATTTACCCAGGACACCCTTTCCTTACGATGCATGGCTATTTGTGGCACGTTCTGATGGTGCTTGTGGCGTTTTATATTTCAGGCGGCCCTTTGGGAGAATTTGGGATGTCAGGAAGTGTCAGAGGCAGTACCGTATGGGGTCAGACAATGCTTTTTCTACATTCCATGCTTGTTTTTTTGCCTGCGGTTTTTCTGGCAGAAGCGATGAATATATTTCTGCATCCTTTTGGCGATTGTGATATGTTCTATATTTCTCCGTATCATCTAAGTTCACAACCCGTGTTCCATGAAATAGATGTCATGGTGGGGCGCCCAGCGGGGATCGTGATCTACCTGCTTTCCATCGTGATGGCAGCCTGGCTGATTCACCTGGGTTTATGGCGGCTGAAATATTTGCGAGAGAGCAAAGATAAAAACGGATAGGCAGTTTCAAGGTTCAAGGGCTCTATGGGCAAAACATGGAAAATTAAGAATACTTTTAAGGAAGGATTAGGGTAGCGTTGGCGCGTTTTCAGAGCCTGATTGACAAGCGGTAACACATTGCTTAAAATATGGCTTAATGCTCAAGAACTTTTGTGTGGAAGTATACAAAGTAATGAGTCATGTAAATTTTATCAGTTTTTTTTGGAGGGGAATGATTATGGCTGCTATTAAATTAACCACGGATGAGTTTGAAGAGAAGGTTTTGAAATCGGATGTTCCGGTTCTGGTTGACTTCTGGGCCAGTTGGTGTGGTCCTTGTAAAATGCTTTCCCCAATTGTCAACGAAATTGCGGATGAGGCAGTTGGTTTCAAGGTGATGTCAGTGAATGCGGACGAAGAGCCGGATCTTTTGGAAAGGTTTGGGATATCATCAATTCCCACACTGATTGTTTTCAAAAATGGCGAGGTAGCGAATCAGTCAGTTGGATTTATCCCGAAAGATCAGGTGTTAGCGCTCCTTGCTTGAGGATTCATGTAGCTTGCGATAACGCAGATGTATGTCGGAAATTAAAATGGCCAAAATACAGTTTGATAGAGGAGCCATGCAGCTTGCGATACCGCAGCTATATGTCGGCAATTAAAATGACCCAAAAACTACTTTAATAAATATAATATAAGAGGCGGGATATCCGGCAGTTTGATCCTGACAAGGAAGGACGGAAAGGGTAGAGGATAAGAAAATAAATGAAGGATATTATTATCGTTGGCGCAGGGACGGCGGGAATGTCAGCAGCTATTTACGCGGTGCGGGCCGGCAAGACTGTGCTTGTCCTGGAAGCAGCGGCTTATGGGGGCCAGATCATCAATGCTGCGGATGTAGAAAATTATCCAGGGATCAAACATATTTCCGGTTTTGACTTTGCGAACGGGTTGTATGAACAGGCCAGAGAGTTGGGGGCGGAATTCGGATTTGAAAAAGTGGAAGGAATTGAAAACGATCCTGAAACGGGGAGAAAGCTTGTGCGTACGGCAAAGACGGTGCATGAAGCCAGGGCTGTTATCCTTGCCACGGGCGCCCGGAACCGACCGCTCGGCCTGCCGGAAGAGAAGGAACTTGTGGGGAAAGGCATATCTTATTGCGCCACGTGCGATGGAATGTTTTATCGTAACAAGGTTGTCGCTGTTAACGGCGGCGGGAATACCGCAGTGGAAGACGCGCAGTTTCTTTCGAATGTCTGCAAAAAGGTTTATATTATTCACCGCCGCGATGAATTCCGGGCCGATGTAAAGGAAGTCGAAAAACTGAGGCAGAAGGAGAATGTTGAATTCTTGCTGAACAGTACGGTGACAAAGCTGCATAAGGATGAAAAAAGGCTTTGCGGAATCACTGTGCGAAATAAACTTGGAGGGGAAGAAAAAACAGTGGAGCTGTCAGGCCTGTTCATTGCCATTGGTCAGCAGCCTGATAATGCGGCTTTCTCCAATGTTGTTTCGCTGGATGACAAGGGCTATATAATAGCCGGTGAGGATTGTGATGTCGGCAATGGAATTTTTGTGGCTGGTGATTGCCGGACGAAAACGGTCAGGCAGTTGACAACGGCAGCCTCCGACGGCGCGACCGCCGCCCTTGCCGCCTGCGCGTATATATAGGAAACGAATGTCCCATCAGGGACATTCGTTTCCGTATATGGCGCCCCAAAGGGGCGTTCGCACATCCCTTGCCCCAAAGGGGCGAGGGAGCCTGCACGGCTTTGAGTGCATCAAAGGAATCCGAGAGGATTCCTTCCCTAGACCGTAGGCGGATTTTGACGCGCGCTTCCTTGGAGCGCGTCAAAACCCCGGGAAACGAATGTCCCATCAGGGACATTCGTTTCCGTATATGGCGCCCCAAAGGGGCGTCCGCACATCCCTTGCCCCAAAGGGGCGAGGGAGCCCGCACGGCTTTGAGTGCATCAAAGGAATCCGAGAGGATTCCTTCCCTGAACCGTAGGCGGATTTTGACGCGCTTCCCTGGAGCGCGTCAAAACCCTTTCCTGCTTTGCCTGAAACTTCCACAGTCCTCATTTGCCCCATTTTGGCTGGTTTGATGCTGCCTGAATGTCGAAATGATCACTTTTCTTGAAGGGAGGACTTCAAAATGATGATTATCCTGGCTCTTGCGCCGGCTGTGATATTGATCTTTGCCGTATATCAAAAAGACAGACTGGAAAAGGAACCTGTCGGTTTATTGCTCAAGCTTTTCCTGTTTGGCGCGCTGACAACTGTCAGCGCTATCATATTGGAACTTTTTGGTTCTTTTTTTCTCGCCTTGTTGGTGGAAGAGGGGGGCCTTTTTTATTGCGTTGTTGATAATTTCCTGATAACAGCGCTGACGGAGGAAGGGGGAAAATACTTTGTCCTGAAAAAAGCCACGTGGAATGAAAAAGAGTTTAATTACACATTTGATTCCATTGTATACTCCGTTGTGATTTCACTGGGTTTTGCGGCGATTGAAAACATGCTTTATCTGTTGGGAGAGACGATGGATGTCGCCATAATGAGGGCATTGCTTTCGGTGCCTGGACACGCCATATTTGCTGTATATATGGGGTATTATTATGGTTACGCAAAGTATTGTGAGGTCAGAGGCAATGTTAAAAGCACAACGGAAAATCTGAGGAAGGCGTTATTTATACCTGTTTTCATCCACGGCTTTTATGATTTTTGCATAGAAATGAATAACGGCATCTTCCTTGTCGTATTTTTTATTTTCATGATAGCTATTTCGATAGGGGCAGCAAAGAAGGCCGGACGCGTCTCCAAAGGTGACGTCCCTATCGCGCCTTTTCATGAATGGGATCCGGGCGCGCGCTAATAAGGCCGATTCTCTGAATATGATGAACAGAAGCGGCAATTGTCGTTAAATCCTCTCTGCATTCATTGTTGACACGATTATTAATATTTTATAAAATGTCTTAAGAATGCATGATATATGGATGCGTTGATTTAATATATGAATATATGAGGATTCCATTAAGGGACTATTATGCTGCGCATATAGCCAATAAAACTGTTGTGGAAAAGGTGGTATAAACGTCCTGATTTGCTTCACATATTTGTACATTATGCTGAAGGACTGGATATATGCTAAAATGAACGAGGCATAGAGAAATGCTGTGGAAACGGTATTTCTTTATCGTCGGGATATCGTAAGGGACAAAGTCGTCTTGCGATAACCAGCGGCTTGTGTACAAGTGGGGTTGCGGATACATCCCTCCCTGCTTGTTTGACGTTCACGAAAATGCAAATTACGGCTGTTCAGCGCTTTCTGGATTTCGGTGGATTTTATATGAAAAGTTTGCCTTTCATGTAAAATTCCTTTAAGCCCAGGGGGCGGGGAGGGTGCAGTACCCTTCCGAACGCTTGCGTGAGCAGTTTAAAGATGACTGCGGAGAGCAAGGGCACTGAATGGCCGCACAAATCTTATATGCATCATATGGCAGGAAGTCAGTCCGCGTCGGACGCTGCCCGATAAATTATGATCCGAACAGATGCGATAATGGAAATGCCTGAAAAAGTGTTTCCTACGCTGAAAAAGCCTCGCACAGAGGCAAGTTTCCTTGGCGTTTTCGCTCATGTTCTCAGGAATGTCAGGTCGAATAATCGGTCGGGCATTTCCTGGACAATCTGCTATCGGTAATTGGAGTGGATGAAAAAACCATTACAATAAATACGAGCTTACGCGTTCGGTCGCATCCGTGTGCCCGGAGAACTGTTTTGCGGGCATAAGAATGAATTGAAAAAGGAGGTGCGAAAATTGTCACTGCTGTATTTTGCGGTTTTTTTAATCATACTGGTATTCATGTGTTTTGCCAGCTTTGTTCTTGGCAAAAACAGGGAAAGAGAAGAATATGCAAAAACAATAGGAACTGCGGAGGAAAAATCGAGAGAGATTATTGATGACGCAATCCGGACTGCGGAAAACAAAAAAAGGGAGGCATTGCTTGAAACAAAGGAGGAGGCATTAAAAGCCAAAAACGATCTTGACAGAGAAATCAAGGATCGAAGGAAGGAAGTCACCGAGCTTGAAAAGCGGATGCTGAAAAGGGATGAGATGTCCGAAAAGAGGGCGCAGCAGCTTGACCAGAAGGAAACGGACATACAAAAAAGGTCAGATAAACTAAAGAACAAGGAAGTAGAAGCTGAAAAGCTTCTGGATCAAAGGCTGGCAGAATTGGAAAGGATATCCGGCCTTACAAAGGATCAGGCCAGGCTGGAGCTGCTGGAATCGGTTGAGGACAGCATCAAGCATGACACGGCCATGATGATCCGGGAATATGAAAACCGGGCCAGGGAAGAAGCGGAGAAAACTGCCCGTGAATATATCGTGGATGCCATTCAGAGGTGCGCTGCGGATCAGGTGACCGAATCCACGGTTTCCGTAGTGCAGTTGCCGAATGATGAGATGAAAGGAAGGATCATAGGACGGGAGGGGCGGAATATCCGTACACTGGAACAACTGACGGGAGTTGAACTGATAGTCGATGATACTCCGGAAGCGGTCGTTTTGTCCGGCTTTGACCCGATACGCAGGGAAGTGGCGCGGATAGCTTTGGAGAAGCTTATTGTGGACGGCCGCATCCATCCTGCAAGGATTGAAGAGGTGGTGGAGAAGAGCCAGAAGGAAGTTGAGGAGAGCATAAAGCAAGAAGGGGAGGCGGCAATCCTGGAGGTTGGGACGCACGGCATTCATCCGGATCTTGTGAAGCTGCTTGGAAGAATGAAGTTTCGTACATCCTTCGGACAAAACGCTCTCCGGCATTCGATAGAAGTAGCGCATATTTCCGGATTGCTTGCGGAAGAGCTGGGGCTTGACGCAAGAATGGCCAAGAGAGCTGGCCTTTTGCATGATATTGGAAAAGCAATTGACCATGATATGGAAGGCACCCATGTGCAGCTTGGGGTCGATCTTTGCAAAAAATATCACGAGCCGGAGGTAGTCATCAATTCTGTGGCCTCTCATCATGGAGGAACGGATCCCACGTCCTTGATCGCGTGCATTGTAGCCGCGGCGGACGCGATTTCCGCAGCCCGTCCGGGAGCCAGGAGAAAGTCTTTGGAAACCTATACCAACCGCCTGAAAGAGCTTGAAGACATAGCCAATTCTTATCATGGGGTTGAAAAGACTTTCGCTGTGCAGGCCGGACGAGAGGTCAGGATCATGGTTATCCCGGAGCAGGTTTCCGACGACGCCATGACAATTATGGCTCACGATATTGCGAAACAGATACAGGACCAGATGCAGTATCCGGGCGTTATCAAGGTGAGCATTATCCGTGAATCAAGAGCGGTGGACTACGCGAAGTAGTTCGGCCTATGGGCAATCGGAAGTTTCGCGCGACCCTTGACCGTGATGAGGAACGCATATCCCTTTCGGATATGCGTTCTATTATTATCACAAAGTCGCCAGCCTCCATTGTGATGGATAGAGCTTGAATACCTTGATTATGATAGGAAAAGAGAGCATGAAGTTTTTTCATTTGTCGGACCTGCATATAGGCCTGAAATTATTTAACAGAGATTTAAAAGAGGATCAGGCATATGTTTTTCACCGCATTGCGGAGTTGGCGGGGCAGGAAAAACCTGATGCCGTTATCATAGCGGGGGATATTTATGACAAGGCTGTTCCATCCGCGGAAGCAGTCGAATTGTTTGATTCATTTATCTCCTGGATAATGGAGTCTGCGCCGAATGCTGAAATCATGGCTGTCAGCGGCAATCATGACAGCGCCCAAAGGCTTAATATTTTTCGCAACGTGTTGAAAAAGCAGCATGTTCATATGGTTGGAATGCCGCCAGGAAATGAGGAGGAGGGGATCGAAAAGCTTACGCTGCAGGATGAGTTCGGTCGCATACACTTTTATCTTTTGCCATTTATCAGGCCATCCATGGTCAGGGGATTATTCCAGGAAAGGGAGGATGGAACAGCATTGACATATAATGAGGCCGTCAGCGGGCTCATTGGAAGGGAGAAGATCAATGATAAGGAAAGGAATGTGCTGGTGAGCCATCAATTCTATCTTCCTTCGGGAATGTCGCCCGAGAGTGTTGAACGTATGGATTCGGAAATACGGACGGTTGGGGATATTGATGAGGTCAATGCGGACATCCTGCAGGCCTTTGATTACGCGGCGTTGGGACATATTCATAAGCCAATGAAGGTGGGGAGTGAATATTACCGATATTGCGGAACACCGCTGGCCTGTTCCGTCAGTGAGGCGGGTCAGGAGAAGGGGATCGTCGTGGTGGAAATGCAAGAGAAGGGCCGGACGATCATTCGGACGCTGCCGATCAAGCCTCTGAGAGAAGTGAAAATTATAAAAGGGGAACTTGCCCAACTGCTCCGGCAAGGCTCGGAGGATTACGCGCTCATCATCCTGACAGACAAAAAAGAACTTGATGTTCTGGATATGCAGGATAGGCTCCGGCACGCGTTTCCGAACGCGCTTGAAATACGAAGGGAGAGCTTTGGGGAGGGAACTTCAATCGAAGGGTATCTGCCGGAAAGAGAACTGGACGCGCTGTCGTTATGCCAGTCCTTTCTGGGTGATCTTGATGAGGATGACAGGGATATTTTGAAAGATGTCATCAATGCGGTGCGGGAGGATGAGGAATGAGACCAATCAGGCTGACCATGCAGGCATTTGGCTCTTACGGCAGGAAGACAAGCATTGATTTCACATGCCCTTCCCAAAATTTCTTTCTTATCACCGGAGACACGGGAGCCGGGAAAAGCACCATTTTCGATGCCATTGTTTTCGCGCTCTATGGGGAGGCAAGTTCAAATAGCAACAAAAAGGATGGCGTGGAGCTGCAAAGCCAGTTCGTAAGTTATGGGATTGAACCCTTTGTAGAGTTGGAATTTTCAGAAGCAAAGGGAGTGCATGCGTCTGTCTTTTCCGTGCGGCGTATTCCGAGGCACATTCGCTCATTGAGGAGGGGGAAAGGGGAGAAGGAAGAAAAGGAGAAGGTTTCCCTGATCATGCCGGATGGGGCTGAATATCCCGGGAACAAAAAAGAAACGGATGAAAAGATTCAGGAAATAATAAAACTCAGCAAAATTCAATTCATGCAGCTTGCCATGATCGCCCAGGGAGAATTCATGGAGATGCTTCGGTCGGATTCCAATAAGAAAAAAGAAATATTCAGAAAGCTTTTTCGGACGTCTTTTTATCAGAACATTGTAGAAGAGCTGGGCAGGCGCAGGAAGGATGAGGAGCAGGAAATTGACAGGATCAGGACGGAGTTCAGAAGCGAGGCTGCCCGCGTCATTATCCCCGACTTGCCTGATGATGAGTTGAAAGGGGAGCTGGAGCGGCTCCGAGAGGAAATCCTTCATTCTGCAAAATCGAGCGTGACATGCATGGAGGGTTTTGTCACGGGACTTGGCAGTCTTCTTGAGAGGATAAAGGAATCAGAAGAGGAAGCCGGACAAAAATATGCGGAGCTTTCGGCTATAAGGGATGCGCGGAGGGATGCCTGCGCAAAGGCTGCCGCGCTGATGGAGGCATATACCAGGCTGGATGCGGCCGAAAAGGAGCTGGCCGAGTGCAAAAAAATCATGCCGGAGATGAAGGCGGCAGAGAAGCTGGCTTTTGATATTGCGGCAGCCTATGAGGTCAGGGCGGCATATCAGCGCCTGGAGGATGCGGATAAGGCGGCGCGCGCAATGGAAAAAGAGCTGGCTGATTGCAGGCAGGCGGTTCCCGGTCTGGAGGAAAGGCTTGCGGAGGCAGCGAAAAAGGAAGAAGCGGCAAAAAAGGAGAGGGATTCTGAACTGGAGCGTTTCAGCAAGCTGTCAGAGAAGGTAGAAAAAGCGTTTTCGCTGTTTGAAAGAATAGATAACGCGGAACAGAAACTGCTTCAAAAGAAGAATGCGTACGCTTTGGCGAAACAGAAGCTGGAGGAGGCTGAAACGTCAAGGGCGGAATTAGAAAAAAAGGAATCCGAATGGCGTGATACTGAGGAGAAGCTGGGAGACGCCAATATGAAATTGGAATCCTGGAAACAGCAAATGGACGAGGCGGAAAATATAAGATCTGAAGCTTCAGCCGCAGGAACCGCGCTGGAGGATATCGGTAAGCAGAAAAAGAGGCTTGACAAGCTTCAAAAAGATTATTTTGAGGCTTCTTCCGCATACCATGAAAAGAATTCGGAATATGAGAAAAGCATGACTGCTTTTTTGAACGCCCAGGCCGGCTTCCTTGCTTCACGTCTCCTTCCCGGGGTGGCCTGTCCTGTATGTGGTTCCAAAGAGCACCCATCCCCGTGTGGGATGTTGCCGCATGAAGCGGTATTGTCGAAGGAGGGGCTGGATCTTCTTGCGGAGGAGCTGTCTTCCCTGAATCGAAAACAAATGGATAAATCCGGCATGGCGGGCGCCGCGCTTGCGCGGCTTAAGGAGAAGGAGGGGCAATATGCCGATCTTCTTTTGCGTCTTCGTGAACATATGGCGAAGCATATTCCGGACATTCCTGATGATCTTTCCATTGGGGAAGCGCAAAAGATCATAGAGAACTGGAAGAAGAAGCTCGATTCCCAGGGCGGGGAGCTTCGGGATAATGCGGCAAAATTCCTTGCTGCGCAGAGGTCTTTGAAGGAGGCTGCGGAAAAGAGGGTGTCGCTGCGCGCCGCAATTGAGTCTGAATCGAAAAAAGCTTCATATGCCGGGGAAGAGGTGGCAGCGGAGTCCGCGGTCCTGGAAGATTTGAAGGGGCAGCAGTCATTTTCGACCAGGCTGGATGCCCAGGAAGCCCTGAAAATTGCCTCTGAAAGAAAAAAAGAGAAGGAATCTGAATATGCGCGGATTTATTCGGATCTGATGAGGGCAAGAAAAGACAGGGAGCAGACAGACGCGGTGATTCAACGCTGTAAAAAGGAATTGCCTGAAAGGGTCAAAGAAAAGGAAGAAAGAGAAGAGGAATACAGGGACATCATGCGGGACAGGGGCATGGGGGAGGAGAGCTGGAAATTATATGCGGCGCAGTATCAAAAAGCCGAATCCCAACGTCTCCTTGACCGGTACTCTGAATTCGGCAGGAGGATGGCTTCGGCGGAGGGGGCCATGGAGGCGGCGAGAAAGCTGATCAATGGACGTGAGAGACCGTGCATGGAGCGGTTGGAAGCGGAAAGAAAGGAAGCGGAGGAGAATTTTCAGAAGGCCGTGATAAGCTGGGAAGAATTAAAGGGCGATTATCGGACGGACAGCTCAGCCTATCAGGCGCTGTCTTTCAAAATTGACGAACGGGAAGAAAAAGCCCGGAAATACGCAAGGATTGACAGTCTTTTTGAACGTCTGGCAGGCAGGAGAAGCGGCGGGCGAATGGATATAGAGACATATGTGCAAAGGTATTATCTGCAAAGAATATTATATGCCGCGAACCGCCGCTTCCGGGAAATGTCGGCGGGGCAGTTTGAGTTTCGTATGGTGGAGGCGGAACAAGCGGGTGAGGGACGAAACCGCGGATTGGATCTCATGGTATATTCTTTCGTGACCGGGAAGGAAAGGCAGGTCAGGACGCTTTCCGGGGGCGAGTCCTTCATGGCAGCCCTTTCTCTGGCTTTGGGGATGGCGGATCAGATTCAGGAAAATTCTGCTGCTGTGAATATTGACATCCTGTTTGTGGATGAAGGCTTCGGTTCCCTGGATGAACATTCAAGAGGACAGGCGGTGAGGGTGCTTGCGAAGATGGCAGGTGGCGGGTCGCGCCTTATAGGAATCATTTCCCATGTGACGGAACTGCGGCAGGAGATTGAGGATCAACTGCTGGTTTCCAAGGGTCCGGAGGGAAGCACGGCAAAATGGAGGCTCAGCTAATTGCAAGTGGGAATTTCTGCGGCATAAACTATGCTTGATCCTGCCGTGCTTTAACCTATGGCTGTGAATTTCAAGGCTCTCTCCTTGATTTTCTGTTGACTTTCTTTTTCAGTTCGCTTCCGGGATGAAAAACGGGAATCAAGGCGGCGGGTATATTTATTATTTCACCTGTGCTGGGGTTTCTGCCTGTGCGGGCGGCTCTTTTTCGGACTTCAAAGGTACCAAATCCCAGGATTCGAACCTTTTCATCTTGGGATAGTTGTTCTTTAATCGTCTCGGTAAACGCCTTTATTACGCTTTTCGCTGTATCGAAAGAGATGTTCGCATGTTCCGCAACTGACATGGTCAGGTCCGCTTTATTCATATTTTCCTCCATATTACACAGGCATGAACTATGCGTCGAACATGGTTCACGCCGTATTTGATGACTTCCACAGGGATATGTCTTGATTTGGCAAAGCCGAATCGAGACTGGTCAGCCGAAAATCAAGCCATCCTATGACGGAGACTTAACTGTCGATAATGGTACCACATTTAAAAACGGGCTTCAAGCCTGGGAGGGGGAAAGGGAGTTTGTTATGATGAACACGAAGATGAGCAGAATCACAGGCGCATGCGGATTTCATGCCGCTTTTCGCATTCGACTTTTTGAGGGGCTGGAAGCTGTTTCTATAAAATTATTTGCAATAGCTTGCGTCTTTGTGCTGCTAATGCCTGCCGACTTCCCATCGTTTGCCGCACAGTGGGAGCAGGATGAAACAGGGTGGTGGTATGTGTACGATGATGGCACATACCCGTTTTCAAAATGGGAATACATAGATGGGAATTGGTATTATTTTGATGAAAACGGGTATATGGCCCATGACTGCTGGATCGGAAATTATTATGTAGGAAGCTCCGGCGCCATGCTGACGGATACCGTGACCCCGGACGGGTACCGTGTTGGACCGGATGGCGCATGGATAATGGACAGCGTGGTTCCGGACATTGATTCCCCAATTAGTGAGGAGAATATTCTCGCTATTGCGGATGCTTATGACGCGGATGGCGCATTCATCCTGAGGGATGGCGTTAACAGAGGGGATTCCCTGCTGCGCTGGACCAGCGGATCCACAAGCAATGCCGGCGCAATGGACACATGTGTTCATGAGCAGTTCCATTCATATACGTTAAATAACGGGAGCTTTGACTGGCTTACAGGTGCTTTTACCGCCGCTTACTATGTGGGAAGCGGCCAGACGATCATGATGCCCGAGCTGAAAAGCTATAGAACGGAAGAGTGGTCCTCGCAAATCCCGTCGAGGCTGCGCACATTTCGCTATGATACTTACGTACAACAGGGTTCCAACGCGTCAGCTAATGTAATTGGAGCATATGGTCTTTTGAACGAATTTTCCGCTTACTGCTGGGGCATGCAGAATCAAATCAATCTTTTTGATTACTATAACAGTCAACGCTTTGACCTTAATACATGGGGGCCATTCGTGGTGGCCTGCGAGAACAACTGGCTTGCCTTTCTTGAATTTCGCTATTACATTCTGGGCTATCTTCGCTACGCAAGGGAAAATTATCCGGAAATATGGCAGGAGATGATGAATAATCAGGCGTTTGTTAATATATATTGCCTCATGGAAAGAAGATTTGAAAGTTTAATTGCCGCGTATCAGGCATGTCAGGAGACGATTCTTCGGAGGGGAACGGATCTTGGAATCAGAGTGCGATTCGTTGACGGAATGATATATTTAGAACGACAGGGAATTGGTTCGACAGCCAGCGGACCGGAATTCCGGAATCTGCTGATAGAAGAAATCGCGTCGCTAGAACTGCAGGGGGAGGAGCAGGAGTTGTTTTCCAGGAGTTCGATTTTTTGAGGGGGCTAATATTTCGCTGGGAGGATCGGCGTTAACGGGCTCCCAAGGCCATCTCGTAGGCTGTGGGTAAGCGGCTTGTCCTTATGGCCTTCCTGCGGAGCCTCGGTACTGAAGCCGTCGTTGGGTTTTCCAAAGACGGCTTTCGTCATCATCCTGTCGATTCCCGAGAAGGCAGGATGATGACGAAAGCGGTTATTGCCGGATAGTTTCCCAAAGCCGGAATTCCAGGAATCCTTGTTTTTCTTTTGCATGTGCATTTATGCATGAGAATGCTTTCGGATTGGGCTTTCCAATGCGGCGCAATCTTTAGAATTTAAATCTTTAGAATTTGTCTTTCTTTTGCGAAAGAGGAGTTCGGGAAGCGCAATCTGGCGTTTTTTTCCATTTCATCCAGCATCAGGTCATTATGGCAGGGGTCGTGATGTGTCAGCAAAAGCTGCTTTGCGTGTGCCATTGCGGCAATCTTGATTCCCGTGGCGGCTGTTGAATGTCCAAAGCCCCTATGGCAAAGATATTCCGCGTCTGTATATTGAGCGTCATAAATCAGAAGGGAACAGTCTTTTGCGAAATCTACCAGCTCCAGTTCTTTTCCCTCGCCGTGCTCAAAGTCAGTGGCATAGACGACTGAGCCTTGATCCGCGTCAACGCGGATGATCGCGCCACCACCTGGATGACGGGAATCCATAGTCGAGACGTGCAGGCTGCCAAGCTGGAAATCTATGGGAAGGGTGGAAAAGGAAGTGGCCGCGGCGTACTGGTGGATTTTCAATGGCCAGTAAGGCTGTGAGAAAATGCGATCTATCGCGCTTTTGATATCATAGCCTTGAAGCTCTTTCCCATATAGATGAATTTCCCTGTCTTTTTCCATCAGTGCCGGAAAAAAGGGAAGCCCAAGGATGTGATCCAGATGCAAGTGTGAAAATAGGATGGATATATGCGCGTCCTTCTCCGGAACGGAACTGACAATGCCGCTTCCCGCGTCGAAATAAATCACCTCCCGGCCGCTGACAAGGCGAAAACAGGAGGTGGCTCCGCCGTATTTCCTGTAGGCATCTCCGAATACCGGGACAGATCCCCTGGCTCCCAGGATTTCAATGAAAAGAGTGTCTGTATTCATCTTGTCAGCCTCCTCCTTTATTAAAGTGGTTTTATGCTCGCTTTAATTCCTGACAAACAGATGCGGTATCGCAAACTGCATAGCTCTTTCGTTAAAATGTCTGTTTGACTGCTTTCGCAAATGGCTCAAATATAATTTCATTATCTCTTGTGGGGCGAGAATGTCCTAATTCAGGATGTCCAATATTGAAGAGCTTTAACTCGCATTAAGTATAACAGGATTATTCATATTTGTCATTGCTTTGTTAGGGCTAAATGCGATATTATTTATATCCAAGGCGTACATGGTTGCTGTCATTTTGACAAATGCATGATGGAAACAGAGAGGAAGGGAGTTTGCTTATGGCGGCAGGGGAACAGTCGAAATCGGAATTGTTGCTTGAACGTATTTTTGATATTACCCATGAGCTTTATGAAGAGATGGGGAAGGCCGGGAGCCAGGGGAATTTCAATCATTTCAAGTTGTTTGGCCTTTTTGCCGAGCTGGGAAGGGCCCTTGTTAATGCGGACAGATGCAGCTTTTGGAAATGGGATCGCCGTTCGCATCAGTTGGTCACTAATGCCGCTGTGGGAACTGGGCAGATCGTCATAGATGAGGGGAGCGGGCTTGTGGGTCGGGCACTTCGTGAAATGACCCCGATTGTCACGAATGATCCCTATAATCATCCTGATTTTAATTCCAGCGTGGATAAAAAAACAGGATATGTTACAAAATCCATCCTTGTTATGCCGGTCTCCAATTGCAAAGGGGAAATCATTGGTGCCTATCAGGCCATCAACAAGCTGGATAGTGAAACGGGTTTCGACCTGGAGGCAGACAGCAGAAGGCTTTCATTGGCCACGTTCATATGCGGCATAACATTGGAATCGGATATGTTTTTGGACGATTCTGAGCGGGACAAACTGACGGATCTTAAGAATCGCGTAGGTTTCCACAATGATTATCGTTTGAAATGGGGGAAGATACTGAACCGGAAGGGGGATGACAAGCGCGTTTCCATTATCATGTGTGATATTGATTTCTTCAAAAAAGTCAATGACACCTATGGCCATAATGCCGGGGATGCCATGCTGAAGCACGTGGCCGGGATTCTGACCGCATCCATCCGCGAGAGTGACGGCGCGTACCGCTGGGGCGGGGAGGAATTTATATTAATCATACCGGGCAGCAATATTCAGGGGGCCGCTGACATTGCGGAAAGAATCCGGCGCAATATCATGACTTCGGTCTGCAGTTTTGAGGGTACGGACATCAAGGCTACAATGAGCTTTGGGTGCGCGGAACTGTCACCTGAGCTTGACGCGGAGGAGAATATCAAAATTGCGGATGAACGGCTTTATCGTGCCAAGGAAGGTGGAAGAAACCGGGTGATTTGGAAATAGTTGCAGATGGAGCGTGCGGCTGTTCAATGACGATATTCTTTTCTTTGGAAAGCAAATTCATATTAAGGACATTAAGGACACATGAAAGGAAGGCGTTATATCTAACATAATAAAGAATTATCTTGACAGCACTTATAGCATGGTGTTATGATTTTCCCTACAAAAATCAAACATGAAGGCTCATTTCATAGAGAAGGATTTATTGTTTCAGGACATTCGGGATGGTCGGATTCAAGGACATAAATTCGGACAAGGAATTCATGTCCCAATTTCGGATCGACTTGCCGCCATATTGACGACAGGATGCCATATCGACAGATTGAAACGGAGCCGGAAATGAGAAGGAGGAAAACATGAACGACAAGAAAAGTAACAGTGCTGCATTGATAGGGGCCGCGTTCCTTATGGCAACGTCAGCCATTGGACCAGGCTTCCTCACACAGACGGCGACTTTTACTGGATCACTGCAGGGGAGCTTTGGTTTCGTTATTCTGATTTCGCTTATCATGTCAGCCATTGCGCAGATGAATATATGGAGGGTGCTGTGTTATGCCGGGAAGAGGGGCCAGGACGTGGCGAACCAGCTCGTGATGGGACTGGGATATTTCCTTGCCGCGCTTATCGCCCTTGGCGGTCTGGCTTTCAATATTGGTAATGTTGGCGGCGGCGGACTGGGCTTCCATGCGCTTCTCGGAATTCCCGACAGGATTGGATACATTATTTCGGCGCTTCTTGCGATTGTGATATTCCTTTCGAAGCAGGCCAAGTCCATTGTCGATCAGGTCGTGAAGTATCTTGGCGCCATCATGATCGTGGTCATCCTTGTCGTCATGATTATCACGAAGCCGCCGGTGGGGGAGGCTGTGAAAAACACCTTTATGCCCTCAGCGTCGATGGGCTCCCTGTTCCCGGCAATCCTGACACTGCTTGGTGGTACGGTAGGCGGCTATATTACATTTTCCGGCGCACACCGCCTGATTGACGCGGGCGTGACCGGCAAAGACAGCCTGTCAAAGGTCAACAGCAGCTCCGTTATGGGTATTTGTATCGCGGCTGTTGTGCGTGTGCTTCTTTTCCTGGCCATCCTTGGTGTTGTGACGAAGTTTGCGGGCATTAATCTCGCGACGCCGAGTGCCAATGAAGCCATGGTGCAGTCCGGACAGATTCCTGCGTATAATGGTATAAGCAACCCGGCCGCTTACGCGTTCCTGGTGGGCGCCGGCAGCCTGGCTTATCGTTTTGCGGGTCTTGTCATTCTCTGCGCGGCGCTGACATCGATTATCGGAGCGGCTTACACATCCGTTTCCTTCCTGAAGACCTTCAGTCCCGCCATTGAGAAAAATGAGAATTACTGGATTATCGGTTTTATAGCGGTTTCTTCCCTGATCATGATTATTCTTGGCGGTGCTGCAAAGCTGCTGGTTTTGGCCGGGGCCGTGAATGGTCTGATTCTTCCTATTTCGCTGGGGGTTTGCCTGGTGGCATCTACCAGGAAGGATATCATGGGAGATGATTATAAACACCCCACCTGGCTGCTGGTCCTTGGCATTATAGTGGTCATTGTTTCCGCTTATGTTGGAATCACGTCACTTAAAAATCTTGGAAACCTTTTTGTGTAATCGTAATTGACGCCGGCCATTAATCCGACGCCGGCCGTGGGACGACAGCCCGTAGCCGCCAAGCATCACAGCGCGGCGGCTGCGGGCATTTTTTGAGGATGAAAAATTCTATGCATAATATCAGCGTTAAGCCGGAGGGAGACGCATCCCTCCTCATTGTTTTTGGAAATGAAGTGAATCCGGAAATCAACCGCAGGATTGCGGCTGCGGTGAAGCTGATCCGAAGCCAGCATATTGAGGGAATCGTCGATCTCATCCCCTCCTATTGCGCCTTGCTGGTGAATTATAATCCATATGTTATTTCGTATGAAAAGCTTAAAAAGAGGGCGGAAAAGCTTGCCAGCATGGATCTTTCCGTGGGATCGGACGTTCGGAAGGTTTTTGAAATTCCTGTTCTTTATGGGGGAGAAGGCGGACCGGACATAGGCTTTATCGCGGAACATGCCGGGATGAGTGTGCAGGAGGTCATTGACCTGCACTCCGGCAGAGATTACCTGATCTATATGCTTGGCTTCCTCCCGGGATTCTGTTATCTCGGCGGCCTGGATGAGCGCATCCACACGCCTCGTCTTGCCAATCCGCGAATCCGGATTCCGGCAGGATCTGTAGGGATAGGAGGCAGCGCCACCGGGATATACCCCATGGATTCTCCGGGGGGCTGGCAGTTGATGGGGCTTACTCCGGTAAAGACCTATGACCCGAACAAGGAAGTGCCGATTCTTCTGGAGGCGGGCAATTATATCCGTTTCGTCCCGATTGATGAGGCGGAGTTTGCCAGAATCAAGGAACTTGCGGACAAAGGCGAGTATGAATGCGTGGTGCACGAGGAAACAGGCGCATAGTCTATATCGGGAAAGGACGGCATATGGGATTTCGAGTTTTAAAGGGCGGCATGATGACGACCGTCCAGGATCTGGGGCGGTATGGTTATCAGTCCCAGGGCATAAATGTGGGAGGCGTAATGGACCGGCGGTCCTTTCGAATTGCAAACCTTCTTCTGGATAATCCGGAAAATGAGGCGGTTCTGGAAATCACGCTGATCGGACCCACGATTCAATTCACATCAGATACGATCATCGCGATTACGGGCGGCGATTTTCATCCGATGCTTAACGGGGAGCCGGCGCCCATGTATACGGCGATATATGTTAACAAGGACGACATCCTGAAATTTGGCAGCGCGGCGACAGGCGCCCGGGCCTATGTGGCTTTTTCCAGCTATCTGAAAGCTCCTACGGTCATGGGATCCCGCAGCACAAATTTAAAAAGTCATATTGGCGGATTTAAAGGCAGAAATTTGCTGGAGGGCGACTATGTGGATTTCCGCATACGTCGGCGTTACCTGCCATTCTTCCTGAGCAGGACGCTTGAGCCAGATGAATATGATCAGCACTGTGTGCAGCTCCGCGTGATTCTGGGTCCACAGGAGGATATGTTTACGAAAGAAGGCATTCGTACCTTCCTGCATGAGGAATACACGGTGACCAGCGATTTTGACCGCATGGGATGCAGGCTGGAGGGGCCTTACATTGCTTCGGTGAAGGGCTCGGACATCATTTCAGATGGAATTGCTTTTGGCGCTATTCAGGTGCCTTCCCATGGAAAGCCGATTATCCTTCTTTCCGACAGGCAGACTACGGGGGGATACGCGAAGATTGGTACGGTTGCTTCCGTGGATATTCCGAAAATCGCCCAGAGGAAGACGGATCAAAAGGTGAGGTTCCGCGCCATTACCGTGGAGGAAGCGCAAAGGCTCCTGAAGGAACAGGAAAAAGAATTTGATGGCATGCGTATGAAAATACACACGCCCTGCAAGGAAGTTCTGGACTGCAGGCAGACCGCGAAACGCCTGGGAAGGCTTTATGTGAATGCGCAGGATGAGATAAGGCATTTTTAAGAGAACGTGCAAATAGGGCGCTGAATAGTTACATCCATCTTATTAAAAGAGTCCCCGGATGGGGTTGCTGATATATTATAGGAGAGAATAATTTTATGGATCTGGAAAAAATCGAAGGATTGGTTAAAATATTGGAAAATTCCTCGCTGACCGAGCTTACTCTTAAGAAGGGAGATTTCAAAATCACAATGAGCAAGCTCACCCATCCCCCCATCGTGACGGGAGGCGGGATGCCTTTTGCTCCGGCACAGGGCATATCCGGGGCTGCTTTGTCTGATTCCTCTGCTTCGTCTGACAATGATGCCGTGGATGAAAACCTGTACATTACGTCGCCCATCGTTGGAACTTTTTATTCCGCGCCCGCGCCTGACGCGCCGGCTTATGTCAAGGTGGGCGACCATGTGCGCGCGGGTGAGCCTGTCTGCATTCTGGAAGCCATGAAGCTGATGAATGAAATCAGTTGCGATTATGACTGTGAGATCGAGGCGGTGCTGGTGTCCAATGAGCAAAAGGTGGAATACGGACAACCTCTGTTCCGAGTGAAGAAGCTGTAAGGCTCTGGAGGGCGGAAAAGTGTTCAAAAAAGTATTAATTGCAAACAGAGGCGAAATTGCGGTACGCATTATCCGTACGCTTCGGGCAATGGGAATTCTGTCGGTGGCAGTTTATTCCGTGGAAGACAGGAACAGCCTTCATGTGCAGCTCGCGGATCAGCGCATCTGCATTGGCGAGGGACCGGCGAGAAATTCCTATCTGAATATGGATCAGATTATATCGGCCGCCCTTGGGACAGGCGCCGAGGCGATACATCCCGGTTTCGGCTTTTTGTCAGAAAACAGCGCTTTCGCCAGAAAATGCGAGGAGAACGGCATTTGCTTTATCGGACCGTCATCCGATGTCATTGATCGCATGGGGAATAAGTCGAAAGCCAGGGAGACGATGATGGATGTGGGCATACCTGTTGTTCCGGGCACCAGGAAACCGGTGTACCAGTCCGCGGATGCCCTTGAGAAAGCAAAGGAAATAGGCTTTCCAGTCATGATCAAAGCTTCCTCCGGCGGCGGTGGAAAGGGAATGCGCGCGGCTTTTTCTGAAGATGAATTTGAATCCCAGTTCGAGCTGGCCCAGAGGGAGTCCGCGAACGCGTTTGGCGATGACGCCATGTATATTGAGCGGTTGATTACACATCCCAGGCATGTAGAGGTTCAGATTATGGCGGACAGCCAGGGAAATGTAGTGTCCCTGGGGGAAAGGGACTGCAGCGTTCAGAGGAATCACCAGAAATTAATTGAGGAGTCTCCCAGCCCCGCAATCTCTGAGGAAACCAGGGAAAGGATGCAAAAGGACGCGAGGCTTGCCGCAAAGACGGTCGGATATACCAATGCCGGCACCATTGAATTCATAGTCGATGAAGCCGGAGAGTTCTATTTCATGGAGATGAACACCAGGATACAGGTGGAGCACGGTGTGACGGAGATGGTAACGGGGACGGACCTGATTGAGGAACAGGTTCGCGTGGCCGCAGGGGAAGCCCTGTCTTTCCGGCAGGAGGATATCCGTGTTCAGGGGCATGCCATCGAGTGCCGGGTCAATGCCGAAATACCTGAAAAAAACTTCATGCCAAGCCCCGGACAAATTATGCATCTCCACCTTCCCGGCGGGAACGGCGTCCGGGTGGATTCCGGACTGTACACTGGCTACGAAATTCCCTCGGAATATGACTCGATGATTGCAAAGGTAATTGTCCATGCGAGGGACAGGCATTCCGCTATCATGAAGATGAAAATGGCGCTGGATGAAACGTTGATTATTGGCGTGGATACAAATCTGGATTTCCAGTACCGCATTATGTCCAACCCCACCTTCGTGAACGGAAAGGCAGATACGGGATTTGTTGAAGAGTTCCTTAAAGGCGGCATGGGTATTGTGGACAAGAAATGAGCACTGAATAGTTGCTTCTATTTGATGAATTGATATTAAATAGTTGCTTCTATTTGATAAGTTAATATTAATAAGTTGATATTGATAAGTTGATATTGATATGTTGATATTGGTGCGCATCAATTTCTGACTGCTCTAAAGCGGAATTGTGGATAAGGTATGGGGTGTCAATGCCTGCGGCATCAAATCAATGTATGGCCGCTTGCCTGAGTTTGAGAAAGTGGAGGAAAGCGAATATGAAAAAGGTTGACCTGAACAGTGACTTGGGCGAAAGTTTTGGACGTTATAGCCTTGGAATGGATGAGCAGGTGCTCTCTTATATCAGCAGCGCGAATGTCGCCTGCGGATTCCATGCTTCCGATCCGATTGTCATGGAAAAAACGGTAGCGATGGCCAAGGCGGCAGGCGTCCGGGTAGGGGCTCATCCCGGATTCCCTGATCTGCTTGGCTTTGGTCGAAGGAACATGGTCATCAGTCCAGCTGAGGCAAGGGCCTATACGATTTACCAGGTCGGGGCTCTCAAGGCTTTTGTTGAGGCGCAAGGGATGAAACTGCAGCATGTCAAGCCGCACGGGGCCTTTTATAATATGGCTGCGGTGGATTACGAGCTTGCCAAAGCCATCTGCGAAGGCATCAAGGCGGTGGATCCCGATCTTATAGTCATGGCTCTTTACGGAGGCCAGTTGGAGAAGGCCGCATTGGATATGGGGCTGAAAGCGGCTGCCGAGGTTTTTGCGGATCGCGCCTATGAGGAAGACGGCACTTTGGTGAGCAGGAAGAAGCCTGGAGCCATGGTGACAGATGAGGAATTAGCTATCAGCCGTGTCCTGCGAATGGTGCAGGAAGGAAAAGTGACGGCCATTACCGGAAAGGATATCGCGATCAGGGCGGATTCTGTTTGCGTCCATGGGGATGGGGAAAAGGCTCTTGCTTTTTGCGGCAGGATTCGCAAGGCATTGGCCGAGGCGGGAATAAAGCTATGTTCCGTTGAGGAGGTTATAGCGTAGGTATTACCTATGCATCAAGCATGGGTTATGCCGTATTTGGCGCATCCCACAGGGATGCGTCCGAACAAGATATGCCTTCAGGCATATCTTGTTCGGATTTTTCCGCAGCACAAGGCGGCAGGCAACAATCGGAAGGAGTCAATGGTGATTCCTTCCGATTGTTTTATTTACCGGAATTCTGTTTTTTGAGTTCGTGCCGGCACTTACTGCAAGGCAGGAATAAACTATGCTGAGGCGTGTATAAAACGTTGAATAGTAGGCCGTGGAATGAACTGGAAAGCACAGGAGTTTAGTATTTATGCTTCCGGGTATAGAAGGTATCAGGAATGGGGGGATGAGGGGAAGGATGACCAGGCGGCTTCAAGTTGTTTTTATGGATTTTTCGGGAATATATCATAGGGAGGGTCAGGACTCAGAGGGGCAAAAACCCGTTCTTATAGATAAGCCGATTTGCCCCGCAGGCGGTTCGCTATGTCAGAATTCAGAATGGCAAAAACCCACGCTGATAGATGAGCCATCTTGCCCCGCAGGCGGTTCGCTATGTCAGAATTCAGAGTGGCAAAAACCCACTCTGATAGATGAGGGTTGTACCGGGAGGCGCGAGGGCATAGCCGTGGAGGGGGGGCTTTTGGAACCTTCCGTCGAAATCATGCTGGATTTTCGCGAACTGCAGGGAACAAACGCGTATTGCGACATAGATGCGATTGGCAAGATTCGTGACGCTGTTTCCGGGCTCCATCCGGCAGGACTACATTTCATTGATAACGGCAATTACCATTACGCCAGCCTTTTCTGGATGGAAAAGTGCATGGAGGATCATGTGCTTTTGGTGTATGATCATCATTCGGACATGCAGCGGACGGCGTTTCCCGGCCTTTTGAGCTGTGGCTCATGGATAAGGGAGATCTGGGAACGACAATTTTTCTTTACGAAAGGCTGCCGCTGCCGGGCGGTCATCTTGGCCGGGCTTTCCAGAGAACAGATGGAAATCGCCCAAAAGGAACATTTTCTTCTTATCGGATCCGCGCAAAAGGAGCATGATTTTGCGAAGGCTGCGCAAAATGAGCGTCTTCTTGCGGGAAACCTTCAAAAAGAACACGCTCTTTTTGAGGGTGTTGCGAAGGATTTGGGAGATGGGGACAATCAGAGCGTATCGAAAGATACGGAACAGCCCGAAAAGGATGCCTGGGAGATGCCCCCGTTATACTGTGTAACGGAGGAAGAGTTTCATGACGGACGGGCGCAGGAAAAATTAGCCTTGCTGCTTGCGAAATTTTCTCTTCCGGTTTATCTCTCTATTGACAAGGATGTCCTTTCGGAGGATGTATTGTCAACGAATTGGGATCAGGGGACGTTAAGCGATAAGGAATTGCTTCACAGCATTTTTGGGCTCGGGGGAATAAGTTTCGCGGGCATAGATATCTGCGGCGGGCCGTCTCCGGATATGGAAGAAGCGCTCATAATCCGGGACAAGTTGTGGAATGTACGAATTCTGAAAGAATTTTATGCCCATCTAAAGGTTGACAGAGGTATTCTTCACTTGTAAGATGAATGAACATGTATCGGGATGTACAGGTGAAGTATATTAGGTTCGTTTCAAAATGGTCAAAAGACCATAATAGAGGAGCCATATGGCCTGCGGCACCGCAGATGTTTGTCAGGAATTAAAATGGCTCAATACCACTTTAATAGAGGAGGCCGGAAGTGAAGCAGCGTTTAGCGACATATATTGCGGAGTTGCTTGTGAATAATGGGATCACGCAAAATTTCACGGTGGTTGGGGGCGGCGCAATGCATTTGAATGATGCTTTTGGCCACCAGAAGGGGATGACCTCGCTGTACCAGCATCATGAACAGGCTTGCGCGATGGCGGCCGAAAGCTATGCCCGTATTTATAACCGTCCCGCGCTGCTTTGCGTGACAACCGGACCGGGAGGTACGAATGCCATTACGGGCGTATTGGGGGCCTGGCTCGATTCCCTGCCGATGCTTGTCATCAGCGGGCAGGTTCGTTATGACAATACGGCCAGATGGTCGGGCGTTGGAATCAGGGCCATGGGGGATCAGGAATTTGACATCCTCAAGGCTGTATCCTGCATGACAAAGTATTCGGAAATGCTGATAGATCCTTATCGCGTTCGATATGCAGTGGAGAAATGTATCTATCTGTGTCAGACAGGGAGGCCGGGTCCCTGCTGGCTGGACATTCCCGTGAACATTCAGGGGATGATGATTGAGACGCGGGATTTGCCAGGCTTCGATCCGGTTGATTACGAAAGGGGTGGAAGCGGGTTTGCGGACTGCCCGGAGGAGGACGGCCGAAAGCATTTTGAAACGGCGGGGGAATTGCAGAATTTCTGCGCAGATTCTTCGTTGCTTGAAGAAAAAAAGCGGCGGTACCAGCTTATGGCGAACCCCCATCTGCTTCCCGGGGATGCGGAGGATTCACAAAGCCAGGGAGCAAAGAGGGAGACCGGTTGGGAAAAGTCTGAAGAAAAGCTGCGTGAGTACGCCAGGCTTATCCTTGACAGGATCCGGCAAAGCAGACGTCCGGTTTTTTATACAGGAAACGGCATACGGATTGCGGGCGCGGAGGCACTGTTCCTTTCTGTCATGCATATTCTGAATATTCCTGTGGTTGTAAGCTGGAATGCGCCGGACATTATCCCGACAGATGATCCGCTTTATGTTGGCCGTCCGGGCGGCAGGGGCGACCGGCCAGGAAACCTCCTCGTGCAGAACGCGGATTTCATCCTCAGCATCGGGAGTCGTCTGAATATCAGGCAGGTGGGTTATAATTTTTCAACATGGGCAAGGGAAGCTTATGTTATCGTGAATGATATTGACGCGGAGGAACTGAAAAAGCCATCTGTTCATGCGGATGTGCGGATCCATGCGGATGCCAGGATGCTGCTTAAGGCTTTGCGAGACGAGCTTGCCGAACAGGGGATAGAGAAGCTTTTTTCCGGCGGGGAAGGCATATTGCTTCCGGATGCTTTGTCCATTATTCATACAGAGACGGCTGAAGCCCTGCTTCGCGGACTGCGTGAACGTGAGGCGTCTGAGTCCGGCCATGGGACAATGGGCACTGCGATTGCCTCGGATGCTTCGAAGAGAAGGCTGAGCTGGCTGGAAACCGCCGCGTTTTACCGTGAAAATTATCCGACCGTCCTGCAGGAATATAAGGAGGATACGGAAAGCGTGGGAGAGGGGGGCAGAGGAGGCGCGAATCTATACGCGGTTATGGATGTGCTTTCGGACCTTTCAAAAGAGGGGCAGATTACCGTGGTCGGCAATGGAAGCCCCTGCGTGGCCGGCGGGCAGGCCTGGAGGGTGAAAAAAGGCGCCAGGTTTATCAGTCAGGATGCGGTGGCGTCCATGGGATATGGTCTTCCTGCCGCCATTGGCGCATGGGCTGCTCTGCAAGAGGAAGCACCGGAGGTTCAGGGGCGCAAAAACCCATTTTGGGCAGGGCTGGAGGAAGCGTACCCGGATTATGGCCGCCATGATATCCTTCTTCTGACAGGCGACGGCTCGATTCAAATGAATCTGCAGGAGCTGCAGACCATCATTCACCATCGTATGGGTATAAAAATTTTTGTCATTAATAACGGTGGGTACCATTCTATACGGCAGACGCAAAACAACTTTTTCGGTAAGCCGCTGGTAGGCATTGGCATTGATTCCGGGGTGGATGGAAAACAGGATTTGAGCTTTCCGGATATGGAAAAGCTTGCGGCAGCCTATGGCTTTCCTTTCATGAGGGTTTCTTCGAATTCCGCGCTCAGGGAAACATTTCAAAGTTTTCTTTCCCTGGAGGGGCCGGCCATTTGTGAGATCATAGTAAGTACAGAACAGGAGTTTCTGCCCAAATCAGCGGCAAGACGCCTGCCGGATGGCTCGTTGATTAGCCCGCCGCTCGAAGATCTTTCTCCTTTCCTGCCGGAGGAGGAGATGAAGAAGTTGATGCTGGTCAAGCCCGTTCATTAAGGAATCCGGATTTTTTATGAATAGGAGCGGGGGCATGAACTGCGTTATTACGGGCGTTACCAGCTTTTTGGGCCTGCATACAGCAAGGCTTTTGCTGCGGCATGGATGGCAGGTGATCGGTGTGGTTCGTCCCGGAAGCCGGAATCAGGACAGGCTTTCCGAGGAAGGGATTATTGGCGACCCCGGTTTTCATCTCTTGCATATGGATTTTGACAATGTGCAATCAGCCGAAAGGCTGCGGGAGGACGGGAAGCAGGCTGGATCATTATTCTTTTCGTCTTTCGAGAAGATTGATGGATGGATTCATTTCGCATGGGATGGAATCGGATCCGAGGGGCGTTCCAACGAAGCGATTCAGAGATTGAATATTGAGAATGCGAAGAAAGCCTATGTTATGGCGGAGGCTTCAGGCTGTCATAGATTTCTGTTCGCCGGCTCTCAGGCAGAGTATGGAGTTGGAAGCCATGAAAGGCCCATGCCGGTCAGCGCGTACGGGAAAGCGAAGCTGGAGTTTGGCCAGTGGGGGTTAAGTCAGGGCAGTCACAGCGGCATAATGAAATTTCTTCATATGAGAATTTTTTCGGTTTATGGACATGGAGATCATGAAGGCAGCCTCGTGAACTCCGTAGTGCGAAGCCTGATTGCGGGGAAGGCGCTTTTGCTGGGTCCATGCACGCAGCTTTGGAATTATATGGAATGCCGGGATTTGGCAAGGGCAGTCGCAACCTTGCTGGAGAGCGGTCAAGATCTAGAAAGCATTTATGACATAGCCGGGAAGGAAACGCGCCCTTTGAGGGAATATGTGGAGGAAATGTTCAATATCCTGAGGGATGAAGGCGGTCTGGCTCTGTGGTCACAGGATGATGTGGATCATCCCGCATCAGAGCTTCTTCGTTTCGGTGCCAGGGGCAATAATGCTGAGGGCGCGGCAGATATGAGTCCGGATACGAGGGCATTGTTGGCATTGGGATTTCAGGAGGACATTTCCTTTCAGGATGGAATCCTGTCCCTTTTCCGGGAATGGAAGGACAAGGGTAACTGCTAAGCCTGGCTGAACAGTTACGGACAAGTGAACAAGTAAGATGGAGAGAGCGGCAGGCGCTGCTCTGATAGGGGGGTCATGAAAAAGGACGGGAATTCCCGGGATCATTTGTGCATTGCCTGCGGCGGAGAGCTGGCAGAGCTTGATGTTTTCGAAAGAATGCCCGCCAGCGCGCAGGACATTCCGTCGAGGGACGAGCTTGCCAGGGATGAAGCTGTTGATTTGAGGCTTTGCCAGTGCAGGTCCTGCGGCCTTGTGCAGTTTGATACGGAACCGGTGCATTATTATAAGGACGTAATTAGGGCAGGCGGGGGCAGCAGCACCATGCGCAGTCTCCGGCATGAGGAATATGCCCGTTTGCTTCGCCGTTTGCGTGACGGGGGAAAGACGCGCCCGAAGATTATTGAGGTGGGATGCGGACGAGGCGAGTTTTTGAAAATGTGGGCTGATCTGTCCCCGGAAGATGGAATGGCAAAAGGGTCGGGGGCGGCTTTGGACAGGCCGGAGGTGGCGGGGCTGGAGCATTCCCACAGTTTTGCGGAGGAGGCAAGACGCGAGGGACTTTGTGTCTATGATGGGTTCGCGGAGCACGGTAACTCTTTTCCTGGAGGACCCTATGACGCGTTTGTCCAGTTTAACTTTCTGGAACACCAGCCGGATCCGGCGGATATGCTGCGAACCATAAGGGAGAACCTGAAGCCCGGGGGACTTGGGCTTTTGACGGTTCCCAGCTTCGAGTATATTCTGGAGCAGGAAGCTTTCTATGAGCTTTTGCGTGACCATATCGCAAATTATACGACAATTACCCTGCAGAAATTGCTGCGGGACTGTGGCTTTGAAATCCTGGAGGAAAGGATCGTAAACCGTGATACCATCGAGGTGCTGGTGAAGAAAACAGACGGTCTTAATGCTGCCCTCGGAAAAAACACAGACATCTCATGCGCTGAGGGATCAGCCTTGGGCATAGGCTGCCTTCAGGAAAACTACAGGGAGCTCCGTTCCTTCCTTGACAAACATATCGAAGATCTGGTTTCGCAAGGAAAATCACTGGCAATATGGGGGGCAAGCCATCAGGGTTTCACGCTCTGTTCGTCCATGGAGCTTGGAGGAAAGGTAAAATACATCATTGATTCCGCTCCGTTCAAACAGGGGAGGTTTTCACCGGGATCCCATATCCCTATTGTTCCCCCGGGGCATTTTCCAAAGGATCCTTCGGATGAGATTTTGATCGCGGCTCCGGGCTATACAGATGAAATTGCTGGCCTGATCCGAAAGAATTTCGGACCGAATATACGCATCCTTGCGCTCAGGTCAAAAGAGATAGAGGAATACAGGATGCCGCAAAATAATGGGACAGGGGGAATGGAATGAAAGCGTTTGTACTGCATTCCCCGGGAAACGTGGGATATATGGACAAAGCCTTTCCTGTACTGGAGGAGGAGCATGGGGCTATCCTGACCCCGGTGCTGGTGTCGCCCTGTACAAGCGATGTTCACACGGTCTGGCAGGGGTCTTCCAAAAAGCCTGATCTGACGCTTGGACATGAGTGCGTGGCCCGGGTCAAGGCCGTGGGCCGCGGCGTGAGAGATTTTCGCCCGGGGGAACTGGTGGCCGTGCCTGCCATAACTCCCGACTGGTCCCATCCGGATGTTTCCGTTAACTATGCGCATGCGGGAAGGAATTTTTCCGCCCATATGCTGGGAAAATCTATTGACGGCGCATTCCAGGAGGAATTTTACATCCCATGGGCGGATCGGAATCTTGCGCGCATACCCGAGGGACTGTCGCCGGAAGACGCGTTAATGTGTACGGATGTAATGGCAACCGGCTATACGGCGGCGCTGGAGGGGCAGGTTTCACCGGGGCAGACGGTGGTGGTCATGGGTATAGGAGCCATTGGGCTTGCCGCGATCATGGCCTGTGATATGCTGGGCGCAAGTAAGGTATTCGCGATTGGGAGCCGCCCGGAGAATGTGCGGCTGGCCGAGTCGCTTGGAGGCCCTTCCATGGACGTGGAGGTGCTGAACTATAAAACGCTTTCCTGCGAGCTTCCGGAGGGGATGCATCCATTGGCGAATTCTACAGGATCTTCCGTGGTGAATTACGTGCTTTCGAGAACGGGCTGTCATGGGGCGGACGCAGTGCTGATCTGTGGGGGAGATGATTATGCTTTTCCCCAGGCTGTGGACATGGTGAAATACGGGACGGGGATTGTCTCCAATGTGATGTATTACGGCGCCGCGGAGCATGTGAATGGCCTGATGGACGCCATTCTGATTCCGAAATTTTCTATTGGACGCGGAATGGCCGGGAAGACGTTGAAATTTTCCCTTTCCAGGGGAGGAAGGGATTATCTTGAAAAGCTGATGGGCGAGCTGGCCGAGACCGGGAGGCATCCTGGAGTTTTCATTACAAAGAGATATGATGGGCTTGAGATGGCAGAGCAGGCCTTGTATGATATGAAGAACAGAGCGGCCGTGAAGGTGGCCGTACATATTTCGGAATAGCATAAAGAGGCGGGAGGCAGTCTGCTGATCGGGATATTGGTACATTGTCCGCGAGTAAAACGATTTGGTTGGCACCTTGCGCTTGCCGCGAGGCGCATATGAAAGCAACGAATAAAAGCCTGGGTGTACCTGGAATACGCACAAGCGTCACGCCCGAGGCATAAATGCTCAGCCTGACCGGGCAATTAGGGCTGAATTAGATATTAGGAGGAAGTGCGGCTTGAAGACGATCAGCATTGTTGTTCCCTGTTATAATGAAGAGGAAAATGTGGTTCCTCTTGCGGATGCTTTGAGGGAAATGTTTCGCCAGAACTTATCCGCGTATAGATATGAGATTATCTTTATTGATAATGATTCTCAGGATGAGACGAGGGCTCGAATCCGAAAGCTCTGCGATGATGATAAAAATATCAAGGCTATCTTCAACGCGAAAAATTTCGGGCAGTTCAACAGCCCCTATTATGCCATGCTCCAGTCCACAGGCGACGCGACGATCCTGATGGCCGCTGACTTTCAGGATCCTGTGGAGATGGTCCCTCGCTTTGTGGAGGCCTGGGAGGAAGGGTATAAAATTGCCATAGGTGTTAAGACGCGCTCTAAAGAGTCTAAGCTTATGTACTGGCTCCGGGGAATCTATTACAAGCTTATCCGGAGTATGTCCACTGTGGATCAGATCAGCCAGTTTACGGGTTTTGGACTATATGACAAGGCGTTTATTAATGTCATGCGGAATCTGGATGATCCGACGCCGTTTTTGAGGGGCATCGTTGCGGAGCTCGGCTATCGGAGGAAGGATATCCCTTACACTCAGCCCAAGAGAAGGGCCGGAATTACCCACAATAATCTATACTCATTGTATGACGCCGCTATGCTCAGCTTTACAAGTTATACCAAGGTGGGGCTGAGGATTGCCGTTTTTTTCGGGGGGTTTTGCAGCGCGCTCTGTATGCTTATGGGGTTTGCGTATCTTGTGATGAAACTGATCTGGTGGGATCGTTTTCCCGCGGGCATGGCTCCGATGCTGATCGGCATGCTTTTTTTGGGATCCGTCCAGATTTTTTTCATCGGATTCCTCGGTGAGTATATTCTTTCTATTAATCAAAGAGTGATGAAGCGCCCGCTTGTTGTGGAGGAGGAACGGATTAATTTTGCCGACGCGCCCAAATACAGCGGGGTGGTGGATTTATAAATATGAAAAGCAAGCCTTTCATACTAATAGAGGTGTGTAATGAGAAGCAAGGTGGACATAGCCGTGGTGCAGGAGGGCAGGCTGATTTTGGAAGGCTGGGCTTTCGGCAAGGATCCGGAAAGCGTTGTGGAATACGAGGTGACGGACGGTGACGGCCGCCCTGTTCCGGGAACCACGGTGGCCTCCGTGCGCCGGGATTCCGTGGTGGAGGCCTTTTTCCCGGATTATGAAAAAAAGCATGGCCGCCCTGTTCGGAGGGAACTGGGCTATGACATCAACGTTCCCTATGTGATTGGCGAGAATCATGTCAGGATACTCATAATCAGAGTGGATGGCAGGGAAAAGCGCATCCGTTTTGACGACAAACGGCTCGAGGAATTCAACTCCTACGCCCATCGGAAAAGGGAGAAGCTCCTTGCGCTTGTGAACTGGGAAACTGTGGAAGTGTCGCTGGAATATCTCCGGGAGAACGGGATCAGGGCGCTGTGGAAGAAGGCCGTTCACAAGATTAAGGGGATCGAGGAGGATTACGAATATAATGAGTGGCGGAAAAAATGCCTTATTACGGAAAGGGAGCTGGAAGCCCAGAGAAAGACGGAATTTCCTGTCAGGCCCCTTTTCTCGATAGCGATCCCTGCCTTCAAGACATCGGAAAAATTTCTTCGCAGGATGCTTGATTCCATCAGGAAGCAGACTTATCCGCATTTTGAAGTCTGTGTCGCTGACGCGACTCCGTATGACGGGTTGTTCTGGGACAAAAAGAATGGAAAGCTGCCCAGGGAAGTATTGGAAGAATACGCGGAGATGGATTCCCGCTTCCGTTTCCAGGTGCTGGGGGAAAATCTGGGGATTTCTGATAATACAAATGCCGCCATCCGCATGGCTTCGGAGAAAGCGGACTTTATTGTCCTTGCCGATCACGATGACGAGCTTGCGCCGGAGGCATTATATGAATGTGCCAGGACGGTGAATGAATGCCCCGGAGTGAAGGTCATTTATTCGGACGAGGACAAGATCGATTTTGGGACGGCGGTCTTCTTTGAACCTCATTTCAAGACAGATTACAATCCGGACCTTCTCCGCTCCGTCAATTATATATGCCATCTTTTTGTCGTGGAGAGAGGTCTTCTTGACAGCATTGCGGAAACGGATGAGGAGGGGAACAAGGTCTACGAGAGAAAGGCTTATGATGGGGCGCAGGATTATGACCTTATCCTGAGGGCATGCGAGGCGGCTGAGAAGGACGACGCCGCTTTGGCCGGCTCGTCAGAAATGCTGCGCGAGGGACGCTTCACCTCTTCGGGCATACGCCATATTCCGAAGGCATTATATCATTGGCGTTCCCATCAGATGTCAACGGCTTCCAATCCGGAAGTAAAGCTGTATGCCTTCGAGGCCGGCAGCAGGGCAGTGTCGGATCATCTGAAAAGAGTCGGGCTGCCGGTGGAAAGGGTGGAAAAAGGCGTCACTTATGGTTTCTATCATCCGATTTACAGGATTCTGGAAGATCCCGCTACCGGGAAGGAGCCTTTGGTATCCGTCATCATCCCGAACAAGGATCATGTCACGGATCTTGACAAGGCAATCCGTTCCCTGATGGGAGGAGACTACGGCAGTCTGGAATTTATCATTGTGGAGAACAATTCGGAACAGGATGAAACCTGGGCTTATTATGAGAAGATTCAAAAGGAGCTGCCCTCCGTCCGTGTCGTCCGCTGGGGAGGGGAAGAGGCGGAGGCTTATCCCGGTTTCAACTATTCCGCAATTAATAATTACGGGGTGCGCCATGCCAATGGCGAATACCTTCTTTTCATGAATAATGATATTGAGCTGATCGAACCCACGTCACTGCGGGAGATGATGATGTATGTCCAGCGGGAGGATGTTGGAGCCTGCGGGGCGCGCCTTCTATATCCGGACGAGGTTATCCAGCATGCCGGAGTGGTTATGGGATTTGGCGGGATAGCGGGAGCGGCGTTTGTCGGCATACATAACAAAGAAAATACCTACATGCACAGGGCAAAGTGCATTCAGGATTATTCCGCTGTGACGGCCGCCTGCATGCTGTCTAAAAAAAGTGTTTTCCTGGCAGCCGGAGGCTTTGAGACGGATCTTGCGGTGGCTTTTAATGATATTGATTATTGCATGAAGCTTCGTGCCCTTGGCAAGAAGGTTGTGTATAATCCTTATGCCCTCTTTTATCATTATGAATCGAAATCCAGGGGGCTGGAGGATACGCCGGAGAAGGTGGCAAGGTTTAATTCGGAAATCGTGAAATTTGCCCGGAGGTGGCCGGAGATTCTCCGGCAGGGAGATCCATATTATCATCCTGCCCTTACCCTGAGAAAATCCAATTTTGTATTGAGGGATTTGAGCAAGGAGAAGCCGGGCGAGCCTTATCCTATGGACATCCTGAAAGGCATTGTCTAAGTTGTCCTGCGTAATTGTTCCATGACGTCCCGCAGTTCCGCTCTGTCGCAAGGCGCATAAAAAAATGCGGCAATCAATAAATGTTTGCAATACAGAAAGCCTTAAGAAAGAAGTTATTCTCTCTTTCTTTACTTGAACCTGCCGGTTCATTATAATATGCTGCATGATTAAGGACAATCAGCGACAATTGAACCAGATCCATGTGCTTTTGGACGCGATAGTGGTGGCGGCGGCCTATGCTGCCGCCTGGTACATTACCATTGCCGCTCCGATATTTCCCGCGGAGCATGGGGTGCTTCCGCCCCGGGTTTATTTTTCGGCCCTGATTCCGATCGTTCCGGGATATCTCTTGCTGTACTGGATTTTTCAGCTATACCAGCCGAAGCGAACAAGGACAAAGCGGAAGGAATTTTCAGAGATTCTCCAGTCTAACTTTGTCGGTTTGCTCCTGATCACGCTGGTCTTGTTTGCGTTTCGGAAATCCGGTTATATTGGCAATTTTAGTACCCGGATGATGGGCATGTTCTTCCTGCTCGGGACGCTGTTTACTACGGTGGAACGTTTTGGAATCAGGTTTATCCTGACAAGCATGCGCCGCCAGGGCTTGAACCAAAAACATATATTACTGGTTGGCTTTTCCGATGTTTCTTCCCGCTTCATCGATGCCTGCAAAAGAAATCCCGATTGGGGGTACAGGATCTTCGGCATTGTGGACGACTTGGCTGAAGAGGGAACGGAGTACAGGGGGATTCGCGTAATCGGCAAGATTGGGGCACTTTCCGAAATCCTTGAGGGAAATAATTTGGATGAAATTGCCATTACTCTTCCACTTGGGGCTTATGAGAAGCTCCGGGGCATTGTGGAAGTCTGCGAAAAGTCGGGCGTTCATACGAAATTCATTCCCGATTATTCCAATGTCATTCATTCCAAACCTGTTACGGAAGACATGGACGGGGTTCCTGTCATCAACATAAGGAATGTCCCTCTGACGGAGCCAATCAATGCGGCCGGAAAAAGGCTGATGGACATTGTTGGCGCAATCGTGGGCATAGTTCTTTTCAGTCCGGTTATGCTCATTGTCGCCATTCTCATCAAGAGGGAGTCAGCAGGTCCGGTCATTTTCCGGCAGGAAAGAGTGGGACTCCATAACAAGCCTTTCATTATGTATAAGTTCCGTTCCATGGTGGAACAAACTCCGGATGACGAGAAAAAGGGTTGGACCGTGCCAAAGGATCCAAGGGTCACGAAAATCGGTTCATTTATACGTCATACATCTATTGACGAATTCCCTCAGTTTTTTAATGTATTGAAAGGCGACATGTCTCTGGTGGGCCCCCGGCCTGAAAGAACGCAGTTTGTGGAGATGTTTCGTGAAGAAATACCCCGTTACATGGTAAAGCACCAGGTGCGGCCGGGCATGACGGGTTGGGCACAGGTTAATGGGCTGAGAGGGGATACATCAATCCCTGAGCGAATCAAATATGACCTATGGTATATTGAAAACTGGACATTGGGTCTTGACATCCGGATACTGTTTATGACAGTATTCAAAGGATTTGTGAATAAGAATGCTTATTGATACGCATTAATGCAAGGTGAGTGCAAAAATATATGGCTTTGGATAATGGAAAAAACGATGTTCGCCGTCCGCGCGCCGCATCGGAACCTGTCCCGGATTTTCAGGGAAAGGATCATCAAAAAAGAGAAAACAGTAACGAAGGAAAGGCGCAGCAGACGGGTGGGGCACTGCAAAGGCGGGCGCCTCACAAGCCTTCGCCATCCGTGAATGATGGTTCGCAGCCGGTTGGCCGACAGAGGCGGGTCGAGCTGCCCAGGGTTGAACGCTCATCTGGCGAGGGGGCGGTCCGGGCTTCTAAAGCGGTGGGCAGCGCGGCTCCTGACGATGTAGAGTTTCTTCCAAATAGCGTGGATGTAGGCAGCAGGCTGCAAAGGATGCAGGCCGCGGCCTCGGCTGAAAAGGGTGGCCGGGACAGGCGAAAGTCTTCCTCTCTGGATAGTGCTCCGTGGGGAAGCCGTTATGGAGGCGCATATGCCGGAAGGGATGATGGCAGCACTCCGGACCTTATGTGGCAGGGCGCGTCCGGGAAAAGGGGCGCGAACAAGACCTCCAAATCCACAAGACATGAATCCGTCCGCAGGCTGAATTCGCCTGAATCCTCCGACAGGGAGATTGAGAACGAACGGCGCAGACAGTCAAAGAAGAGGAAGGCCAGGCGGAACCGAATCATTCTCATGGCGGTGATTGAAACATTGACCCTGGTTCTGATTTTTTGCAGCGGAGTCATTGTCCGATACATGGGAATGACGCAGGAAGTCACTTTTGATGTCGCAAAGGTAAAGAATACCAATATTGACATTAAAAAGCAGCAGACCATGCAGGGATATTGGACCGTGGCTGTGTTTGGCGTTGATTCAAGGGATGGCGGCGTTGGCAAGGGAGCGAACGCGGATGTCCAGATTATTGCCAATGTCGATATGGGAACAGGGGATATCAATCTGGTTTCCGTTTACAGGGATTCGTATCTTAGCGTCAATACCAAGGGGAGGTACGCGAAGATTAATGAGGCGTACGCTACGGGAGGGCCGGAACAGGCCGTTTCCGCCCTGAATCGAAACCTTGACCTGGATATAGAGAATTATGTGACATTTAACTGGAAGGCTGTGGCGGATGCCGTCAGCATGATTGGCGGTGTGGATATAGACGTTACCAGTAAAGAGTTCTACTATATGAATGCCTATATCCATGAGACTTGTATAAAGTCAGGCATTAACCCGTTGAACCCTGCAGCCGAATATATACAAGGACCCGGCTATCAGCATCTGGATGGCGTGCAGGCTGTGGCCTATGCCCGCCTCCGTTATATGGATTCGGACTTTGAGCGCACCAGGCGTCAAAGGGAAATCATTTCACAAGTATTGGAAAAAGCAAAGAAGACGGATCTGGCAACGCTGACTAGCATAATTGACGCGGTACTGCCTCAGGTGGCGCTCAATATTGATGTCGGAGACATTATCCAGCTCGCCCGTACCATAGCAAGGTTTAATCTCAAGGAAACTACCGGCTTCCCCTTTGATTTGAAGGATCAGATGATGGGAAAGAAGGGGGATTGTGTAATCCCTGTGACGCTGGCTTCAAATGTGACGAAGCTGCATGAATTCCTTTACGGCGATGAGGATTATGATCCCTCGGGGGCCGTATGGACTTACAGCAAGAAGATTTCGGATGATTCCGGGAATTACAAGCTCCAGGCTCAGGAGAGCAGGGCTGCCTTGACCGCTCCCGCCACTGAAGCGGAAACGGAGAGGGAGAAGGAAAAGGAGACCGAGAAGGAGAGAGAGAGCGGAGACGAGGATAGGGAAAGCGATAGGGAGGACAAAACAGAAACGGACGAGGACGGGAACGCTGTGAAGGACAGGAAGCGGGAGCAGCGTGAAACGGACGAAGACGGTTTTGTTATCAGGTCTTTTGATGAGGACGGCGAACCTGTCTATGAAACGAACAGTAGCGGTGAAAAGGTAAAGTATGGTCCGGACAGCATGACCGGGGAGCGGGAAGGCAGGACCGGGGACGAGTCTGAGGAAACTGACGAAGATGAATCCAGTCGGAACCGGGACCGTGACGGAGATGAGGATGAGGACGAGGATGATGAAGACAGGGAGAGGAGAACCACGGATTCAGACTCAGATGTTGAGACCGACCCCTCTGGCAACCCGATTCGTACATCGGCTTCCGCTGAACGGGATTCCGATGACGTGATTTCCGGGAATACGCGTCCCGGCCAGGATTCTTCGGGAGAAAGGGATGAAGACGGGGAAAGGAGGCCCGGTCAGTCTGACGATTCACCTGGCGGTCAAAGCAGCGGCCAGAATGCCGGGGAAGCGGATGTATATCATGGACCCGGCACTGAGGAAGCTGATTATGCGGAAGCAGGCGGCAATTCGCATTCTCCCGGAAGTGACGATGATGGGGGATCTCCTTCATCTGGAGGCAATTCCGGCGGGGATTCACCGGCTCCCGGCAGTGATACCGGTGGAAGTTCGGACAGCCCCGGATCGGTTCAGGAAACGGCTGCTCCGGCAACAGAGGCGCCTGTGGTTCCTGCTATGCCGGCTGCGGAAGAACCTGCCGCAGTCGACAGCCCCGGAGGACCGGGCGGGCCTGGCTGGGACAGCGGGGAAGCTGTCAGCGGGGGTCCGGGAGAAGGAATGAATTAAGCATGGGATTTGCGGCCCGCCAGGAGCGCTGCCATAAACATATGGCTTGTGCCCGGCGGGTCGTTTGATTATGAAAAGACCGGGCTTATGCCCGGCAGCCGTTTGATTATGAAACAATCGGGCTTGTGCCTGACGGGCTGTTTGATTACGAAAATGACCGTGTGGGAAATTATCCCGGATTAAAATGTCGGGGCGATAGAAAAAGGAGGCAAAATGTCTGGCAAAGCTGCAGGCAAAGGTAAAGGGAGGTCATCGGGAAAGAAATCTTCTGTAGGCAAGGCATCCCGGGATAGGTCATCCGAAAAAAAATTTTCCGAGGGCAAGGCATCCCGGGGCAGGGTATCCGAAAAAAAGTCTTCTGAGGGTAAGGCATCCCGGGACAAGGCTTCCGGAAAGAAAAGTTCCATGGGCAGGGCATCTCAAGTCGGGGCCTCTGAAGCGGTGGCTTCTCAAAAAGCAATTGAAAAGCAAGGCGGATTTGAACGAGACGAGCTTACAGGCGCGCATGCAAATGTTTTGGACAAAGCAGCTCCGGATCCATTTCATGAAGCACCTGGAAAGATTGCTGCCGGCCGGTGGATCGGCACTGTTTCAAGGTGTGTGGCCGATATTTACGTCCTGCTTATGATTTGTATTTTTCCACTATACACGCATAATCGATATTATGATGTTCTTGAATCCAGATTTTCTTTCTTCTGGATCACTACGATATCGGCCGGCGTATTGATGCTTCTCCTTTACATTTTGCGTTTTATTATGAATAGAATTAACAGGAAGAAGGGAGGCGAAATCGAGGCATTGCCGGTTCTTTCTAACATGTTTAAATTGCGTCTTCCCGATATCCCCCTGCTTGTCCTGATCCTTCTGTTCCTGCTTTCGATGGCGCTTTCGGGCTATCCTTATGAGACCTGGTGGGGGAACAGGGGACGGTATATGGGCGTGCTGTTCTGGCTTTGCATAGGCATGTCTTATATTCTTGTGACACGATTTTATGAATTTAAGAAATGGCATGTTCGGGCTTTCCTGTTCAGTGCCGGCCTTGCATGTCTCTGGGGTATTACGGATTTCCTTTACATGGATGTTTTTCATTATTTTGAGAACATTGTCGGGAAATACAGGACAACCTTTATGGGACCAATTGGCAATATCAATTCATATACCAGTTTCACCCTGATTCCTTTTGCGATTGCGTCAACCCTCTTCATTCTTGAAGATCATCCTGCCGCGAAAGCCTGGGCATTCTTTTCCATGTTCCTTTCGGCGTTTGGCTGCGTTACCGGATTGAGTGATAATGCTTTTCTTTCCGTCACGGCTGTCTTTGCCATATTGCCGCTCGTCACATGGAAGAAAGTCCATAATGCCATTCTGTACATTTGGGTCTTGGTCGCTTTTTTGTTTGTCATGGTCCAATGTGGTGACTGGACATTGTCGGATAATGTAAACACAATTGTTACGGAAGGGAACATTGGGGTTTTCGTCCGCCTGGGCATGCTTGAGCCGGTTCGGCTTTTCCGGGTTCCGGCTTTCCTTGCGGCTCTGTTTGCAAGCGCGTTGCACGGGGCACTTGCAATGAAAAAGAATAGTGAAGCCGATGGCACCGCGGCTCATGGCACTGCGGCTGCTGAGGAAAAGCTTGTGGCATGCTTGAAAGCGGGCTGGTTGTTGACGCTGGCTCTTGTGGGTATTGCGGCCATATTGCTGTTCCTTGACGCGAACCTCTGGAAGTCTCATCCGGATTTATGGGGAGCTTTTGAGAATATATTTGTTTTCAGTGAGGAATGGGGTACAGGGAGGGGATTTGCCTGGCGGATGGCCCTGTCCTATTTTGTTGAACATATGGGGCCTTTGAAGAAGCTTTTTGGCTATGGGCCGGATTCCTATTACATGATCACGATGGATAATTATTTCCGCGAAATGATCAATGCCGGCTTCGGAGTTTATGACAGCGCGCATAATGAATACCTTAATTTCCTTCTGACAGTGGGAATTGCGGGCCTTGCCGCTTATTTATGTTATTATGGAAGCCTTGCGCTTTGCCTGATTAGAGGCAGCCGGGATATTGATGGAAAAGAGAGAGAAGGTGACAGGAGGGGCGTCAGTGCCTACCCGATCGCGTTCTTTGTCATGCTTGTGGGATATGCGGCAGCCGCAATAGTAAATATAACGGTCCCCATTGTTTATCCGATTCTGTCCATCCTGGCGTTCCAGGGAATTTCCTGCGTTTACAAGAGTGAAAAAGGAGAAAAGGTAAAAGAAAAGGGGCATAACGATAGAATTTAGAGGGTGATTTTGAAAAAAAGAAAAAAATCAGAAAAAAATGAAAAAAGTGCTTGACGAAACAGTATAAGAGTGCTAATCTACCATCGTTTCTTATGAAATTCTTAATTTTCGCTTTAAGAATTACGTAATAATTCGAAAAACCTTTGTTATGTACAATCCAAAGGAAAAGAGTTATTATGTATCATGAGAACAGCGAAGATACTCCACAGCATACATTTTTCAGGGCGATATTCAAAAAGGGCTTGAACATCGCAAAACAAGAGAGTATAATCGCACGGTAACTTTGGCTGGCTACAGCCGAACATTCAAAAAAGGAGAGTACATTAATTATGAGAAAGCAGATGAAAATCGTTGCAGCTCTGTCTGCGACAGCTTTACTCGCACTTGGTGCTTCCGCAGTAGCGATGGCAGCGGGCTGGAGCAATGAGAGCGGTGAGTGGCAGTATCTTGATAACGAGGGTGCAGCTGTCTCAGACGTATGGAGAAAGTCTGGAGATTACTGGTTCTATCTTGGCGCAGACGGCAACATGGTAAAGGATGAGCTTATTTCCTATAAGAACAACTACTACTATGTAAATCAGGACGGCGCAATGGTTACCAATCAGTGGGTTGCTATTGACACGGATGGTTATGACAGCAACTCTGATGATGGTGAGGCAGAGTACAGGTGGTTCTACTTCTCCTCCGATGGTAAGGCATACAAGAACGGCGACTCCAACCTGACGAAGTCCGACCTCAAGACCATCAACGGCAAGAAGTACGCTTTCGATCAGGACGGCGCAATGCTGTATGGCTGGGTCAGCGATGGTCTGAGCATTGATTCTCTTGATGACGATGCATGGACGAACGATGATTTCTATTTTGGCGGCTGGAATGATGGTGCTGCGGCACAGGGCTGGGTACAGCTTTCGGTTATCGACAGCGATGGCGATGATCAGGACTACTGGTTCTACTTCAGCGATGGCAAGAAGGAGAAGAACAAGAAGAAGACCATCAACGGTGCTCTGTATTATTTTGCAGAGGATGGCCATATGCTGGATGAGTGGGCAAATGCTTCATCGAAGAGCGACATTGATGCAAATACTTCCGCAAACAATGCTGTATATCTGAATGGTGATGGAAGTGTCCGTAAGAATCAGTGGATTTATACAGTGCCGGATGAAGATCTTTGCGAGGCCTATAACATCGATGACTATGACAATGATGATTCCCGCTGGTTCTTCACAAGGGCAGATGGTAAGCTCTTCACGAATGATATCAAGACCATTAAAGGCAAGAAGTACATCTTTGACGTAGCAGGACGTATGAGGCACGGACTTGTTGTTTCCTACAATCATAGTTATGCGAATAAGCTTGGCCTTGACGATGTAACTGCTGATGACTACAAGGCTAACTATAGTGAAGGCAAATTAAAGCTCAAAGTTGACGACAAGGTTCTTACGAATCATGGTTATGCTAGCGTTGGTGAGGAACTTGCTGCAAACGAAATCCCTGGAATCGATAACATAATTGTCGAGTGGTACTCCAATGATGAGCGTAACGATGGATCTAGGAAGACTGGTTATGTCAATGTCGAGTTCAGTGATGACACTTATCAGATGTACTTTGATAAGAACGGCAAGGCGGTTCATGGGTATAACACTACGATTAAGAAGTTTGTCTATGCTGGAATTGTTCTGAAGGCTGATAACGATACATCAAACTATGCAGCTGTCAAAACTGTTGAGACAAGTGGTGCGGCAAATGGGTCAATGACTATTCGGGATTCCAGTCTTCTTTATGCGGAAGATGGTGATAGCCTGGAGATGATGGATGCTTACCTTGTAAACAATCAGGGTACGATTCAGAAGAGCAAGTCCAACCTCAAAGACAACAATGATATGTATTATGTGACTGACAGGGATGGACGTATCGTTGCGATTGCTACTGACAAGCTTTACACCAGCAAGGGCAGCGATAAAGATGCACGTACCTTTGCATTCAAGTACAACGGCAAAGATTACTATGTAGAAGGCAATCCGAGTGATATTGTGACCGTTTCTGACAGGGTGGAATAATAGTTGGTCATTTTACAAAGGTTGTTATGCAATCAGAATGAATAAAGTGTACTAATTAAAACGAAGGAGGGATTCCGTTATTAACGGTTTCCCTCCTTTGGTTTAGGGAAATTATATGCAGAAAATAATAATTATTAACCTTGTTCTGTTTCTCTCCGTGCTGTTCGGGGCTTGTAGTCCGCGCTACGTTTCCCCCATGGAAGTGCCATCCATGGACAATCTGGAAGATGATTACCCCCAGGTGATCAATTTTACCATGCTTTACAATGATATCGTGGATGAGTATGCGGATGAAAATCTATATCCCTATGTAAAAAATATGGATATTACGGGTAGCACGAAGAAGCTTCGCATCAACATTACAGTGGATGTGGCAGAGGGGACGAACGATGCTGCGGTGCAGGTATTTATGTCGGACCTCTTGCGAAAGATATCCTTTTATACATCTCAGCAGGACGGGCGGTTTACCAGGGAAACGGATGAATCCTTTGGCAGCTTCTTTGACATGTATCAGCTTCGCTATACGATTACGAGAGGGGATGAAACGGTAGAAAAGAAAACTATCAAGGCCGGTGGGGTGATTCCCTTTGATCCGGGCTTATATCTTGGTGAGATGTAGCAATGAGACATAGAAAATGGTAACTGATCGTAACTACCGGCCAGTTACCATTTTCTATTGTGGAGTGGAGCCGTGAAGCGGCCGGGTAAAGGATGCGGCCCTGTGGCTTCCAAATATTTGCGGACGAGTAGTGAATGTAAGAAACGTATTTGATTATTGGAAAAAGCTATTTTGCATTATTGATTTCATTCTGTTCAAGGGACATACTTCATTATTTTGCAGAAATGCTTTTTTTCCTTATCGTCATGGTTGTAGCTTATTCCTACCAGAAGGATATTATCCGTAAGGCCCCGAATCGAATCAGGATAATGCCTGTTTTTAATTTGATTAATGGCGCATTCAGGCGAGTCCATCCATTTTGGCTCAACAACAAGAGCCGGAAGATTCGATCCTTTTTTGGGGAGAAAAACAATATCGGCATAGCCGATTCCACCGGGAAGTTCTTCTATTTTTGCATATTCGTCCCTGTAAGAAAAATATGCAAGTCGGATGACGCTGCGGAGGGATTGCTCATTGTTGTAAAACAGGGGGGTGAATTCCTCCCTGTGCACTTTTTCTATCTGCAGTGCAACAGCTTCCTCGCGCATTTCAACAGTGTCCCGAATCAGCCGATCACTTTCCTGGACACGCAGCAAAGTATCAGAGTGATTGATTTTTCGAACAGTATCGGTAAACTCAATCCGTATCTCGTCATTAGGTATGCGGACGCTTTCATAATCTGCATTATAGGTTAAGTAGCCAAAATGGATCAGCAAGGTCAGCACGTCGTCCCTTGAGTGAAATGAGCATAGATCATTTTGAAAGGGACGTACGTTGACGGGAACGTCCACACCGCCCAGCAAAGATGGCAGGGCATCGGGAAGACCGTCAAATCCCATATTGACATACTGAAGAAGGCTGTCGGCAGAAGAGGAAGCCTGCCAGTATGACTGAAATTCGCGGCGTTCGATTGCCTCCATGACGGAATTCGGATTATATACAGAAGGCGAGTCAGAACCTTGAACAGTGTACCCGTCATACCATTGCCGCATCCTGTCAAAGGACATTGTATTTTCCTCGCACAGGCTCTTCACCTCATCTTCTGTGAACCCAACGAAGGGGGAGAAAGCGCCCGGTGAGAGCATTGTATATTCCCTGAAATCAGAAATGGTGGATTGTGAGCCATCTTTTTTGATCGGAAGGATTCCCGTCATAAACGCTCCTGCAAATATCCTGTCTGTCAGGCTGCTGCTTTTAAAGAGCAGCCTGAGAAATTCAAGATATTTCTTTTGAGATGCAGCGGTACTGTCGTTGTCCCGTATCGGAGCATCCCATTCATCAATGATAGCAATAAATTTGCAGCCGGCATCTTTTGTTGAGAAATCCAGAGCCTCTGAAAGGGAAGTCGCATCTAAGGCAGACGGGAACATTTCCCTAAGTTCCCTTAACAAGCATTCTGCCGTAAAAGAAGGCAAATTGCTTATTTCACCACAAAGGGAAAGCTGCATGGCCATATCCAGATAAATGATATTATATTTGTTCAAGTAATCCATCCAATGTTCAGTTTTTGAAATATCCAGATCCTGAAAAAGTTCAAATGAACTGCAGCCTTTGTCATAATATGCGCAAAGCATCTGCGCAGCCATGGACTTGCCGAAACGTCTGGGTCGGCTGACACAGCTCAATTTTCGCTTTGTATCAAGAGAACGGTTAATCAGTGAAATCATTCCGCTCTTATCGACATATTTCCCATTTTGCGCAGTTCTAAAGCCCTCATTCCCGGGGTTCAGATAAATTCCCATAAGTATTCCCTGTTAAAATGCTTGAATATGCATCCATTGTTTTACATAAACCTGTACATTAATTGCAAATCCTCGGTCTGCATGCTTTCTGGAATTCGTTATAGCTCCCTGCCGCTTTGTCGAATCAGTGTATTACCATGTTTTCAAAGCACCCCAAAGACGACATGCTCATCAATTTTTGTCTATGTAGAAACATCTATTCCTTCGAAGCTTTGAAAAAACCTGTTCACCGATTGCCAGGATCTTTGACATGAAATCACCCTGTTTTGCCTTGCTATTCAACAAAATCTTTCACATCAACTTTAACCGATTTTTTATTTCATCGCAAGAGAAAGCTTTTCGAAGAAGTGGTTTGCTCATTCTGTTCATTTCAGGCCAGGAAATCTGTTGAATTGGGGGCAAAATTGAGTCATGAATCATTCAAGATACAGGCCAGGGTCAAAGGGAATCTCGCCCCCGGGTTTTATGGTTTTCTTTTCGACTGTTTCCTCTCCCCTCGTAATCGTATAACGAAGCTGGTACATGTCAAAGAAGCTTCCGAAGGATTCATCGGTTTCCCTGGTGAATCGACCGTCCTGCTGAGCTGTGAAAGTGGAAATTTTGCGTAGGAGATCCGACATGAACACCTGCACGGCTATATCATTCGTCCCCTCAACTACTTCTATGTCAATATTGATCCGAAGCTTCTTCGTGCTTCCGGTAATGTCCATATTGGCAACATAGGGATAGAGATTTTCATCGGCGTATTCTTCAACAATGTCGTTATAGAGCATAACGAAATCAATAACTTGTGGATAATCCTCGGCCAAAGTTTCCATATTTGGAGTTTCTACAGGTGAAACATAGGAGGGCTTGCTTGATGAGTATTTTGACCGTTGGATTAATTCCAGGAGATTGACCGTAAAGGAAGCAACGATATTGGAAAACCGCATTAAGTTCAAGGGAATTTCCCGCGCGATTACAAAGCAGGAGATCCGCTTTGGGGAAATGAGATTGTCAGAAATCAAAATGGAGGACGTACGGTGGCTGCAGGCATCTTTGGCGAAGAGACTGGCCACGGCAACGGTGAACAGATCGATATCTTTGCTTGCTTAGATTTGCGAATCTGCCGTAAGGGAAATTGGGACATGCAGATATAGGGATAACCATGAACCTGTATGCCCATGTGATGGAAGAAACAAAAGTCCGGGAGATGGGAGCTATTACATTCTGAAGAGGGGAGCATGCGCTACTTGACGTTGTTAGTACAAAGAGAGAGGGCAGTCTATAGGAATTTGTCAATGGCGGAATTCAGTTCCTTGATGGCCTCCATGTCACCGCATTCAACGGCATCTACCAGACAGTGTTCAATGTGATCCTTTAGAATGAGCTTGCCGGTATTGTTGATGGCGGATTTGACAGCGGAAAGCTGTATCAGAATGTCGCTGCAGTCCACACCCTGTTCAACCATTTTCCGAACTTTTTCCAAATGGCCGATGGCACGGGAAAGCCGGTTCAGGACGGCTTTTGTGTTTTGATGCGTGTGAGCGTGATTATGCTTATGATCAGGGGAATCTGTCGGCAAAGCAGGGGCATTTTCCCCGGAAAGACGGGATGGCATATTTGCGTCATTATATTTCATATGAGTTCCCTCTTTGATTGACAGGGCTGATGATATGAAGGGCAAGCCTGTCATGCTTGCGGTCATGGGACCTCGTCCTACGAAAGATCATGAAAGATCCTTTCGTATTTCATATGTGCCGCGGGCGCGATATAAATGGGAATCTATGCTTACGGCATCAAGTTGAATTATGATTATAAACCATAAGCAACGATATTATAAGCCCCACGGGGGGATAGGAACTGCATTTTGGCTGACTTTTTTTCAAGGCGGCACTTTTTCAGGCAACGTAGGAGATGGACTTGCTGTATAGAATGCGATGCTGCATCTATTTCCCGGCAATTAACAAGGCTCAAAAATCTAATATAGAAGGGCGGTTTTGGATAAATAAAGTACAATACAGAAGGCAAAAAGGATTTGTGTTTTTTGAAAACTCTGTTATACTGTATATAGTTTCACCGGTTCCGGGGAGGAGTGCGGGGAGGGCTTACCGTGTTCGGACTCGCGGATGAGTCCGGTTGATTATTTTTTTCAACAACGGTTCTATGTCCCTGTATCGGAAGTGTCCGGTCTCGCATAGATATATCCCGGGAACACGTTCCGGCCGGTGTTGCTGTATGCAATACAGAAATCCGGCTTCTTTTTCATGTAAAAAGAAGTTAGCGGACGCTTACCATTCTTGTTTGGTAAAAGGATTCTCTATTATTTATTAAGGAGGAAGTAAAATGGCACATGTAATTAGTGATGAGTGCATTAGCTGCGGTGCATGCGCATCTACCTGCCCGGTAGAGGCAATTTCTGAAGGCGAAGGCAAGTACGTGGTTGATCCTGACAAGTGCATTGATTGCGGCGCATGCGAGGATGCATGTCCGACAGGCGCAATTTCCGCATAATCAGGTCAAGTGAAGGCTTTATCGTTTGATACGCATAGCTGTGGCATTGTGGTATATTATGCGCTGAAGCATTCCAAAATAATTTTGCCTCGAGGCGATCTCGATTCGAAGTGATCTTGGTCTGACGTGAATTGAAGAGACCCTGAGTCGAAGTGGTCTTGATCCGAAGTGAATTAGAGAGAACCTGAGTCGAAGTGATCCGATGTAAAAGCAGACAGGAAATTTCTTTCGCGAGAAATTTTCCTGTCTGCTTTTTGCTATATTGTGCGCCGCATATAGCTGATCCGGAGGGTGTTTGTGATATTCATTGATTCAGAATCAGGGAGAGGCTGATCCTCTTCTTTTTTGCGTCAACGGAAAGGACGCGTACATCCACAATGTCGCCAACCGACACAACATCGAGAGGGTGTTTCACAAATTTGTGAGCGCGCATTTGGGAGATATGCACAAGCCCGTCTTGATGTACTCCGATGTCAACGAAAGCCCCGAAGTCGATGACATTACGGACAGTGCCTTTCAATATCATGCCTTCCTTCAGGTCTTTTAGCTCCAGGACGTCGGAGCGGAGCACGGGCGCAGGTACATCTTCTCTGGGATCCCTGCCTGGTTTGGCGAGTTCTTTCACAATGTCGTTCAGCGTATATTCTCCGAGGCCGGTTTTTTCCGCCAGGGAGGCCATTGTCAGTTTCTTTTCCCGTATGCGTTTTTCAATATCGCGGGTAGAGCCGTTTTTGACATCCTCTTCTGTATAGGAAAGGATGTTCAGAATCTGCATGGCGGCCTCGTAGCTTTCCGGGTGAACGGATGTCTGGTCCAGCACTTCCTTTCCATCCCGGATGCGGAGGAAGCCGGCACACTGTTCGAAGGCTTTCGGCCCTAATTTGGATACCTTCAGCAGTTCCTTCCTGGATTGAAAACGACCGTTCTCCTCTCGATATGCAACGATGTTTTTGGCAATCGTCTTGTTGATGCCGGATATGTAGGATAGGAGAGGGACGGAAGCGGTATTCAGATCCACACCCACCTTGTTCACGCAGTCTTCCACCACTGCTTCAAGCTGCTCGGAAAGCTTTGACTGGTTCATGTCATGCTGATATTGCCCGACCCCGATGGATTTCGGGTCAATTTTTACAAGTTCTGCCAGCGGATCCTGAAGACGGCGCGCCATAGAGATGGCGCTGCGCTGCCCAACGTCATAGGAGGGAAATTCCTCGGTAGCCAGCTTGCTGGCGGAATAGACAGAGGCTCCGGCCTCGTTCACGATGACATATTTCACATCCAAATGCTTTTCCTTAAGGAAAGAAGCGATAATCTGTTCGGATTCCCTGGAAGCGGTTCCGTTCCCAAGGGCGATGATGTCAACGTGATATTTTGCTATCAAATCTTCGATAACGCGCATGGATTCTGCCACACGATTTTGAGGGGCGGTGGGATAGATGACCGTTGTGTCAAGGACCTTTCCCGTGGGATCGACAACGGAAATTTTGCACCCCGTACGGAAGGCCGGGTCCCAGCCCATAACAACCTTTCCGGTAATCGGAGCCTGCATCAGGAGCTGGACAAGGTTTTTGCCAAAAACCTTGATGGCCCCGTCCTCGGCCTTTTCCGTCAGTTCATTCCTTAATTCTGTTTCGATGGAAGGAGAGATCAGGCGTTTGTAAGAATCGGAAACCGCCGCGCGCAGATAGGGCTCGGTCAGCTTGTTGGCTCCTACGTGGTTATGGTTCTCGAGATATTGGAGAATATCATCCTCCGGGGATTCAATCTTTACGGAAAGGAATTTTTCCTTTTCTCCCCGGTTCAGGGCCAGAATCCGATGCCCTGGAAGTTTGTAAACGGGTTCGGAGAAGGCGTGGAAATTTTCATATACGCTGCCATCTCTTTTCTCGTTCCCTTCCCCTTTATCCTTTCCGGCGGCGTCTTTCTTTCCAATCTTCCCCTTGTTGTCCTTGCTTTCCGATTTTTCGGTCTTTTCTGCTTTATCTGCTTTTTTCTCCTTTGCGGCTGAGCTCAGTATGCCATCGTTATAAGTTTTCCGGCGGATCCAGCTTCGGAAGTCGGCATTGTCAGAAATCTGTTCCGCAATAATGTCCTGTGCGCCGGCAATTGCGGCATTGACATCCGGAACTTCTTTTTCCGGATCCACATAGCGGGCTGCCATTTCCTCAACAGGGATGGCGGCATTATCGGAGAGGAGATATTCTGAAAGGGGCGCCAGGCCTCGTTCCCTTGCAATCATCGCGCGAGTCCGGCGCTTTGGCTTGTAAGGGCGGTACAGATCTTCCAGCTTCACAGCCGTCTCGGCTTCATCAATCGCCGTCCGGAGCTCATCGGTAAGTTTTCCCTGCTCCTCTATAGAAGAAAGGATGGTTGCCTTCCTCTCTTCAAGGTTTGTCAGATATTTAAGTCTCTCGGAAAAATCTCTCAGGGTTTCATCGTTCATTGCTCCGGTGGCTTCCTTCCGATAACGGGCAATAAAGGGAATGGTGTTTCCCTCGTCAATGAGCTTCACAACGGCTTCGGCCTGCCATCTTTGCAGCGACAGCTCATCGGAGAGCTTTTTAATAATGTCCATGCAGGATGCTTCCTCCTTTTTTGGATAATACTGTTCTGATTAGCTTAGCTATATTATATGAAAATGCCGTTAATCGCAAGCGTTGAAAAGCCGGCCATTACTGTATTATTGCGCAGGCATTATTGCTGTCGAAAGCCGGAAACCCGAAAGCCCGAAAGCCATGAGGAACCGCTGACTGCCTCATTTGTTGACGATTCAACGCAATAGCTTTATAATATATAACTAATCAGCGATTACTACAGCAATTATTACAGCAATTATTAGCGTTAACCATGTATCAAGCATGGTTGATGCCCAATTTGTCGGCTTCCCTAGGAAGTCGTCCTGAAAAATTGGCTGTTTGTATATTATTACAGGAGGAAAGTGGAAATGAAGTATGGGTTTTCGCAAAGGGCGGAGACTTTGAAAGCTGCCAAAGAGACAGAGGACGTTTGTGTTTTTTCCCGAAAAGCGATATGCTTTTTTTTGCTCCTGTCTCTGTCTTGTATTTTGTCGTCCTGCGGCATGGCAGAAAGGGTTTCGGTACCGACTGCAGGCTCCATTTCCAGAGACTGGCAGTCAAAGGAACCGTCTATTCTCCGAAAAAGGAATGGCCGAGGCGGCACTTCTGCTTCAAATGGCAGCAATATACAGCCAGAGGGCAATTTTCCGCTGCAAATAGAAGACGGCACAGATAATGTGGATGGCGCAAAGACAGAAATGACGATAGGCGCTTTGGAAAAATCCATGAGGGCAGGGGGATATAAGGGGAGGATTTCTCCACGGGAAAGCGGCGCAGATATCAATGTCGGTGAATCGCAGCCGGATAATTTTGATGGAAACGATCAAGAAGCCGTAAGAGCGGAGTCTGGTGATGCCGGAAACGAATTGGATGTGGCGGATAATTACGTAAACGGATCGATAGGAGCGGGACAGAATGATGGGTGGGTTAAATATGGCTATGATCTTGATGCGAAAACGCTAGGCAGGGAGATTGCGGATAAAGCGGCGGATCGTTTTCCGAATTACAAATACCTGCCTGATATCGGTGGAGATTTCGGAGAGGGTGTAACAGAACAGGACGTGGCGGATCCGGGCGCAACGGAGCAGGGTACGGCGGATCCGGATGTAGCGGAGCAGGGTGCGACGGAAGCGGATGTAGAGGAGCAGGATACGGCGGAAGCGGACGCATCGGAGCAAGACGCACCGGAAGCGGACGCATCGGAGCAGGGCACGGCGGAGCAGGTTGTGTCCGGGGATGGCTCAGAAGGAGAATCGGATGAAGGCTCTAATGCGGTATCAGAGGAAAATCAGGATGGGGAGGTGAGCGAAGAAAGCTCGAAAGAAACGACCGGGGAAAATCAGGAAGGGGAAGCGTCCGAGGAAGGCGCGGAAGAGACATCCGAGGAAGGCGCGGAAGAGGCGTCCGAGGATAACTCAGAAGAGACATCCGGGGAAAACTTCGGAGAAACGAACGGTGAAAATTCAGCGGAAGCAGGCGGGGAAAGCGCGGCGGAAGCTGCTGCGGATGATTCGGAAGAGGAAACCGGGTACAGCGTGGAAGGAGAGGAAGGCGATGCGGCAGAAGAGGCGAAGGATTATCCCGAGCGGCCGGGAACGCAAAAGCCAGGCAGCATAAGCGTAGAGCTTTCTAATTTTTACAAGGTCAGCCCGTTCCTGATGGTTTACGATGATGAATTCACGCTGGCGCGCCATCTCTGGGATTGTCTTGTCAAGCTGGACGCGGACGGAGAAATCATTCCTGGCGCAGCGGAATCCTGGGAGTGTTCCCCGGATGGAATGAAATGGATTTTCCACCTTCGAAGGAATGCGAAATGGGTCGATTCCAAAGGCGGGGATTTGGGAAGTGTGACTGCGGAGGATTTTGTTTTCTCCTGGACGCAGCTCATGAACCCGAATATTGCTTCAGAGCACTATGATTTTGCTGCTTTGTTCAAAAACGGGGAGAAATATTATAATTATGTGACCGGACAGTCAACAAAAGAAGTGCTTCCTGAGGAACTAGGTTTTCGGGCAGTGGGCAGATATACCCTGGAGGTGGAACTGGAAAAGCCGGTTCCCAACCTTTTGGAGTATCTGGCTTTTGAAGTAATGGCTCCCGTCTATAAAGCCTTCTATGAGCAGATCGGGGCGGCAAAGTTCGGCTTAGGGGCAGCCTCCATGGCCTATAACGGGGCATGGTATCTCGCTGAGTGGAACGCGGGGCAGAGGGCTGTCATGAGAAAGAACCCTCTTTGGTGGAATGCGGAAAATGTCGAAACGGAAGAGATAATTTTTGACCGCTATCAGGACGAAGAAAGCAAAGCCCGGGGATTTCTTGGAAACGCCCTGGACATCATGTCCATTGCGCCGGGGGAATTTGCGGCATACAATGAATCAGTCGGCAGAGTGAGCTCCTACCTGGATGGGTATAGCTGCTTCCTCTGGACGAATACTTCCGATAATTCGGATTTTCGATCCGCGAATTTGCGGCGGGCTGTAGAGGCGGCCATAGACAGGCGGGATATCATTGACACTGTCTTTCAAAATGATAATGAGATTCCCAAAGGTTTTGCCGCAGGCTTTTCCGGGGTTTCGGGAGGCAGCTTTTCGGATGCGGTTTTGGAGGCGCAGGGAGGCGGGAGCCTCTATGGTGAAAGAGCTGATTTGGAAAAGGCAAACGAATATCTTCAGAAAGCCATGGGGGATTTGGGATATGCGGAGCCATCCGCTATTATGGTCAGGTTGATCGCAAAGGAAGGCATGCAGGAGGCACTGCTTCTTGAAAAGCTTGCCCTATACCTCCGAGAGGGACTTGGACTGACTGTTCAGACGGAAGTCCTGCCAATTACGGAATGGAGATCCAGGCGAAACAGCTTTGATTTCGATTTATGTCTTGGAAGCTGGCAGCCTCAATGCGATGATCCGGAGAACTGTCTGGTTCTTTTGGAAAGCGGGAATGTCAATAATTACGCCGCTTATTCAGATTTCTCCTATGACGCCCTGCTGGAATATGCCAGAAGGGCGGGAAGCAGGAAGGAAAGGGAGAAATATCTCGCGTCAGCGGAGCTGAAAATCGCCGAAACCCTTCCTGTAATACCGTTGTACTGGAGGCGGACGGATTATGTGTTCAGCGACAAGATTGAGGCCGGCTGCATACGGCGCGCGTTCCAGCCTTACAACCTGACCTATGTCCGTTTAAAGGAGCAGGACGGTGATGGGGACGCGGAATGAGGGAATGAGATGACGGCCTGAGAAAAGGATTGGGATAATAAAGATGAATTATGCGTCAATCAAGGAGTTTGACATTGCCAACGGTCCCGGTGTCAGGATTTCGCTTTTCGTCTCGGGTTGCAGGCATCACTGCAAGGGCTGCTTCAATCAGGAAACCTGGGATTTTGCTTATGGGCAGCCCTTTACCCAGGAGGTGGAAGAAGACATTCTCCGGGGACTTAAGGATGACAATATACAGGGCCTGTCCCTCCTGGGCGGAGAGCCGATGGATCCTGACAATCAGCCAGGGTGGCTTTCGCTTGCCCGGGAGGTGAAGAAACGGTACCCATCGAAGGACATCTGGTGCTATACAGGCTATCTCTTTGATAAGGATATTCTCGGATGGATGAAGGGGGAAATCCCGGAGACCAGGGAATTGCTTCAATATGTGGATGTCTTTGTGGATGGACCTTTCATGGAAGACAGGAAGGATATCAGCCTGGTATTCCGAGGTTCAGGCAACCAGAGGATTATAGATGTCAGGAAATCCCTTGCGGAAGGAAAAACGGTTCTCTGGACCAATCATCTGGGGATGCCATATAAATGAGCCACTCCTGCGCGAAGCCATATAAATGAGTCCTTCGGCATGATGCCATATAAATGAGTCATCCCGGCATGATGCCAAATAATTAAGCCACCCCTGCGTGAAGCTTTATCGCCTTGCCTGAAATCAGGGCGGTCAGAATTCCCTGGCGGGGAAGCTGCCGGCCTCGCGTCCAGGGTGCCAGCCTGTTATCAAATTCGTAAGCTAATATTAATTGAAAGTGCCTGCCTGTACGCTTATACTACAGGAATACGGAGTGACCAAAGAAATGCTGGTTGTGTGCGGAAAAAGTGGGCGTATGCGGCAGGAGGATGATATGGCAGGACTTTTCAGGAAAATAAAGTTTGGGTATGCATTGGGGGATTTTTGGCAGAGCCAGGTCGGGAGAGAGAAAAAGCATGGCATTTCACTGCTTTTGTTCGTGGCCACCTTGTCTCTGTGCCTTTCATATGCGAGCTTCGCGAGGGATACTGTCAGCACCATTACCAGTGTAAGGATTGTTGTGGACGAGTCCCTTCGGAAAATAGAGGCAGGCGAAATTCCCTCATTGAACGCGTCCTCGTTCTCTGTAGGTGATACCGAAAAATATGAAGTTGCGGACGTGCAGTGGTATGACAATAACATCTCGGATAGTCTGCAGGTGGGCGTAGCCCCGAGGATCATTGTTTATCTGAATACGGGCTATAAAGAAAAGAACAATGGCGATATCGTGGACTACCGTTTTTCGGGCGCGTATACAGCCTCAAATGTCCGCGTGAGCGGGGGAACCTTTATCAGCGCAAAGCACAATAATTACAGCGAGCTGGAGGTGGTCATTGAGCTGAAGGGAGCCGGGGGGGAATATAGTAGTCCGGAATCCCCGCAATGGGGACAGGGCGTATTGGGGCAGGCGACCTGGATTCCGCCCCTTAACACTTCCGGATATTACCTGGTCACGCTGCTCCGGGACGGAAGCAAGGTGGTCTCCATTACCACCAATGCCATCAGTCTGGATCTCTATCCATGGATGACGTCGGAGGGGGATTACACCTTTTCCGTCGTGACAGTTCCTTATGATGAAACACAGAAAAAATATGGAAAAAAATCCGCTGAATCGGAATCGGAAGTGCAGCAGATAACGGAGAGCAACCGTTCAGGCGGTGTGGGAAAGTATGACACGACCCAGATTTCTGAGGAAAACGCCATGCGCGCAAAGCAATGGCTTCAAAATACATCGGCAGGCGGATCAACGGGCGGCGCTTCAACAGGGGGCAATGCGGCAGGCTCTGCCGGGAACTCCTCTTCCACTGTCGATCCGGCCACGGCTGTGGGCTGGTACCGGGTTGGAAACACATGGTATTTCCGTTACCCTAATGGGCAGCCCGCGGTTTCCGGCTGGCTCCGATGGAAGGACAGATGGTATCATTTTGATTCGCAGGGAAGGATGGAGACAGGGTGGTTTAAGAACCAGTACGGCAAGAGTTTTTATCTTGACACGGAGTCAGGCTATATGAAGACCGGTTGGCAGCAGATAAACGGAAGCTGGTATTATTTCAATCCGATGGAGGATGATACGCAGGGCGCCATGTTTCAGAATACATTCGGCCGGGTGGGTCAGGACTATTATTATTTTGACGATCAGGGCCGAATGAAAACAGGGTGGGCCGGGATAAGGGATAATACCGGCACCGAACAGTATTATTACTTTTATGACAATGGAAAAATGGCTTATAACACTACGATTAACGGGTTCGATGTGGATCAGAACGGGAGATGGGTGCATTGAAGATTATTGACGTAAAGCATCTCGCATTTGACTATACACGGAGGGACGAGGAAGGACGCGTGATTGAAACGGTACGCGCCCTTTCTGACTTGAATGTGCAAATTGAGGAGGGGCAATTCGTTTGCGTATTGGGGCATAACGGTTCCGGAAAATCCACGTTCGCCAAGCTTCTGAACGCGCTGAACCTGCCAACGGAGGGGACGGTGCTGCTTAGCGGGATGGATACAAAAGAGCAGAAATATATCTGGGAAATCCGCAGGGAAGCCGGAATGGTCTTTCAGAATCCGGATAATCAGATTATCGCCTCGGTGGTTGAGGAGGATGTCGGGTTCGGTCCCGAGAATATTGGCGTTCCTACGAAGGAAATTTGGGAGAGGGTGGAAAGGGCGCTCGATCACGTCCATATGCTTCCTTACCGCCTTCGTTCTCCCAACCGCCTGTCGGGCGGACAGAAGCAGCGCGTCGCCATTGCCGGAACGATGGCGATGTTGCCAAAATGCATTGTTCTGGATGAGCCGACGGCCATGCTGGATCCCAGTGGTAGGGCAGAGGTAATCCAGACCGTGCTGGAGCTTAACCGTCAGGAGGGGATTACCATTATCCTCATAACGCATTATATGGAAGAGGCCGTGGATGCTGACCGTCTGATCGTGATGGACGATGGCAGAATCGTGATGGACGGTCCTCCAAAGGAGATATTTTCGGAACCGGAAAGGCTAAGAAAATTCCGCATTGATGTCCCCCAGGCGGCAGAGCTCGCCTGCCGGCTTCGCAGGAAGGGCGTTCCGCTGCCGGAAGGAATTCTCAAGAGGGAGGAACTGGCTGAGGCGCTGGGGCGGTATCTGCCGTCGGGAAAGGATTCGGAGAGGGGCAAGGATGCGGATATGGAGGACGCGCCCCCTCCCATGCATACCAGGGCAGAGGATCCCGTTATGAGGGTGGAGCAGCTTTCCCATGTATACCAGCCAGGGACAGCGATGGAAAGTTACGCTCTGAAGGATCTGAGCTTCGAAATACAAAGAGGGAGCCTGACTGCCCTGATCGGTCATACCGGATCTGGAAAGTCTACCCTTGCCCAGCATTTAAATGGCCTGCTTTCCGGTACGGGAGGAAGACTGGAATGCCACTTCCGGGACGCAAAGGAAGCGCCGGAATTTCCGGCGGATCCTGAAGAGGAAGAAACGAATCGCAATTGGCTTTTTTCATGGCTCAGGCTGCCATGGCTCCATGGAAAAGATGGAAAGAAGGAAAAGGACGCAAAGCAGGATGTCAAAAAGGAGCTTCGCTTCAAGGTCGGGCTTGTTTTTCAGTATCCGGAATACCAGCTCTTCGAGGAGGACGTTCTTCAGGATGTAATGTTTGGTCCCAAAAACCAGGGATTTCCCATGGAAGAGGCAGAGGCGAGGGCCAAAGCGGCGCTCCGCATGGTGAAGCTGCCGGAGAGCCATTGGAAAAGGTCGCCGTTTGAACTTTCCGGCGGGCAGAAGCGACGCGCAGCCATTGCCGGCGTGCTTGCCATGAGGCCGGAGGTGCTTATTCTGGATGAGCCGACGGCAGGTCTGGATCCCGCGGGAAGAGATGAGCTTTTTGAAACGATTAACGACTTGCATGAATCGGAGGGAATGACCATTATCCTTATTTCCCATTCCATGGAGGATGTGGCCAGATACGCGGAACAGGTCATCGTTCTGGACCATGGGGAGCTCCGTATGTATGGGACGCCGGAGGAAGTTTTTTCAAGATACCGTGAATTGGAAAAAATGGGGCTTTCGGCTCCGGAAATGACCTATCTTGCCCAGAGGCTGGAGGAGAAGGGCGCGCGTTTTGACGAGCTGCCTGACACTGTGGATAAGATGGAGGAGGCCATCCTTTCTATTCTGGCCAGGACGGGCGTTGCAGCCGGAGGACTGCCCCGCCCCAAAGATAGCACGTCGCATCAGGAATCGGAACGGCAGAGTATCGTTTCGGCTGGAGAGAAGGGGGAAGACAGGATCTCGGTGGGGCAGCCCCATGATTCCGGAGACGTAGTCAATGATCACCACAAGGAGCAGCGGGAGATCGCTTCGACAGGGGAGGAGGCGGAAGAATGTTCAGGGAAGTGACCCTTGGCCAGTATTATCCGGTCGATTCCGTTATCCACCGCCTGGATCCCAGGACAAAGCTGGCAGGCACGCTGGTTTATTTGATTTCCATGTTTCTGGTCAACAGTTTTTTGGGCTATTTCCTTGGGGGGTTGGCGCTTTTCGCGATGATTCGTCTTTCAAAGGTGCCGTTCCGCTTTATGACAAGGGGCTTGAGAAGCATTTTTTTTGTACTGCTCCTGTCTGTCAGCTTCAATCTTTTCCTGACTCCGGGGGAAACCCTGATTGGAATAGCTTTCATTCGCATTACAAAGGAAGGGCTTCGGATCGCCTTGATGATGGGGGTGAGGCTTGTGCTCTTGGTTCTTGGAAGCTCCCTGATGACGCTGACAACGACGCCAAACCAACTGACAGACGGCATGGAAAAAGCCATGTCTCCTCTCAGGAAGCTCAATGTCCCGATACATGAGATCGCGATGATGATGTCCATAGCACTCCGCTTCATTCCCATCCTGGTGGAGGAAACCGACAAGATTATGAAGGCGCAGCAGGCCAGGGGCGCTGATTTCGAATCGGGCAGCCTGATTACCCGGGCCAGAGCCATGGTGCCGATACTTGTGCCGCTGTTTATCAGCGCTTTCCGCCGGGCCAATGATCTGGCCATGGCGATGGAAGCCAGATGCTATCATGGAGGTGAAGGAAGGACGAAGATGAAGCCTTTGCGTTACAGGGGGACAGACCGGGCGGCTTATATTATCATGTTTGCTTATCTTGCGATCTGCCTGGGAAGCCGTTTCGTGCGCCTATGAAGAAGTGGGATATCTTTTTAAAGCCTCCTTTGTCCGCCTCTCCGTCGGAGGATCCTTCGGTGAGAAGGATCGGGTTGCGCATAGCTTATGATGGGACGGCGTACCATGGGTGGCAAATGCAGCAGGGAATTCCGACTATTGAGGGTGAGCTGATCAGGGCACTGGAAATGCTTTTGCCGGAGGAACGACCCCTTCCCATAGGGGCCAGCAGGACGGACGCAGGGGTGCATGCCCTGGGCAATGTGGCTGTTTTTGATACGGGCAGCAGGATACCGGCGGGAAATTTCACTATGGCGCTGAACCGTTACCTCCCGTCAGATATCCGTGTCATGGAGGCGATGGAGCTTCCCGATGGCTTTCACCCCCGCTTCACGCCCCATCGGAAGATTTATGCTTATCATGTGGATAATTCACGCATACCGAATCCAATGCACAGGCTTTACTCATATCATTTTCCTTTTGAGCTGGATGTGGAGAGGATGCAGGCAGCGGCGGACTGCCTTGTGGGGGAACACGATTTTACAAGCTTTGCCAATCCTGATTCCCAGGTCCTCGTCCATGGCGGGGATGCCGTCCGCACCATTTGGCGTCTTGAGGCCGGATGGGAGGACAGAACGGCGGGCAGGCTGCGCGTGCTGGCGGAGGGGAATGGCTTTCTGTATAATATGATACGGATTATCGTGGGAACCCTGCTCCTGGCAGGGCGGGGCAGGCTTTCCCCTTTGGACATGCAGGATATACTTTTGGCCAGGGACAGGACAAAGGCGGGGCCGACCGTGCCGGCCAGGGGACTGTGCCTTGTAAGGCTGGATTATCAGGAAATTTGAGATTGAACACAAGCATTTAAAGGCACTTGGCACTTGCTGTGACGTAAGTATGAAAAGCAAGCTTTTCATACTTCATTTGTGCCGCTGGCGCGACACAAATGGGACTCAACGCCTGCGGCATTAAGTCAAAGTATGAAAGACAAGTCTTTCATTTTATAGATAGGAAATCGAAGATGAAGGATCGGACGAAGATTAAAGGCTTTCTTTTTGATATGGATGGAACGCTTCTGGATACGGAGAGGCTGTACCATGACTGCTGGCTTAAGGTGGCCAGGGAACGCGGCTTCATCATGACAGAGGACATGATGGACCGGATGAGGGGGCTGGCCCTCCCGAAGGCAAAAAAAGTTTTCGAGGACGCAAATCCGGGAAGGGATTTCACGACGGAGCGGGAGTTTCGTATGAAAATGGTTTATGAGCATATAGACCGTTTCGGGGTTCCCAAAAAGCCGGGGCTGGACCGACTTTTTCAATGGCTGCATGAAAAGTCATATAAAATCGCGCTGGCATCCTCATCTCCGGAGAAGCAGGTTTTACGCTATATGGATTCCATAAATTACAGGGAACAGTTTGATCTGATCTGCGCTGGCGACCGGATCACGAACGGAAAGCCGGCTCCGGATATTTTTCTTTATTGTGCTGAAAAAATTGGGCTTCTTCCATCGGAATGCGCGGTGGTGGAGGATTCATTCAATGGGATAGAAGCGGGAAAGCGGGCGGGCTGCTTTGTCATTGGCATCCCGGACCTTAACGACCTGTCCCCGGTGAGGGAGCTGATGGATGCGGAGCTTTCCGGACTGGCTGATATCATAGATTTTATGGAACAGCCGTCATTACGGACATCATTGGCTTGACAAAGAATGATGTTTTTAGTATAGTGATTTGGCTGTCGCGGTTTTATTCCGGCAGCAGTACTTTTCAGCAGGGCTGAGCCCGGGCTACATTAAATACTGAAAAGAGCTGGGAACGCGGTTTGCTGCTTGCTGTTTACTTCTTACTGCATTCCCACCAGAGTAAGTAGCCTGCATTCAGGAGGTTGTTATGAATTCATATGTTGCGAAAGCATCCACTATTGAAAGAAAATGGTTTGTGGTGGATGCGGAGGGCAAGACATTAGGTCGTCTTGCGACAGAGGTAGCTTCCATTCTCAGAGGAAAGAAGAAGCCTACTTACACGCCGTTCCTTGACTGTGGCGATTATGTCATAGTGGTTAACGCGTCCAAGATCAAGGTGACGGGCAGGAAGCTGGATCAGAAGGTATATCGTACGCATTCACGTTATGTCGGTTCCCTGAAGGAAACGACTTTGCGCGAAATGAAGCAGAAGAAGCCGGAGAAGGTAATTGAACACGCAGTGAAGGGTATGCTTCCGAAGGGGCCGCTGGGCAGGCAGATGTACAAAAAGTTATTCGTATATGCTGGACCAGAGCACAAGCACCAGGCGCAGAAGCCGGAAGAGCTTTCAATTTAAGGAGGGATATCTAAATGGCTGCAAATAGAAATTACGGTACGGGCAGACGGAAAAAGTCAATCGCGCGCGTTTACATTATGCCGGGGACGGGCAAGATTACGATCAACAAGCGGGATATTGATGAGTATTTCGGTCTTGAAACATTGAAGACGATCGTGCGCCAGCCTCTGGTTCTGACGCAAAATGACGGGAAGATCGATGTGCTGGTAAATGTGCATGGCGGCGGTTATACCGGTCAGGCCGGGGCGATTCGGCATGGTATTTCCAGGGCGCTCTGTGAAATGGACGGAGATTTCCGCGGCGCCTTGAAGAAGGCCGGATTCCTGACAAGGGATCCGAGGATGAAGGAGAGGAAGAAGTACGGCCTCAAGGCCGCGAGACGCGCTCCGCAGTTCTCGAAGCGCTGATCGAGACTTCAAAATGCCAAAAAACCCTGGAAACCGGGCGGTTTCCGGGGTTTTTCTTTCCCCCGCAATTTTGACGTAGTTTGACGAGGTTTGACACATTCTGTCCGAAAAAAAGTAGTTAATAATGGGGGAAAACCGAGTTTGTAGTTAAAAAATGCCACCTGTACGGTTGCCATCCAAAGCGATATTTTGATACGGTTTACCGTAATCAAAATATCGCTTTGGATGAGCAACCTACCCCTAAATGAGCAAAACGATTTGCGAAGCAAATCTTTAAGCACGCGAAGCGGGCGGTTTTGCGAATTTAGGGGTATTCAGAATGGCCTTTAGGCCATTCAACCGTACAGGTGGAATTTATTAGAATAACGTAAAAGTTTTGACCATGTGCTTTTGCAATTTGCTGCTTGACATACGATAAGTCCCGATATATAATGTCTCGCGTAAAGGCAAGGGCGTCTTTGAGTGATTTAACTCGAAGACGCCCTTTTCTTTTTTCCGGCGGGAAAAGGGCGCATCGAATTGAATACGGATAAAAAGGCAAAGGCGTCTTTTGTGTTCACACGAAAGG
>CAMKKZ010000006.1 GCA_946413525.1 uncultured Oribacterium sp.
GGGGAAATCTAATCCGGGGGAAATCTAATCCGGGGGAAATCTAATCCGGGGGAAATCTAATCCGGGGGAAAGCGGGGCTGGTGATATTCTGTATATCACCAGCCCCGCTTTTCCCGTATAACCGCCTATACTTCCCTCTTGACAGTATTATTGAGAAAGGGGCAATTATCCTGATCAAACTGTTATTGTTATTATCAAAGAGTCATGCTGTTGCTGTTCAGACTTCCACACCCCTGATATTATCTATTGATTGATGTATATGTAATTATTCATGCCATGAACGGCTTTTGTCCGCGGCCTCTTGGCAGGGGAAATGGGCCAATTGTCAAATTTTACTGCCCAGCCCCCTCTTCGGTCGTGGTTTTCTGGCAGGGGAAATGGGCCAATTGTCAAATTTTACTGCCCAGCCCCCTCTCCGGCAACGGTTTTCTGGCAGGGGAAATGGGACATTTGCCGATTTTTACAGCCCAGTCCCTCTCCTCCTGCAGACTTCGAGCGGGGGAAATAGAACTATTGGCAAAAGGGATGAGGTGTGAATTGTTTCATCAGGCTTCGCGTAGGTAGCCAACAGAATCAGTTCGGATTGAAAAGATACGATAGTTATGCTAGAATAATTTAAAAGTTTTGCTAAATGGAAAATATACCCAGTTATGGAAAGAAAAAGAGAGGCAGAATTGGATGGCTTATAAAGGGACAGAAAAGCCAGATTATGAAGAACTACTGGAAAGGGTGAGGGAGCTTGAAGAGAAGCTGAAGCAGAAGGAACATGGAAACCGTGAGTATAAGTCCAGGCTCTTCGAATTTATTTTTGGGAGGGAGGAGCATAAGGAGTGGACGATGTCCCTTTATAATGCAATCAGCGGGAAGGCACACAAGAATCCTGCAGACATCATGATCAATACCATGGAAGATGTTGTCTACATTAATATGAAGAATGACGTATCTTTCCTTGTGTCTGAACTTGTTAGCCTATACCGTACTATGGATATGTATGAGCAACAGTCAACATTAAATCCGAACATGCCTGTACGGGGTTTCATGTATGCAGGAAAGTTATATGACAAGTTTATGTATACATCGAAGCTGCACAGGTATGGGAAGAAATTGCTTCCGCTTCCTATTCCGAAACTTGTGGTATTCTATAACGGAGAGGATGAAGTGGAAGAGGAAGTGATTCTTCGTCTGTCGGATTCTTTCAAAGAGGAGATTCGGAAAGCTGTACGTGCAAGGGATGAGAAACTGACACCCGATCAGGTGGAACGTGAGGTGATGAGGCTTTACAAGGAGGCAGATCCTGATATTGAGGTGAAGGTGCGGATGCTCAATATAAACTATGGCCATAATCAGGAAATATTGCGTTCATGCAAGCCCCTGAAGGAGTATGCATGGTTTGTAGAAAGGGTCAGGGAGAACAACATGCCCGATGCGGAGGGCAGACGGGTTGGAATCGAAGCGGCAATAGACAGGACGATTGATGAAATGCCGGATGAATTTTTAATCAAGGAGTTTATTGTTGCGAACAGGGCGGAGGTTAAGGATATGTGTCTGACTGAATATAACGAAGCGGAAGCTTATGAGATGTTTAAGGAAGAGGGACGTGAAGAGGGACGTGAAGAGGGACGTGAAGAGGGATTAAAAGAAGGGTTGGAGACGGGCGTTTTTTCAACTCTTACAGACCTGGTACAAAAGGGTTTGCTTACGATTGAGCAGGCTGCCGGGCAGGCAGGAGTGAATGTAGCTGTTTTTAAACAAAAGATGGCCGTATATGCGAGCTGATTTGCCCCCGCGGGCGGTTCGCTATGTCAGAATTCAGAGTGACAAAACCTCGCTCTGATAGATGAGCCGATTTGCCCCGCGGGCGGTTCGCTATGTCAGAATTCAGAGCGGCAAACCCCGCTCTGATAGATGAGCCTTGCTGATGCGATGCCGCATCGGTTTGTCTTGAAATTAGAGTAGCAAAAACCCACTCTGATAGGGGAGATAATAGTGGAGAGTGTGTAAAACACAGTGAGCAGCCGACGTAAGGCCTGGGACCTTGCGCAGGCTGCCGAAAATCCATAGTCAGCTAGATTAGGAAGGTATATATTAAACCGTATTTAAACTGTTTGCTGCGATTATTTTCATCTCGGCTTACCGCAGCGATGCTGATTTCAACATATTGTTATAAGAGTTTTCCACTGATTTCATCATGCTGTCATAGGAATTTTCTGTAGATTTCAGCATGCTGTTATAGGAATCTGCTGTTGATTTCATTATGCTGTCATAGGAATCTGCTGCTGACTTCATTGCGCTGTCATAGGAGTTGGAGTTTCCCGATGATTTTAATATGTTGTCATAGGAGTTTTCCATTGCTTTCATCATGTTGTCATAACTGTCTATGCTTGATTTTATTATCCCTGCGTATGCGTCTGTCGTTGCTTTTAGCGAATCCCTGTAGGATTTCAGGAAAGTGACAAGCTCATTCTTGCCGATCAGGGGAACATAACGCATTGCTCCATACATTTTCACCTGTTCTTCATAGGCTGTGTCCATCTCGGCCTTCAATTCCCGAAATGATTTCTCATCGTACAGCCCTGAGCCTTTAAGGGCGGCTTCATAATCTGCCATGTAATTGTTGATTATTTTCAGGTACATATTGAGGTAATCGTCATATGTCTTGATGGACTCGATGGCTGCGTCAGATACATCCTGCCGCTGAAAAACGGTTCCTGATTGACTTGCCGTCTGCGCTGTTTGGGCAGACGGCGCTTCCTGTGCTGCTTTTGCGGCTTGGGCAGCCTGTGCCTCCTGTGCAGCTTTCGCGGCCTGGGCAGCCTGCGCCTCCTGTGCAGCTTTTGCGGCCTGGGCAACCTGCGCTTCCTGTGCAGCTTTTACGGTCTGGGTGTCTTGTACTGCCTGTGCCTCCTGGGTGGCCTGAGCGGAATTCGCTGATTGCCCGTTCTGTGCCGTTTGTGTCGGCATGTTCTGAACCAATACGCCGTCTGGACCTACATAATAACCATCCGGAGTGAAGGCGTTGGTAAGCATGTATCCGTTTTCATCGAAATAATAATATGCCCCGTTGATTGTCTGCCATTGAGATTTGGCATAACTGCCGTCATCATTTTGATACCACCATCCAAAACTGTCCTGCATCCATTGTCCTGCTGCCGCCGGGAAAGCCAGAACAACGATTGATGTAGCGATGATTGCCATTAACGTCTTTTTCATTAACTGTCACCTCCTGACAAAAAGAATATTTGGCCATTTTCATTACCGATGAAAAAATGCGGGGTCAATATCTGACACGTTCATCTGTCAAAGTGGACTTTTTGCTCTTATCGAACCGACTGCCGTGCAAATCGACTCAATAATGAAATGGTTGTTTTTGAATGCGCTGATTAATATTCTTAATTCTGTATCCCGCAGCTTCGAAGGGGCTGCAGCCGTTTCTTCAGCAGCATCTCATTGACATCCAGGATTGTCCCCGGACGTTCGTTGAAAAAGGTCATGATCATGGCATCCCTTGGCTCGCGGGCATACAGGGTGTTCATCTGGTAGATCCTGAGGGCCTGCTGGGTCTCTTTAAGGGTGAACTCGGCTGCGTAACAGATCCGCAGGATGACGTCCCGCTGTCTGGTCATCTTTTCCTCGGACAGCAGCTTGTACCCATATCCGAGGGAAATGTCCGCCCTGAGAAGTACATCCTGTTTCCGGATTCCCTTTTCTTTGAATTTTTCATTCATATACCGCATGAAATCCCGGTCTCCGTCCAGTACCTCGCCCACATTTTTCTCTATATATTCATCGATATCATCAGGATGAATCTTTTCCAGGACATCTTCCAGTTCTTTCGTTTTTTTTTGATACATTATTCTTCTTCATCCCTCCTTTTTTTGTTATAATTGGCCTGTGTTCAGGCATCGGCATGTTTAAAATTCTCCGGGCTTTAGCGGACTGATATTTTGAGCAGATTCCAAAATAAGCTTGTTTTTATGCGGGGCTTCCCGCCATACCGAAAAAGACGGGTATTCATTATGTTTGATTCAAGGCTGCCGGTTTCCTTTTATAAAGAGATTGCCGCGATGAATGAAGCTCATGGGATTTTCATTGTCCAGCACAGGGAGAGCGGCAAGATTTATGTGAAAAAGCGGGTGGTATCCTACAATCTCTCAGTATACGAGGAACTGTTCAAAAGACAGCTTCCCGGCATTCCGCACATCTATGCCATGTATGAAGAAAACCATGTTCTTACAGTCATCGAGGAATATGTTTCCGGGGATACTTTGGCGGAGGTCCTCAAAATTCTTGGGAAAATTCCTGAACCGGATGTAATTCAATACACCAGATCCCTGTGCGATATCCTGATCAGGCTCCATGCGCTGCATCCCCCGATCATTCACAGGGATATCAAGCCATCAAATATTATCCTGACAGAGGATGGAAGGATTATCCTGATCGATCTCAACGCCGCAAAATTTGCCGATGCATCCAAAGGCCAGGATACTCGCCTCCTGGGGACTGTGGGTTTTGCGGCTCCGGAGCAGTATGGTTTTGGCTCCTCATCCCCGCAAACGGACATCTACGCGGTGGGAAAACTGATGCTTACGATGCTTGCTGTGGATGACGCGCCTGCCATTACCGGGAGGCTCCGTTCCGTTGTTCAAAAATGCCTTCGCATGGAGCCGAAGAAAAGATATCAGAGTGCCGCGCAGCTTAAGTCAGCACTTGGGCGGCTTCGGTGATCAGCGGTGATCAGCGATAATTATAGTTTTCCCTGGCATACCCGCAATATGCTTAAGCATCGCATACCAGGCACATGAGCAGTCGCCAAAGGCGACTGCGAATAGGGTGCTGAACAGTTACTTCATTTTTTACATCGCACTTCTCCATTTCTTCATTTTTTGCTATACTCGTTTTCGTTCTTCTCTTTTGGATTAAGAGTCTTCCGTAATTACTGATTATTTTATCATGTTGTATTTTTATGTGCTACCACCGCTGCGGTGGGATTGCTCATATTTCTGGGGGTTTCTGGGATAATAATGAAACTGATCAACTGCCCTGTATGCGGCACCCGGGTTTCGGCTGATATTGAAAGCTGTCCGGAGTGTGGGTTTGAAATAAAAGAATATCTTGGGGATAATGGTCCTTCCGAAAAAGGGGCGGATTTCCGCAGAAGGAGATTGCCGTCATTGATTGCCGCACCCGCTGTCGCCGCATCCGTTGTCATGCTGTTGTTTTTCTTTTTCCTGCCTTTCAAAGCACCTACGATGGATCATCGTGCTGACGCAGCTGATGAAGGTGGGGAGGGCAATGAAACTGACGGAAGTGAGGATTCGGGTGCAGGTAATGGGGATGATGGGGATGATGGATCTGTTTTGGGCAATGGTGCCGATGGGGATGCTGATTCCGTTTCGGTCAATGGCCCTGATAGGGGGGATGATGTTCGAAAAGATAATGATGGCGACAAGAACGAAGCATCTCCTGTTGGAGTCTACAATGGCAATGATAATGGGATGCTTGTTCTTCACGCGAATGGATATGCTTATTATTATTGTTCGCAGCCGGAGTTTACAGAGCTGGAATGTCCATGGACTTATTCCGATGAAACGGTTTCTATTGAATTTTCCAAAATGCATTGTACGGTTACAGCCAGGAAAATTGATAAGGATTTTTCGGAGTTGATTTTCAAGGCGGATAGCCTGAACTGGAATACGGAGGTGTTTACGCGGATGAACCTGGATCCGGATGAATACATTAACCGATATATTGCTGCCTATGATCCGGCTGTCACGATTCTTCGCGATGGCAGTATGCGCTTTGAATTAAACGGCATATATTTTACCATTCCAAAAATGTATCAGGATCGGGAAGACGAGTTCGATGAAAGGGAAGATGCCCTGTTATTTCTCGATACAAATTCGGATTTCGATTATGTTTCCGCACTGCTGTTTTACAGAAGGAAAAATTATAACGAGATAAACGGCAGGAAGATTTATGAGGAGATCAATCAGGATCTTGCCGTGAACTTTATCGGATCATTCCTAAACAATCCGGCTGCGGTCTCTGCCGGGGAATGCTCGGTCGCGGGATATCCCGGACAGAGCTTTGATATTTCCGGCAACTTTAATAATGGTTTTCGTGCGACATATGGCGCTCCCTGCAGCGGAAAGCTCTATATTATACCAAATGGGGATGCAAATCTCTTTGTTTTTATGATACAGTCGGATGGAAGGGGCCTGGACGCATCCGGAATCTATGAGGAGATAATTGCCGGAGCGGAATGAGTGTAAAAAGTTGTCCGGTCATGACCTGTATAAATTGACTTGTCAATCAGTGCAATCAGCGAAAACCGCTCTTACAGGGGAGCCCGAATAGCCAGCGGCACCGTAGATGTTTGACAGGAATTAAGGTGACATAATTACCACTTTGCCAACGGAGCCGTACAGCCAGCAGTATCCCGGATGTTTGTCAGGAATTAAAGCGGACAATAATCCATTTTAATAGAGGGAAATCATGGAAAAGGAATTCAAACTGTTTTTGGGGAAACATATGTATATCATACTCGCGACGATGTTTCTATCATTTCTTTGTTTTTGGCATATGGCCTTTACAATGAATATCGGAGTTGATACAGAATGGTCAATTGCGGGAAATTATCTGAAAGAGCTGCATATGGATGTAGGACGGTTTGGGCTTTATTATTCAGAAATGCTGATTAATGCCTGGCATTTTTCTCCTTATATAAATGGTGTTATGTTTTTTGCCTTATTTACAGCGGCCGCAGTGCTTTGGCTTTTCGTTATGTACAGAATCAACAGGCAGATAAGATTCCTGGTATTGTTTCCGATGCTGTTCTTAACGAATCCTCTGTGGATAACCCAATTTTATTTTACCTTGCAGGCAGGATCGATAGCCCTGGCTTTTTTTCTTCAGGGGCTTTCATTTTTGCTGCTCTTTGATGTGCTCCTTTCTGATCGTGAGAAGCCTGCCAAAATAATAGAAATGCTTATTTCTGTTTTTTGCGCGTTTTACGCAATCGGTACTTATCAGTCATTTCCGGGTCTTCACATTGTGGAAGGGGCAGCTTGCCTGCTTTTGCTGATGGATACGCTGAAGGGTGATCAAGATGAAAAGCATGCTTTGTTCTGGAAAAGCGCTGTGATTGTTGTTTCCCATTTTCTTCTGAGCTATTTACTGTATATCATTTTATGCAAAATCATGCACTGGGGATCTTCCAGCTATTTATCAATTAGCTGGGGGAAAGAAGCGGCTTCGGATATTATCATCAATCTATTGAGAGATTTTTGGTATGTTCTTGCCGGAAAAGGAGATTATGTCGGATGGGCGATGGCAGCATCGCTGGTTTTGATTTTCCTGCTTGCTATATATATACTTTTCGGAAAATACAGCGCTCCGCTGAAATTTGATTATATGCTTCTTCTTGGCGGAAATGTTATCGCGTCGGTCTTACTGAATATAGTGATAGGATCCGTGCCCGCTGACAGGGCCAGAATGCCCTTGTTTTTCTCGATTGCTTTTTTAGGTATGTATTCTGTCAGCAGGTTTTCGCAAGTCTTTAAGGCCAGGTTTAAAAAATGTATAATTTTTCCGTTCCTTTTTGTGTTCTTCGTTTCGGCTTATTTACAGATGCATCGGCTGCAGGTATATGTCTATACCATGGATATCTGTAATGCGCAGCAATATCAGCTTGGGGTGGATATTATTCGTCATATAGAAGCTGTTGACGGCAAGGATGACGGGACTGTCGCGGTAATTGGAAAATGGGACGCGCCCCTTAACCCATCCTGTATTCAAAGCGGATTGATCGGACAGTCCAGTTTTTCGTGGGATTATAATCCGGAAAAGCCTGCAAGCGCAACAAGGCGCTCAACTGGTTATTTAAACGCCGCGTTTGGAAAACACTATTCTTCTAAATTGTCAAAAAAACAGAAAAAACTTGCGATAGAAACAGCCGCTTCCATGCCCGATTATCCCAGGGAGGGATATGTCCGGAATGTAGATGGCTTGATAGTAGTTAAATTATCATAGATAATATGGCAAATCATAGAGTACTGCAGTCACAAACGGTCTCTGCGTATTGCTGAGAAGATTGGCGACTTGCTTTTGGTATTAAATATATGAAAATTGTTTTTTTTTCCAGTGATAACAGTGTATCATCCGGCGCGTTTCTGTGCCTGGCGGAGCTTTCGGCAAGTATTTTGCAATCCGGTCAGGATGATGCCCTTGTCATTTTGCCGCAGGATGGGAATGGGACGGAACTGCTGGATTATTACGAAGTTCCTCATAAGCAGATTAAATCTTTTACATGGTGCGTAAAGAAGAATGAAAGGCATGCTATTCATTCTTCGTTTGGACTGTTGTCGCGCCGCAAAAAAGATGTCAATACATGCGATATCAAGTCAAAGGACGAAAGCGTGACTGTCCTGTTTATGCTCAAAAACCTTGTAAAAAGATGCATTAATCTGTTCTCTGTATTTCGTACCGTGCTGCTTCTCCTGCATGAAAAACCGGATGTCATCCATATCAATACGATTTACAATTATACGGGAGCGTTGGCAGGCTTCGCTTGCCGAATCCCTGTCGTTTGGCATTTGAGGGAATATCTAGGTCCTGATCAGGGAATGAAGATTTGGGATGAAAAGCAAGGATATAGCTTGATAAGCCGTGCCGACAGGATCGTCACTGTATCAAGATCCGTGGCAGATTATTACAGGAGCTTCATGCCGAAAGGGAATTTTACCGTTGTTTATGATGGCATTAGCAACGATGCCTTCTATAAGCCAAACAAGCGTATTTTCCAAAACCCGACAATTGTTCTGACGATGGTTGGCGCATTGTATCGGAACAAGGGTCAGTTCGATCTTGTAGACGCGGTTAATCTTTTGAGAAAGGAAACGATATTCAACTGCTTGAGGATTCAGATTATAGGAGAAGGTGAGAGCAGGGAAGAACTGCAGGAATACATTAACGAAAAAGGCCTTCAGGAAAGCTTTGAGCTGACCGGGTATCAGAAGGATGTGGAGAAATGGCTGGAAGAAACGGATATTTTCTGTATGTGTTCCTGGTGTGAAGCCTTTGGGCGGGTCACCGTGGAAGCGATGCTTTCCGGTTGCCTTGTGATCGGCGCGGGAAGCGGCGGAACATTAGAGTTGATAAGGGATATGGATACAGGTGTTCTATTTGAAGTGAAAAATCCTGTTTCCCTTGCCGAAAAAATCCATTATGCCCTGGAACATAAGGACGAAATGCGGAAGCTTGCGGAAAATGGGCGCGTTTACGCAAAAAGAACATTTTCGATGGAAGGAGAGACATCGGATATCCTGAAAATTTACAAGGAGCTTATCAGGAGAAGGGCGTTGAACGGGAAGCCTGAATGATTCATAATGCATTCTATTTTTGTTCATACTCGTCAACGTAATTCTATTCCAAACTACTGCGTAGAGCTTTCTGAGTTTCACAGAACTGTAAAATTGGTATAGGCAAAAGCTGGCATGAACGAGTATAACTTATAAGCCGCCTGAAGAAAGTACAGGCGGCCTTTTCATTTGAGTCCAAGATATTTTTCCCACATGTCTATGCTGCCCAGTTTTTGATATCCTTTTCTGTATTCTTTTGAGATGCTTTTGAAACGGCAGAGTAGAACTATTTCCATTTTCAAAATCATCCCTACAATACGTAATATGGCGCCCCAGTTCTTTTTGGCAATTGCTCCTCTCCTGTTAAAGGGTTCGTAAAGAAACGCTTTTTTCCTGCGATATGCCTTGAGCCGGGATTCTGTTGCGGAAATAGGGATGATTCCTTTTTTGGAAGGAAGGAAACAGCCATTAAGGGTATACAATTTCCATTTGTTTAAAAGGCCTGAAAACTCTGAGCAAAGGTAGCGTTCGCGTATTTCCTTAAGTCCGTATCCTGCCGTATAATCCTCTATTTCTTTTTCAAGACTGTCCGGAAGCTCCCATTCGGAATAGGGCTTCATGGGCATGCCTTTGCGATACAGGGCCATAAGGGAAGAATGCAGTTTCTCGGGATCGGTTCCGGAAAGCCAGTCCGGCCCTTTCATAAAGTCGCGGAGTCCAAGGCAGGCCAGCTCGGCCTCAGCATACCGGAAGGAAAGGAGCATGGAAAGAACCTGCTGAATGCTCCACCTGCCTATGTCCCGGAGCCGAACCCTGGGATCAAAAACTGCGGTATTGATCAGACCATTCCGCATATCGTAATATTTGTTCACGCCTGTAAAAGTCAGTTCGAAACCGCGATGCCAGACGCAGATTCCGTTCAGGAAGACTATCCCCGCTTCCCCGACACTGCGACCATAGGTCATGTCATCATAATGGATAAAGAGAGGCATTGGCAGCCCGGCCTGTCTGACGGTCTTGAGCGAGTAGCAGCAGCACCACCAGCCACTGTAAGTGCCTTCTTCGCTTTTTGGAGATGTCATGTATTCAGCGCTGGCATTTTTGTATTCCCGCATATCGTCCAGCATGTGCCTGTTAACAATACGGAAATCTTTATAGGATTCCCCGGAAGCATATTGCAGGTAGGGAAAATCTTCACGGAGCAGGGCTCCTCCAATGCTGATGCCGCGGTATTCATCCCGCAGCATGGCCAGCAGGGCATACAGCCTTGTGAAAAGGTCCCAATGAAAGACCGCATCGTCATCCATCAGAAGCACGTGGGATATTTTTTCTTTGGATTCCCTTTTCAGGGCTTCCAGTATTCCTCTCGTAAAGCCGCCGGTTCCTCCCGCGTTTTTGTTCGGGAAAACCTGAATTTTCCCATTTGTCGCCGTTGTCAGATCCCGGATTTCATCAAGTCCCGGCAAAGTGTTTCCATTATCTATAATGAAAACGCTAAGATGCTTTCCGGCCTCCTCGCCGCTTTGAAAAACCTTATACAGGAGGGTTTTCATATTGCCGATCACGTAGTTTTCCCGGTGGAACGTGCAGATATCCAAGGCTATATTGATTTCAGACAGTTGGCTGGACTCTCCCGTAAAGCAGCCTTCCGCAAAGCACGAATCGCTTTCGCCGTTTTTTTGCAGTGAAATCCAGAATAAGCCTTTATCAAATTTACTATAAGGAAATTCTATATGGTAATCCTTTGTTTCTTCTGCCAAAAGATCCACTCTTTTGATTTCATCCCGGTCATGCATAAGCCGGAGCCTGCTGTAGCCCCGGAGACGGATTTCTACGGCAAGGGATTGAAGGTTTGTATAAACCTTTCTCTTTTCGATATAAAATAGATTAAAATATCCGTCCAGATCGATCCACTGCCCGTCCTGGGAGATATGGTAATACATCTCCGGAATATTGCAGAATTCATTATCTGGAAAGAGGATGTTTTGTAAATGCATTGCTTTCAACCCTGAAAAAATTTTGCTGTCTAATCGTTTTTCTATTACGAGAAAATCGCTGAGAAAATAGACAAGAAGGAAGATGATGCTGATTTTATCCTATCTATGACGAATGGTCAACTTTTCCCTGAAAAGATTCGGGCGCGTTTAGGGAATTGCTGATGTTTTGACACGTCTTTTGACGCGTTTACTATATTTATCCTTATTTCTATGCTATAATCACAAAGTAAGGATGATTCTGTAAAGAGTCTGAATGGAATTAAGAGAAGTTCGGAGGGGTGTGGTTGAAGGCTGTTTTTACGGTTTTGCATTATAAAGATGACAGGGCGACAATACGCTGCGTTCGTTCTTTGCTTCGGCTGAAAGGCATTGAGGAATGCAGGATTCTGGTTTACGATAACGGCTCTTTGGACGGCAGCGGTGAGAGGGTTTCTGAATATTTTTCCGGGGTGCCGCTTTTTGAATGCCATATTTCTCACACCCCCCAGGGTTTCAGCAGGGGGAATAATGAAGTTTATGAAATGGCAAAGACGTTTTCGCCGCGTTTTATTATTGTCCTGAATAATGATATTTGCGTCAGGGACAGGGATTTTCTCATCCGGCTTGAGGAGCTTGACCAGGAAAATGGTTTTTTTATTATCGGGCCGGATATTTATAATCCCCTGGACGGGACGCATCAGGGACCGCTCTACGCGTCTTTTCCTTCCCGCGAACAGATTCTTCAGGATGTTTTTGCGCCCCGAAAAGAGCTTGAAGTATGGGAAAGATTGGAAGGGCAGAAGGATTTGAGATCAAGATTAAGATTGGGATTGAAATTGAAACGGGAGAGTTTTCTCTTCTTTTTAAAAAACCTTATGCCTGTTCCCCTGCTGGAAGCCGTCAGGACTTTTTTCAGGCAGATGTTTCCTTCCAATTATGTCTTGTCCGATTCCCAAAAAGACCGGTATGGCCGGGAACATAGAGATGCTGTGCTGCAGGGCTCCTGTATTATCGTCACCCGCAGATACATGGAGAGGGAGCGGGTGCTGTTTGAGCCGGAAACAAAGTTTTACCATGAGGAGCTGTTGCTGGCGCTGAAGTGCAGGACTCTTGGTTATAGTACCTTATATACACCGAGGCTGCAGGTATATCATTTTCATGGCGCCGCCACCAGGAAGCGTAATCACGGTGACATCCGGAAAAGCCTTGAATTTGCCTGTCGCAACATGGAGGAATCCTGGAAAATTTTTGATGGCGCAATGGAGAATAATCCATGGGAATAAAGATTCATTCGGTGGCTTACAATTATATTATGGATATCATTCTTAAGATATCCTCGATTTTATTTCCTTTGATTACTTTCCCTTACGTTTCCAGAGTGCTTCTTGCGGAGGGGACAGGGAAGGTGGCGTTTGGGGCGAGCATCATAAGTTATTTTTCCTTGCTTGCCTCTCTGGGTATTCCGGCTTACGGCGTAAAGGTGTGCGCCGAGTCACGGGGGGACAGGACGGAGCTCAGCCGTACTGTACAGGAACTTCTGATCATAAACATGGTCAGCGTGCTTTTTTCCTATGCCGCGTTTCTCGTGCTTCTTTTTCAGCTTCCGCAGCTCTCAGATGACAAGGGCCTTCTTCTCATCCAATCCGCGGATATTTTGCTGAGCGCCATCGGAGTGGAGTGGTTTTACAGGGCAATAGAGCAATATGATTACATAACCGTAAGGAATCTTTTTTTTAAGATTCTGGCGGTAGTGGCCATGTTTGTCTTTGTGAAAACAAAAGAAGATTATGTGATTTATGGGGCTACGACGATCATAGGGACCGTGGGCTCCAATTTTCTGAATCTGTTCAGGCTCCGTTCTTTTATTTCCCTGCGTCCTGTAGGGGGCTACAGGATAAGGAGGCATATTAAGCCGATACTGATGCTTTTTTTTTATACGGCAGCCACTATGGTTTATACGAACCTGGATACGGTCATGCTGGGCTTTATCTCAGGGAAGGCGGAAGTTGGGATTTATAATGCTGCGGTACGCCTGAAGGTTTTGCTGACTGGCGTAGTTACCGCGTTGGGCTCAGTTACCCTTTCGAGGGTATCGTTTTACCTTTCGAGGAAGGACGGGCAGGAAAAGGCAGATTCCCTTATCCGTCGCTCGTTTGCTTTTGTGTTGTTCCTTTCCTTTCCCCTCACGGTTTACATTTTGCTGGAAGCGGAAGCGATCATTCTGTTTCTTGCCGGTTCCGCCTTTTTCCGGGCGGCCGTGGCGATGAGATGGATCATGCCGACCCTGATATTTATCGGTCTTAGCAGCGTGACGGCCTGGCAGATTCTGATCCCCGCCGGAAAGAATGGGATTACTCTTTGTGGGTCGCTTATTGGGGCGGGGGTGGATCTTTTGCTGAATGCCGCGCTGATCCCACGCTTTGGGGCGGCAGGGGCGGCTATAGGGACATTGGCGGCGGAGGCTTGCGTTTTTTTCTTCCATGCTTTCGCGCTCCGGGAGCTTGTAGGGAGAACGCTGTCTTTTCGGGAAATGATTAAAATATCCACGGGATGCATCCTTGCTTTGATTTCGGCATTCTTTGGCCGTATGCTTGCGTCACGGTTCAATGCGCTTATACCGGATTCTGTCTGGTATCTTTTTTGGGAAATACTCATTACGGGAGTGCTCTTTTTTGGCACATATATTATTTCCATCCTGGCTTTGAAAGAAGAGTCGGCTGTCTATATTGCGAGGGGGCTTTTTAATCGTTTGGGAATTTCTCAAAGCCCGGAGGCAATGATCCGCAAAAAAAAGGAAAAAGAAAGGAATGAGAGATGAGCGAGATAAAAGGAATGGCATCCGCGAATCTGAATGAAAATGAAATAGAAAAGGGGTGCGTGGGGGAAAAGCGGTTTGATCAGGGATTTTGGGCAGTTTTAAAGGGGAAGCTAATACGATGGGGGCATATTATTCTTGCCCCGCTTTTGTTCGTGCTGGCAAATCAGGAGGGTATACGGAACGAGCGCCATGCTCCGTTTTATATGCTTTTGCTTCCCATGGCACTGTTTATTTTCTGCTTTCGGAACAGGCGCCGCGGCTTTTCCCTGCATCCTGAAAACCGTATTTTTACTGTGGCAGGCATTACTTCTGTTGCGGGGAGCCTCCTGTACGCATTTTTCTTTTGGAAGAAGAACAAATATTCCTGGGGAATTGAGCCATCTGTGGATATCAATTATTTTCTGGGACTTCTGCTGCTGTTTTATGTATGCCGATATGAAGCGGAGAACCATGACGAAGAATACTTCATTGGCATGTGCATAGTCGGTACGGTAATCCTCCTTTGTACGATTCCCGCTATTCGTGAATATATCATAAAAGCTTTTATGGGAAGAAAGAAACGTATCTATTATCGTGCTAAAACGGTATTCCGAAACCCGATCCCCGGTGGGAATATGTTCATACTGGGCTTTTGGCTCCCTACGGTGCTGAAAAACAAAAAGCTTGAATTCTTTTTGAAATTCCTGCTGTATATACCGGCTGTACTTATCCTGAATACGAGAAGCTCCCAGGTCTCCATGCTCATATCGCTTCTTCTGTTTTTTGCGCTGAACGCAAAAAATATTGTTTCGTGGATTCGGGAGACGGGCAGGAAGAAGCCGCTGCTTCTTTTGTTTTTATTGGTACTTTTGCTTGCCGCGGCTGCCGGGATTTATTCACAGCGGGATTTTCTGGTCAAGGGTCCCCTGCGCCGTCTGATTTACAGATCTTTGTCAAAGGATAAAGGGAGACTCGGCTTTATAAAGGTATTTATTCCCGCATACCTGCGACAGGATCTGATTTTCCAGTTCTTTGGGCATGGCTTTGATTCATTGAAGGTGCTAATTTATAATTCCCCTGCCAATTTCGGGCTATATTATTGCGACAATATGTTTCTTACGATTCTTTATGAGCATGGATTGATCGCCATTGCCGCAATCGGTGCCATCGTGCTTCGCGGGATGAAATACATAGCAAAAACTGGAATCATGAACCGGAAATCCGCCTTTGCCATGGCTTTCATAGCATCGATGTTTCCTGCGTTCTTTTATGAAATGCATGGTTGGGGGGCGCCGGTTTCGGTTTGTATCATGTGCCTGGCTATTATGGCGGATCCGGAGGGTTTGCGAGGGCAGCGGCAAGAAGAGTTGCCTCACGGCTTATAGGTCTTCCTGCCGCTTGCGCCCGGAATGCCTTCTTCGTCCCGGTATTTCGCCACCGTGCGGCGGGAGATGCTGATGCCGCGTTCCGCCAGCTTTTCACATAACAGGCGGTTGCTGTAGGGCTTTCTCCGGTCCTCTTTTTCGATAATATCCTTCAGCTCGCGTTTGATGTCCTGGGGGGTGAAGCTCTGTTCCTCCATAGCTGCCGAGCGGGTGTCCCGGGATGTGGCTTTTCTCTGGAAAAAGATTTCCATCGGAAATATACCCCAGCTACACTGCAGGTATTTGCGGCCGACGGCGCGGCTGACGGTGGATTCATGGATGTCAAGGGCCTCCGCAACATCCGCTAGCTTCAGGGGCTTAAGCCTTCCGGGGCCGTATCGGAAAAAATCATATTGCCTGGCCAGGATTTCCTCGGAGACCTTCATTATGGTGGAATGGCGCTGCGAAATGCACTGGTGTACCCATTCCACCTGTCTGATTTTCTTTTTCAGGTATTCCTTGACATCCTTGTCTTCGCAATTTGTGGAAAGCTGCCGGTAATAGCTGTTGACATTGATTGCGGGCATGTCCCTGCTGTTTAGGGATAAATCAAAGTGTACGTCCACTCGGATAGGAGCCGTATAGCCTGCGATGCCGCATCTGTTTGTCGGTAATTAAAATGGCCAAAAAACCACTTTAATAAAGGAGGAAAGATGGGCACATATATTAATCCCGGGAATGAGAGTATGAAAAAGGCGGTCAGATCCCAGATTTATGTGGACAAAACAGGAATGCTCCGGGTCTTGAATGAGAATATAAACGGCGAGAAATGCTGTTTCGCCGTGAGCCGCCCCCGCAGATTCGGGAAATCCCAGGCGTGTGGAATGATTGACGCCTATTACAGCGTGGGCTGTGATTCCAGAGATCTTTTCGCGCCTTTTGAAATTGCCGGTGACGCAGGATTTGAGGAGCATCAGGGAAAGTGCCCCGCTATGATCGTGGAGCTTAAGTGGAACCGTTCCGCAAAGGCTGCTATCCGTCAAATTTAGGAGAAGAGATATGCGGGGGCGCTTTCCGGCTATCCTGGGGAAATCCTGCTTGTAGGGATTAATTATTCAAAAAAAACCGGAAAATATAGCTGTAGGATCGAGTCGGTTTGTCAGGAGGGCTCTGACTGAAAATGCTTCTATTATTCATCATATCTTGCGTCATTATTAAGAATATATTAATGATTGATGTGTTATAATGAAATGGTAAAATTTTTTTGGCTTTCCAAGTGGCAAAAAGTCATTTTAATGAGGAAGGAAAGCCGGAGAAACGGACTCGTAAATGCTTAGGGAGGACAATATGAAGATCAAGACACTTGCGGTAATCACGGCATCGTGCCTGATGCTGGCAGCCTGCGGCGGGAATGCCGGCAACACGGCGACGACAGCGGCTGAAACCACAGCGGCTGAAACCACAGCGGCTGAAACCACGGCAGCCGAAACTACGGCGGCCGAGACTACGGCGGCGGAAACCACAGCGGCGGACAAAGCCGTGACAGAAGCGGCAGAAGAGTCCAAGGCTGAGGAAACGGAAGAGTCAAAGGCTGAGGAAACTGAGGCAGCCGGTGAAGAGAATAAAGACGCGGCTGAGGACGATGGCATTGTCGGCTATTACAAGCTGACGAATATGCTGGAGAATGGTGAGCCCAGCGAAGAAATGGCTGAGTTTGCGGAATATGGCATGAATATGTACCTGGTCCTGGAGGATGGTGGTACAGGCTATATGGATTTCTTCGGCGAGAAGCAGGATCTGAAGTGGGACGATAAGTCTGTTTTCCAGGAAGAGGATGAGGAACCGGCTGCCTATGAATATAAGGATGGCGTTCTTACCTTGACTCAGGAAGAGCAGACGATGGAGTTCACCAGGCTGACCGAGGATGAGCTTAAGGATTATGAAGAGAATGGCTCCGGCAGTCTTGACGACATTCTTGCGGCGATGGGAGGCTCTGAGGATGGCACAAACGCGGATACTGAAGCTGATGCTGAGTCCGGGGATGCCGATGCGGCGGAAACGACTGCGGAGGTTCGCAAGGTGAACTTCTCAGGGGAAGGTCCTGCCGGCTATTACAAGCTGACGAAGATGCTTGAGAACGGTGTGGAAAGTGAGGATATGGCGCAGGTCGAACAGCTTGGCATGAACTTCTACCTTGCGTTGGACGAGGACGGCACCGGATATATGAACATTCTTGGTGAGATTACCGAGCTTACCTGGGATGACACGAACATTACGGCAGAGGACGAGCCGGTTCCGTATACCTATGAAGACGGCGTCATGACTTTTGGCGATGATGAAATGACCATGGAGTTCACGAAGCTGAACGATGAAGAGATTGCCGCGTATGAGGCAGGCAGCGCGAGTGAGTTTGACGTGGAAGCTTTCCTTGGGTTGTTGATGGCCGCTGAAGAGGCAAGCGGGGAGCAGAGGACCGTGGAAGTCCGCAAGGTGAATTTCTCCGGTGAAGGCCCTGCCGGCTACTACAAGCTTGAGAAGATGCTTACGAATGGCGAAGAGCCCGAAGAGATGGCGGAGTTAGAGAAGCTTGGGATTAAGTTCTACCTTGCGCTGGATGAGGACGGCACCGGTTATATCAACATGTTCGGAGAAATGTCGGATCTGACCTGGGACGATGCAAATGTCACTATGGATGACGAAGCGGTTCCTTATACTTTTGAAGACGGCACCCTGACCATGGCGAATGACGAGGAGACGACCATGGAATTTGTGAAGCTGACCGAAGAAGAGATTGCCGAGTATGAGGAAGGCAAGGTTCCCAGCCTTTCGACCCTGGTTGGGGCGATGGAAGCTCTTGAGGGCACTGACGCGGCAGAGGATGCTTCGGAAGAAGCTGTTGAAGAGGAAGCGGAAGACGCTGAAAGCGCAGCGGACGAAAGCGCGGAAGCAGAGACCGAGGCAGCCAAGACTGAATGATTCCTTTTGATGCCTGAAATGTTTCCGTGGAAATACGGATTCATTAAGTTCTGAAAGAGGTCCGATATAGGAAGCTCATTGCATAAAATGCAATGGGCTTCCTGTTTTTGTTCGAATTTACAAAATTTTTTACGATTCTTTAAAAATATGCTTTCCTTTTTGCATAAGACATGATAATATATAGCACGCATTTATAGTAATATTTAACATATCTTGACACTCTGGAGTCAATGTCAGATTGGGAAACAGATGAGACCCGGAAATCGTCTGCAACGATGAATCGTATATCATAATGCGCAAAGAGAATCCAGGGGGAGACGATTTGCCTTCAGGCGGTTTGTAATGTCAGAACTCAGAGCTCTCAAAACTCACTCTGATATATGAGTATTAGAATTATAAGATAAGGGAGGAATTGCATGGTAAGGAGAAAGGACACTGTAACAAGCGTGCGGAAGCCCAGCCCTTTCGATGGCGTTGGGGAAATCACGGTACGCAGCCTTCTGGAGGGACCGGAGGAGATGTATGAGAAGGGCCGCGTGTTTGCCCATACCACGGTTTACCCGGGAAGCGCAATCGGCTTTCACAAGCATACAGGCGACGCTGAGACCTATTATATTATGAGCGGCTCGGGGAAGTATAATGACAATGGCACCATCGTGGATGTCCATCCCGGGGATGTCTATTTTTGCGGGGACGGCGAGAGCCATGGGATCGAGGCGATCGGCGAACCGATCGAGATGATCGCCCTTATCCTTTATCATTGAGCTTTTTGCCATGTTGAGAGTTTTGCGGGATTCCCGAGAGAGCCGTGAAGGCCGGGGTGGGGATGTCCGTGAATCATAGTTTCCAAAATCTCTTTTTTTTATGTGCGAATGGAGGAAAAGAATGAAAAAGAGAATTTTAGCTATTATGTTGACTGCGGCTATGGCCGTCGGGCTTTTCGGCTGCGCCGGCGGGCAGACGACGACCCGTGAGGATGCAAATGCCGGTGCCGCGCAGCCTGCCGCTGCCAGCACAAGCAACAAGGTGAAGGTCGATCCGTACAACGGGGAGCCTGTCAAAATCGCGTATGTTGCCCATGACCTGGGTACGCCAAACAACCAGGGCTGGAAGGAAGGCATTGAGCGTGAATGCGCGTCCTGGGGCAATATCAAGGTCGACTCCTACAGCGGCGAAAGCTCCGCGGAGACGCAGGTCCAGATCATGACCGACGTCATTAACCAGAAATACAATGCCATCATCCTGCAGTGCTCCGACGGCACCGCCCTGGCACCGTCCGTGAAGCAGGCGGAAGAGGCTGGCATTCCTGTCATTACACTCAACCTGGATGCCGATACGGTCCACAGCGCATTGGTCATGGCGGTGGATTACGACGCAGGCCGCATGGCAGCGGAGAAGATGGCTGAGGAAATCGGTGAAGCCGGCGAGATCGCCATTATCCAGGGCGTTCCCGGCCTGAAGCGTACCGACCAGTTGGAGCAGGGCTTCCGTGACACGATCGCGAACTATTCCGGAATCGAAATCGTGGACGCCCAGTCCGCCTCTTTTGAAAAGGATACGGCCATTACCGTTATGAACAGCTTCCTGCAGAGCCACCCGGATCTGAAGGGCGTTTTCGCCATCAATGACGCGATGGCCGAGGGCGCGGCGCTTGCTGCCGAATCCGCAGGAAAGAAGGGCCAGCTTTCCATCTGGGGCGCCGATGGTGAGAAGGATGCCCTGGCCATGATCGAGAGCGGCGACATGAGCGGCACCATCTATACGAACAGTTGGGATGAAGGTTCCACGGCCGCGAAGATCGCCCTCCTTATGATCGGTTCGGAATACAGCTATAATGTGCTCACAGAGACCCCGAAGGTCATCATGGAGCCCATCGTTGTTACGAAGGATAACGTGGCGAGCATTCCTGAGGAGGACCGCTGGTAATGTCGGCGTTTCGTTTTTTCCGCGCATCATAAGGGAAAACTAACATATAGCTATTCGGCTTGACTGAACAAATACATTTTCCTGAAATAAGGGAAGCCGGGACGCGGGGCTGGAGGATTCCCCTGTTTCCCGGCTTTTATGACAGTTCAATCATGGAGGCAATTGTGAATGGAATAAATCAAAACACGCTGCGCCGGCTGATCTCGATCGGCATGCTGGCGGTGCTGCTTGTATTATTTACGATCCTTATTGGAGCGGGCTCCGGGAAGTTCCTGAGTCAGGAGAATCTCATCGCCATCGTGCGGGATGCTTCCGTGCCGGGGATCATTGGCGTAGGCATTACCTATGTCATCATCACCTCAGGCATTGACCTGTCCACCGGCAGCGCCATCGCGCTGGTGGGCATGGTCATGGCCAATATTTACGCTTACACGCTTCTGCCCATTCCAATCATGATTTTGATGGGCATATTGACGGGTCTTGCCTGTGGTCTTGTGAACGGCTATATCGTGGCCAGGATGGAGATTCCCGAATTCATCGGGACACTGGCAACCATGAGCGTGTTCAGGGCGCTGACCTATGTGATCGCCATAAGGGACGTGAACGGCGTGATCAAGAGTCAGCCGATGAATGTGAGCCAGTATACATTCCTTGGCAATACGATAGACGGCACCCCCTCCGGGCTCCCCTATGTCTGTATTGCTCTGGCGCTTTTTGTCATCGTGGGACAGATCGTGCTCCGGCACACGCGCTTTGGCACATATATTTACGCAGTAGGCGCCAATAAGAAGGCCGCGACCCTTTCCGGTATTAATGTGGAAAGGGTGAGGATGATGGTCTATGTCATTACCGGTTTCTGTGTTTCCATCGGCGCGGTATTCACGACGGCCCGCCTGCAGAGCGCGACCACGGCCCTTGGGACGGATTTTGAATTCTCCCCCATCGCGGCGGCAGTCGTCGGCGGCGTGGCCCTTTCCGGAGGCAGCGGCGACGTGGTCGGGACGCTGATCGGCGCCCTCTTCATGGCCGCCCTTGAGAACGGCGTCCGGAAGCTCGATATGAACACGGCTTTCCAGTACATCATCAAGGGCGTGATCATTGTTCTCGTCGTCATGTTTGACGCGACCTACAAGGCCCGGATGGATCGGATAGCGAAGGAAAAAGGCGCAAAGGAGGGACTGGAATAATGGCTGAACTGAATCAAACTAATTTGGAAACCATCCTGGAAGCCAAGGGGATCTACAAAAGCTTTTCCGGTGTTCCGGTCCTGCAGGACGTTCACTTTGAAGTGGCAAAGGGCGAGGTTCATGCCCTGATGGGTGAAAACGGCGCCGGAAAGTCAACGCTGATCAAAATCATTACGGGCGTATACTCAAAGGATCAGGGACAGATCTACTGGGAAGGGAAGCCCGTGGAAATCAATAACTATCAGGACTGCCAGAAGCTGGGGGTGGCCTGTATTTATCAGGAATTGTCCGTCATTCCACCTCTGACCGTTGCGCAGAATGTCTTCCTTGGCAGGGAGCCCAGGAACGGGAAGCTTATCGATTTCCGAAAGATGAACAGGATGACGCAGGAACTGATCGACAAGTATGAGTTCCCGCTGAAGCCCACGACCATTGTGGACAATCTCGGAATTGGGCAGAGGCAGTTGATTGAGATCCTGAAGGGGCTTTCCCAGGATTCGAAGCTCCTGATTATGGACGAGCCGACGGCTTCCCTTTCCGGAAAAGAAGCTGAGATGCTCTTCAAGATCATCCAGACGCTCCGCAACCAGGGCGTGTCCATTATATACATTTCCCACCGCCTGGAGGAGGTTTATATGCTGTCCGACAGGCTGACCATTTTGAGGGACGGAAAGAACGCGGCGCTTCTTCAGAAGCACGAGATCATCCCGGCGAAGGTGATTGAGACCATGATCGGGAAGGTTGTGGACGAGTCCTCCGGGTCCCGGAAAATGCTTCAGTCCAGGGAAGGCGAGGTAAGGCTGGACGTGAAAGGCCTTACGGACAAGTCTGACCGCTATCGGAATATCAGCTTCCAGGTTCACAGGGGCGAGATCCTGGGGCTTGGCGGTCTGATTGGCGCCGGCCGGACGGAGGTGGTCAGGGCTATCTACGGCGTGGACAAGGCCCAGAGCGGCGAGGTCTGGCTGGACGGCGTCAAGCTGAACCCTTCGCCCAGGAACAGCATTAACGCAGGCATCGGCTTTGTGCCGGAGGACCGGCGGAACCAGGGCTTCATCCCGCTGCTTTCTACGACAAGGAATGTGGCGCTGACGAATTATGACATTGTGAAGAAGAACGGGTCAGCCGTCTCCGACAAAGATGAGCTGGAAATGAGCAAGCGCGCGATTCAGGCTATTGACATCCGTCCGTCCGATCCGAACAAGGAGGTCGGGGTCATGTCCGGAGGAAACCAGCAGAAGGTCGTCCTCGGAAAATGGCTTATGCGCGACCTTAAGCTTCTGATCGTCGATGAGCCGACGGCCGGCATAGACGTTGGCGCAAAAGATGAAATCTATTCAATTCTGGAAGATCTGGCCAGCAAAGGGGTCGCCATAATTGTCGTGACCTCGGATCTGCAGGAGCTTCTGCGTGTTTCCCACAGGATCCTTGTGATGCGGAAGGGGAATATCGTAAAGGAATTCAAGAACGTGGAGGTTACGCAGTCGAAAGTTCTGGCTGCCGGCCAGGGCGTTGAAGAAGTGGAGGAGGCAGGATGAAAGGATTTAATATAAGTAAATACAGCAAGCCCTTTATTCTGGTAGCTTTCGTCCTGATCCTTACGGCACTGCGTCCGACGACGTTTCCGACCGTGGGTAATATCGCGAATGTCCTCTGGTCGGTATCCGTTATCGGGATCATGGTCTGCGGGACGATATTTGTTTTTCTTGTCGGGGGAATCGATCTTTCCATTGCGACGCTATGCGGTTTTTCCGCGGTTGTGGTAGTCGAAGTCATACATTTCTTCGGGGATACGACCCTTGGGGTTTTGGCAGGGGTAATAGCCGCGATCTGCGTCGGGGCGATGGCGGGCTGCGTGCATGGCTTCATCATTACTACCTTTAATATCCCGGCATTCCTGGTGACCTTCGCTTCCCAGAGTGTTTTCCTTGGATTGTCCATGGTCATCACGAATAACAAGATTGTGAGCTGTACGGCACCCGCCGCGTTCACAGCCATCGGGGCGATGAAGGTCTTCGGATTCCCGCTTCCGATTTACTTCATGCTTGTGATCGCGATTGCAAGCTGGTATGTTCTCCGGAAGACGGAGTTTGGACGGTATATTTACGCAGTCGGAGGCAACGCCACGGCTTCTGAAATCTCCGGCATTAATGTCAAGAAGTCAACAATTCTTTGCTATGTCTTCTCCGGCATCACAACGGCTATCGGTGGTATTGTCCTCGCGTCCATGACGCAGCAGGCTGCGGCGGCTACGGGCTCCGGCTATACAAATGATGTGATCACGGCCGGCGTTATCGGAGGCGTCAGTCTTCTGGGCGGTGTCGGAACGGTGCCCGGCGCGATCTTCGGCGCCGTACTCATGGGGCTTCTGAATAATGGGCTGAACCTGATGAGCGTCCCGTCCACCCACGCGGGATTGGTCAAGGGCCTTGTGATCATTATTGCCGTTGGCTTTGACGCGATGCAGCATCGCGACCAGTCCAGGAAGAGGGCAGGCTTCCGGCTTTTCAAGAAAAAGGCTGCCTGATGGGAACGTTGGCGAGGAATGCCCACGGCCAGCCTTGTTGACGCGATGCCGCATTGATGTAGCAAGAAATCAGGGTGGTCAAAGACCATTTTGATAAAGGAGGATTTAATGAAGAAAATAGATGCGCATCTTCATCTTGCGAAGGTTCTCGCAGGATATTGCAGGAGGGGGGAACTCAGGGCGGCCGGTAATGGCAAGGCCGTATGGGGCACCGGCGAGGAATTCCAGCTTTTGCCTCAGAACGGCGACTATGGCGAGGATCATTTCTATGCCGAGGAAGCTCTGAAGATCATGGACAGGAACGATGTGGAAAAGGCCGTGCTGATGAACGGCAGCATGTATGGTTTCCAGAATCTGTACCATATCGAGCTCCTTCAGAAATATCCGGACAGGTTCTGCCCGTCCTGCACCATTGACCCTTTTATGACCAACTACATGGAAGCCATGGAGCGGTTCTTCGAGGAGCTGCATTTCCATCTGGCAAAGTTCGAGGTCAGCTCGGGCGGCGGGCTTATGGGCTGCCATGAGCCGTTCTCGCTTTCCGGTGATAAGATGTCCCCAATTTATGCCCTGGTGGAGAAGCATCACGGCGTAGTGGCGCTGGATGTCGGGGATATTTATATGGACAGCCATCAGACAGCCGCTCTTCTCCGTATATCGGACCGTTACCCTGAACTGAAACTGGTGGTATGCCATCTGCTCGCTCCGGACAGGAATATGCATGACGCCTGGGCGGCGGAGCTTCGGATGCTGAAGCAGGCGAATGTCTGGTTTGACATTGCCGCCATGCCGAAGATCATGGGGCCGGACAAGTATCCTTATCCGGAAACCTGCCAGTATTTAAGGGAAGCGGCCGACATCCTCGGAGCGGATCGGCTGATGTGGGGGACGGACGCGCCCTTCGCGGCCACGCAGGACAGCTATGAGCACCTGACGGATTATCTCGGGAAGACGGATCTGTTCACAGAAGATGAGCTTCGGAAGATTTATTATGACAATGCCTATAAAGTTTATTTTGAGAAATAACAGCAATAGGCGACAGACAACAGGGAACGGGATGGGATAGATAGTAGGCAGATAATAGATAGTAATAGATAAAGGAGACGTTTTCATCGGCGTTTCCTTGCGTTATATCATGTGATGCAAAAACACTATAATGTACGAGGAGGATAACATGCAGACAGTTTATGATTTGGGGAATGGCCTGAGGTTGGTTGACTTGTCGAAGCTGGTGGATCCCGCGACGGAGACACGCCGCTGCAAGCTTCATCGTTTCAATACCGGCGGTCCGATTCCCGATTTTCATACCAATGTGGATATTATGACGCATCTCGGAACCCATGCGGAGTGTCCTTATCATCATGACGACAACTGGCCGGATGTGACAGGCGTGCCGCTCACGACCTTTGTTGGCCGCGGCGTTTATGTGGATTTCAAGGAGAGCGTCAAGCCGAACACTCATATCACGGCAGCCGATCTTGACAGGGAGGCCGGCAAGGTGCGTGAGGGCGACATCGTGATCATCGACTCTTCCTACAAACTGAATCCTTTTACCCCGGATACGAACACGGAAAAAGACAAGAGGCTTTTCGTCAACGGCGAGACGGCAGAATGGTTCAAGGCAAAGAAGGTCAAGGCTGTTGGTTTCGGCGATGGCGTTTCCATTGAAAACTGCAATGAGGATGTCAAGCCCTTCCATGACATACTGCTTGCTGTGAATATTATCTTCATTGAGGTCCTGAAGAACCTGGAGCAGCTTCAGAAGGATGTGTTCTTTATTTCCTTTGCTCCGCTGCCGATCAAGGGTCTGGATTCCAGCCCGGTGCATGCGTATGCCATTGAAGGCCTGCCGGAGTTTTCATAATTTGACGTGATGCCACAGGCATTGAGGCCCATTTGTGGCGCGTCTGCGGCACAAATCAAGTATGAAAAGCTTGCCTTTCATACTTTGACTTAATGCCGCAGGCGTTGAGTCCCATTTGTGTCGCGCCAGCGGCACAAATGAAGTATGAAAAGCTTGCTTTTCATACTTGCAGCCATGGAGCCTCGCTCCACAAAAGATTATGAAAGATTCCTTTCGTATTTATGTGGGTCATTGATCAATTGTTATTCACAAAACATTTATAAATAATTCCGAAGTATTTCAAAGGATTTAATTGATATGAAAATAGCAGTAATCGGCGCGGGCGCGATGGGTTCCATTTATGGCGGCCATCTCTCGCTCCATAACGAAGTTTACCTTGTGGATACAAACCAGGAAGTTGTCAAGACGGTAAATGAAAAGGGCATTACACTGGAAGAAGACGGGAAGGATAATGTTTACCGTCCAAAGGCCGTGTCCGATACGTCCGGGCTTCCCGAGATGGATCTGGTCATTCTTTTCGTAAAGGCTCTGTTCTCCCGGGCGGCTCTTTCCGGGAACAAGAACCTTATCGGCAAGGACACGTATATTATGACACTACAGAACGGATCCGGACATGAGGATATTCTGGGAGAGTTCGTGGATCAGAATCACATTATCATCGGAACCACGGAAGATCAGGGAACAATCCTTGGAATGGCGCATATCCGTCACGGCGGGACCGGCGGCACGAACCTTGGAATGCTGGTGCCGGACGAGGGAGGAATGCTTCCCAGGTTGAAGGAAACCCTGGATGCCTGCGGCTTCAGGGCAAAGATTCATGAAAATATCCAGCAGTTGATCTGGAACAAGCTGTTCACGAACGTTACCCTGAGCGCGGTTACGGCAGTGCTCCAGGTGAAAATGGGATACATTTCCGGGAATGAATATGCCTTTGCCATGACGAAACAGCTTCTTCACGAGGCAGTGGCCGTGGCGCACGCCATGGGTCTTTCCGCGGACGAGGACGAGCTGCTTTCCGAGATCAAGGCAACGTCCGAGCGCGTGCCGGAGGGGGTGACCTCCATCTGTGCGGACATTATGAACGGACGCAGGACTGAGGTGGACACCATCAGCGGATCAGTGGTCCGGGCCGGGAAGAAGCACGGCGTGGCGGTTCCGACCCATGAGTTTGTCGTCAATACGATCCATGCCCTGGAGAGCCGGGAGAAGAAGTAGTCAGGTGGCGCCGCGGCGACAATAGAAAGTTGTATGGATTTGCGATATCTATGGCTTTTTATTAGCAGCATAAGGAGAATTAAAAGTCTGTTAAAGCGGTTCCAAAATCACATTAAAAGGGAGGCTGTTGAAAAGACAGTCTCCTTTTTGTTATACTTTGATTTGATGCCGCAGGTATTGAGTCCGATTTGTGTCTCGCTGGCGGCACGAATGAAGTATGAAAGAAACCTTTCATGATCTTCTGTGGGGTGGGACCCTATGACCGTAAGTATGAAAGGCTTGCCTTTCATACTCATGAGCATATTGGTCATGAAACGATGCGTCAGGAAACCTGCGCTGACAGCAAAGGAGCTGAAAGTAATCTTATCCTTGATGAAATAGAGATTTTGTTATAAGATGGTTTGTTGGAAATTTGCAAATCAGCGATCAAGACACCCGGAAGTCTTTTTGGCTTAGGAGCAGTATGAATCGCCATACCGCAGATGTTTGTCAGGAATTAAAGCGGCCGGAAGCAATTGATTTTATATGGATTCAGGGGATATCGGGGGGATTTTAGATGGTCAGATATATTATAAAGCGCATTCTGGCGGGGCTTTTGACGGCGCTTGCCGTTGCCACGCTGACTTTTTTTATCATGAATCTGGTGCCCGGCGGACCTTTCCTTGCGGAAAAGGCGGTAACGCCCCAGGCACAGGCAGCCATGGAGGCCAAATATGGGCTGGATAAGCCGCTTTTTGTGCAATATCTGACGTATATGAATGACCTTCTCCATGGGAATATGGGTATGTCCCTGAAGAAGAGGGGCTTTACGGTCAATGACATTATCCGGAACAAGTTTCCGGTATCCGCGAGGCTCGGCGGGATGGCGGTGCTTGTCGCCGTCCTTATCGGCGTGCCGTTGGGGGCCATTGCGGCCTATAAGAGGGGAGGGACGGCGGATAACGTCATTATCCTCTTCTCCACGGCGGGAATCGCGGTTCCGAGCTTCCTGACCTCCACGCTCATGATGTATCTTTTGTCGGTCAGGCTGAAGCTCCTTCCGTCCCTTGGACTGGATTCCCCCGCAAGCTATATCATGCCGGTCATCGCTCTTGCGTTGTACCCTTCCTGTTATATTGCCCGTCTTATGCGTTCTTCCATGCTGGATGTAATCGGGCAGGATTACATGAGGACGGCCCGGGCGAAGGGGGTCAGTCCGTTCAAGTCCATTTTCAAGCACGCGCTTCGGAATGCCATTCTCCCTGTAGTGACTTATCTGGGGCCCCTCCTTGCCTCTTTGATGACGGGGAGCTTCATTATAGAGAAGATTTTCACGATTCCGGGTCTTGGCCACGAATTTGTCAGCGCGATTCCTTCCCGAGATTACCCGCTTATTATGGGAACCACGATTTTTTTGGCCACTTTCATTATATTTATGAATGTACTTGTGGATATCGCTTACGCCTTTATAGACCCAAGGATCAAGCTGAAATAGCGGAGGCGGATGGGCTCTTTGACAGAAGAGCCGATTTGTCCCGCAGGCGGTTCGCCATGTCAGAATTCAGAGGGGTCAAAAACCCACTTTGATAAAAGAGGAAAGGAATGCTCATTTATGGAAAATGGAAAGAATTTCTTGTCCCTGCAGCTCAATGCGGAGGATTTTCTCCCTGCTACGGAGGATGAAAAGGAGTCCCTGGTCGTCATGCGCGAGTCGGTCGGCTTCTGGAAGGACGGTTTCCGCCGTTTCCGGAAGAACAGGATCGCCATGGCCGCGCTGGCCGTGGTCGTCCTGATTCTCGTGTTGGCTTTCCTTGTGCCGCTGATATATCCCTATGCCTATGAGCAGCAGATGAAGGGTTCCGAGCGTCTCGGGCCGTTTCAATATTCACAGAAGGAGCTGGAACGGATGGCAGGGGGCGAGGCCGTCTTTCCCCATTTCCTTGGGACGGATCAGAACGGGAGGGATTACACCATCCGCGTGCTGGTTGGCGCGAGGGTTTCCATGACGGTCGGTATCATCGCCTCGACCCTGATCCTCCTGATCGGAGCGGTTTACGGAGCTGTGGCCGGGTATTTCGGCGGGAAGGTGGACATGGTCATGATGAGGATCGTGGATGTGCTTTACACGATCCCGGACGTCCTCATTATCATCCTGCTTGCCCAGGTTTTGAAGTTCCCGCTGCAGAGCCTGTCGAAGGTCCCGGGCTTCGGGTGGATCACGGCAATGGGGCCGAACATGGTGTCCATGTTTCTTGTCTTTGCCCTGCTCTATTGGGTGGGGATGGCAAGGATCGTTCGGGGCCAGATCATGGTGCTCAAGCAGAATGAATATATTACAGCCGCAAAGGCTCTTGGGGCGACGGATGGAAGGATTATTCGGAAGCACCTCATTACCAACTGCATCGGGACACTGATCGTTACAACGACCCTGCAGATTCCTTCTTCCATTTTCACGGAATCGTTCCTCAGCTTCCTGGGGCTGGGCGTGCAGGCACCAATGCCGTCCCTGGGATCGCTGGCTTCAAATGCGCTGAATGGCCTGCAGACCTATCCGGAGAAGCTGTTCGCGCCGGCGTTTATGATCTTCATCATTATCCTGAGCTTCAATCTTCTGGGGGATGGGCTGCGGGACGCCTTTGACCCGAAGATGAAGAAATGAGGTAACTACTCAGGTAGCCGCTTGCACTCGCTGCAAGCGGCGTACACATAAGCCGAAAAGCAGGCAAAAGACGCATGGGAATGCGCTTAAGCGCCGCGTCTTTTGCCGTAACTGCTCAGGGAACCTGAGCAGTTACGAAATGAGATTTAAGCACTTTGATAGAGGAACTGTATAGATTGTTTCCGCAGATTTTTGTTGATATTTAGAATGGCCAGAGAACCACTTTGATAGAGGGACCGTGTAGCTTTCGATACCGCAGCTATTTGTCAGGAATTAAAATGGCCAAAAACCACTTTAATAGAGGAGTTCGGTTTATGAGCGAGTATTTGGTGGATATCCGTCATGAGAGGCTATCCTTCTTCACGCCGGCGGGGGAGGTCAAGGCCTTGAATGATGTTTCCCTCCGTATGAAGGATGGGGAGGTGCTGGGGATCGTCGGTGAATCCGGATCCGGAAAGTCGGTTACGGCGTATTCATTAATGGGACTGACGGCCGATAATGGAAAAATTATCGGAGGGGAGGTAAGCTTCAACGGACATCGAATCGACCAGATGGTAGAGAAGGAGATCCGCCGGATCCGGGGGAAGGAGATCAGCATCATCTTCCAGGATCCGATGACTTCCCTGAATCCGGTCTATACGATCGGGAACCAGATTGAGGAGGCCGTGCGCGTACACGGGGACAAGAGCCGAAAAGAGGCCAGGGCAAGGGCCCGGGAGCTTCTTGAACTGGTGGGGATCAATGAGCCGGACAAGCGCCTCAGGCAGTACCCGCACGAGCTCTCCGGGGGGATGCGGCAAAGGGTGATGATTGCCATCGCGCTGGCCTGCGAGCCCAAGCTCCTCATTGCCGACGAGCCGACAACCGCTCTTGACGTGACTATCCAGGCACAGATCCTCGAGCTTATGAACGAGTTGAAGAAGAAGCTGGGGATGGGGATCATACTGATTACCCATGACCTGGGCGTGGTGGCTTCCATGTGCGACAATATCGCGGTAATGTATGCGGGGGAGATCGTGGAATACGGCTCCTGTGACGACATTTTCTATAATCCGATGCATGAGTATACCAAGGGACTTTTGAAATCCATTCCGAAATTTCAGGAAAAAGAGTACTCAAAGCTGGTTCCGATTGAAGGGCAGCCCGTGGATTTGCTGAACCCACCGAAGGGATGTCCCTTCGCGCCGCGCTGCCGGAGCTGTATGCGCATCTGCCTCTCCAGGAAGCCGGAAAGGATGGAGTTTGGAGACGGAGGACATTATTCGAGGTGCTGGCTGAGGCAGAAGGAAGCATTTGAAGCCGGAGGGCTTAATGGAATGCCGTCGGTGGGAGGAGTGACGGTGGCTGGCGCGGCGCCGGCGGGGGCAATACCGAATGACGCGGTGTCGGCAGGAAGCGGAATGGAAACCGCCGTCTCCGAAAAGCCGGAAGGGGCGTTTCCTCAGGAGACGCGGGAGGTGGACTCATGAGTGAAAAGCTTCTTGAAATAGAAGGGCTGAAGCAGTATTTCCCGGTGGCGGGATCCAAAAAAGTGGTCAAGGCCGTAGATGATGTTACCTTCTTTATCAAGAAAGGGGAGACCCTGGGGCTTGTGGGGGAGTCCGGCTGCGGTAAGACGACCACGGGGCGTTCCATCCTGAGACTTGTGGAACCGACGGAGGGGAAGATCGTCTATGACGGGAAGGTTATCTTTGACAGCGCTTCGGGGACAAAGGCCGACATGCTCCCGTACCGGCGGAAAATGCAGATTGTTTTCCAGGATCCCTATGCCTCTTTGGATCCCCGGATGACTGTTGGGGATATTGTGGGGGAAGCATTGGATATACACCGCCTGTACAAAAACCGGAAGGAGAGGTATGAGAAGGTTATCGGCCTTCTTCAGAGAGTAGGACTTAATTCAGAGCATGCGAACCGTTATCCCCATGAGTTTTCCGGTGGTCAGAGGCAGAGGGTCGGCATTGCCAGGGCGCTGGCTGTGGATCCGGAATTCATTGTCTGTGATGAGCCGGTTTCCGCGCTGGACGTGTCAATTCAGGCGCAGGTCGTCAATATGTTTGAGGAGCTGCAGAAGGAGCTGGGACTGACCTATCTTTTCATAGCACACGACCTTTCCGTAGTAAATCATATTTCGGACAGGATTGGGGTAATGTATCTCGGGCATTTGGTGGAGCTTGCGGACGCGGAGGAGCTTATTTTCCATTCACTGCATCCTTATACAAGATCCTTGATCTCCGCCGTACCTGTAGCGGACCCGAAAACTGCCAGGAATTCAAAGAGGATTATCCTGCAGGGGGATGTTCCGAGCCCTGTGGATCCTCCCAGCGGCTGTGCCTTTCGTACGCGCTGCCCCTATGCGGATGAACGATGCCGGATGGAAACTCCTGAATTCCGGGAGGAGGCAGCGGGACACTATTGTGCCTGCCACCACCTGGACCGGGTAGGCGCATGACGGCTAAAGTGAGAGCTTTTCCGTTATAGATATCTCATGCGTAAGAGCGGGTTTTGACCGCTCTGAATTCAGGTGAGCCGTAGCGCCTGAAGTCAAGATACTTTCAGTACTGTTGTTTTACGGCATAAGGAGGAAATGTATGAAGAAAAGTAGTGTGAAGACTCTGGCTTTATCGCTGGCAATGTCCCTGCTCGTCCTGTCCGGCTGCGGCGGAAGCGGCTCCGGAAATGCCTCTTCCGGGGGTTCCGGGACGACGGAGGCAGGTGGGGGCCAGGAGGCCGGGGACAGCTCGGCGGAGGCTAATACGCTGGATGTGCAGGTTGGTCCGTCCCCGGAGACGATTGACCCGGCGCTTAATTCCGCGGTGGACGGCGCCAATATGATCATCCACGCCTTCGAGGGCCTCCTTAAGTTCGACAAGGACAATAACATTGTCGAGGGCCTGGCTGAAAGCTACGAGGTTTCCGAGGATGGAACTACCTGGACTTTCCACCTCAGGGATGGCCTGAAGTGGTCGGACGGTTCGGACCTTACGGCGGAGGATTTCGTCTATGCCTGGAAGAGGGTGGCGGATCCGGCCACGGCGGCTCCCTACGGTTATGATCTTCTTAATTACGTCAAGGGTTATGATGAGGCGGCGGAAGGCAATCTCGATGCCCTGGCGGTATCGGCTCCGGATCCCTCCACTTTTGTGGTGGAGCTGAAATCCCCCTGCGTATACTTTGACAAAATCTGCGCCTTCGCGGTCATGGTGCCGGTGCAGAAGGCGACCATTGAGGCGAACGGCGAGTCTTGGTCCGTGAATCCGGAGACGTACATTACGGATGGCCCGTATCTTATGACCGAGTATACGGACGGCTCTCAGATCGTCTTTGAAAAGAACCCGAATTACTGGGACGCCGACAGCATTACCTTCGACAAGATCGTCTGGCACCTGATCGAGGATGCGAATGCCTCCTATTCTGCTTATCAGAACGGCAACCTTGCGATGATCAAGGACGTTCCGACAGAAGAAATCCCGTCCCTGGAAGGGAACAGCGAGTTCCATGTGGAGCCGATCATGGGCACATATTATGTAAACTTTAATACGAAGAAGGCACCCTTTGACGACGCCCGTGTCCGCGAGGCTCTTTCCCTGGCGATTGACAGGGATTATGTCGCAAATACGATCATGCAGGGAACCTATTCCCCGGCAACGAATTTCGTGGGTCCCGGCGTTTCCGATGAGGCGGAAGGCTCTTCTTTTGAAGAAGTGACCAGGGAGAAGTACGGCGACTTTTTCGATGTGGAGAATTATGAGGAGGATCTGGAGAAGGCAAAGAAGCTGCTTGCGGAGGCCGGTTATCCCGATGGCGAGGGCTTCCCGGAGGTTTCTTATCTGACCAACGACAGCGGCTACCATAAGCCGGTCGCGGAATATCTGCAGGGCGCATGGGCAGAGCTTGGAATCACGATGACAATCAATATTCAGGAATGGAAGACGGTTACGGCTGATCGCCGGGCCGGAAATTATGACATTGCCCGCAACGGCTGGGTCTATGACTGGGACGATCCCTCCAACATGATCAATCTTCTGGAGACCGGGAACGGGAATAATGACGGGAAGTACTCCAACCCTGATTTTGACAAGGCCGTGGACGACGCAAGGAACACCACAGACCTTAAGGAGCATTATGAGAAGCTTCACGAGGCGGAGCAGATCATGCTTAAAGACGCAGGCATAGCCCCGGTCGCCTATTATAATGACTTCTGGCTGCAGAAGGAAAACCTGAAGGATACCTGGCATTCACCTTACGGCTATTGGTACTTCATGTACGGCAGCCTGGCCTGATGAAAAAGAACTGATATCCTTTCATGATACCAGGAGTCAACTATGCATCAGGCATAGTTGACTCCGTATTTGATGAACTTTACTTTTGCTTCTTTTTGAAAAAAGGCTATGCCGCAGCATATTATCTGTTCATATCCGTATAAGCCGTCCGCGTATCTTCGTTCTTGAATCTGATTTAAGGCTTTGCCACAATCCCTGTCCAGATCGCTTTTCTTTCCTGAGCGTTTTGCTTCTATTATAATTGCGCGCCGGCGGGCCGTATCTTTCAAAAGAATGTCCGGCCTTCCCAGGCCTGTTTCCTTGTTTGATTGTATTTCGTAGCCAAGCCCGGTAAATATCCCGGAAAGGAAAGCGTGGTAATAGTCCTCATGATAGTCGTTATAGCTGATGGTCTTCCATAAAAGGCTGGATATGGCTTTCCCAGCCTTTTTTTCTTCGCTGTTCCAGAAGGCTTCCATCATGGTCTTCTGGATGCTGCTGTCCAGGTTGTCTTCAAAGAGCCTTGCGACAGCTTCCTCAAAAATCCCCATTATTTCCCTGTTCGGAATTTTAAGGTGCACGGTTTCACCTTCCTCCCCGGCCCTTGCCTTGGTGAGGTACCCGGTCATGAGAAGTACGCTCCACAGCTTATCCTCTGAGGAATGCAGTGTGTCGTATGTGAGATCGTCCTTTATACTTTGGATAATGCTTCCGCCGTTCATCAGGATTTCAAATTTGCCGTTAATGTTGAAATCGGTCCTTTTTGCAAAAGTAAGAAGAATGCCGTTGTGGCTTGTATTTTTCCAATAATTCTTCGGCACGGCGTTTTCTCTTTTTATCAGGGCTGAAAGATAGTTGATCACATCCCAGGGGCAGTAGAGACGGTTATTTCCGAAGAGATAACCATCATACCATTCCTTTATCATCTCCGCTTTTTCGCTGTGGCCCGCGGCTTCAAGCATAGAAGCTATATCCTCTTCCGAAAAACCAAAATATCCTGAAAAATCCTCGTCCAGAACGGAATAGGACGAAAAATTATTCGTTCCGGTAAAAATGCTTTCCTTCGCGACTCGCAGGCACCCGCTCACCACGGCAAATTGAAGGAATTCGTTATCCTTAAGCGCGGTACCCAAAATCCCTCTGATTACATCGAGCATGCTCCTGTAATATTCATTACCCTTCGTATCCTTTTCACCTGCCATCGCGAGGGGCACGTCGTATTCGTCTATCAGCAGGATGACAGGCTTCCCATACACCGCGTATAACATGCGCGTCAGTATTTTCAGGGAGTTTTTGACATCCGACCTTTTTCCGGATTCCGATTTGATTCTTCGGAACAGGACCTTGTCATCCGCGTCAACTCTATCCGCGTCCAGCAAATAGGCCATGTTCTTGCAAAGATCCGCAAGCCTGGCCTGCAGCATTTCATAGGCGCCATCGAAATCCTCTGCCTCAATATCCTTGAAGGATACGGACAGGACGGGGAACTGGTTCATCCACTCCCGGCAAAATTCTTCATGTCTGCTTACGGCCAGGTCTTTGAACATTGTCCGGCTGTCTTTCCGAATATCAAAAAAATTCTCCATCATACTCAGCATGAGCGTTTTCCCGAATCTGCGGGGTCTGGTGAAAAGTGACACCTTGTTCTTCGTATCATGGACAAGTTCGTAAATAATTTCCGTCTTGTCTACGTAATATGCCTTTTCCTTTCGAAGGGCAGCGAAATTGGCTTCCCCTACGCTTACCGTGAAAGACATAGGACGTCCTCCTGTTAGCTATTCTAATGAATTCTTGTTAATGTAGTATTAATAATGTACTTGTGGCGATTGGATGTCTTCTTATTGCTGGTTAATTTGTAAATTAATTGCTTATTAAGTCCAAAGCCAGGTTTTTTGCGGCTTTGAAGAACTTCACTTAACTGGAAGGGACTAAGCAATCCATTGTATTCTATATGACGAACAGTTTTCACAATGGTCTGGATTGCCGCGTCTGCTTTCATTATAGATGGAAGCAGGCGTTTACGCAAGACGGGACAGGAGGGTGGTATTTTTTGTTATTCGCATTTTGCATGACGAAAGAGTATATACCAGGCCTGTGCAAAGGACTTGACGTTGACTTTTCCTATTGACAAGAAGGGGGAAAGGTTGCAAAATTTGTTTTATAGGGGCTGGCTTTGGTATGGGCCGGGCCTTTGTGGCGGCTCTATGAGGAACTGAGAGTCAGGATGCTCTTTTGCAGCCAGGCATTGAAGGCTTGTTCTGAGTATTTTTTCCTGGAAATGGATGTGTCAGGATACGCATCTGCAGGTCGGCAATGAAGGCAGCAGGGCGGTTGAAACTCCGTTCTGATTGAGAGTTGCGGGACAAAATTTCGCCCTTTGTTTTTTTGTCCGTAGAAACGCGTTTTTTGCACAGGACTTAAGTCCGGCGTGAAGTAAGAAAACCGGAAAGTCAGAAAGGAATGAGCGGGAAATGTTAAAACGAAAGCTTTGGAAGAAAAAGCTTGCCCGGCTTGCCGCATTGGCACTCTCGGCGAGCATGATGCTTTCCAATGCCAGTTCGGCTTTTGCGCAGGGAAGCGCTTCAGAGGCCGTTGACATGGAGGAGCAGACGGAAGGGGAGCCTGATGAAAAATTGGGGCTCCTGGAAGAAGCGGAGGAGTTTTCTGAGGAATCCTTTGAAGAGGGTGAGGACGCTCTGGATGAGGGTTCGGAGCAGGAAGCTGCTGAAGATGCGGAAAATGAAGGGGAAGAGAATACGGCCAATCCGATGGAAGAGGGCGGAGATGCCGGGGATGAGGTCGCTCCTGAAGAAAACGAGGATGCCGAATCCGAAATAAGCGGCGAGACGACCGATGGGGAGACAGTCGAAGCCACGGATGAAACGTCTGATCCGGAGAATGCGGCAGGTAATGAATCAAACGATGCTTCTGCCGACGGGACTGAGGATGCCTTGGATTCCGAGGGGGACGTTGCTGACGAATCCCTGTATTCGGAGGATGGAAACGACGCGGCAGGCGAGGCAGAGAACCCGGATGACGCAGGGGACGATGCCCTGAATGACGCGGAGACGGAAAGCACAGAAGCGGATGCCCTTGTTAATGACGAGAGCGCGGAAGCCCTTCCCGGGGATGAAACCGGTGATGCTCCTGAATCCGTTGAATCTGAAGAGGAAACGGGAGAGGGGCAGGCCGATGTTTCCGGAGAGGCAGCCGGAGAAGCCGCGGATGCCGGGGCAATTGATGCAGCGGACGGCGCAGGACTGCCGGAAGAGGCCGATGGTCAAAATGATGAATCGGAGGAGGCTCTGACCGGAGAAGAAACTCTGGACGGGGAAAGCGAAGAGCTTCCCGCCGAGGATACATCGGAGGATGGAGCATCCGATGCGGGTGAAGAAACATTAACGGATGAATCCACAGAGGATGCGAACGCCGAGGAAAGCGGAGAGCTTCCGGCTGAGGAAGCTTCTGAGGATGGCGCATCCGGCGAAGGCGAGGAGGCAATCACGGAAGAGTCCGGCGAAGTCGAGGAAGCCATCGCGGAAGAGTCCGGAGAGGATACCGAAGCAATCGCGGAGGAGTCTCCGGAGGATGCTGTCTCCGAGGAGTCTACAGAAGGCGCAGCAGAGGAATCCGATGGTGAGGTAGAGGCGGAAGGCGAGGCTGCGTCAGAGGAAGTCGGGGATGCTGTCATTCAGGAGGAAGCCGCCGGGGAAGAAACGGCCGCAATGGCCGAGGATTCGGAGGCTGAAAGCGCGGAAGCCGAAAGTACGGAAGCGGAGAGCATGGAAGCGGCATCAGAGAGCGCAGAAGCAGCCGGGGAGCTTCAGGACATCGCCCTTGACGAAAACGCCGTATCCGGCCAGGCCGGCAGCGTGAACCCGATCAGCAGCGTCAGCTTTACGGGGGAAGGGTATGACGAGGATGACAGTCTCTACAATATTGGCCTTTCTGGCGTGACCACGATGCAGATCGAACTGGAGATAGAGTACGACAAGAGCGGCGGGTACAGCACGGATCAGGTGGTCGTTTACGAAAGTGCAAATGAAAATATATTCACTGTCAGCAGCACGGGACTTCTTACGGCGGTCGGTACAGGCACCGCGGATGTCAGCGTACTTGCGATGAATCCCGGGGATGAGGAAAGCAAGGACTTTATAAGATCAGCCAACGTGCAGGTAAGCGATTCGGTCTACAAGGTTTCCTTTAACGCAAACGGCGGGAAATTCCTCGAGGGGCAGGGGAAAACAATATACGTTCCGGGCAATTCGAGTAAATCTATCGATTATGGTGAAACGGTGGCAACGCGCGCTGGTTACGAAATGAGAGGCTGGGCTACCACGGCCGACGCGGCATATGCCGAATATTACAGTTTTTTAGATTCTGTAAGCCAGGATATGACGTTGTATGCCGTATGGAAGAAGCCGTATACGGTGAAATACGATGCCAATGGCGGCGCCTTTAATGATGGCTATGGGGATGACCGGGTGGTTTATGAAGGGGATTCGGCATATCTTTATGGAGATTATGCAGCCACCCGTGATGGTTACAAATTAGTCGGCTGGGCCACAATGAAAACAGCGACGGAGAAAGAATATCCCATCATAGTTACAAAGAACATAACGCTGTATGCTGTCTGGAAGAAGCCGTGTACGGTGAAGTTCGATGCAAACGGGGGTACATTCACAAGCGAGGATTACGGCGAGCCGGAGGAAGGCGCAGTAGGAGAGCTCATGTACCTTAACGGCGACTATGTGGCAACGAAAGACGGCTACAAGATGGTAGGCTGGTCCGAAAGCAAGGATGCCTCATCTGCTTCGTATACTGATAGCTTCACCCCTTCAAAGGATACGACGCTCTATGCCGTATGGAAGAAGATGCTCAAGGTCACCTTCGACCCGAATGGCGGCAAATTCACAAATGGGGACAAGACGAAGGTGGAAGAGACTGCCGAGGGCGAGGAAATCTACGTCAATAGATACTCAAATGACATTGAAAACGGCAGCTATACCCTTGTGGGCTGGACGGAGGCAAAGGACGGCTCAGGCCGGGTCTATTCCGGGGCTAACTATGATTCATATATTCCCACTGGCGATGTGACATTATATGCGCAGTGGTCCTATCCTTATACCGTGAAGTTCAACAAGAACGGCGGCAAGCTGTCCGAGTATGTCAAGGATGAGTCCGTGGGCTACGGTGATTCCATTTATCTCCACACGGGCGAAAACGGAGGCACGAGGAAGGGCTATAAACTGGTCGGCTGGACCGAGAACAAGAAGGGTACCGGCACGGTCTGGACCGACAGGTACCTGGTGAAGAAGGACGTCACTCTCTACGCAAAATGGGAGAAGGTAAAGACCCAGTACAAGATCAGCTTCAATGTGAACGGCGGGACATGGGCCAGCGGGGACAACGCTTATTATAATGTAGAAAATTACAAGAAGGGCATGACCCTTGAGGCCGGCGAGACATTCTACCTTGCGACGGGCGGGTCCGTTGCCACGAAGAAGGGCAAGCTTCTTACAGGTTGGACGGAAAAGAAGAATAAGGGCGAGGTATTGACCGGCGAGTATGAGGTGACGAAGAAGGTCACGCTCTATGCCTATTGGGAGACTGCCTATACGGTGACCTTGAACGGGAACGGCGGTGTGGATTCCAATGGGGCAAAAACACAGAGTTCCGTTGTTTTGAAAGGGAATACCATCTGGCTTCCCGACTCCTCCGCTTTCGCGAAGGAAGGCTATACCCTGGCCGGCTGGACGGTCAAGAAGAATACGGGGACGGTTCTGAACGGCGAGTACAAGCCCGCGAAGAACGTTACCCTTTACGCGAAGTGGATCAAGAACGTCACGGTCACCCTGAACGCAGGCAAGGGCTGGTTCGATTTTACCAGCGAGTCCAAAGCCCATACCAAAAAAGTTGGCCTTGGGAAGGGTATGAGCGCCGGCAATGCCTTCGTTACACCGTACCTTTCCGGCAAGGTTTTCGGGGGCTGGTACTCTGACAAGGCCCTGAAAAAGCCGGTGAAGCGTTCAGCCGTGGTCAGCAAGAATGTGACTTATTACGCGAAATGGCTGGACAAGCAGTACAAGGTCACGGTGAAAAACCTGGCCGGCGCGAATTACACCAACAGGGCCACTGGGGAATATGTGGAGAATTCCGGCGTTGACAGCTATTCCTTCTATATCCAGAAAGGGACGAAGATCGGCAGCTTTGAGGCCAGGAACAAGCGGTACAAAAATGCTGATTTCTACTTTGACAGTAAGTTCACCAAACCTGTTGACTCAAGCTTTGTGCCGACAGGAAATGTGACGGTTTACGCGTCCTGGCCGGAGGATTCGGGAAATATCTATATCTTATGGGATGCGAACGGCGGCTACTATGCCGGCAGCTCCAGTAAGTCTTCTTCCGGTTACTGGTATATGGAACCGGGCGACATGCTTGCAAAGCGTGGATATGACGGCAGCGAAATGAGGAAGGATGGTTATTATTTCGTTGGCTGGTATGACGCGGAGGATGTGTACGCAAAGGTCCTTCCGAATGCCCACGTATTCACAAAGTCCACCTGCCTCAAGGCAAAGTGGGCGAAGGGCGTCAAGGTCACATTGAACCTTGCCGGCGGAAAGTTTGGTTCGTATGACAAGAGAAGGTACCTGCCTTCCTTCACCGTGAAGAAAGGACAGAGGTTGGGGGATGCGGATCTGTATTTGCCGATTCCCAGCAAGGAGAACTATGCGTTTGTCGGCTGGAAGAGTTCCCTGACCAAAAAGACTGTTGAGTCTCTGTATAATGAGACGATCACGAAGGCGGTCACCTATACCGCGGTATGGAAGAAGGCTGCTGCGGCTACGACCAAGACAGTTACGCTGACCCTGATGGGCGGGGATGGATCCATTTATGACCCCGTGACCGGGCAGTATGTCACGAAGCTCCAAGTCAAGGTCCGGAAGGGAACTACTTACAGCAGCGCGCTTAATGGTGGTTCTTTCTATGTCTTTAACGGCAATTACCATAGCATTGACCATAGCATTGACTATGAGTCAATACATAATACGGACAAAACCCTGGAGAATACCGGCTGGTCCCTGACAAAGAAAGGCAAAGCGCTGGATTGGGATTATAAGTTTAACAAGAATGCGACGCTTTACCCGGTATTTGAAAAGACGGGCTATCATATCGTACTGGTCATGAACGGAGGACTGCAAGGCCGATCCTCTTATAATCAGCCGTTCAACACATATACTGTGAAAAAAGGCAACACGACGTACCTTCCTGATGCGAATAATATGTCGAAGGAAGGCTGCAAGTTCGCCGGCTGGTATACCGACGCGGCGCTTAAGAAGGCGGTCAAGAATCCGAAGAGCTTCAAGCCGACAGCCGACACGCATCTCTTCGCGAAATGGACAACGGTGGCCGTAACGAAGATCACCCTGAAGAAGTCCAGCACCACGCTGGGGCTCTACAAGTACTTTGACCTCAAGAATTACCTGGATGTGAAGCCGGCCACGGCTTCCAGGGAGTGCCTGAGCTACAAGAGCAACAAGCCGGCGGTGGTTTCTGTTACCGATGATGGCCTTGTCAAGGGTCTCAAGAAGGGTACCGCGAAGATCACGGTGAGTTACAAGAAGAAGACAGCGACCTTCACGGTAACTGTGAAGTAAGGCTTTTCGGCTTTGAAGGAGAGTGGAAAGCAGGAATAGCGGAGTAGTTCCGAAAGTGCTTTAAGCCGGAATGGCTTAAAGAAGCGGAATTTGGAAAATAACAAAAGCAAAAATGGCAGGAATCTGGGATTTCATCCCGGGTTCCTGCCATTTTTTGTGAGACGGATTGTTTTAGCTGTATGGAAGTTCCTGAGACGAAAAGAAAAAGATACGCCTGGGGAGTGCCAGAAGATGCAGCGTGCTCTGTGATTACCGAATTTGCAAATATTCGAATCGTTTTTGCTAATGTTAACAATTAGTGCAAATGGTATAATGGGTATAGAGAATTCGGTTCGGGACATCAAGAGGGAAGGCGGGGGACACTGGTATTCAGGAGAATAATTGAAATTTGCGGACATGGCTGTGGAAATGGAAGGGGAGTTTTGGTTTTCGGATGAATAGCGCTGGCTTGGGATGATTGCTGTACGGAGTATTAAAAGGGAGTGTTGCAATTTTAGGGAGTGATGGGGAGGGTGAGGGCATGATGGAGGAGAAAAAGAGGGTGGAGTATCGTTATTACGATATTCCGAAGGATGACGTGGTTTTCCCTCTCATGGGGGAAAAATGGAACAAGGAATATGGGGAAGGGCGGGAACGGCTCCATTTCCACAATTATTATGAGGTGGGGATCTGCCATGAGGGAGAGGGGGAGATGATCCTTGGGGAACGGGAGCTTCATTTTGGCCCCGGCTGCATTTCCCTGATTCCGACAACGGAGCTGCATACGACGAATACCTTCGGCGGGAAGGCCGGCTGGGAATGGATGTATTTTGACCTGCCCTGGGTCTTGAAGGAGCTTTACCCGGACGATGAGCTGATGAGGGAGAGCCTGCGGAGGTCCATCCAGAAGGAGGGGAGGCTTCTGACCCCGGATATGGACATTCAGAAGCTATCCTTTCTGGTTAAGAGCATTTTTTCCGAAATGGATGCCCGCGAATATATGTACAGGGATATGGTGGTGCACCTGCTTCTGATGCTGGTGGTGGAGATAATCCGGAAAACGCAGAGGGCATCCATGCCGGAAAGGGGTCCGATGAAGAATGATATCTTCCCGGCAATTGAGCATATCAAGAAAAATTTCTCAAGTCTGATCAGGGTGTCGGATCTTTCCAATCTTTGCGGGATGAGTGAAAGCTATTTCCGCAGGATTTTTGAGAAATACATGAATATGAGACCTCTGGATTATGTGAATTTTGTCCGCATACAGCGGAGCTGCTCCATGCTCTGGGAGACACAGCTCAGTGTAGCGGAGGTATCCGACAGGGTGGGTTATGAGAGTGTTTCGAGTTTTATCCGGAATTTCCGGAGGATTATCGGGTCTACGCCGCAGAGATGGAGGATGGACGAGGAGTACCAGAAGAAGAAATTCCTGAATTATAACATTACCGCTTTGAAGGGCTGGATGGAATGAGACGGGAAAAGGAGGAAATATGATCGTACCGAATTATTTTGAGGATCTGCAGATGCTTCATGAAAACACGCTCCCGGATCGGGCTTATTATATTCCCGCATCCAGAAGGATGGACAATCTCGCGGAGCACAGGGAGGAGTCGGATCGTTTTCAGCTTTTGAACGGGGAATGGATGTTCCGTTATTTCCCTAGTGTTCACGAGCTGGAGGATGAGTTCTTTCGGCCTGAATTTGATCAGGATGCGGCGGGCTTTGAGGGCAGGCCGGTTCCGGCCGTCTGGCAGAGCTATGGCTATGACCGGCAGCAGTATACAAATTACCGATATCCATTTCCGGTGGATCCGCCCTATGTCCCTGTGGACAACCCCTGCGGGGCCTACATCCGTGATTTTGATTACAGGAAGGATCCCGCGGCTCCCAGGGCGTACCTGAATTTTGAGGGCGTGGATTCCTGCTTTTACCTGTGGCTGAATGGGGAATATGTCGGTTACAGCCAGGTTTCTCATGCTACCCACGAATTCGACATTACCGAAAGGGTCAAGGAAGGCTTGAACAGGCTGGCGGTCCTTGTGCTGAAGTGGTGTGACGGGAGCTATCTGGAGGATCAGGATAAATTCCGTATGAGCGGCATTTTCCGGGATGTCTATATACTGAAAAGGCCGGAGAACATTATTTTCGATTATTTCATAAATACGGATCTTCGGGGGTATAAGGGCAAGCCAGGGGGTGGGAAGGATACGGAGAATCCTGCAGGTGTGAATGGTGCGGAAGACCGGGGGAGCGGGAAAGATGCAGAGAATCCTGCGGGTGTGAAAGATGCGGAAGGCTGCGGGACTGGGAAAGATGTGGAAGATCGTAGCGGCGGAAAGGATGCGGAAGGCGCTGGGAACGGGAAAGCCTTTGTTGACATCCGGCTGCAGTACCGCGGGGAGCCGCTAGGGGTTACGGCTAGTCTTTTCGATGCGGGAAACAGGCTGGTGACGAAGGAAAGCTTTACGGGGAAGGGGAGGCTGGAGGTTCCATGCCCGGTTCTTTGGAATAGCGAGGAGCCTTGCCTTTATACCTTGCTTCTTGAGACGGGGCAGGAGGTAATAACTGAGCATGTGGGCTTCCGGGAGGTCGGCATCCGGGGGAATGTCCTCCTGATTAATGGAAATAAGGTGAAGCTTCGGGGAGTGAACCGTCATGAATCCGATCCGGAGACGGGCTGCGTGGTCGATGTCGGCCATATCCTGCGGGATCTTCGGATGATGAAACAGAATAATTTTAACGCCATCCGCACCAGCCATTATCCCAATGTGCCGTATTTCTATGAGCTTTGTGACAAATATGGTTTCTTCGTGATTGATGAGGCGGATAATGAGAGCCATGGCCCCTGGCAGTTGTGCTATAGCAGGGACACGGACGAGGAACGGGCCGCCAGGTGGAACGAGCTGATTTCCGATAACCCGGCTTTTAATGAGGCCACTCTGGACAGGACCATGAAGATGGTGCGGAGGGATAAGAACCGGCCTTGTGTCATTATCTGGTCCATGGGTAATGAATGCGGTTATGGCTGCACCTTTGAGGAAGCGTTGAAATGGACAAAGGCCTATGATCCCGGACGGCTAACGCATTACGAGAGCGCGTATTACAAGGGGAGGAGGCGGAAATACGACTACTCTGATATTGATCTGTACAGCCGTATGTATCCGCAGTTCCAGGATGTGATTGATTACGCCGAGGGCAGCCCTGACAAGCCTTTCCTGATGTGCGAATACTGCCACGCAATGGGGAACGGCCCGGGGGATCTGGAGGATTATCAGGAGTTGATCGAAAAGTATGACTGTCTTTGCGGAGGCTTTGTCTGGGAATGGTGCGATCACGCTGTCTATAAGGGCGTGGCGGAAAACGGGAAGGACATGTATTTCTACGGCGGGGATCATGGCGAGCTCCTGCATGACGGGAACTTTTGCATGGACGGACTGGTCTATCCGGATAGAAGGCCTCATACGGGACTGCTGGAATTTCGGAATGTGCACAGGCCGGCAAGGGTCGTTAAGTATGATCAGGAAAAGGGGATCCTTACGATACGGAACATGCTGAATTTCATGGATCTCCGGGATGCCGTGGAAATTTCCTATTCGTTTTCCTGTGACGGGATCTGCATTAAGGAAGGGAGTCTTCTTGCTGCGAGGGCTCCGGTTTGTGACGCGGAGGGGAGCCTTGCCGCTGCAGGAGTTCCGGTTTGTGATGCGGAGGGGAGCACTGCCGCTGCAGGGGTTCCGGCTTGTGACACAGAGGGGATCCCTGCGTCCGCGGAGGGCTCGGATTCCGCGCCCGGCTTCCCATCGATTCCCCCGCGTTGCTGCGGGGATTTCCCCCTCAAATTGGAAGTGCCGGAAAAGGGCAGGTGCTTTCTTCGGATAATGTATACGGCAAAGAATGGGGCAGGGCTTTTGGAGAAGGGCGCGGAGCTGGGTTTTGACGAGATCCCTCTTAAGAATCGGGATGGGAGGAACCAGCAGGCCCTTGGATGGATATGGAAAACATTGCGGTCAGATAATTATGTCTCCATCAGCCTGGCGGAGGAGGGAAGGAACTTTGTTCTTTATTCCGACGCGTTGGGTTTTCAATATGTCTTTGACCGTTTCCGGGGGCTTTTCCGAAGTCTTTCCTTCCCGGGGTGGGAGCTTCTGGAGAGGCCGATGGACATCAGCATCTGGCGGGCGCCCACGGACAATGACATCGGGATCCGGAAGGAATGGGAGAAGGCCTTTTATAACCGGGCGGTGCCGAGGGCCTACGAGGTTGTCCTGAAGGAAACGGAGAACGGCATTAGCATCCATTGCCCCATGTCCCTGTCCGCCGATTCTGTCCAGAGGATGATGGATCTGGATACAAGGTGGTTCATCGGACCGAACGGCAGCATTACCGTGAATATCAGGGTAAGGAGAAATATGGAATTCCCGGAGCTTCCAAGGTTCGGTCTTCGGCTTTTCCTTCCGAAGACAATGGAAACCGTAATGTATTATGGCCTGGGACCCGGAGAAAGCTATGCGGACAAAAGACGGGCGTCCTGGCATGGGAAATTCAAAAGCGCGCTTTGGGAACTGCACGAAGATTATTTGCGCCCCCAGGAAAATGGAAGCCATGATGATTGTGATTATGTTATCGTTTTTGACGGGAAAAAGGGGCTCTGCGCGGTTTCGGATCACAGCTTCTCTTTCAACGCGTCGCCTTTTACGGAGGAGGAGCTGACGGAGAAAAGGCATAATTATGAACTCGTTTCCTCCGGATGCACGGTACTTCATCTGGATTACAAACAGGATGGAATCGGATCCAACAGTTGCGGACCAAGACCGCAGGAAAAATACAGGTTTGATGAGGAAGAGTTTGATTACAATATTACGCTGATTCCGTTTATCAAAGCGGATTGACTGCGGAACGGTTTTTCTGAGCGGATTAGCGAAAACCCACTCTGACAGGGAAGTCGATCAGTCACACAATCGGGTCGCTATGAAAGAATCTGGAGTTAAATAAAAATCAATTTGATAGATGAGCCGATTAGTCACGCAGGCGGGGCACTCTGTCAGAATTTAGAGAAAAAATACCAATTTGATAGATGAGGAGAAGATTTAATGGAAGAAAAGACCTATTTAAAATGGTATAATAAAGTTGGTTACGGTTCCGGGGACATTGCCGGCAACGTGGTATATGCGCTGCTGTCAGCCTTTGTTATGATTTTCCTGACGGACACTGTGGGGATGAATGCGGGTGTGGTGGGCACGCTGATCGCGGTCTCCAAGCTTTTTGACGGGATCAGCGACATTCTTTTCGGTTCCCTGATCGACAAGACCAAAAGCAGGATGGGCAAGGCTCGTCCGTGGATGTTCTATGGGTATTTTGGCTGCGCGGTCTGCCTGGTGGCCATTTTTTCCATACCGGCGGGGATCAGTCCCTTTGCCAAATACGCCTGGTTTTTCATTGCGTATACGTTGCTGAATGCCGGTTTCTATACGGCCAATAATATCGCTTATTCCGCATTGACGGCCCTCATTACCAAAAATAATCATGAGCGGGTGCAGATGGGATCCATCCGGTTCATGTTTGCCTTCGGAACAAGCATGCTGATCCAGACGATTACCGTGGGAATGGTGGCTCATTTCGGGGGCGGTGCTGCGGCCTGGAGGACTGTGGCCATCATCTATGCCATTGTGGGGCTGATTTCCAATACACTTTCAGTCATGTCCGTCCGGGAGCTTTCGCCGGAGGAGCTTGAGGACGGGGAAACGGTGAAGGATGGTGAAATCAAGGGCGGCGAAATAAAAGGTGGAGAAATTAAGGGTGGTGAAATGAAGATAGCCGGCGGGCAGGAGGAAAAATACAGCCTTGCGGACGCTTTTGGTCTGTTGGCGAAGAACAAGTATTTCCTTATGATCTGTGGAGCCTATTTGTTAATGCAGATTTATTCCGCTACCTTGAATATGGGCATTTATTTCATGACCTATGTGTTGAAAAACGCGAACCTGCTGGGGGTTTTCTCCTGGGCCATCAATATCCCGATGATCATCGGTCTGCTCTTCACACCGACGCTGGTCGCAAGGTTCCACGGCATGTACAGGCTGAATATCTATGGATATACCTTGGGGACGATCGGGCGGCTCGGGACGGCCATTGCCGGCTATATGGGGAGCGTCCCGCTGATGCTGGCCTGCACCGCCATCGCGGCCCTGGGAATGAGTCCGCTCCAGGGGGACATGAATGCCCTGATCGCGACTACCTCGGAATATACTTACCTTACGACGGGAAAGAGGGTGGACGGCACCATGTATTCCTGTACTTCCTTCGGGACGAAGGTGGGCGGTGGTCTGGGGACGGCCATTGCCGGATGGCTGCTGGCTCTCAGCGGCTATGTCGGCGGAGCCGCGGAGCAGTCCGCCTCCTGCATGAACATGCTGCATGTCATGTATCTGTGGCTGCCGATGATATTCAACCTCCTGATCACGCTGCTCCTTACAAAGCTTGATGTGGAAAAGGCAAACGAACGGCTGAAGGCCGGACACGCCAGACAGCAGTAAGCGGAAGCTGCGGCGCTGCTCAAGACGCTGGCTAATGAATCTATGAAACCGGCATGGCTTATGCAGAGAGGTGAAAGGAGAGCTCAATTCTATAAAAGGACGGGTCTGTCCTGCATCAGCGACGGTCCGGGGAATAGAGGAGCCGTATAGCTTGCGATACCGCAGATGTCAGTCAGGAATTAAAACGGTCAAAAAACCACTTTGATAGAGGAGGGCGAGGATGGAATCGGTAGACTTGACGGTGCGGAACATTGAGAAAATCGAGGCGCTGTTTCCGAATTGCGTTACGGAGACGATGGACGCCGAAGGGAAACCGCGGAAAGCAATTAATTTTGACATGCTTCGGCAGATGCTTTCCGCGGACGTCCTTGATGGCGGTGAGGCGTATGAGTTTACATGGGTTGGAAAGAAGGCCGCTATTGCAGAGGCGAACAAACCCATAAGGAAGACATTACGACCATGCAAAAGCCAAAGTGTAAACTGGAACGGTACGGGGAATCTCTACATAGAGGGGGACAACCTTGAAGTTCTCAAGCTGCTTCAGGAAAGCTATCCTGGCGCGGTGAAGGTCATATATATAGATCCGCCGTATAATACGGGCAATGATTTCATATACAGGGATGATTTTTCCATGTCGGCTGATGCTTATGAAGCCGGGAGGGGAACATACGATGAGGAAGGGAATAAATTATTCAGGAACACCGATTCCAATGGGAGGTTTCACTCCGACTGGTGCTCCATGATTTATTCCCGGCTTCTTGTCGCGAGGAATCTTCTTTCAGAGGACGGGGTCATTTTCATTTCCATTGATGATAATGAAGAAGGAAATTTAAAGAAGATCTGCGATGAGATATTCGGCAGTGAAAACGCGATCGCGGTATTTCCGAGACTTGCGACGAAAAGCGGAAAAACTCCGCTAACGTATATGGTGTGCCATGATTATGTATTGTGCTACGCGAAATCCCGGCATGATATCTTTGTCGGACAGGCCTTTGAGGACGAGAGCTATAAGTATTCCGATGAGTTCGTGGAAGAAAGGGGCCGTTACAATTTAAAGCAGCCGTTGGATTGCAATTCAATCAGTTACTCGGCCTCTTTGGATTATCCCATAGAGCATGACGGGGTCACATATTATCCGGGCTCGGATTATGAAAAGTATCTGAAAAGGAAGGAGGGCAGGCACCTGCCGAAGGATTACGCGTGGCGATGGTCCAGGGATCTTTTCGAGTTTGGCCTGAAAAATGGATGGATCGTTTTTCAAAATGGAAGAATTTATACAAAGGGCTATTTGAATGCCGCAATCGAAAAATCGAAGGACGGATCATATTCAATCATAAAAAGAGAAAAGACGAGGAGGATGTCCACTATTGATTTTGTGTCAAATGAATATTCCAATGATATGGCAAAAAAACAATTGGCATCTTACAAAATCCCAGTCCGATTCGATTTTCCGAAGCCGGTTGAGCTGATCGAAAAGCTGATTTCTTCCCATTATGATCGGAATGCCCTGGTAATGGATTTCTTTAGCGGCTCCGCGACGACGGCAGAAGCGGTCTTCAAACAAAATGAAGCCGATGGTGGTTCAAGACGATTCATCCTGATCCAATTGCCGGAAGATACGCGGGACAAAAAATATAAAACGATTTGTGAAATCGGGAAAGAACGCATCCGAAGAGCCGGCACGAAATACAAGGGTCAGGATGTCGGCTTCCGTGTATTGAAGCTTGATGAGAGCAATATGCGGGATGTCTGTTTCAGCGCGGACGAATACGATCAGGAGATGCTGGCCATGCTGGAGTCCAGCATCAAGGAAGACCGTACGGATCTGGATCTCCTGTTCGAATGTCTTCTGGAATGGGGACTCCCGCTTTCCCTGCCCTATACATCTGAGGAAATTGATGGCTGCAAGGTGCATACGTATAATGACGGGGACTTGATTGCCTGTTTTGACGAAAATATCTCGAACAAGGTAGTAGAGGTCATGGCAAGGCGGCAGCCGTTCCGGGCTGCATTCCGGGACAGCAGCTTTCCGAACAGTGCCGCCAGGATCAACTCGAGAGAAATATTCAGGCTTCTTGCCCCGAATACCAGGGTGAAGATTATTTAAGGGGCCATATAGGGAAATGCTGATTTAATCAGCATTTCCTTAGCTTGCGATACCGCATCCGTATGTCGGCAATTAAATGGCAAAAACTACTTTGATAGAGGAGGTATCCTGAATATTGCGCGGATTGGATCATCTCATTTATCAGGACGGGCTTTGGCACTCTGAATTCTGACATAACGAACCGCCTGCGGGGCAAATCAGCTCATTTATCAGAGCGGGCTTTTGTCGCTTTGAAAATGGGCTGAGCGGCTGCGTTAATATCGGATCAACAAAGCTCATCGGAATTTGTCCCAGCTTCTGACGCGCTGCTTCATGCCCTTCACGTCCAGCACTCCGTAGGCAAAGCCCTTGCGTACCAATTCCTCCGGCACATATACATCATATTTTTCAAACACCGGCACCTCCCTTTGGTAAAGCAGCTCCATCGCGTCAAAATCTTTTTCTGCCTCTTGGCAGACGATCTCATAAAATTCCGCTTCGTCTGTCTGCATGGTGAACTGCATATAGTATGGGCGGGAGGACTGCAGCCCCTTAAGGCCCAGCCTTTTCCCGCAGCACAGCTTCAAAAAACGTTCCATGGCCAGAAAAGCGTATGTTCCCACCCAGGGGAAAAGCGACCACATCTTTCCGCCCAGATGGACGAGGGGCCTTTCTGACATCAGTGACTTACGGAAGGTGTCCCGGGCGTCCGCCAGACGGCAGACGGCATGGGGCATCAGATAAGGATGCTTCGAGTCCTCCTTCAGCACCCGGTACATCCGCTCCAAAATATGGGTGTGGATATCGCCTGCCACATCGCCGAAATAGGCGGGAATATTGCCTTTTACCAGGGTACAGAAGAGCTCGTGGCGCTTGTGATCGACTTCTTCCACCACCCAGACACGGCCCGCGATGGCAATCTTGTCCCCTATGGGAGGCGGCTTAACGATGGTGCCAAGCTGTTCCGAACCGGAGCGAACGGTGTATTCTACATTTTCCTGAAACACCGCGTAGAATTTGTAATTATTCACCACCCGCTCCCCGGAAAGGCCCAGGATCAGCCCGCCGTTTTCCGTACGGTTCACGTGGTCGATCTCCAATAGATGCCGCAGCAGGAGGCGGTAGTCCTCTTTCGTCACGCGGTGAAAGCAGCTCAGGGTCAACACGCGGGACGCCAGCTCGCCTGGCGTCATCTCGCCGTGGGAGGCCAGGGTGCTCATGGTCTGGTGATATAGAAGGCTGAAGGGCAGGCGATCCATGCGCGGCGGCTCCACAAAGCGTTCTTCAATATAGAGTTGTACCAAAGCGATGCCCTGAATGAGATACCAGGGGATGCTGTCGGGCAGCATGGCCCGGGCTTCCTGATGTTCCTCCCGCATGATGAAGCACATCTCCGAAGGATTACCTCGCCGTCCGGTGCGGCCCAGGCGCTGGAGGAAACCGGAAACGGTAAACGGAGCATCGATCTGAAAGGCCCGCTCCAGCCGTCCAACGTCTATGCCCAACTCCAGCGTGGCTGTGGCACAGACGGACATGAGCGAATCATCATCCTTCATTTCATCCTCGGCGCTCTCCCGATAGGAGGCCGAGAGGTTACCGTGGTGGATGAGGAAGCGGTCCGGTTCGTGCCTGGCCTCGCAGTACTGACGGAGCTGCTGACAGACGGATTCACATTCCTCCCGGGAATTGGTAAATACCAGGCACTTTTTCCCCCGGGTATGCTCAAAGATGTATCCAATGCCCGGATCAGCAGCCTTTGGGGCGGTATCGGTGGGAGCCTCCGCGGGCGGAGCTTCCGCCGGGAGGAGCTTGCCCTCATCGGCCTGAGGAGGGGAATTGTAGAAATGCTCCATGCTCAGCCGCCAGATTTCCTTGCCTCCGTTGAATTTCGGGATGACCGTTCCCCTGCCGCTGCCTGCTGAAAGAAACTGTCCCGCAAGCTCCGGTTTCCCGATGGTGGCGGAGAGGCCGACGCGCCGCGGATCGCAGCCCGCCAGCCTGCAGAGCCGTTCAATCAGGCAAAAGGTCTGCAATCCCCGGTCCGCCCTCAGCAGGGAGTGGATCTCATCGATAACGATAAAGCGCAGGTCTCCGAATAAAGACGGTATTTCCATGTGCTTGTTGATCAGCAGTGATTCCAGGGACTCCGGCGTGATTTGCAAAATGCCGGAGGGCTTTTTCAGCAGCTTCCGCTTTCCGGACCGTGCCGCGTCCCCGTGCCAGCGGGTTACGGTAATGCCCTCCTCTTCACAGAGCTCATTTAAGCGCCCGAACTGGTCGTTGATAAGGGCTTTGAGCGGGGCGATATAGAGGATGCCGACGCTTTGGGATGGGTTTTCATCCAGCAGTGTCAGGATCGGGAAAAAGGCCGCTTCCGTCTTTCCCGAGGCAGTGGAGGCAGTCAGAAGCACATTCTCATTTGTATTGAAAATCGCGTCACCGGCAGCGTTCTGCACCGCCCGCAGGCTCTGCCAGCCGGATCGGTAGATATAGTCCTGAATAAATGGCGCATAGCGCTCAAATATGTTCATATCGCAAACTCCACAAAGTTACCTGGGCATTTTCTATGCGGAACGGGGACTGGCAAAGCCCGTATACATTCATATCGTAAACTCTACAAATTCCCCTGGGCATTGTATGCAGAACGGGAGCCGGTAAAACCCGTATATATTCATATCGTAAACTCGACAAAGTCCGCGGCCGTCTCATCCGAGACGGCTTCTGATTTGGCATAGCTGAATTCATCGGAGGAAAGCAGTGCCGCAATATCCATGTCCGCATGCTGGTACAAAAGATCCAGGAGCTCGATGAAATCGCGGATCACCTCCCGGGGGGTAATGTTCTGATCCGCGCCAATGCGCCCGTACTCGATTTTAATGAAGCCTGCCAGATCCTCCGTCGTGACCCTGCGGGGATATTCATACAGCCCGGCGTGCATCTCCGCCAGCTTTTCGCACAGCACCAGCATCTCCTCGGCCGTCAGCGGTTCCAGACGGATCACCGGGGCCAGCAGGTCGCGTGCTCCCGGCCTGGAGAAGCGGCCCTCGCTGAGACGGGAGCGCAGTGCCTCATAGCTGTAGATGCCCCTCCGCCTGTCCTCCAGCGCCTGGGGCGTAGAGCCCATGATGATGCCCAGGTATTTCGCTTTGCCCTGCAGGGCGTCGTTATACATGGTCAGCATCTTCTCGTAGTTGTTCTGCCGGGTGATGGAGTTGGGAATTTTGTAGATGTTCACCAGCTCGTCCACCATGATCATCATGCCGGTGTAGCCCGCCAGCCGGAAGAAGGCGGCAAAGAGCTTGAGGTAGTCATACCAGTCATCATCCGAGATAATTATATTGACCCCGAGAGCCTCTTTGGCTTCGCTTTTCAGCGCGTATTCGCCCCGGAACCAGCGCGCAACCCTGGCCTTGCTTTCATCATCGCCATTTACATAGGAGTGGTAATACAAAGATAACAGTTTCGCGAATTCAAAGCCATGCACCAGCTCGCTGACAGAGGCCGTCACTGCGTAGATTTTCCTGTTTGTGGCGGCGGCCAGGGCGGGATCGCCGGGGGAGAGCCCCGTCTCCTGTATTGCCTCGCTCTGGACCGCGTTGATCCAGCGGTCCAGAATCAGCGTGAGCGCGCCTCCCTCCGGCTTCGTTTTTGTCGACAGATTGGAAATCAGTTCGCGGTATGTGGCAAGCCCCTGGCCCTTCGTCCCCTGCAAACGTCTTTCGGGTGAAAGATCCGCGTCCGCCACGATAAATCCCCTATCCATCACATAATTTCGGATGGTCTGAAGCAGAAAGCTCTTGCCGCTTCCGTAACGGCCCACGATAAAGCGAAAGGACGCGCCGCCTTCCGCGATGATATCCACATCCCGCAGCAACGCTTCAATCTCGTTTTTTCTTCCCACAGTGATATAGGGCAGACCGATGCGGGGCACCACGCCGCCCTTCAAAGAATTCAGTACCGTCTGAGCAATGCGTCTCGGCACTTTTTTATGTCCATCCATTCCGTATCCTTTTATAATAAAATTTTTTGCCTGCTTTTTTTGCTGATAAACAGAATTGTCCGCGAGACAAATTCCTCTCATTCAAGGCAGCGTATAATATCTTCTCTATAATCCTCCATAAGGGAGAGAACGTCACCCTCGCAAAGCAGTACGTTATCGCCAATCTCGTCGAAGAAGGCTTCGTTAATGGTGTCTGCCTCGACTGCGGGCATCCGGTGATTTTCCCGGATGATTCCTGACGCGTCGCGACCCTTCAGCAGGGCGGTGAGAATCTGAATTTGAACACGGTCAAGGGGGATGCCTTTCGCCCCGGTATCCTCGCCTTTATATGCAAACGTCGCCGTTTTTTTGTCAGTAATTGCAGTAGCCTCCCTCGTTACATCTGCCGTTACATCTGCCTCCTTTTTTTCCTTTGACTTTCGTTCTGCCTCAGGCGCTGCGTATTCCATTTTTGAGGCATCTTCGATTTCTTCCTCCGTCAGCAGTCTGTCCCGCGTACCGTCCGCTTCCCGGCGGATCTGTTCCAGCCCGGAGAAATCAATGGTAATGATGGGTCTTGTGGATTTGGCAAGAAGCTTTTTGTCCGATTCAATGACGGCATCAATTAGGGGGATTGCCCAGGCATCCTCAGGCCTCTCCTTGAGATACCGCCCTGTTTTCAGGTAGCGGCGCAGTCTTGCGTCCGCAGTATGAAGGAACCCCTGCAATCTTGCCTTGTTAAAGGACAGGGTTTCAAAAGCACGTACAGTCCAAATTCCGTTTTTGCAGTGGAAGCTGCGGCACTGGTTCAGAACGTAGTCTTTGTCTTCGGGACGCTTTTTCTCATAATAGACGGCGTTGAAAAGCGGATACCAATGCCGGGTCTTTCTTTCACCGAAGCAGAGGGAAAACAGTTTTTTTTCATGACGGCGGAAGGTGGAGGCAGAGCGCCACGACTCGCTGAAAAGATGCCTCCCCCGTGCCGGGTCATGTTTAATTACCGGCGATTCGGAAACCTTTTTCCCACCGAATACGCAGAGGGCAGTGAAAAGCTCATCGTCTGAATGAGCCTCCGGTTTCCGCAATATTGCAAGGGAATTGTCCCGTGCCATCATATCCGGATCAGCATATTCCCGGACAAGCTCCGGAGGCAATCCCTTCACCACGGCATATTCCAGCATCCAGCGGTGCAGATTGTTCCGCATCCGCTTGTCGCCAATGCCGGAATTAATATATCCAAGCTCAAAGGCCCGCAGCTTTTTCAGCGTATCCTCCGGTGAGTCCGTTCCAATGTCGTTCAGCAGTTCATAGAGATAGATGTAGGCCGCTGAGGCAGCAATCGGCTGAAATGATTCTCTGCGCACCGCGGCGCGCCAGGTGAAGTATCCGCGAAGCTGAGTCGGAGACAGATCATGATAGGTGGGGAAGTAACAGACGAAATCGCCGCCCGGCCATGGACAGTTATCTTCATATTCCTGCATGAATAGAGCCTGCCTGTAGAAGTTTTTGGCTCTGGATTCGACGGATTCCCTGCCATATTTAAAAAGCCGGCGCATTTCGCGCAGCTTTTCCGGCAGAGGCTCCTTCAAGGAAGGGCAGTTGCCGACAAATGATGGGGGGAGTTCCGCTGCAGGCAGGTGGCTGCCGGAAAAGGGCAGAGAGCTCTCCTTAGCAGGCTGGTGGCCGCCGGAGAAGGGCAGAGTGGTCTCCTTAGCAGGCTGGTAGCCGCCGGGAAAGGGCAATGTGGTTTCCTTTGAAGACCGGTGGCCGTCAGCAAAAGGCAGGGAGGTCTCCTCGTAGGAGCTTTCGTCGGCTGAACACAGTGAGTCAAGGATGATAGTTTGATAATTTTCATCGGCATTTGCCGTCGTCTCTGAAAGCTCCATGGACGCCCCCTTCTGTCATCATTTGATATAATATTATATCATATCTTCATTTGAAATCAATTACGCAGCACTCCTCGCGCTGTGGATAAAGCAAACTTCGGTTACATTCACACCCCCTCACCTCCCCGCCCCCACCGGGGGAAATACGCGGCAGAATCCTCCCTTTAGTAAAGCTGTGGGGTAATCCAATGGATAAGATCAGGGGATGTGGAAGCTTGAACATTAATCTGGTATGATTTGCAGTACTGATTTTCTTACACGACAAGCTTGACCTTTGGCTTATATGTGGTTAAACTAAACCGTGTGCCTGCGACATATAATAAGTTTCACTGGTATATCAGTGTCTCTTTGCATTATAGTGTCTGACACGCAAAAGCAATTAGGAAAGGAGAACATAAAAGATAATGGATAAAAAGATTCTGATCAATGGCAAGATTTATACCGAGGACACCCGCAAGCCTTGGGCTGAGGCGGTTGCCATCGATGGTAAGATCTTCGCCGCGGTCGGCAGCAACGATGAGGTAATCAAGTACGCCAAGTTCAATTTCGGGGAGTATGAAACGGTCGATTTGGGAGGCAAGACCGTCCTGCCGGGGCTCATCGACGGCCACACGCATCCCTCCATGATCGCCAAGGCTTCCTGGCTCATCTTTGGGCCGGATACCTCTGACGAGCAGGAGCTTTACAAGAACATCCGGGAGGCTGCGGAGAAGTACCCTAAGGACGTAAAGCCTTACTTCGTATATAGCTGCTATCACCATGAGACCTTCGGAACCGCGGGTCCCCGCAAGGAGGTTCTGGATGAACTGGTGCCTGACCGTCCTGCCCGCATCAACGATGACACCGGGCATGGCTGCTGGTACAATAGCATGGCGCTCGAAATGCTCAAGGACGAAAACGGTATTCCGCATTCCATCTCTCCCATTACCGGACAGACCTTCTTTAAAGATGAGAAGGGAGAGTACACCGGAGTCTGCTTCCAGAGCATTCAGACCGGAGACGTGGGCGTGTTTGAAGCCACCGGTTGGACGCCGCCCTTGTGCATGGACGATGAGTGTGCGGAGCCGGTTCATAACATCTTCCGCCATTACGGCGACATTGGCTACATGGACGCATTCACCGAGACGGACGGGGACATTGCCTATCTCTCCAAGCTGGATAAGGAAGGGCGGCTGTATTTTTACTATGAAGGAACTTCGATTCTGGATAATGTGAAGAACATTGATCAGACCATAGAACGCGCGCGCAAATGGCAGAAGCTCTATGGTTCCGACCACATCCGGGTGCGTATAGTCAAGTTCTTCGCCGACGGCTCCAATGAGGCGGGCGATACGCTGAGCCTGGTTCCTTTCGCGAATGACCCGGAAGGCAAGAATTACGGACACTGCAACTGCACCATGGAGGAGATGCGCGATGTGATGGTGCGCCTTAATAAGGAACGCCTGGATCTGCACATCCACTGCGTCTGCGATGGCACGCTGCGTCTTCTGCTGGATGCCGTGGAGGAAGCGAAGAAGATCTGCGGCGACGACTGGTGCATGCGCGTGACGATCGCGCATTTGGAGTGCATGCATCCCGATGACGCGAAACGCTTCAAGAAGCTGGATGTATACGCTGACATCAGCGCGCACTGGCTTGGTATGGGGGCTCCGGGGACACTGGCTTTTCTTGGTCAGGAGCGTTGGAGGCACAGCTATGATTTCTCGCAGTTTCGGAAGGACGACGTCAAATACGGCTTCTCCTCGGACAACATGAGCCCCCTCGGTAATGACCGCCATTCCGCGTTCATAGGCATGCAGATTGCCAAGACCGGCATCGAACCGGGTATTGGATTAATGCCGGCGCTGGATTTGAATAAGTTCCGTTACGGCTGGCAGCCGGATTCCGCCAAGTTCACCATAGAGGAATGCATCCACGCCTTCACCTGGAAGAATGCCGAGCGCATGCGCCTTTTGGACAAGATCGGCTCCATCGAGGTCGGCAAGCGGGCCTGCCTCGTGGTGCTGGACAAGGACATCTTCACGATTCCGGACGAGGAGATCAGCACCATCGACCCCGTCTGCACATTCTTTGACGGTCAGGAGCTGCACATTAAAAATCCTTTGAAAGCCTGAAAAATTTCTCCTGCATGGTTCCGGATAGTATAGGACATGAATGTTCCTGATGGAACATTCATGTCCTGGGTTTTGACGCGCGCTAAGGAAATGCGCGTCAAAATCCGCCTTTGGCGGACAAACCCCTTCGGGGTTCGCCAGCTACGGATATGAATGTTCCTGATGGAACATTCATATCCTATATTATGCTGTTATTTCACGGAACCTGAGATTTTATGTTGGGGTGATGTTATAGAAATTCAAATTACAGACGATTTCGATTTGGACCGGATCGCCGACAGCGGTCAGTGCTTCCGCTGGAATAAGGATAGCTCCGGTTCATATCGGATCATTCATAAAGGGCATTGCCTGCGGATACGGCCTCTTGGAAAGGACAGATTTGCCCTTTCCTGCAAAGAAGATGTGTATCAGGCTGTCTGGTACGATTACTTTGATCTTGGAGAAGATTATCGTTCCATCCGCGGGCGCGTGAACCGGGAGGTCGATCCTTTCCTTGCCAGTGCCTGCGAGTACGGGAAAGGAATCCGCATTCTCCGGCAGGATCCCTGGGAAATGCTGATCAGCTTCATCATTTCCCAAAACAAGAACATCCCGGCCATCAAAAAGAGCGTGGAACTGCTCTGCGAGGCTGCCGGGAAGCATTGCGAAGCTTCGGAGGACGGCTATTATCTGTTCCCCACACCGGAGGAGATCCTTTCCCTGAGTGATGAAGCGCTTGCGGCCTGCCGGATCGGATATCGATGCCGATATGTAAAAGCGGCGGCCATGGATGTGGCGGAGGGAAAGCTGAATCTGGAAGGGCTGAAAAATGAAAGCGAAGGGACGACGATCAAGGCGCTGACGAGCGTCTGCGGCGTCGGAGCCAAGGTGGCAAACTGCGTGTCATTGTTTGGCCTTCATCATGTTAACGCGTTTCCAATCGACGTATGGATCCGCAGAATCCTGGAAAATGAATATCCGGACGGATACCCAATGGAGAATTACAACCCCTATAACGGCATTTACCAGCAATACATGTTTTACTTTTACCGGACAGGATACGGAAGCTGATTTGCCCCACCATTCGGAGCGGTATGTCATGAAATCAGAGCAGCCAAAACCTGCTCTAATAGGGAAGCCATAGAGCTTGCGGTACCGTGGGCTATTTGTCAGGAATTAATGCGGTCAAAAAACCACGATGCGATGCGGCATCGGTTTGTCATGAACTCAGAGTGGCCAAAGCCCACTCTGATAGGGGAGAAAGCAATTATGTTCACAGCTATCTATTGGACACATCTTGAGAGTAACAGGTACATAGGGGCGCCGCGCAAGGATGAGCGGGGCTTGTACTTTGCGTGCTCATACAGGATGAAGCAGGAGCATAGAGGCTGTGTTTGGGATTAATAATCATCTTGACAGGAAGAGAGGGTTATAATCCCGTAACAGGAACTATCTGCCGCTTGCCTTGTATGAGGCAGGCGTTTTTTTGTTCTCACGGAGCCGTTTACAGGAGCTATAGAGATTGTGATACCGTAGTTGTTTGTCGATAATTAAAATGGCTAAAAGCCATTTTGATAGAGAAGCCATATAGCCTGCGATACCGCGGCTGTTTTTCAGGGATTAAAATGGCTCAAAAACCACTTTAATAGAGGAGTTGTTGTAATTTCAAGTCATCCGGTTGGGATTTTTGATTCGGCCGGGCGTCAGAAAAGGAGGGAAAAATGAATATGAATTTCCCGACCATCAATTTGGAGGAGACGGGACGGAATATTGAAAGGCTTCGAAAGGAAGCGGGGCTGTCGGTGAGGGATCTGCAGGATATCTTCGGATTTACTACTCCTCAGGCAATTTACAAGTGGCAGAAGGGCACAGCCATGCCAACGATTGATAATCTGGTGGTGCTGGCAATGATTTTTCAGGTGAAGATGGATGACATCATTATTGTTGATGCCTGTTCCGATCTTGTGGATGCTTTGATGAGAAGCGCATAGGACGGACGGGGATCCATGTTCCCATATTATTTGCTTTCGTATATCCTGTATAGAAAAGTTCTATCACAGATTGCTATTCACAGGCAGTCATGAGACTTTTGCATGAAGAGTCTTTAGGTGGACAAGCAGGATATAATCCTGTGGGGGCAATAAGTTGATCATGACCTGCTGAATCCTATATGTACTAACATGAAAAACTTTCTTATCTGTTACTACTATGTAAGTATGAAAAGCAGGCTTTTCATACTTCATTTGTGCCGCTGGCGCGACACAAATGGGACTCAACGCCTGCGGCATTAAGTCAAAGTATGAAGAAACCTATTTCCAGGAGAATAAAGACGGAAAAGATCCTGGCTGTTTTGTGTCCAATACTCACTTCTCTGCGATGATAGCACACGCAGGGGAGTTTTTCTATATAGAGAATTGTTACTGCTTACTTTCAATTGACTTATTTGAAACATTTTGTGTTTGGTGGAAGCGATATTGCTGGAATTGCATTCACTGATATGACAAAAGATGAAGTTAATCATTGTATAGAAGAACTGGAGTTAATGTAATTTGATGTATAAACACTATGCAAATATAGTTTGGGATGATGAATGTATTTTTCACTGCCCTATTTCAGTGTATAGGGAAAAAACGATTGAAGTAGGAAAATGCCTGGTGATTAATGGTCAGTTCACACGTTTCATCATTCTGGAATGGCTACGCAGATAGGGAGAAGTTTGAGAATAGATTTACCGATGCTGTTGAGAACCTATATTGTCCGTGGGAGTAATTCATGGAATGATCAATCACCCTGTATTTCCTGTTTGCGCTTGCTCTTATAGCATGATAGAATAAGATGCGGAAGCATAAGAACAGGCTGTGGCATAGTGACATTGTCATAGAGGATGTGACATAGAGGCATTGTACCAGGGAAAAAAGTAATGCGTGTCTGCGAATCTGATGCGTGAATGCTGATTCAGGGGCAGGGCAGACTACATGGATTTTATGGTTTGAGATTGATTTAAGCTCAGGAAAGGATGCCGTAATCAGGAAGGCATATGAGCTAAGGAAAGGTTGGGAAAGGTATGGTCTACAGGGATTTTCAGGGAATGAAGCTGTCCGCGCTTGGTTTTGGAGCGATGCGCCTGCCGGTGATCGATGGGGATGACAGCAGGATCGATGAAGCGGCTACATTCCAAATGGTAGATACCGCGATGGATGCAGGCATTAATTATTACGATACAGCCTGGGGTTATCACGGAGAAAACTCGGAAACAGTCATGGGCAGGGCGCTGAAGCGTTATCCGCGGGAGAAGTTTTGCATCGCTACCAAGTTCCCGGGCTACGATCCCTCAAACTGGAGTCACGTGGAAGAAATTTTTGAAAAGCAGCTCGAAAAGCTGCAGGTGGAGTACTTTGACTTCTATCTCTTCCATAATGTCTGCGAGATGAACATAGATGCTTATCTGGACGATGGGAAATACGGCATTTACAGCTACCTGATGGAGCAGAAGAAAAACGGAAGGATCAGGCACCTGGGCTTTTCCTGCCATGGCAGCATGGATGTGCTGAAGCGTTTTCTTGATGCCTACGGAAAGGACATGGAGTTCTGTCAGCTGCAGTTAAATTATCTTGACTGGACCTTCCAGAACGGCAAAGGGAAGGTGGCACTGCTTGATGAGTGGAAGATCCCGGTATGGGTCATGGAGCCGCTCCGCGGCGGGAAGCTGGCGGGCCTGAAGGAAGAGCATGAAGAAGAGCTGAAAAAGCTTCGTCCGGATGAGGAGATTCCGGCCTGGGCGTTCCGTTTCCTTCAGAGCATCCCCTCCGTTACGATGATCCTCTCCGGCATGTCCAGCCAGGAGCAGCTTGAGAAGAATATAAAGACCTTTGAAATGGACAGGAAGCTGGATGACGGGGAGATGAAAACGCTGCTTGGCATTGCCGACAGCATGCTCTCTGTGGGGACAGTGCCCTGTACCGCATGTCACTATTGCGTGAGTCATTGCCCGCAGGGGTTGGATATCCCGCATCTCATTTCTCTTTATAATGAACATATTTATACGGGCGGCGGGTTTATTGCGCCCATGGCGCTTTCCGCGCTGCCGGAGGACAAAAAACCGCAGGCCTGTCTGCATTGCCGGAGCTGCGAGCAGGTATGTCCTCAGCAGATAAAGATTTCCGAAGTATTCACAGACTTCTCGGAAAAGCTTGGATAATGTAAGAACCGGCAAATTTTAACAGGGGAATTTTGATGAATGCTAAAGAGGCGTTAAAGCAGTATTTTGGATATGATTCGTTTAAGGCCGGGCAGGAGGAGGTCGTGAATTCCGTCCTTTCGGGGCGGGACGTTCTGGCCGTCATGCCGACGGGCTCCGGCAAATCAATCTGTTATCAGGTCCCGGCCATGCTGATGGACGGGATCACGCTTGTGATATCGCCTTTGATTTCCCTCATGCAGGATCAGGTAAAGGCTCTGAACGACGCGGGAATCCATGCGGGATATATCAATTCCTCCCTTACGGAATCGCAGATCGCAAAGGTTTACTCCCTGACATTGGACGGAAGGTTCAAGATACTGTATGTTGCCCCGGAGCGTCTCGAAAGCCAGGGATTTCTGGATTTTGCGAACAGGGCGTTGGTGTCCATGGTGGCGGTCGATGAGGCGCACTGCATCTCACAGTGGGGGCAGGACTTCAGGCCGAGCTATCTGAAGATTATTGGATTCATTAACAGTCTTCGGAAAAGGCCCGTTGTGAGCGCCTTTACCGCTACGGCAACGGAAGAAGTGAAGACGGACATTTCCTGCGTGTTAATGCTGCGGGATCCGGCGCTTGTCACGACGGGCTTTGACCGGGAAAATCTGTATTATGTTGTGGAAACGGTCAGGAAAAAGGATGCCTATGTGCTGGATTATGTACGGAAGCATCCCGATGACAGCGGGATCGTATATTGCGCGACAAGGAAAAATGTGGACGCCCTGTTTGAACAGCTCCGAGATGCGGGAATCCCCGTGGCCAGGTATCATGCCGGGATGAGCACGGAGGAAAGAAAGCAGAGCCAGAACGATTTTATTTATGACAGATCCCCGCTGATCATCGCGACCAACGCCTTCGGCATGGGCATTGACAAATCCAATGTCAGGTACGTCATTCATTATAACATGCCCCAGAGCATGGAAAATTATTATCAGGAAGCGGGCCGGGCGGGGCGGGACGGGGAACCCTCCCAGTGTATCCTTTTGTTTTCCGCGCAGGATATCATGATCAACAAGTTCCTGCTTGAACGGAAGGATTTCACGGATATCCCGGAGGAGGATATAGAGCCGATCCGGCAGCGCGACGCGAAAAGGCTGCGGGTAATGGAGAACTATTGCCGTGCCGCGGGCTGCCTTCGGAATTACATACTGGAATATTTTGGGGAAAAGAGGAACGAGCCCTGCGGGAATTGCGGCAATTGTCAGCGAAAGTCCGTGGAAACCGACATGGCGGAGGAGGCCAGGAAGGTCTGCAACTGTGTTTACGAGGCCAGGGGTAGGTACGGGCTGAACGTGATTCTGGGAACGCTTGTAGGAGCGAACAGGGCAAGATTGAGGGAGCTCGGCACGGTGAATTACAAGTCCTACGGGATTTTGAAAAATCGTTCGGAAGCAGAGCTAAGGCTCCTCATCAGCAGGATGATTGCGGAAGGCTATCTTCATCAGACGGAGGATCAGTATAGCGTGCTCCGGCTGGGAAACATCGAACCTCTCAGAAGCCCGGACGCGCATGTATTGGTCCGTATCTATAAGGATATGGATGAAGGGAGCCGGACCTATGAGGGCGGCGGGAGGCGGAGTACGGATTCCCTTACAAGGGCGGGCTTTCAGTTGTTTGAAGCCCTTCGCCAGCTTCGGACCAGGATCGCGAAGGAAGAGGGCATGCCGCCGTATATAATCTTTAACGACAGAAGCCTGATTGAAATGTGCTTAAGGATGCCTTTGGACAGGGCGTCCTTGCTGCGGGTAGCCGGAGTGGGCGAAGCGAAGTGTGAAAAATATGGGAAGAGATTTCTGGACGCAATAAAAGAATTCCTGGACAGGAATCCGGGAGCGGTCACCAGTATTCAAGTCGGAGATGAACATTCAGATAGTTATTCGGATTATTACTCGGATAATCATTCGAATGCGTATTCGGGAAGAAAGAGAAACAGGATCAGGGGCGGAGAGATATCGGAAAAAAGCCGCAAGGAGCCTTTTTATATCAAGGCGGAAGATGTACAAAAGTTTGAATACAGGGATTCCTGCATTATCAGCGAAATCCGGGATGAACTGAATCGCATCAGCTCCGCGGAAAATGTTAAGCATCTCTTTGGAACCGATATTTCCAGGCTTCTGGAAACGATGGGATATACGAAAGAGCAGGAGATTGACGGGAGGCAGATGCCGGTAAGGACCGATCTTGGCATATCCAGGGGAATCGGCACGATGGAAAAGGTGAGCAAGGCGGGGAATCCTTATACCGTATTGACCTATCCGCCTTCCGTCCAAAAGGAAATTGTGGAGCATTATATAAAAAGCGGAGGGTAGGGCGGATATCAAGGTGAAACAGGAGGGAGCATGAGAGATTTAAACAGTGGACTTGGAAAGCTGGGTTCGGATTATGGGAAGAACGATCCCAGGCCGAAACGGACGGTGGAGTTTTCCCAGGTTGAGAATATCTATCTGATCCGTTATGAAAATATTAATTCCACAGGCAGGCTGTTCGGAGGCCAGCTAATCTCCTGGATTGACGAGGCAGCGGGAATCGTTGCCATGCGCCATTCCGGCCTGAACATTACCACCGCATCCATTGACAACCTGACTTTTAAGCGCGGCGCGTATTTGAATGACAGGGTCGTGCTCCTTGGGCGTATTACCTATGTGGGAAATACTTCCTGCGAGGTACGCGTGGATTCCTATATTGAAGATGAGGAAGGCTTCCGGCGGGAAATCAACAGGGCTTTTCTGACCTATGTGGCCATTTCAAAGGATGGAAAGCCAATTCCTATTCCCTATGGCCTTGAAGTACGTACAATTTCCGAACAGGCCAGGTGGGACGGGGCCCTCTTAAGGAGGATGAACCGCAGTTCCCGGAAGGAGATCGGCTTTTAAAGGGTTGTTTTCATTAGGGAAATGCTGATTGAATCTGCCTTATTTATAGTCGCCTTTGGCGACTTCACGCGCGCCTCAGAGGCGCCCCGGGCCTTGTCCGCACTCTGGATTTCAGAGAATTCCAAATTAAAAGCAAGCTTTCCATTCGGAATTTTCTGTAATCCAGAGGACGCTGAATAGTTATAGATTACTTTAACAGGGGAGCCATATAGCCTGCGATACCGCGGCTGTTTGTCAGGAAATAAAATGGTCCAAAAACCATTTTATATAGAGGAGATAAAACGTGGCGAATGAGAATGAAATGGAAGGATTGGGCGGCAGTGGCTTTGGCGGGGAGATCCCCGGCGTACGGAACATAAGGTTCCCTGTCAGCGAGCTCTCCATAGACGGGCAGTTCGGGCAGGCCAAATATATTGAAAACTGGGAAGTGAACCAGCGGAATATCGTCCTGACCAAAACGGACAAACCTGTAATCGTCAGGAAAAATGACAAGAAATACAGGGCATATCGTCTGGCGGTCAGCATCAAGTATCGGATCATCTCTTTTGCCGTAAATACTTCCGAGTCCGCCCGGCGTTACAGGGTGCGTTTTGCCGGCAGGAAATTCGATCCCGAGGCGGATCCCGAGACGGGTCTTGTCAGAGTGGGGGAATATCAGTTTGAGTTTGAGGACTGTTATCCTTACAATTATTTCATTGCCTGCCTGAAGGAAGCGGATGAACAGATGGCGGCCGGAAAAGTGTTCCGGATCCGTCCGATAAAGTCGCCGCGCTTTGCGCTGGACGATTCAATACGAAAACAATTCGATATTACGGAGGATCCTTTGTCCGCCAATAAGCTGGAAATATTCGGGGTGGCTTATACTTCCTATGAAGAGCATAATGATGTCACCGTGGATGCGGAAGGGGATATCGCCTGCTATATTAACTGGGATAATTCAGAAGGGAACCCTACTGCGTGGCCGGAAGTCCGTATTACTTACAGCAAATATCAGGATGTATGGGAATTGGACGCCTCGGGTTTCGGCGGAAAGGAATTTTTAAGGTTTCCACGGGCGAATCAGGGGAAATGGGAGCTGTGCGGAAATCCGGAGACTCGGACTTTGTATTATTTTCCGAATGAAAGTCATTTGGGCGGTTTTAGATTCCAAATGAAAAGCCTGAAGGATTATTATCTTCTGGGTGACTGGATCCATTCCGCCCTTTCGCGTTATGGACAATCGGCAGATAGTAATGGCGGTGGAAGCAGGGTCCGGGATGGACGGGGCGGCTCGGACGGGAGCGGCGCGGGGAACGCATCGGGGAATGGGAATCCGTTATCCTCAAAGGATGCCGGAAAGCCAAATCCCATTGGCGAGCTTTCTTCGCTGGCGGGGCTTGGGAATATCAAAAACGATGTGATTGAGCTGGTCAACCTTATTAAAATGCAGAAGGTGCGGCAGGCGAAGGGATTGAAATCCGTCCCGGTTTCGCTTCATCTTGTATTCACAGGCAATCCCGGTACGGGCAAAACCACGGTGGCCAGGATCCTGGCGCAGATCTATAAAGAGATAGGGATCCTGTCGAAGGGGCAGCTTGTGGAGGTGGATCGTTCGGGCCTGGTGGCGGGCTATGTGGGCCAGACGGCGCTGAAGACCCAGGAAAAGATACAGGAGGCCCTGGGAGGCATTCTCTTTATCGATGAAGCGTATACCCTGGCCAGGGGTGGAAATGATTACGGTCAGGAGGCGATCGATACCATACTGAAAGCGATGGAAGACCACAGGGATGATTTTGTGGTTATCGTAGCAGGCTATCCGGATCTGATGTCCCGCTTTATTAACAGCAATCCCGGCCTTAAATCCCGCTTCAGCAAATATTTCCATTTTCCTGATTACGGCGTGCCGGAGATGCAGGAGATATTTGACAGCATGTGCAGGAAGTATGATTATCTCATTGATGATGAGGCCAGGTCGAAGGTGAAGGAACATCTGGAATTCCTCCACAGAAATAAGGACAGCAATTTCGCGAACGCGAGGGATGTGAGAAATTTCTTTGAGCGTATCGTCAGCAACCAGGCCTCGCGGATTGTGAGGGCGGCGAATATTGACGAGGATGAAATGATGACAATACGGGCAGAGGATATTGAAAACGCGCTTTCCTAGAAGGAGCCATAATGAAAGACTTATTCATCCGTGTTTCTTCAGGATGAACATTAAAAACAAAAAATAGTCGCGAATATAAAAAAGCAGTGTTGAATGGAATGTTCATCACTGCTTTTTTTATTATCGCAGGGGCTGCGTAAGGAAATATTCCGGCTTACGCCGGACGCAGCCCCGCGGGCGGGTAGGGTGCGATTTCATCTTCCTACTCGATTTATTAAAAAGCTGCGAGAGGAAGATGCCACCATATATTACAATTAAAAGAACAAAACGGTAAATAAAGGTTGACAATATATAATAATTGTAATATACATAATAAGACAAATAAGCGATGATAAAAGGATAATAAAAGGGAGAACGATTGTCGAAAAGAACGAGTTACAAACACATAAAACATGAAGAACAATATAAGGGAGGATTAAACATGGGCCAGGTTACAAACAACAGTGAACTTAAAAATATTGTCGGGAATATCGTGAAGGATATGCCATCCGTCCAGAGCGTCTATTTCGTGGGGTGCGGAGCCTCCAGATCCGACCTGTATCCGGCATTCTATTTTTTGAATAGAGAAGCAAAAAGAATACGCACCTCGATCCATACGGCCAGGGAATTCAATCTTGCCACGCCGACGGCCGTGAATGAAACGGCTGTTGTCATTACCTGTTCCCTGAGCGGCAATACGCCCGAAACGGCGGAGGCAACAAAAACAGCGAAGGAGCACGGCGCAAGGGTCATCGCCGTTACCCACGGTGCGGGATCCGACATTACAAAGGGGGCAGATGCCGTAGTTATCTTCGACTGGAGCGAGAACTATTCCTCAAAACAGGACAAGATGATGAAGGTGATTCTTCTTGCGGCAGAGATTCTGAATCAGTCAGAGGGATATGAGAATTATGGGAAATTGTATTCCTCATCAGAGAAGATCTATCCCGCGATCGATGAAGCGGTCAGGCATGTGGGACCGGAGGCAGAGAAATTTGCCCGGGAATACAAGGATGCGCCTATCGTCTATGTGACCAGCTCCGGCGCGATGCAGGAGCTTGCCTGGTCATTCTCGTCCTGCCTTATGATGGAAATGCAGTGGATCCCGGCTTCTACCTTTAATGACGGGGATTTCTTCCATGGACCTTTCGAAATGGTGGAGAAGAACGTGCCATACCTTCTGTTCATGAATGATGGCAGCACCAGGCCGATGGACGCAAGGGCCATGACCTTCATGCAGCGTTTCGATGCCCTGACCACGGTGGTGGACGCGAAGGATTACGGTCTTGCGGGTATTGTGGAGAAGGAGGTCCTGGATTATTTCAATCCGGTGCTTCTGGGGGCGGTCATCCGCGTTTACGCGGAACACATCGCTGCGCTCCGCAGTCATCCGCTGACAAAGAGAAGATATATGTGGAAGCTGGACTATTGATTTCCCCAAAATCATGAAAAAAGAATTAGAGCATATTTTCCGCGCGCTCCTGGGCATCCTTTTATTTGCGATGGCTTATGCCTGGTTCCTGGTGCCCGGGGGCCTGTACAGCGGAGGGTTTACTGGTATATCACAGATCCTGAAGTACCTGCTTACAGACCTTTGGGGGCTGGCGGTTCCGGAAGGGGTGGATCTGACAGGCGTGATTAGTTGGATGGTCAATATTCCGCTGTTCGTCCTGGGGTTTCGAAGCATCGGGAAGCATTTTCTTTATTATTCCCTGATCTGCGTGACGGTACAATCGATACTGCTTTCTCTAATCCCGCCGTTTCCCGAACCGATCCTCAGGGACGCCACATTGAATGCGGCTGTCGGAGGAGCGCTTTCCGGCTTTGGCGTGGGCCTTACCCTCCGGGCGGGAGGCTCGGGAGGAGGGCTGGATATTGTCGGGATGTATACCGCGAAAAAGTATCCGGATTTTAGCGTTGGAAAGGTGTCAATCATAATTAATACGGCAGTATACCTTTTTGCGGCAGTGCGTAATGATGTGAATATTGCTGCCTACTCCCTGCTCTATTCCCTGATCAGCGGGCTTGTCACGGACCGGGCACATTATCAGAATATCCGGGTCTCGGCCATGGTCGTAAGCAGGAAAAAGGAACTGGGTGGAATTATTAACAGGGAAATCAACAGGGGAGTGACTACCTGGAGGGGCTATGGGGAATACAGTCATGACGAGGAGTATGTCTTCATGGTCGTGACGAACAAATTCGAATGGCGGCAGCTAAGGAGGCTTCTGCTGCAGGAGGATCCGGGAGCCTTTGTACAGGTGATCATGCCGGAGCAGGTGATCGGGAATTTCGAAAAACGGCTTGAGATAAGCTGACAGACAGATCATGCTTTGACTTGATGCTGCAGGCATTGAGTCCCATTTGTGCCTGACCAGCGGCACAAATGAAGTATGAAAAGCTTGCTTTTCATACTTGAATTACGCTAAGCATTCAGTGATATTTCCGGATGGGATGTCCGAATATACAGCATGGGAATAAAAAGAGAGAAATATAAAGCAAGAGAGAAGTCACAATTAAGAGAGAAAAGAGGGTCTGAGTGCCGGATTGAAATAAAAGGAGGTGGAAAAATGCTGAATTTTGATGAAGACAGGATCCATTGGGAGCATGCGAACGGGGTGGCGCTGATACCGGAGGCGGAAAATGCCGTGGACAGTGTATGTGAAAGGGGCTATTCTTCCATAATTTATTTGGGGATAGGCGGCACGTATCTTTATGCCAGCCAGCTTTTCCATGTGGCAAAGCAGCTTGGGTCAAGGCTTCCGCTTTACGTGGAGAATGCGGCGGATTTTCTTTATGAGGGATGTCCCTTTTTTGACAGGGACTCCATTGTGGTGATCGCCTCGATTTCCGGTGACACGAAGGAGGTTTGTGAGGCGCTGGATCTGGTTCATGAAAAAGGCGCCAGGGTCATAGCTTATGTTGAGAAGGAAGATTCGCCGCTCGCAAAAAAGAGCGACTGGCTGATCCATACCGTTGGCGGTGAGTATTATTTTTGGTATGCCGTTACGCTGCGCTTTATGAACAGGAAAGGTGAATTTCCGCAGTACGAAAGATTTGTATCCGAACTCCAGGCTATGCCGGACAATGTGGTACAGATCTATAAAGACGCGGATGAGGAGATGCGTGAATGGGCTTTCAAGTATTGTGATGAGCCTATCACATACCTCGTGGGCTCCGGAAACCTGGAGGATTGGGCGGTTTGTTACGGCATGTGCATTATGGAAGAAATGCAGTGGATGAGGACCAGACCCGTTTCTGCCGCCAATTTCTTTCATGGGACCCTGGAGGTGGTGGAGCGGGATATTCCGGTATTGCTTCTTAAAGGAGAAGATGTTACGAGGCCGCAGATGGAGAGGGTTGAAAGATTTGTCAGGACGATCAGCGCGAAAATGGCCGTCTTTGACACGAAGAAATACCGGCTTGATGGCATCAGCGAGGAGTTCCGGGGAATGCTTTCCCCCATTGTTATGCGGTCCGCCATGCAGCGCCTGAATATTCACCTTGAGCACGAGAGGAGGCATCCCCTTCAGATCCGCCGCTATTACCGCAGGCTTGATTACTGATCAGTCCGGATCTGATTTTCTGAATTTGTAGTGTGTTTAGTGGTTACAAATACCTTTCTTTATGTTACAATAATAAGACAATTTTGTATTGGCTCCGGTAACAAAGGAAGGTTTTTAATGTCTTTGAAAAAAGAAAATTCGACAGTACCCCTGTATTTGAAAATCGCTGACGATATCAAAGGGAAGATTGATAAAGGGATATATCCACCGAACAGCCGCATTCCGACAGAGCTTGAGCTCGGGAAAGATTATGGTGTCAGCCGCATTACGATGCGCAGAGCGCTTGAACTGTTGACAGAGGATGGCATACTGGCCCGGAAACAGCGGATTGGAACGTATGTGTGTGAAAAGAAGATAACAAGAGGTCAGCTTAATACGACGATGAGCTTTAGCAGGCTGTGCGAGCTTTCCGGCGGCACGGCGGGAACGGAGCTTCTCACTGCGGATCTGGTGCATGCCAGGGAGTCGGACATTCGCGATCTGGAGCTTTCCGAGGAAGACGACCGGATTATTCGTATCCGAAGGCTCCGCTTCTTTAACGAAGTCCCTGTCCTGCTGGAAGAGAATCATTTTGCCAGGACGTATGCTTTCCTTCTGGCGGAGGATCTGAGCAAATCCCTTTACGATATTCTTGAGAAACACGGGATATTTCCTTCCCATGGCGTTAAGACAATAGGCGTTTGCTACGCGACGCGGGAAGAGGCCCAGAGGCTGGGGATCAAGGAAAACGACGCGCTTCTGCTTTCCCGGGATATCGTTTATGATGGGCAAAATCGTCCTGTGCATGTCTGCAAGGAGGTTATCAACGCGGATCGATTTGAATACAGAATTTACCAGAATGCCAACGAAAATGTTTCGTAGGGCGTGATGTGCCATGGAACGGGTCTGTTGAAAAACAGGCCTGTTTTTTTATTATCGAATGGGCTGTGTAAGGAAATATTCCGGCTTACGCCGGACGCAGCCCCGCGGGCGAGTAGGGTGCGATTTCATCTTCCCTACTCGATTCGCAGAGCCGCCGAAAGGAAGAAGTCGCCTTGCGGCAACCGGAGGCTCGCGGATAGGCGGTGTGGTCTCACCACCGGGCTCGATCCGGGAATCATTTTTGACGGGTAAAGCTTATATGAAGAATATTACGAAAAGAAACATAGCGGTCATGAATATACAATATCGTTATTTCCCCCTTTCCCGCTTTCTCGACGATGCAGTGGAAAACGGGGTAGAGAACATAGAATTATGGGGGGCCGCGCCGCACTTCCATATGGAGGACATGACCTACAGGGATATTTGCGGCGTTCGGAAGATGATTGAAACACGGGGGCTTCGGCTTATTTGCTTTACACCTGAGCAGTGTGTTTATCCCATTAATCTGGCGGCTCCCTTCGAAACGGAACGCCGCCGCAGCCTCCGTTTTTTTGAGGACAGTATACGCGCTGCCGGGGAGCTTGGGGCCGGAATGGTTCTGGTAACGAGCGGAACGGGCTATTTTGACGACAGTGATCTGGAGGATGCCTGGAACTATGCAAAGGACGGATTGTACCGGCTTGGAGAAATGGCGGCGCATTATCGGATCACGCTTGCCCTGGAGGTCCTTCGGAGGGATGAAAGCAATCTGGTCTACGATCTTTCCACGTTGCGGAGAATGCTGAGGGAGCTTTCCCATCCGAATATCGGGGGCATGATCGACACTATTCCGATGGCTCTTGCGGAGGAACGGCCGAAGGATTATCTGGAGGCACTGGGAGAGAGGCTTGTGCATATCCATTTCATAGATGGTTCTCCCCGGGGGCATCTGGCCTGGGGGCATGGCATACTGGATATGGAGGGATATCTTTCTGAACTGGATCAATATGCTTATCAGGGGTATCTGTCCCAGGAGATTACGGATGGACGGTATTATATGGATCCTTCCGAGTCCATGAGAAAGGCCGTTAGCAGACTTGCAAAAGCATTGTCATAGCAGAATAGATACAATTAAATACAATTATGTGTTTTATTTGAAATTTTGTATTGAAAATATGTCTGCATTATGATATAACAATAAAAGTACAAATGAATTCTTTCCAGAGTTTGAATCTTTTCCTGAAGGAGTGCGGAAATGATCAGAGTATTGGGTGTAGGAGATAATGTCTGTGACAAATATCTTCCGGCAGGAATGATTTATCCGGGGGGCAATGCGCTGAATGTAGCGGTATTCAGCAAATTTATGGGTTGTGACAGCGCGTACCTTGGGACGATCGGAGATGATGAGACAGGGCAGTTTCTTTATGCCATCCTGAGAGAGATGGGGCTGGACATTTCACATTGTCGTTTTGAACAGGGGGAAAACGGCATCGCACGTGTGGAGCTCAGGGATGGCGACCGGGTGTTTCTGAAAGGAAACAGAGAAACGAGGGTTTCCAGGACAAGGCCGCCGGTGCTTTCCAGGGTGGATATACGTTATATGGAAAGCTTTGATCTCCTGCATACCAGCATTTACAGTTACATGGAGCCGGAGCTTCCGAAAATGCAGGAGGCCGGCGCGTTTTTATCCATGGATTTTTCGGATGCATACGATGATGCGTATCTGAAACGCTGCTGCCGGTACATTGACTGCGCGGAAATTTCCTGCGGAGGGATGCCTGAGGATGAGATTCTGGAGACCATGGAAAGGATAATGCAGTATGGCTGCAGGGAGATGGTGATCGCCACGAGAGGGTCGAGGGGCGCGATGGTTCTTTGCAAGGGGAAGCTTTACAGACAGGTTCCCTGCCTGGTGAAGGCCAGGGATACGATGGGGGCAGGGGATTCCTTCATTACATCCTTCCTTGTGAATTATCTGGATGCCGTACGGGATGCGACGGATTTCCCGGAAATAGTATCGGAACGTGTTTGTTCCAAAGAATCCGGGGAAGTGGAAACGGGCATACGCACGGCGGAGGGGTACAGAGACGCACTGATACGTCTTTCACTATACAGAGCCGCTGTTTTTGCTGCTCAGCAATGCCGCCGGGATGGCTCCTTCGGCTTTGGCAAGGAAATAGGCGTAACTGAGGCGGATCTCAGGGCGATGAAGGACAGCTTGTCATGAAAGCCTCAAAGCTGGGCGGATCTGCCAGAGTACCCTGCCAGGCACACTCGATGTCTGGAATCCATAAGGCAAGTCTTTTATGTTTCATTTGTACCGCTCTGCGACACAAATGAGACTTAATGCCTGCGGCATCAAGTAAAGCGTGAATGTGTCATGCTGCGAAGCTGGAAAAAAATGAGAAAAGGAGAGCATTATGAAAAATCTGATGAAGAAGGCGGCGGCGATCCTGCTGGCCGGAACAATGATTCTATCTCTTGCGGCCTGCGGAGGAAGCGCGCCTCAGCAGGGTGATGGCGGAAATGAGAGCAGCGCGGCGGCAGCCGATACTGCGAAATCAGGAGACGTCAAAGTCATTAAATTCTATCATCGTTTCCCGGATGAGCCGTACAACTCATTCATTGAAAAGAAGCTTCATGAGTACGAAGAGACTCATCAGGATATTAAGTTTGATATCTTCGCGGCTCAGAACCAGGAGTACAAGGAGAAAGTCAAGATCGTTGTCGGCGGAGAGGATACGCCGGATATCTTTTTCAGTTGGGCCGGCGAATTTACGGAACGTTTCATCCGTGAGGGTCTGATCCTTGATCTGAATCCTTACTTTGAGGCGGATCCGGAATGGAAGGATTCCCTGATCGAAACACAGATGGATATTTATACAAATGATGATGGCATGATCTATGGCATCCCCTTCCGTCTTGACGCGAAGGTCATGTTCTATAACCGCGACATTCTGGAGGAAAATGAAATCGAGGTTCCGGAAACCTGGGATGAGTTTATTGCGGCCTGCGAAAAATTGAAGGCAGCAGGCATTACCCCGATTTCCTACGGCAACCAGCAGCAGTGGCCGTCCGCTCATTATATCGGTACACTGAATCAGATCTTTGTCTCCGATGAGGTGCGTGAGAAGGATTACAATCCATCGAGCGGCGAATTCACGGATCCGGGATATGTCAAGGCTTTGGAATATTATCAGCAGCTTCTTCCTTATATGAGCGACACGCCGAACGCGGTGCTGCCGGATATGGCAAGGACGAGCTTTGCGATGGGGCAGTCGGCTTTCTGCTATCTTGAACTGGTGGAGATCCCCTACCTTGCGATGGATAATCCGGATATTAACTACGGCATGTTCAGTTTCCCCAGGGTTGAGGGAGCAGAAGGCAATCAGGACATCCTGACCGGCGCCCCGGAGGGCTTTGTTATTTCTTCTAAGACAAAATACCCGGATGAATGCGTGGAATTCTTGAAGTGGTTCCTAGGAAAGGAAGTGGGTACAGAGCAGTGCATGGAAATTGGCTGGTTTAACGCGGCAAAGGATACGACGGCAGGGCTTACGGATCAGGGGCTGATTGATGGTTATAATACCATTATTAGTGCTGCGTCAATGTCGGAATGGCTGGACAATGCCCTTTATTCCACTGTAACGGATGAATATCTTACGGCGGTTTCAGATCTGACAAACGGCGACGCGACGCCGGAAGAGGTTATGCAGCGAATTCAGGTTAAGGCAAAAGAGGCCCAGACGCTGGTAGGCACGGGAACAGCCGGCTGATTGCCCGCCACGCCCTTTGCGCAGCCCGGCTGAGTGGAAACGGTCAGGGAGAAAAGCGGGACAACTGCTTTGCCATGTCTTTCGAGCTGTCAGTTCGAAAGGATATCGGTACGAGCAGCGGTCCCGGCTGCCGATGGACCGGGAGACGGGCACCGGAGCTTAAGGGAAATGAAGAAAGGAGGATTTCTTGAAGACAAAAAAACACACACCATATCTATATATGCTTCCCGGACTTATCATGGTTCTTTGTTTTGTATATATTCCGGTCATTACCAATATTGGATATAGCTTCTTCCGCTTATCCTCCTATTCGGCGGGAGCCCGATTTGTGGGGCTGGATAATTATCGGCGCTTTTTTTCCAGCGATGTCCTTCCGATCATGCTGCGGAACAACATCCTGTATGCGGTAATATCGCTCATTGTACAGGTGGGCTTTGGGACGGTCATGGCCCTGGTGCTGGAAAGCACGCTGCTGAAGCCGGGTGCCTCCGCCTTCTATCGTAATTTCTATTATATTCCGGCACTGATTTCTCTGACTGCGGTGGGTCTTATGTTTACTTATATTTATGACCCCAGCGTTGGCTTCCTGAATGGACTTCTGAAAATTTTCGGTATACCCGGAAAAGGCTGGCTGGGGGATTCCAAGCTTGCGATCTACTGCATTATCGCGATGAGCCAGTGGCAGTTTACCGGTTATATTACGCTGCTTATGGTGGTCGCGTTCCAGAATGTCCCCAGGGATTACGTGGAAGCGGCGGCCATTGACGGCGCCGGACCTGTAAAAAGGGCTATCCATATTATGATACCCCAGGCGAAGGAACAGCTTCTGGTATGCACGATCATCACGATCATCGGAGCTTTCAAGCTTTATACCGAAGTGTATTCCACTACGGCCGGCGGACCCGGCAACAGCTCCCAGGTGCTTGGATTGTTTCTTTACCAGCAGGCGTTCCTTCATGACGATCTGGGGATGGCGGCCGTGACAGGTGTGTTTATTTTTGTGATCACTGTAACGCTGTCGATCATCCAGATCAGGGTGACACGCTCGGGGCAGGAATAGGGAAAGGGGGATGGCAATGCATCAGAGAAAACAGCTTACGATACTTACGCATATAGTCTGTATCTTTTTCTGTCTTGTGATCCTTGCTCCCCTGGCTTGGATCATGCTCAATTCCCTGAAAACGAACAAGGAAATGTTTATGGACTCCCTTGCCTTTCCGGAGATTCCGCAATTTGGAAATTATGTCAGGGCGTGGAACCTTGGGCTGTACAGGTATTTCGGAAATTCTGTTCTGGTGAGCGCCATTTCCCTGGCGGGGATACTCACGCTTTCCTCATTGCTTGCCTATGGTCTGACCCGTTTCCAGGCGAAATATGCTAATGTTATTTTTTTCATCGTATTGGGAGGAATGGCCTTGTCGGAACAGGTGGCGTTGGTGCCTTTGTTCAAGATACTGAAATTTTTCCGTATTTATGATACGTATGGAGCGGTAATTCTTCCCTATATCGCCTTCCGTATTCCGTTTACGGTATTTCTGATGAGGGCTTATTTCCTTTCAATCCCGAAGGAACTGGAAGAAGCGGCCGTGGTGGACGGATATAACAGTTTTCAGATCTTTACAAAGATCATAGTGCCGATTTCTTCGCCGGTAATCGCGTCCTGCGCGATCGTGAACCTGAACTTTGTCTGGAATGAATTTCTCTTTGCGAATGTTTTCCTGAACAACAAGGCACTCCAGACGATTCCCATCGGTCTCATGACCTTTAAGGGAGATCTCAAGGTGGATTATACAACGACACTGGCCGGGCTGGTCATTGCATCCCTTCCTTTGATCTGCCTGTATGTCACCATGTCGAGGCAGTTTGTACGGGGACTCACGTCCGGCGCGGTCAAGGGCTAAGGCAAGGCGATCAAACGGAAAACTTCAATTAATTAGATCGGCTTGCAGTCTTTTTGCAATGAATTATCTACGATCAAGTGGAGGAATAACTACCAAAAAACAGGTCATGAAAAGCCATAGGGCTTTTCATGACCTGTTTTTTGGAATTTTTTGGAATAATGGCTATGCGTTCAGATTAGGTATCGACAAAAAGACATTGATTTTGATATACTCGTTGGGGTTTTTGGTGTTCATTCAGAAGCGGGCAGGGGGATTTCATCACATCTGCCCGATTTTGGAAAGAACGGCAGCTTGACAAATGGCAGGACGGTAAAAATGATGAGCAGGGATTCTGAAAAGAATGGTGAATTGAAGGATGCGGGGCAGGAAAGCGCGGCAGTGAAAAATGACTTTTCCAAGGGCAGCATAATAAAGACCATATTGACGCAGGCCGTCCCTCTGATGTTCGCGAATATTGTGGCCGTGCTGTATAATATCGTGGACAGGATTTATCTGGGCCATATTCAGGGGGCGGGGACACTTGCCCTGACCGGGGTCGGCGTGGCTTTTCCGGTCATTACGATCATTACCGCGTTTACGGACTGGTTCGGGAAAGGAGGTGTCCCGCTCTGCTCCATCGCGAGGGGGGCACGAAGGGAAAAGGAAGCAAAAAGGATTCTGGGGACCACCGCCTGGCTTCTGACGGTTACGGCCGCCGTGGTGCTGATTGCCGGTTATCTTTTTGAAAGGCCTATCCTGTATGCCTTCGGGGCCAGTGATGAAACCTATCGTTACGCGAGAGAGTACCTGACAATTTATCTGAGCGGTACTTTCTTTTTTGTACTGGGACATGGGCTGATCGGCTTCATTCATTCGCAGGGCTTTCCGCGTTATGGAATGTTTGCCACTGTGCTGGGCGCGGTACTCAACATTATTCTGGATCCGATCTTCATTTTTTCTTTTGGCATGGGGGTTTACGGCGCTGCCGTTGCGACCGTCATTTCCCAATTTGCCACTTTTCTCATGGTAATGATCTTCCTTCTGGGGAAAAAGGCAATTATTCCCTTGCAGGGGGAATTTTTCCGCTTCAATCCGCGGGTGGCTAATGACATCGTGACGCTTGGCTTTTCCGGCTTCATCATGTCGGGCACGAACGGGCTGGTGCAGATAGCCTGTAACGTCATGCTGAGCATATATGGAGGGGATCTGTATATTGGCATCATGACGATCCTGACTTCGATCCGCGAGACGATACAGCTTCCCGGCAAGAGCGTCTCCGATGCCTCGCAGCCGGTCTATGGCTTTAATTATGGTGCGAAGGAATTTGGAAGGGTGAAGGAGTCCATTGTCTTTACCACGCTGTGCAGCGGGGCCTATTCCCTTTTGGCCTGGCTGGTCATCATCCTGTTCCCATCAAATCTCATACGTATTTTCACCAGTGACATGCAGACGATTGAACTGGGCGTTCTGGCGTGCCGGGTGTATTTTGCCGGTTTTCTGTGGATGGTTCTGCAGTTTTGCGCGCAGGGTGTTTTCGTATCTTTGAAATATACCAGGCATGCCATCTTCTTTTCGATTTTCCGAAAGGTCATAATTGTGGTTCCGCTGACACTGATCCTCCCGCGCGTTGGTGGGCTGGGGGTTTATGGGGTGTTCCTTGCGGAGCCCATTTCCAATATAATTGGCGGAACGGCCGCTTACACCGCCATGTACCGTCGGGTCTACAGGAGCCTATAGGCGTATCATATCCTTTCCTTATAGGAGATATAAACAGCATTACCTATTGACATGGTAGGAGATATGGGTTATCATTTCCCTCATGTTTTCGGCAACGAGGCGATAATTTGTTATTTACGAAGCGATTCAGTCGTCAGGTGGTTGCCGTGGATTATAGGAAATATAGGTTTATCCGCAGCGCAAGGAATACTGCGGATAAAAGCAAGCAGAAAGGCAGGCTTCGTGAACTGGGAATTCATCATGAAATATCTTCCGCTGTATCAGAAGGCAGCGTGGCTTACGGTACGGATCGGCCTGTGCGGCGTCGCGCTGTCGGTGCTGATCGGTCTTATGTGCGCCCTGGTGCAGCATTACCGCGTTCCTCTGCTTCGGCAGCTTACGGCTTGTTATATTGAGCTGAGCAGGAATACGCCGCTGCTGATCCAGCTTTTTTTTATTTATTATGGGCTGCCAAAGCTGGGCATCAAAACGGACGCTCCAAGCTGCGGCATGGCCGGGCTGGCCTTCCTGGGGGGCGGCTATATGGCGGAGGCCTTTCGAAGCGGAATCGAGGCTGTGGACAAGGCGCAGATGGAAAGCGCCTACAGCCTGGGACTTGACCGATGGCAGACTTTTTTTTATGTCCTTCTGCCCCAGGCTGTTTCCATCAGTTTTCCGGCCTTTGTGGCGAATGTGATTTTCCTGCTGAAGGAAACCAGCGTCTTTTCGGCCATCAGCCTGATGGATCTGATGTTTACGGCGAAGGATCTGATCGGATTGTATTACCAGACGGTAGAGAGCCTGTTCCTTTTGGTGGTGTTTTACCTTCTTATTTTGCTGCCGGTCTCGCTGGCGGGGACCTTGCTGGAAAGGAGGATCAGGTATGCCGGATTTGGGGTTTGAAGTATTGCTGAAGGGCAAAAACATGGCAAGGCTTTTGGGCGGTCTTGGCACGGCCATGCAGATCAGCATGATCTCCGTTGCCATCAGCATTTTTCTGGGGATCATTGTCGGCATACTGATGGCATGGAAGAACCCGATCAGCAGGGCGGTCACGCGATGTTACCTTGAAATCGTGCGGATCATGCCCCAGATGGTGCTCCTGTTCCTTGTCTATTTCGGAAGCACGAGGGCCTTTGGCTGGAACTTGTCCGGGGAGTTGTCCGCCGTGATTGTTTTTTCTTTTTGGGGCACGGCGGAAATGGGAGATCTGGTACGGGGAGCCCTTGACAGCATCCCGGCGCATCAATACGAGAGTGCCTGGGCTCTGGGGCTTTCTTCCGGGCAGGTATACCGCTACATTGTCCTGCCCCAGACAGTGCGAAGGCTGATCCCCCTCGCCATAAATCTGATCACGCGGATGATCAAGACGACGAGCCTTGTGTTAATGATCGGGGTTGTTGAGGTCCTGAAGGTCTCTCAGCAGATCATTGAGGCGAACAGGATGAGCAGCCCAAACGCCGCCTTTGGCGTTTATCTTGTTGTGTTTCTTTTGTATTTTGCTGCTTGCTGGCCAATCAGCCTGCTTGCGGGGTATCTGGAAAAAAGATGGAGGTGAACGGGTGCCGGAAGAGGTTTTGGCAATCAGGCATTTGAAAAAGAATTTTGGGGAGCTGACGGTTCTGGAGGATATCAGCTTTTCCGTAGGGGAGGGCGAGGTAATCGTCATCGTCGGCCCAAGTGGCTGCGGGAAAAGCACCTTGCTGCGCTGCATTAATGGTCTGGAGGGCATTCAGGGAGGAGAAATCCTGCTGCGTGGCACTCCTGTTCCTAAAAAAGGAAAAGACCTGACAAAGGTCAGGCAGAAAATCGGCATGGTGTTTCAGAATTATGAGCTTTTCCCTCATCTCAATGTCCTGGAAAATATTCTGCTGGCGCCGATGAAGGTGCAGAAAAGGACGCGGGAGGATGTCAAAGAGGAGGCTCTGGCCATGTTGTCCCGCGTGGGGCTGGAAAGCAAGGCGGAGAGCTTCCCGAGGCAGCTTTCCGGAGGACAGAAGCAAAGGGTGGCCATCGTCCGGACCCTCTGCATGCATCCCGATATCCTGTTGTTTGACGAGGTGACGGCGGCACTGGATCCGGAAATGGTCAGGGAGGTCCTTGATGTGATCCTCGGGCTTGCCGAGGATGGCAAAACGATGCTTATTGTAACACATGAGATGCAGTTTGCCAGGGCTGTGGCCGACAGGGTGATTTTTTTGGATAACGCAAGAATTTGCGAAGAGGGAACGCCGGAATTGTTTTTTGACAAGCCAAAAACGGAGAGGGCCAGGGAATTCCTGAAAACCTTTTCATTCCAAAGAAAGTCCAGAAAGAGACAGGAGGTTTCATGATGAAGAAATCAGTTATTAATATATTGAAAACGTTTGCGGTGTGGGTGGTCGCCCTTATGCTTTTGCTTTCGCTGGCTGCCTGCGGAGGGGCGTCCAAAGGGCAGCAGGAGGCCGGGGAGGCTTCGGCCGCGGGCGGATCCGGGTCAGATCAGGGAGATACCGTATTCAGGACGCTGGACGAGATAAAGGAAAGCGGGACCATCAATATCGGCGTGTTCTCTGACAAGAATCCGTTTGGCTATGTGGATGAGAACGGGGAGTACCAGGGCTATGATGTATATTTCGCAAGGAGGATCGGAGAGGACCTGGGTGTGGAGGTGAATTTTGTATCCACAGAGGCGGCAAACCGTGTGGAATATCTGGAAACAGGGAAGGTAGACATTATCCTCGCGAATTTCACGGTGACGGCGGAAAGGGCGGAGAAGGTGGATTTCGCGCTGCCTTATATGAATGTGGCTTTGGGCGTGGTTTCGCCGGACAGCAGGGTGATCACGGATCTTTCCGAGCTTGAGGAGGGCGATGAGGTGATCGTGATATCCGGAACCACGGCGGAAACCTATCTGATTGAGAACAATCCGGAGATTACGCTTCAGAAGTATGATACCTATGCCAATGCCAAAAATGCGCTGGAAAACGGCAACGCTGTTGCCTGGGCCAATGACAATACGGAAGTAATCGCCTATGCCCTCCAGAGTCCCGGGTATACGGTCGGCATCCCGTCCCTTGGAAGCCAGGATACGATTGCGCCGGCTGTTTCCAAGGGGAATGAGAGTCTCCTTGCCTGGATTAATGAAGAAATCAAAGGTCTTGCGGAGGAGCAATTCTTCCATAAGGATTATGAAGCAACCCTGCAAGACACCTATGGCATGGATTATGAGGAGAGTCTCGTTGTGGAAGGCGGCGTCACGAAGCAGGATTAATGGGACCGTATTGATTACGATACCGAATCTGTTTGCCGGCACCGTATTAATTGCTATGCTGAATCTGTTTGTCGGCAATAGAAGCGGCCTGAAAACCTCTTAACCAGGGGTGTTGCATGAATTGAGGCGACATATCTTTTGCCGGCAATAGAAGCGGGCGGAAAATCACTTTAATACAAGGGGCGAAAGGGGCTGCCGCTGTCTGGCGTGTTCAGACAGCGGCAGCCTGTTTTTTGGATTGACAATCATGTTATAATGTAAAAAGTCAGCCGGATATTTTTGTTCTTAAAAAGAATTGACAAGGACTGTGCAAGGTGATATTATTTGCTTGTTGTTAGCACTCAACGGATGTGATTGCTAATCGTCAATTTGGGCTTGACCTAGTAATTCGCAAAGCAATTGGTTTTTCAAGACTCCTAATTTCTAATTTCTGTTTACTGATTGCTGAATCCTGAATGCGGACAATGTTTGATAGGAAGGATTTATGAAGAGAATACAAAAATTAGGCAGGTTTCTGCGATCGCTCATTAAAAGGAAGCAAGAGGCCTCTTTGACCGCGGAAAAGTCATCAGGGATCGATAATGGGAAAGATGTTCCCGCGGATGCTTTCGGGAATAGAAAGGCTCTCTTATCGGATGGCGGATCCGGAGAGGGGGATATCCAACGGAAGAATGGTGTGAGCAGTCCGATGAAGGATGACGGGACTGGAAGCATGGACAGGGGATCGGCAGGCTATCCGGATGGGAAGAAGGATGGAGTTCCGAAGGTGCTTTCGGAGGAAAAGGAAGACGGGGTTTCAGCAAGGCCTTCGGATGGGAAGGAGGCCGGGGCTTCGGCAGCTTTTCCGGATGAGAAGAAAGATCAGGCTCTGCTAAGGCTTTCGGATGGGGAGGAGAACCAGGCTTCGGAAAGTCTTTCGGACGGGAAGAAGGCCGTGGCTCAGAAAAATCCTCTAAATGATGGGAGAGCCTGGACGCCGGGAAGTTTTCCGGATCAGGAGAAAGACGGGGCGATTCAGGAGAACGCGGAAACTAAGCAGGAAAAGGAGGGAGTCATGACAGTATTACCGCTTTATAATGTTCTTGTTCTGCCGCATTCCTATATGTATTTTCAAACGCAGGTCTTCCGTGCCTCTGCTGGTTCTGACGTGCAGCAGGATGACACAGTAGTATTGCTTATATTAAAGGACGAAATGGAGCGGAAGGAGATTCAGGCGGACAGCTTTTATCCTGTGGGCGTAGAAGGTACGGTTGCGGAAATCAATTCGGAAGGATATGTGGTTGTCAGGACCGGAAACAGGGTGCAGGCGGAAGACATCAGCATTAACGGAAAGGGAAGCATAGACGTCAGGATTTCGAATCTGTATGATGTAGATGATCTGGACAAGGAAGAAGCGCACCTTAAATTACAGAAGATCAAGGAGAATCTGAAGAATCTGGCCAGCCGCTTCCGGGGCAGCGGTTTCCTGCAGACCTTGATTGATCAGTATAGTTCTATTCAGGAGGTGGCCTCCGTGCTTTCCCCCTGGCTGAATATTTCCAACGCGGAGCGTTACGCGGTGCTTAAGGAAGAGCGGATGTCGGTGCGCTTCAAGATGTTGGAAAAGATCATTTATGAATATGTGGAAGTCACAAAGGTGACTACGGATGCCCGTTCCCAGCAGCAGCAGGATTATCAGAAGCTGTACAGGGAACAGGCACTGCAGAAGCAGATTGATTACCTGCAGAAGGAGCTGGACGAAATGCATCCGGAGCAGGTTTCGGATTTGAGAAAGCTGGAGCTGAAAATTCAGGATTCCGGCATGAATGAAACGGCCCGGAAGGAGGCGGACAAAATCCTGAACCGCCTGAAGCAGGAAGGGAACCATGGCCAGGAGGCCGGCATGCTTTATGACTACCTGGATTTCATCACGGGGCTTTCCTGGAAGAAGGAGGAGCCGAAGGAAATCAATCTGGACGAGGCTGAGAAGATTCTGAATGAGGATCATTTTGGGCTGAAGAAGGTTAAGGAACGCATTATCCAGCAGATTGCGGTCATGAACCTGAAAAAGCAGCAATCCGGCTCTATCATCCTTTTCGTCGGCGCGCCCGGGACGGGCAAGACCAGTATCGGCCGTTCGATCGCGAAGGCTTTGGGCAGGGAATATGTGCGGGTGAGCCTTGGAGGAGTTCGTGACGAGGCGGATATACGGGGGCACAGGAGGACATATATCGGCGCCATGCCGGGCAGGATTATGGACGGGATTCAGAAGTCCGGCGTTTCCAATCCGGTCATGGTTCTGGATGAGGTGGACAAGCTCTCGAAATCCTACAACGGGGATCCCGCGTCCGCTCTTTTGGAGGTGCTTGATCCCGAGCAGAATAATACCTTTACCGATCATTATATGAATGTCCCGTATGACCTTTCCGATGTGCTTTTCATCTGCACCGCCAATACGGAAGAGACGATTCCGGGGCCGCTTTTGAACCGTATGGAGGTCATTCGCTTCCAGGGTTATACCCCGACGGAGAAGTTTGAGATCGGGAAGAGGCATCTGATGAAGAAAGCCCTTCAGTCGGTGGGGCTTTCCGAAGAAGCCGTGACGGTGACCGATGAGGCGATGGAGACCATCATTTCGGATTATACGAAAGAAGGCGGGGTCAGGGGGCTGAAAAAGAGGCTGGATACATTATGCAGGATCGCGGCGGTCAAATCCGTACGCGGAGAGGGGAACCACATCGAGGTGGGCAAGGCAGACCTGCGGGAGTTCCTCGACATGTCCCCGCTCCCCCACAGAGAAGTCAAGGATGGCGCGAGACCCGGCGTTGTGACGGGGCTGGCATGGACGCAGGTCGGCGGTGAGATACTTTATATCGAGACGCTGCTCACGAAGGGAGAGGGAAAGATTACGATCACCGGGCAGCTCGGGGACGTGATGAAGGAGTCGGCGCAGATTGCCGTCAGCCTGGTGAAATCCATGTTTCCGGACAAGGCGGACGTTTTCAAGGAAAATGACATCCACATCCATGTCCCGGACGGAGCAACGCCAAAGGACGGCCCTTCTGCCGGCATCACCATGACGACGGCGATCGCGTCTCTTGTGACCGGTCATTCCGTTACGCCGCGCATCGGCATGACGGGGGAGGTTTCCCTGGAGGGCACGGTGAACCCGATTGGGGGGCTTCCGGAGAAGTTGATGGCCGCCCAGAGAGCCGGGGTGACCAGGGTCTTTATCCCGAAGGATAATGAGGACGATCTCAGGGATGTGGCGGCCGAGGTGCGGGACAAGCTGACCATTATCCCGGTGGAGACGGTGGACGAGGTGCTTTCCCAGACCTTGTCACTGGATGTTTCCGCAAAGAGAGGCGGCGCGGAGCAGGGATGAATGCGTTAATGATAACAAACAGAACGCTTATATGGCTGAGATGTTCTGCGCGATAGACGATTCGCTATATCAAAACTCGAAAACTCGGAACGGTTAAGGAAATGCTGATTAATCAGCATTTCCTGATGACGCACACGAAAATCCAAAGGAATTTTGCCGCTGCGCGGCACATTTCCGGCGACGGAAACGCTTAAATCAGAGTTTCCTTAAAATTTATAAAATTCACAATGATGCTTCGGTCAGTATTATAACAAAACCCCGCAAACCGTGTATTTAGGCGGTTTGCGGTTTTTTTGGCTTAATCATTCGATTTCAACTCGACACAAACTGTGATTTGAGTTATAAACGAAAGAAGCCCGTGTCAGGGAGCCTTGCTGACGCGATGACGCATCGGCATGTTATTGAATCAGAGTGACGAAAATTCAGTCTGACAGGGGATCCGTGTTGGCGCGATGCCGCATCAGAAGGTCGGAAATCATAGTGGTAAAACCCGCTCTGATAGGGGAGTCATGCAGCTTATGATATCGCTGACGTTTGTCAGGAAATAAAATGGCCCCAAAAAACGTTTAAATAGAGAAGGAAATGGTTCGATTATGGGAATGAGCAGGAGAATGCAGCAGATTGTGGAAATACTTTCCGATGGGGAATATCATTCCGCCGGATTTCTTGCCGACCGCGTCAAGTGCAGTACAAAAACCGTGCGCAGTATGATCAAGGCATCATCCGAAACGCTTTCCTCCTGCGGTGTGCAGGTTGAGTCCAAATATGGCTTGGGATATTTTCTTAGAATAGTGAATGACGCGGCCTATTCGGATTACAGGTCAAAACAAAGGCAGATTCCGTACGCATGGACTGAGCTCCCGTCCACGTCCGAAGAGAGAGTACGTTATATACTGGGCATCCTGCTGCGTGGGGGGCGCTATATTAAGCTGAAGGAGCTGGGGGAGACTCTTTTTATATCCACGCGTACACTTACCTCGGATTTGAAGAAGGCGGAGTGTTTTCTTTCGAGGTATAAACTTCGTATAAGACGGAAACCGAATTACGGGATACGGATTGAAGGGGATGAATTTGACATCCGGCTCTGCATATCCGCATATCTGGACGGATTTAACCAGGTGGAGGACAGGGATACAGAGATTATTGACCGTTGCCTGTGCGAGGTCCTGTCAGAAGAAGATTTTCCCATTTCAGTGGTGCCTTATCGCAGCCTTGTCCTTCATCTTTACATTTCCGTTCAGCGTCTTCGGGAGGGCAATCGAGTGCCGTTTCATGAGGAAAAGGCGGAAATGTTCAGACGGGATGGGGAGTATTTTCTGGCACGGAAAATTGCGGATGAGATGGAGAAACATTTTGGATTTCCTTTCCCGGAAAGCGAGATTCTGTATATAGCCGCGCATTTATCGGGCAAGCGTCTTGCTCAAGAGACCCCGGACGGAATGAGGCAAAGTCGAGTACGGGATAATGAGGGCCTTCAGGGGGTAAGAGAAAAAACGGGGATGGAAAGGGCGGCATGGGCAGAGGAGGTGGAACGGACGGCAGGGGCAGAAGGATCAGAGGGGGCGGAACGGACGGCAGGGGCAGAAGGATCAGAGGGGGCGGAACGGACGGCAGGGGCAGAAGGATCAGAGGGGGCGGAACGGAGAGCAGGAACGGAAAGGGCGGAGAACTCGGAACGGACGACGGGGACGGAAAGGGCGGAGAACTCGGAACGGACGACGGGGACGGAAAGGGCGGAGGACTCGGAACGGGCAGCGTGGATGGAAAGGACGGAGGACTCGGAACGGGCGGAGTGGAAGGAAAGGACGGAGGACTCGGAATGGACGGAACATACGGGAAAAGCGGAAGGCAAAGAGGAAGAGATAGAAAGCCTTATCAGGCGGATGCTCGAAAAGGTTTATTCGGCGTTCAGGATTGATTTCCGACAGAATCAGGAGCTTGTCATGATGCTTCGCAGGCATCTTGGGCCTTTGTCCGCCCGTATCCGGAATTTCATGAGCATGAAGAACCCCCTTATTCGCGAGATGAAGGATAAGTATCCGCTGTCCTTCGCGATGGCAGGCAGCGCGTCAACGGCTCTGAACGAGCATTACGGTGTGCTGCTTTCCGAGGATGAAATCGGTTATATTGCTTTTTCCTTCGCGCTTGCTACGGAGAGAGCTGTAATGGACAAGATGCGGAAACGGGTGCTGCTGGTCTGCGCTTCGGGTCGGGGCAGCGAGCAGTTCCTCATCTATAAGTGCAGGAGTCTTTTTGGTGAATACATCAGCAGGATTGACGCTTGCGATATGAGCCGTCTTCTGAAGGTCGATTTCCGGGAATATGACTGTGTTTTTACGACGACGCCGCTTCCGGTCTCCGTGCCGATGCCGATCTATGAGCTTCCTTATTTTCCGGATGAAAATGATATCGCGGGCGTCAAGGAGTTTCTGAGCGGGGATTTATGGTTCCCTGTGGAAATGTATTATCCGGCAGAGATGTTCCTGCCGCACATTTCGGCCGGGACAAAGGAAGAGGTTCTCAGGCTCATGTGCGGTCACGCGATGAATTTGAGGAAGCTTCCGGAAGACTGGGAAAGAGCAGTGCTTGAAAGGGAAAGGACGGCCAGAACATCTTTTGGCAGCCAGGTGGCTTTTCCAAGGGCAAACATGGCTTGCGGACAGCAGACCTTCGCTGTGGTGGGAATATTGGATGAAGCGATTGAATGGAGCGGCTTCCCTGTACAGGTCGTCGTTCTCGTCTGTATTGCGGACAGGAAGCAGTCGGAGGTGGAGCTTCAGAGATTTTACCGGGCCACGGTTTCCTTTTTCAGAAGCTTTCATAATGTACAGGAATTTATCAAGAAAAAGGATTTCCGGCAGTTTCTTCTGGCTCTGGGCGAGATTGACCTGAAACTGCCGGCAATCATTTAGAAAAAGAAGGTGGAGCTATTCCTCGAAAAGGCAGGTGGAGCTATTCCTCGAAAAGGCAGGCTCCGTTCGTTTCGATGACATGCTTATACCAGTCAAAGGATTTCTTTTTCAGGCGCTTGTAGCTTCCTTTTCCATAGTCATCGCAGTCAACATAGATGAAGCCATAGCGCTTTGACATCTGTTTTGTAGATTCTGAAACGATATCGATGCAGCCCCAGGAGGTGTAACCCAGGCATTCCACGCCGTCCTCATAGATGGCCTTTGAGATTTCCTTCATATGAGCGGCAAAATAATCAATACGGTACTGGTCATCGATGGTGCCGTCCTCTTTGACCACATCCTTTGCCCCGAGTCCGTTTTCTACGATGAAAAGGGGTTTTCTGTATCGGTCATACAGGTCTACCATGGAAATCCGCAGTCCGGTGGGATCGATGGGCCAGCCCCAGTCGGAAGCCTTGAGGTAGGGGTTGGAAACGGCGACGATAGTATTGCCGGCATTTACATTAAGACCCGATGTATCCTTGGCGGCGCAGGAGGAATTGTAGTAGGAGAAGGAAACGAAGTCTACGGGGTAGGCCTTCATGATCTCGTCATCCCCGATTTCCTTTTTGATATGGATGCCGTTGTTCTCGAACCTCGAAAGCAGGTAGGCGGGGTATTCTCCAAAAACCTGGGTGTCGCTGTAGCAGTAGGTGCTGCGCATTTTCTGCTGGGCTTCCAGGACATCCTCCGGCTTGCAGGTATAAGGGTAATAGGTGAGCTTTGTCAGCATGCAGCCGACCAGCGAGCCGGGGATGAGCTCATGGCAGATCTTTGTCGCGAGGGCGGAGGCCACAAACTGGTGATGCATCGCCTGGAAGATGACTTCTTCGAAATTCTTGCCCGGGAAACGGTCTTCTATCAGTGCCCCGGTGGTATAAGGATGGCGGATCATGGAATCCACTTCGTTGAAGGTCAGCCAGTATTTGACCTTGTCCTTGTATCGTTCGCAGATGGTTTCAACAAATTTTGTGAAAAAGCCGATGACTTCCCTGGAGTACCACCCCTGGTAATTCAAAAGGATATTGAGGGGCGGCTCATAATGGGACATCGTGACCAGAGGTTCGATGCCATATTTTTTCAGCTCGTCAAACACATCGTCATAAAATTTCAGACCTTCTTCATTTGGCTCCGGGTCGTCCGCGTTTGGGAATATGCGGGACCAGGCAATCGACATCCGGTATACCTTGAAGCCCATTTCCGCAAACAGACGTATGTCTTCTTTGTAATGATGGTAGAAGTCAGACGCATGTCTTTTCGGATAATACACCTCATCGTCCGTGGCCAGCGCCTCCTCGATATCTTTCGATGTGACCGTGTTGTGCGCCTTGTAATTGGTGACATCCGTGTCAAAATGCGCCCTGGCGCAATCGGATACGGAGAGACCCTTACCTCCTTCTTTCCATCCGCCTTCCACCTGGTTTGCCGCCGTGGCGCCGCCCCAGAGAAAGCCGTCCGGGAAATATTTTTTCTTTTCCATAATTTCCTCCTAAAAAGTGCTTTTCATAGTTTTTTGTCCGCATTGTATTGTCTGTAAACATTATAACAGCACGTATGCGCTATCTCCATGCAGTTTTTTTCCTGTTTGAGAGAGACTTTTTTTCGCGCATTGTGCTGCCTTGTGTAGCCGGCAAGGAATCTGGAAATAAATTTCCATTTTTATTTGGAAATACGATTCGTTGAGTTTGAAGGACAATTATACTAGAATACAAGTAAAGTTAATGCATTATCCGGACGGCATTGTAGCGTAAAATGGTGTTCGGAAAGTTTTCTTGTGGAAAACTGGCAAATTCGGCATTGTTTACGCTCGCTGTATTGGATGGTGCCGGCAACATTTTTTGAGGAGCCATAGAGATTGCGATACCGCAGATGTTTGTCAAACTTTTATGGCCCCGAAAGCACTTTACCAGAGGAGGTCAAAGAAGGAACATGAAAGACAAACTAATGAACGCATTGCTGCAGGTTGCCGGCGTCATGCAAAACGAGCGCCATTTTGCGGCAATCAAGAATGGGTTCACCACCCTGCTGCCGATCATCATTGTCGGCTCGTTCTGTACACTGATGTCAAACATCGTGTGCAATACCACGCCCGGTTATTTCAGCCTCGCGAACGCGCCCGGCATGAGCTGGCTTGGCAATCTGAAGCCGATGTTCGACTCCGCCAACTGGGGCACAATGAATTTCCTGGCTATCGGGGCGGTGATCATGATCGCCATCGAGCTTGGCGAGACATACAATATCACGGACAAGGCTCTTCCGCTTGTCGCGCTGGGCAGCTATATTTCTCTCTGCGCCTTTACCGCGACGGCTACCGTGACCCATGAGGCCAGCGGCGAAGTTCTGACGGCCACTGTTTCCAACGTGCTGCAGAACAAGTTCCTCAACGCGCAGGGGCTTTTCGTGGGCATGATTTCCGCTTTGGTTTCCACCGAAATTTATTGCAGGCTGGTCAACAGCGGGAAGCTGGAGATCAAGATGCCGGAAAGCGTGCCGTCCAATGTGGCGCGTTCCTTCTCCATCCTGCTTCCTTCGGCAGTGACGATCCTGATCGTTTCCGGCTTTGGTCTCCTTTTCGAGAAGGTTACGGGAATGAAGCTCTTTGACGCGATCGTCACCTTCATTCAGACCCCGCTGAAGGGCATCCTGACAGGGCCTGTTGGCTATATTGTCCTGATCTGGGTCACCACGCTGCTTTGGTTCTTCGGAATTCACGGCACCCAGGCCACAAAGGCTATTTACGAGGCCGTATTCCTGCAGGCATTTGCGGAAAATGAAGCTGCATATATGGCCGGAGCAACAGGTTCCGCGATTCCGAATATCATCAACACGCCGTTCATGTCCTGCTTTTCCACGATTACCGGCGCGGGCATTACGGGCGGCCTGCTCTTTGCCATACTTTTCTTCTCGAAGAGGGATGATTACAAGACCATTGCGAAGCTGGAAATCCCCTGCGCGATTTTCAACATCAATGAGCCCTTCGTTTTCGGTCTTCCGATCGTTATGAACCCGCTGCTTGGAATTCCGTTCATGATCGCGCCGGCTGTTTCCGGAACCTTTGCGTATATCATGACACAGATCGGATTCTGCGGGAGGATGGTCGTGAACGCGCCGTGGACCACGCCGCCAATCCTGATGGCATTCCTGTCCTCCGGCGGCAGCATCGGAGCGGCCATTACGCAGGCTATCTGCATTTTCCTTTCTTTCCTGGTCTATGTGCCTTTCGTTATCGCGGCGAATAACCAGAAGGTTGAGGAATGAGCTTCTGAATTTGGATGATTCATTTTGTTTAAGGAAACGCTGATTCAAGCGTTTCCGGCACCGAAAATGCGCCGCGCAGCGGCAAAGTTTCTTTGCGTTTTCGTGTGCATCATAAGGAAATGGTTCCGCGCATTCCCATGGCTTTCGCCCTTGTTATACGCCGTCAGCCGTGGACCCCGCGCATGGGTTAACAAAATCAATAAACGTATACACTTATAATAACAAACACCTGATTAGTATGCGGCCGGATTGCTGCCTTTTTGGCATCCGGCCGTCTGGATTGTTGAATAATGGCAAAGAAAAAAGTAAAATACAAGTCACAGTCCAGGCCGAAGGACAGGGAGATTACGGGTTCGAAGCCAAAACGCGGTTGGAAGGAACGCTGGAGGGATTTTGTGAAATCCAGACCGGATCCGATGATGACATCGGACAAGGAGATGGAAATTTTCCGGCGCATCGCTACAAGGTGGAGACTCTGGACATACGTGGCGGTGATTTTCCTGCCTCCGTATGGACTGTACCGCATATGGAGCAAGGAATCCAATTTTTATGAATCAGAAAAATATGTATGGACTTTCATGGTCCTTGCGTATATGGCATATTTCATATGGAATCTGATATCCGGCGCTGCGTAATTACAGGGTTTTGACGCGCTCCAGGGAAAAGCGCGTCAAAATCCTCAGTCGCCGGGACGCTGGCCTCGACCCGCAAGCGGGTCAAGGCATATTCCCTGCAGGATTCGCCAAATACGGCGACTGTTTAGATGCCTGATACGGTAAATTGAATTAATAGGATGGAAAGGAGTAGTTCATGGATGTCGACGAGATGGTAATGAATATCATCGTAAACAGCGGCAGCGCAAGAAGCTTCGCGATCGAGGCTCTGCGTGCGGCGAAAGAAGGGAATTTTGAAGAAGCGGAAAAACTGATGAGCGAAGCTGATTCCACGATTCTGGAATCACATGAATCCCAGACAAAGATGATCCAGGCGGAAATCAACGGGGAGAAGATGGATATTTCGCTCCTGGTGGTTCATTCCCAGGATCATCTGATGAATGCGATGACAGTCATTGATTTGTGCAAAGAAATGATTGATATTTTGAAAGCTAAATAGTAAACTATAGAGTAAATAAAAAAAGGAGGACATTGTCATGAAATCATTTGAGTATACCATTAAAGATCCGATGGGCGTACATGCAAGGCCGGCCGGCATTCTGGTGAAGGAAGCCAAAACCTACAAGAGCAAAATCACCATTTCTTTCAACGGCAAGAAGGAAGAGGCCACCAAGCTGATGAAAATCATGGGAATGGGTATCAAGACCGGAAACACTATTACTGTTGAAGTAGAAGGCGAAGATGAAGATGCCGCATGCGAAGGGATGAAGAAGTTCCTTGAGGGGAATCTGTAAGGAGCCTCGAATATTCAGATTATTTGAAGGCATAGTTTATACCATGCTTTTAGCATCCTATAGGGATGCGTCCTGAAAAATATGCCTTCAGATATGTTGTTTCAGGATTTAACCAAGGCATTCCTTGGGCTATGGTTAAACCTGCAATAAAAGAGCTTCGTCATGGAGCGGCACAGCATTCGAGCAGCCGCAAAAGTATTTGGGGGCTTTCCCAACGGTAATGTTATTAAGTATGGCTTGATAATTATGGAGGAACAAAAATGAGGAATATTGTATTGTTCTGCGCAGCCGGCATGTCCACGAGTCTTTTGGTTAATAAGATGAGGGATGCCGCCAAGCAGGAGGGCTATGAGTGCGAGATTAATGCATACGCTTTGGCCAGCGCAAAGGAAAAGGGAGCGAATGCTGACATCATTCTTCTTGGGCCGCAGGTTCGTTTCAGCAAGAAGCAGGTTGAACAGGCTTGCCCCGGCAAGATCATTCAGGATATTGACATGCAGGCTTATGGAACCATGAATGGCGCCAAGGTTATTGCCCAGGTCAAGAAAGCTTTGGGCGACTGAGTCGGGCAGACTGAATCTTGAGTTTGAAATTCATTGTTTGACTTGATGTCGCAGGCATTGACGTTGCTTTTGTGACGTGCCAGCGACACAAATGACTTATGAAAGGCTTGCCTTTCATAAGTGGGACCTGAGCAAAGAAGACCCTGAATGGGAGATTGCTTATACCAAAGCAGCGGGGCGGCAGTTACGGCCGCCCCGTTTTTTGTATTGTGGTGTTCAAATCTGATCAGGACAGAATTTTCTGACAGGGGGAGCCATATAGCTTGCGATACCGTAGCTGTTAGTCGTCAATTTAGTAGCTAAAAATCACTTTGACAGAGGCGGATCCTGCCGACGTGAGACCGCGTCCCTTTACGGAAAAACGGAGTGATCAGGCAAGCGTTCCAATCCGGAGAAGGGTTTTGCTGACGTGACTGCTTCTTTTCTGGAAAAAGGAGTGATCAGCCAGGCACTCGAATAGGAGGGTATATGAGAAAACTTTGTTCAAAACATTTAATACGAATTGATTCCCGGCTGCATTTGTCATGGCTTTCATGCCGTGCCGCGTCTCTTTGCTTGTACGTTGCGCTGCTCTTGACACTTTTGGGCGGGTGTGCCGGGTTGGAAACGATTCCGGAAGCTACGACCGGTGTCTCTGAAACATTATCGCCTGATGTTGGCTCGGAAAAGCAAGGGAATGAGGTTGAGACGGGGGATGCTGAAAGAGCCATTAAAGGCATAGATGAGCCGGAAGATTCGGAATCCTCAGATGAAGAGGGCACAGAATCTGCCGGTGAAATGAAAGAAGCTGTCAAAGAGGGTAATAGAGAGCTTGAAAAAGAAAGTGTAAAAGAAGGGGGAAAAGAGGAGGGATCTGGCCGGAAGGATGAAGGGGACGAATCCGACGGAAGCAGTGAATCCCAGGAGACAGCCCCCCATATCGTGGCACCGGACATTCCATCAGATGAATTTCCTGTGACGGACGGCTCTACGGCCACCCTCCCTCTCGGCTGGATGCTTTACCGCCTGTGCACGGGGGAGAGCCAGGACGATGCGGAAAAAGCCATGAAGTTTACAAAGACAAACAACGCCTATCTGCGGCTGATGGAAGGGGAGGCGGATCTGGTCATTGCCTACGAGCCGGGTCCGAACGCGAAGGCCGATGTAAGGTACAAGGATATTGAGATGAAGCCGATTGGTCTGGATGCGTTAATATTTATCTGCAATGCGGGAAACCCGGTGGAATCTTTGACAACGGAGCAGATCCAGGAAATATATGCCGGCAGTGTCAGGAACTGGAATGAGCTGGGGGGAGAGGATGCTGATATCATCGCTTTCCAGAGGGAACAGAATTCGGGATCCCAGACACTGATGGAGAAGCTGATGATGCAGGGCATTGAAATGACGGCAGCCCCGGCTGAATTCAGGCCTTCCGAGATGGGGGAGCTGATTGACGGGGTGGCCGGATATGCCAATACAAAAAACGCGCTGGGATATTCCGTTTATTATTACGCGAAAAATATGTATAAACGGCCAAACCTTCGTTTCATGGCTGTGGATGGGATCCTTCCATCGAACGAGTCGATTCGGGACGGCTCCTATGGATATGTAAATCCTTTTTATGCCGCCATTCGGAAAGACGAGGATCCGGAGTCGGCAGCACACCGGCTTTTTGACTGGCTCACAACGGAGGACGGGCAGTCCCTCGTGGAGGAAATGGGTTATGTAAGCATTGAAAAGGGGACAAGGACTCTTCCGCGGGAGCTGGAAAAGGAGATGGAGCTTAGCTCTGGCCGGATCAAAGGGAATGAACACAGGCTCGTTGTAAACGCCGAACTCTTTGACGGCAATACCGGCGTAGTTATTCTGGGAAGGGATTTCCAGGTGGAGTCCGTCATCACGGATATCAGGCTGCGCGGCGGACATTCCTTTGAAAGGATACGTGGAAGCGTATTCCCCGCGGCCAGGCCGATCTATGCGGGACAGCCGAAAACGGATGATGATAAAGACAATGAGCATGGTGACGGAGGAGACTCTGATAGCGATGAGTATGCAGACGGGGACGCTGATGACGATGATAATTATCCTGAATTCATGCCTCTGGGTCTGTATGACGCGGACAAACAGGACTGGGCTGTCGAGCCGGACTATGATTTTTGCTATACGGAATCCACAGACGGAGTGCATGCCATTTATTACATGATGAAGTGGTCGGATGAGAAAAATGAGGATGGGGAGTACACGGATCCTTTTGTCGATGTTTACAGCCAGGACGGGGTCTATCTGAGGACCATCCTGTATGACGAAAAGGATGGATTCAACCGGATACTGGCACGTACATCCTGGAGTACTTCGATTGACTCGGAATATGATGAAGACACGTCTACTTCCATCTTCTATCTGGGGAATGGTCTTGATCTGATTATGAAATATGGAGACGATGGGGAAGAGGACGAAAGCTACCTGGAAAAAGACGGAAAAAGGTTTCCGGGGGCGACCGACGTCATGTTATACCCGTATATGTCCGACGGGGCGGGAGAAGATGACGTTCCCTGGAACTGGCAGATCCTGAACTTCTATAATTATTATTCTGAGCCCGAGGATGGAATATATTTCAAAAATATGAATCAGTATGTGGTTGACAGGGATGGGAATATTGTCTTCACGTGCGGCCCGTCTGACTACAGGATTCGTTTTGTGGATGAAAATTTCCTGGTGGCCATGAATTATGATACCGGCAAATATGTCATCTATGACTATGAAGGGAATGAGGTATTCAGTTGGCTTGGCCCGGATGATGAGGGTGAGTATTGGGACAGCGAGAGCTATTGGCAGATGGAAAGTGAAGGGGCGTCGGAGGAGGGCGATTCCACGGATTCTGAATAGTTATATACATCGCTGCGGCCGCAGTGATTGCGTTTTTTATTATAGCAGGGCGATTCCCTGCTTTCGAAAAGCCGCATTCATCGCTGCGGTCGCGGAGATATCGTTTTCATCAAAGCAGGGCGATTCCCTGCTTTGGAATAGTTGTATTAAGTTGTATTATCGCCACAGCCGCAGCGATCGCGATCTTCATCAAAGAGGGTAGATTTTACGGCCTTCGGGCAGATCCATCGAGCCGGGTAGATTTTACGGCCTTCGGGCAGATCCATCGAGCCGGTATTCCAGGGTGAACCAGAAATCCACGCCGGTCCGGGTGTTTCTGACACCGCAGCTTTGGTGATGCGCGTTCGCGATTGCCTTCACGATGCTTAGCCCAAGGCCGGAACCGCCATAGGAACGGGTACGGGCTTTGTCTGACTTGTAGAACTTCTCCCAGATTTTCGGAAGTTCCTCTTCGGGGATATGTTTTCCGGTATTCATGACATGGAGGGCAATTATTCCGTTTTTTCCAATTAAAGAAGAAGCTTCGGAGGGCATGGATGCTCCCTGCCCGGGGCTTCTTTTTGCGGAGACATAGGAGGAGAAGCCGGGAAAATGACCTGTGCTCCGTCCTCCCCCCTGAGGCGGCAGCCCTGTGTAAATGCTGATTTGCCAGGGCTCCTCCAGGTGGTGGAGGGCGTTATTCAGATAATTGGTGATTACCTCCTCGATTTTGAATTCATCGGCCCACACATCCAGGTTTTCCGGGATGTCAAGTTCCACCTTCGCGTTCTGCTGCCGGATCAGGATGTCCGAATTCGACACTACCTCCTGGACGACCCTGGACAGGTTGAATAGGCTGAAATCAGGGATGTCCTTTCCCTGTTCGATGGCGGAGACATTCATCAGTTCCCTGACCATCCGGTTCATCTTGGAGGCCTCATCCACGATTACGCCGCAATAATAATCCCGGCTTTCTTTGTCTTCGGCAAGGCCATCCTGCAGGCCTTCGGCGTAGCCCTGAATCAGCGCGATGGGCGTCTTTAATTCGTGGGAGACATTTGCCACGAATTCCTGCCTTCTCCGATCCACCTCTGTCTTGTTTTCAATATCCAACTGGAGCTCGTTATTGGCCGTCTTCAGACTGGCGATGGAGCTTTCCAGCCGTTCGGAGAGTATGTTCATTGATTTTCCCAGAATGCCAAGTTCATCCTCAGAATCCCCCTCGTACCGGGCAGAGAAATCGAGTTCGGACATTTTTTCGGAAAGTCTGGCCAACTGCTGGATCGGGCTTGTGATGGCGCGGCTCGCGAAACAGATGATGACGGATCCAACGGCCATGGCAATCATTCCGACCGTGAGCAGAAAACGGTTAAAAAAGCCCGTCGCCTCCCGCACGCTGGCAATGGACATGCTCATGATGAAGGCTGTCTTGTTGTCGCTGAAATATCCCCAGCTCTCCAGATAATCGTTCCCACTTCGATCCTCGTTATGTTCCACGAAATAATTATCAAAGCTTTCCACGATTTTGCCTGTCGAATTGCTGCGGTTTCCAAAAATATATTCCGCAAGCTTTCTTTCCTGGCGCTGTGAGTCCACGGAGGAGCTGAAGCTTATATCTGTGGAAGTGTCCAGGATGACGACGCTGACATTATAGGTCTCCGAAAGGGTGCGGATATACCGGGTGGCTTCCGTATCCGTTTCCGGAAAGAGGGAATCATAATTTTTCGGGAAGAGGGAAAAGGCTTCTCGCCCGTCCTTCTCCGAGTTAACGATCATTTCGTCAAGCTCAGTGTAGGCATTTTCCAATATTTTGATTTTCTCCGAGGCATAGAAACGTTCCAAAAGGAAGGTGTTGGCCAGCAGGATGGCAAGAAGGATGAAAAGGACGAGCACGGCAAAAATACATGTAAATTTCCATTGTATGGACTGCTTTAATTTAATTAGCATAATCACACCTGTGTTTCCGAAAAGTCAGCGAGGCTTTGGGTATTTTAGGAGGGCAGGAAGGATCGCCGGGCATATGAAGGGAGCCGGGAATCCTGTTGGCGAATCTGGCGGGGAGTCAGGAGTCCGGTTCGAATTTATAGCCCATGGCGTGATGCAGAGGAATGCAGGGCGCTTTCGGAGGAAAGGTCAGGAGTCCGGGTCGAACTTATAGCCCATGGCCCAGACGGTTTTGATATAGCCGCCCTTGTCTCCAAGCTTTGCCCGAAGTTTTTTCACATGCGTGTCGATGGTCCTGGCATCGCCGAAGTAATCATAGTTCCAGACATTGTTCAGGATCTTTTCCCTGGAAAGGGCTATGCCTTTGTTTTCAACAAAAAACAGGAGAAGCTCGTACTCCTTGAAGCTCAGGACGATGTTTTCTCCATTGACGGACACGCTGTGGGCGGATTTGTCTATATCAATGCCGCCGACATGAAGCACCTCGTCCTGGTTCATCCCGCTTCTTCGCAGAATGGCCTCTACCCGCGCCACCAGGATTTTCGGGGAGAACGGCTTGGAGATGTATTCGTCCGCCCCGTATTCAAAGCCCCGTAGCTCGTCCGTTTCCTCGGAACGCGCCGTCAGCATGATGACGGGTACCCTTGAATGTTCCCGAATGGATTTCAGAACGTTCCAGCCATCGACCTTGGGCATCATGACGTCCAATATGACAAGCGAGATGTCCTTTGAAGAGAAAAAGACATCGATGGCCTGTTCCCCATCCGCCGCCTCACATACCAGGAAATCCCGGGCCTTGAGGGAGTCGGAAATCAATCTCCGCATCCTTTCTTCGTCATCCACTACCAGAATCTTTAATTTTTCCATATTTTTAACATTCCTTTTCTTTCTTTAGAAGCAGCGCCGGATTTTGACTGCCAAAGGCGGTATTTTTGCAAAATTCGCTTGCGTCAATAATTTTAAGCGCGTTTTCTTTTTGAGCGAGTTTTATATATTATACACTTTTTTTCAGGAAAGGGAAATTCCGCATAACTACTCAGTTGCGCCTTGCGCTTGCGTAAATGCCAAATACGGGATTAACTATGCTTGATGTAATCCCTTCGTTTGTTGTTGTCAGAATGCATTGTTTCTTATATAATATTTAGAGAAGTTGGGAGGACACCTGTAGATGCGGAGGTGCATCTGCCTGTTTTAGTTAGCTCAGCTGCAGAATGGTTTCAAAAAGGAGTATTGAATGATAACAAAAGAAAATACGCATACCCTGCGGGATTTACTTGAGCAGGCTGCACAGGAGTTTGAAAATCAGGTCTTTGTCAGATACGAGAAGGATGGCATTATCTATGAAAAGGGATACCGCACCTTTGCCATGGATACGAGGGCTGTGACGAATTGGATGGCTCAGGAAAACAAGGAGGCCGGCAAAAAGCATCATGTCGCCATCCTCGGAAAATGCAGCTATGAATACCTGACAGTGCTGATGGGCGTGGCCAATGCGGGGAGCATCGCGATTCCGATGGATTCCCAGTTGGACAAGGAGCGGCTCACGGAAAACCTGGAGAAAGCAGAAGTTGACATTCTATTTTTTGATTATGAATACCTATCGGATGCGGAATACCTTGAGGAGCATGTAAGCGGCATCAAAAGCATTATCTGCCTGCAGCAGAGGAAGCATCATTTTTCCGCCGCCCAGATTCACAGGGAATACAGGGTGAGGAACCTTCCGGAAGAGGCGAGGCCTGAGGACTGCGCCTTTGTCATTTTCACGTCGGGCACCACGGGGCATGGTAAAGGCGTCATGCTTTCCCATTCCAATATGCTTGACAATCTATTCAGTTCGGACGATGGACAGGAGACCTGCCTCGGGGTTCTGCCGATTCATCATGTCTTCTGCATAAGCGGGGATTTGCTGCTTGTACTCCGTTATGGTAGCACGCTGTGTCTTTGTGATGATATTTCAAAATTCCTCTATTATATCGACCTCTTCCAGCCGACGATGATGCGGATCGTGCCGATGATGGCGAAAATGCTGCTGAACCGGGTAGCCATAGAGGCCAGGAAGCATCCAGAACGGAATCTGGAAAACCTGAAAGCGCAGATCATGGGATCCCGCCTGCGCAAGATCGTAAGCGGGGGCGGCTATCTTTCCGAAACCTTGACCAGGGGTCTTGCGGATCTCGGCGTGGTCACGGGGCAGGGCTATGGCATGTCGGAATGCTCTCCAAAGATTTCCTCCCCGGATTACGGGAACATGGCCAAAGTCGCGTCCGTGGGGCGTCCGGTTCGCGGAGTGCAGATTCGTTTCGTGGATGGCGAGATTCAGGTCAAAAGCCCCTCCGTCATGATGGGATATATCAATGACCCGGAGCTTACGGCGGAAGCGCTCACGGAGGACGGCTGGCTATGCACCGGGGATCTGGGCTATATGGATGAGGACGGCTTCCTGTATCTTTCGGGACGGAAGAAGAACCTGATCATCCTCTCCAATGGGGAAAATGTTTCCCCCGAGATGATTGAGAACAAATTTGACGGCGACCGCCTTATCCAGGACATCATCGCCTTCGGGGAGGGGGACAGGATTGCCTGCGAGGTTTACCCGAATTTCGAATACGCCCAGGTGAACGGCATTGAGGACATTGAGGCCGCGGTGAACGAGATTATCGCGAAGAGGAATGAGGAGCTGCCCACCTACGCGAGGATCTCCGGCTGCACCCTGAGAAAGCAGCCCTTTGAAAAGACCTCCTCCAAGAAGATCATCAGGAAGCTCTATTTTGATAAGAAGGATGAGAAGAAGAAGGAGGAGAGCAGCTTCATCGCTCCGGAAACGGAACTTCAGAAGAAGATATACGATGTGGCCCTGGCCGTCCTTGCGGAAAAGACCATCAGCGTGGACAGCAATCTTTATCAGAACGGCCTGGACTCTCTGGGAAGCGTGCTCCTTATACAGGAGCTGAAGGATCAGATCGGCGCGGACGTCACCCTGACGGAGCTGATGGAATACAATACCATCCTCCGGCTGGAAGAACTGATCCTAGCGAAGCAGAAGGAGGAGAAGACCGACTATTCCGTCCGTCCGGCCTACCCGCTCACTTCCATGATGATGTATTTTGCCTATGTCATCGCCGGGAATACGACAGGGAACCTGCCTTTCATTTACCGTCTGGACAAGGGCGTGGATCTGGACAGGCTGAAATCCGCCTTCGGAAAGCTCTTTGACGCGCATCCAATCCTGAAGGCCATTATCAAGCCAACGGAACAGAAATATTACGCGGTATTCCGGGACGACAGCAGAGTGATTGACATCCCTGTTTATCAGTGGACGGAGGAAGAGGCGGTTTCAAAGCTTCAGGAAATGATGAAGGCCTTCCGTTATCGCGCGGACGACAACCTGGTTCATGTGGCATTGGGCGAGACGGATTCCTACAAATATATGTTCTTCGATGTGGCCCATCTCATTGGCGATGGCATTACCATGAACATCCTGATGGAGGATCTGACAAAGCTCTACGATGGCGGGGAAGTGGCGAAGGAAGATTATACTTTTTATGAGTACATTCTCGACGCGAAGGCGAAGGAAGACGGCGGCGTGAAGGCGAAGGACTGCGCGGCTCAGGACAAGCTGATGGAAGGTTACCGCATGAGCAGGACGATCCTGACGCGGCATGATCTGAAGAGCGGCGAGAAGCCTGTTTACGGCGCGATCCGGAAGAGGCTGGACCGCATCGTTCGGAAAGAGCTGTTGTATTTCTGCAAGAAGTACAATGTCTCCGAAAATGCCCTGTTCCTGTCAGCGTTCAACTATACCGCGGCGATGTTCAGCGACGAGGACGACATCTTTGTCAACAGCATCCACAGCGGCCGGACGGATGGACGCTGGACCAGACTGGCGGGCTGCCTTTTCAAGACCTATCTGTGCAGGTACAAGAGGATCCCACATGAGCGCGTGCACGAACTGATTACCAGGACCGGGACGCAGATCATGCAGACCATGAAGAATTACACGCCTGTGTCCAGGATGGGGGATCTCTTCCTGCAGTATCAGGGGGACATCCTCATGGTTCCCGTGCCGGGCGAAAGGCAGGGGGACAGGGTGCGGGTCCAACTGGATTCGCTGCCGTTCCATATGCAGATCATGTATGACAATGAGGGGTTTTACACGGAGCTCCGTTATTGGGAGAACCGTTTTGACAGGGCGTCCCTGGACATCTTCCTGATCTGCTATGAGGAGGTCGTCCGGGCCATGCTGCAGGAGCTGTCCGTGCGCCGCCTGAAATTCCATTTGCCAGATGAGGTATTTCCGAAGCATTTCCGTGTCAACGGGAAGAAGCTGGATGAGGAAGCCGGGGGGACCTTGTTCCCGGAGATTGACCCGGAACGGATGCTCAAGGTATATATCCTGGATGATTCATACAGGAAAAAGCCGTTTGGCGCCTGGGGGATGCTCTACGTGATGGATTACCAGCCCATGCGTACGGGCGAGGTCATTGAAAATCCTTTCGGTCAGGGGACGCTTTATGCCACGGGGAGGACGGCGAGGATACTTCCGGACGGAACGGTTGACTTCCTGCAGAAGGCAGGAAAGGAGCTGATGACGGACGGAGCAAGGGGACGCCGTTTCTTCGACCTGGTCAGGGTCAAGGAAGTGATGCAGTCCTATGATGGCGTGAAGAGCGCGGAGCCGTATATGAAATATACTCCCGAAACGAACGAGATGGAGCTGTACGCGGATATTGCGGCACAGGAGGGATTCTCGAAGGAAAAATGCCTTGAGTACATGAAGGAGAAATGCGGTCCGAATGAGGTGCCGCGGGATATATATATACGGTTGTACTTATAATGGAGCAATGGAATGAAAATAGGCTTCACTGAAATAATCGTGGTGATGATTGTCGCATTGGTGGTTCTCGGGCCGGACAAGCTGCCGGAGTACGCGAAGCTTCTGGGGGAGGCTCTCAAGAGCTTCCGAAAAGCCACGGCAGACCTGAGCGAGGGCGTGAAAAAAGATATCGTGGCACCGTTGCAGGAGGCGCAGCAGCCTTTCAAGGAAGCATTGCAGCCCTTTGAGGATGTGTCAAAGGGGATAAAGGGCGACCTTGACGGCATCAAGAAGTCCGTGAATGACATCGGCAAGGCGCCGAAGCCTGCCGCGGAGGAAGCAGTGAATGCTTCCAGTGAAGAGGCGGTGAATGACGCCAAAGCAGAGACTGAGAGCGGTTCTCAAGAAGAGACTTTGAATGATTCCAAAGAAGGGGAAGCGAACCTTTCGAAAGAAGGCGCAGTGAACCTTTCCAAAGAAGAGACCGCGACTAACTCCCAGGAGGAGGCGGTGAACGATTCAAAAGAAGGGACTGCAAATCCTTCTGAGGATGGGGCAGTGAATGCTTCTATGGAAGAGGCTGAGGATAAACCTTCAGAGGATAATGCGGATGGTATCGCCGGTGAAAATAAGGTTTGAATAGCAAATCAAGTGCAGCGCGGACGTTATGGATAAACAGATACGTAGGTTTTTCCGCAGCACAAGGAATGCTGCGGAAAAATCTGAACAAAATATGCCTGAAGGCATATTTTGTTCAGACGCATCCCTGTGGGATGCGCCAAATACGGTATAAACTATGCTTGATGCATGGTTTTACCTATGTTCACAAAAGGCGCGGGAGAATAGAATCTCCCTTGTCTATATGACCTGCCCGTGTCGGTTTAGGACGGAATGCTTTCACGGGCGGGTCCTGTCATGAATAAAGGAGTGGTAGCATATGAAAATCGGTGTGCAGGAGCTGATGATTGTCCTTTTTATTGTTTTGATCCTTTTCGGACCGAGGCAGATTCCCAGGCTTTCAAAGATTTTTGGACGCAGCATCAAGAGCTTTAAGGATGGAATCAATTCGGATGATGAGGAGCTCGGGGATGATGTGAAGGAAGTCAAAGCGGAAAAGGCAGAAAAGGCGGAAGCCGGAACGGCGGTTGAGGAATGAAAAAGGAAGCGCCGGAGGCGGAAATGTCGGTTTCGGGGCATCTTGGAGAGCTCCGTAAGAGGGTGATCGTATGCATTGCCGTCTATATCGTCGCTTTTCTCATCTGCCTTCGTTTTGCCGGCAGACTGGTCACCATGTTTACGGACATGGGGACCGGCTATGGTTACCGCTATGTCTATATTGCGCCTCAAGAGCTTTTGATGGTCTATTTTTCCATTGCGCTATTAGGGGCACTGGTCATCGATTTGCCGGTCATTTTTTACCAATTGTACTGTTTTAGCGCTCCCGGGCTTCTCAAGAGGGAGCAGAGAGCCTTTCAGCTTGCTGTTTTTTTCGGAAGTTTGAGCTTTCTGGTGGGCATCGCCTTTGCGTATAAGATTAGCGTTCCGTTCATGCTGTATTTCCTGATTTCTTTTACCAGGGAAGTGGCAGTTACGGCCAGCATCAGCATACAGGAATTTGTCAATTTCCTGCTTACTGTTTTTCTGATCTTCGGATGTATTTTTGAACTGCCCCTGCTTTCCGTCATTCTGGCCATGCTTGGAATATTGAATTCCGAGATTCTGAAGAGGGGCAGGAAGGTGGTCATTGTACTGATTTTCTTTATCGCGGCCATCGTTACCCCGCCGGATATCGCGTCCCAGATCATCACCGCGATTCCCATGTGCCTTTTGTATGAGCTGAGCATCTTTCTTGCCAAAATCTTTTACAGAAAACGCGAGAGCAGCGAAGAGGATGAGGAGGATAAGGATAGGGATAGACTGGACGGGGGGAGCGCGGACCATGAAAGTGTCATAGGGGAAAACAAAGACGCAGATGGAGCATGACACTCTAAAAGTGAAGACACTGATGGAACGTGACTCTGTAAAAGTGAAGACATGGACGAAGAACGACACCACAAAGGTGAATACGCGGATGAAGAGCGACACCATAAAAGTGAAGACAATATACGGGATTGTGCAGTAAGGGAAAAGCCGGATAAGTTTGATTTTTCCCTTTTCCCAAAAGATAAAGCAACTTTTCAAATTGAAGGAGACTCTTGCTTATGAAAAAACAGATTTCGAGAAGAGATTTTTTGAAGGGGATTGGCGCCGGGGCGGTCAGCCTGTCCGCCATGTCCGTGCTGTCTGCTTATGGAGCCACTGAGGCTGCCAAGGAAACGGCAGAGGCGGCTGAAAAGGCTATTTATACGCCTGGCACGTACACCGCAAAGGCCAAGGGCATGGGCGAGATCGTCATGACGGCCACCTTTGATGAAAGCAGCATTACGGATATCAAGCTGGATCTGTCTGCTGAAACGCCGGATATCGGGCAGGCTGCTGAGGAAGCGCTCATTAAGCAGTGCCTGGAGGCCCAGGGCAGCGACATTGACGGGGTGTCCGGAGCCACCATTACCACAAAGGCGGTGCAGAAGTGCCTTGAGGACTGCATAGCCCAGGCGAAGGGTGAGAAGAAGGCGGATGCCGATGCCGATGAGGAGAAGAAGGAAGACGAGGCTGAGGACTGGCTGGGCAAAGAGCCGGAAATTTCGGACGACGACGTCGAAGAGACGCTGGATACTGAGATATTGGTCATCGGCTGCGGAATCGCGGGCGTAGCCGCTGCCAGAGCCGCAGCGGAAAAGGGCGCAAAGGTCGTGGCGGTGGACAAGGCGGACGGGCCTCAGTGCCGTTCCGGCGAATATGCCGTCATTAACGGGAAGGTGCAGCATCGCTGGAAGAGGGATACCTGGACGAAGGAACAGATTGATGAGATGATCGACTTCCACATGATGGAGTCCAGCTACAAGGTGAAGAGGGTCATCATGTCCAAGTGGGCCAATAACATTGGCGATGTCTTTGACTGGTGGGTGGAGCCGAATGAGGACCTGTATTACGCTGAGGAGACCCGTTCCGATATTCCGGATGAAAACGCGGACAACTTCATTATCCCCCTTTACCTTCCGCTTCCGGAGCATTATGACTGGACAAAGGAGAAATTCCCCTGCTATCCTACCTCCGTGGAGTTCCTCCCGAATCAGGGCGTGACGGTCACTAAAAACATGGAGGCGGCTGTGGCCACCGGAAATGTGGAGGAACGGTATGGGCATTTCGCGGAAAAGCTGATCATGGAAGACGGCAGGTGCGTGGGCGCCTATATGCGTAACGCGAAGACAGGAAAGTATCTGAAGGTAAACGCGGAGAAGGGCGTCATCCTTACCACCGGGGATTATTCCCAGAATGAGGCCATGGTGAAGCATTTCTGCCCCGCCGTCATTGAAAACGGAATTAAATGCCTCTTCACGAGCGTGGACGTGGAAGGGAACATGACGAATACTGGGGACGGCATCCGTATGGGTGTATGGGCAGGAGCCCGGGTGCAGGACGACCACGCCCCGATGATTCATCATATGGGCGGTGGAGCCGACCTTTCCGGTGTCGGCGTCATGGGCATTGCCGGTTTCCTGAACCTCGACATGAACGGAAAGCGCTTCATGAATGAGGATTTGCCGGGGCAACAGATCGAAAACCAGATCGAGCTTCAGAAGGGGAGGAAGACTTGGCAGATTTTTGACAGTAATTGGCCGGAGCAGCTTCCGTATATGCCGGCGGTGCATGGCGGAGCCTGCTATTTTGAGGATTACAAGAGCGAGGATGAGGGGCCGAAGAACAACAGGACCTACAGGAATTATAAGAGTCCTTATCAGTTGGAAGCGGCCGTAAAGGATGGGCGCGCCATCCAGGCGGATACGCTGGAGGAACTGGTGGAAAAGATGTACCCGGATGACAAGGACGCGCAGAAGACGGCCCTTGCGTCCATAGAGCGTTATAATGAGCTGGCAAAGAAAAAGTCGGACGATGATTTCGGAAAGCCGGCCAGCCGTATGTTCGAGCTCAAGAATGCCCCATATTACGCGGATCAGTTTGAGTGCGCGCTGCTTCTGGTCATCTGCGGCGGTCTGGAATCCGATGAGGATTGCCATACCTTTGATGAGGACAGGAATATTATCCCGGGGCTTTATGTAGCGGGAAATATGCAGGGCGGACGTTTCGCACATGAGTATCCGATCACGCTGAAGGGGGTTTCCCACTCCATGGCCATGTATTATGGTTATGTTGCCGGGAATAATGCGGTGGAAGGAATCTGAGTAACAATCTTTTGGGATAAAAAAGGAAATCAAACGAATGGGCAGGCAGGATGACAAGACGGTGGATATTTCATCCAGGAAGATCAGGTCGGGTATCAAACGGCGCATTGAGGAACGCAGGCTGGTGCGCAGGGAGGTTGTTTTCAACGGCATCCGTCACACAGTCGACATTATGTTCACGGTCATCTACCATGGGGTTCGATACCTCGTTGGATACAGGGATGATGAGGAGAACATTTTGATAATGCGCATTACGACCAGGTTGAATTCCTCTCAGGAAATCGATCAGTTCCTGCCTGTCCAGCCCGATGATTTTCTTTTGCCCTTGGTAGAATGTCTTGTGGATCTGCTTGCCGAGTCCAGGGATGAGGACGAGGATGTAAAAAAGGAAATGTTCAAATATCCGGGTCAGGATTTCCTTTATCTGGACGACCAGAGAACGGTAAGGCATATTGGCCGGAGCTTTTATAATGCTGCCGAAATGGCTGTATACAGGCGCTTTGACCTTCAGTGGATTGGCAAGGTAGGGAACGTGTTTCTGACGGTATTGGGCTTTTTCGCGTTGCTGTTTGGATCCGGATCCCTTGAATTATCAATGCCTCACAATTTTTTTTATGTGACAATTTTTAAAAAGACATTGATATTTACGGCCAATCATGTAAGGGCATTGGCCGGCTTGTTTTGCGCTGTCATTGGTATCTGGACGTTTCTTCGGCTGAAAAGGAAGAAGGCGACGAGGGCTCTTGCCCCGTTTTATATTTTTCTCATGGTGATGACAAATGTCATTTTTTTCAGCGTTTCCATCATTCCAATTGCTCGCTTTGCTCTCGAACCGTACATTCGAGAACATTCCCTTGTGCGGCATGAAGTGGACGAACAGACGGGGCTTATAAAGCCAAGTCCCTCCACTTACTGCGAATTGGAGGGAAACGTCCTGCGCATCAGTCTTATGCAGAAGCAGATTGGGAAAATGATGGATATATACGGGGTGGAATACTACAGGGATCATCTTTATGTGACTCCGGAATATTCCGGTCGATATGTCCGTCCGGAACTGTATCCTTTTTCCTTTTCAAGCGATCGTCCCGGCTATCTGGAAGCTTATCTTCCAGATTTGGAGAAGGAACAGACCTTTGCGGTTCTTGTTGTTTATGACAGGTATTATTCCGTAGAGGATATGGAAGTGCATTTGGATCCCATCATGAGGATTTTCGCGGGAGAGCATCCATGGAACTGGTATCAGATGCTTCTTGGAATAAAGGCGGAACCATCTGCCTTGTTCCATCACTTTGAACGCTTTCGCGATAATCTGGGTACAGATGATCCGTTCGTTCTCGCCTTTTGGGAGATTTATCGCAGGGCGGATATGTTTCTTCTGCCTCTGTTCGCGGCATTCCTGCTTTGCAGCGGAATAGGAATGTTTCTTGAAATATGGCTTCGAAGTGTACGGACGGAGGGAGCCATAGTCTATGATTTTCGTATTTCCGATCTGCTTGTGGTTCCGGATGAACTTTCTCCGGGCGAAGGGGGTAATAATGCCCCCGGGAAGACGGTCGGCGATGGCGGCGGCAGAGATATGCCCGACAATATCCTGAGCCTCGCGGAATTGTCCCGGAGAAAGAATGAAAAGTAAGCAACTGGTTTTTGAGTTTTGCTCAGTTTATATAAGAGGTTTCCATTATGTCATTTTCCCCGGAACAGCTTCGGGCGATACAATATGTTTACGGCCCTGTCATGGTTTTGGCGGGGCCGGGCAGCGGCAAAACAACGGTCATCACACAGCGTATCCTGTATATGCTGCGGCATGAGGGGATTCCGCCGGAGCAGATATTAGTTATTACCTTTACGAAAGCAGCCGCAGTAGAGATGGAGGATCGTTTCCTCCGCCTATGGGAGTCATCCAGGCCTCCGGCCGGGATGAAGTACGGATCCCGGCGAGGGTCTTCGCCGGATATTTCTTTCGGCACATTTCATTCAGTTTTCTTTTCCATTCTTCGGGAAGAGTGCCATTTCAGCATCAAGAATATAATCAGCGAACGTGAAAAAAATCTAATTCTTCGGGGCCTTTGCGAGCATGTGCAGAGGGATATTGTATGTGACGCGGATTTTTTGCGTCTTCTGGAGTCGGAGATTGCTTTCAGGAAGAGCGGAAGCATGCGGGCGGGCTCCGGAATGGGGCGGGGGGCGCCTGCGCAGAAAGGCGCGTCGTCTCAGCCTGTGGCGTCTGTGCGGCTCGAGGCGTCAGCCCGGTCAGGTGCGTTAGCTCAGAAAGGCGCGGCTGTGCAGCCTGGGGCGTCAGCGCAGAAAGGCGCGTCTGCCCAGCTTGGCGCAGCCGGCTTTGACACAGTTTATAACGGCTATGTGCGGGCACTACGGGAGAGGGGGCTTCTGGATTTTGAGGACATGCTGACAGAGACCAGGAAGCTTTTTTGGGAGAGGCCAGCGGTGCTTTCGAAATGGCAGCGGCGTTATCGTTTCCTTCTGGTGGATGAGTTCCAGGACGCGTCGCCTGTACAATATGAAATCGTCCGCATGCTGGCGGCTCCTGAGAATAACCTGTTTATTGTGGGGGATGACGATCAGAGCATTTACGGCTTTCGCGGGGCACATCCTTCCCTGATGCTGAATTTTGGAAAAGATTATCCCGCCTCTCAACGCATACTACTTGGCGAAAATTTTCGATCGAGGGAGGAAATTGTCAGTTTTTCCACCGCCATTATCGAAAATAATCGTCAGCGGTTCCGAAAAAAAATCCATGCCGCCAATGGTCCGGGCGGGAATATATTTTTCCACAATACTGAAAATACGATGAGGGAGTATGAACTGGTCGCCGCCATGTTGAAAAAAGAAATGGCAAGCGGGATGGATTCTGACAAGATCGGCGTGCTTTTCCGGGCGAATTCCATTGTCCGTCCGCTTGTATCGGAGCTTTCCCGAAGGGGGATCCCCTATGTTATGAAGGATGGGATTCCGAACCCGTATGAGCATTTCGCGGCAAAGGATTTGGCGGCTTATGTACGGCTTTCCATTGGTGTTGGAACGAGGGCTGATTTCCTCCGGGTCATGAACAAGCCACTTCGTTATATTTCCAGAGAGTCGGTCCAGGACAAAAGGACAAATTTCCAAATGCTGGAGGAATATTACAGGCCAAGGCCGGATACGTTACGGCGGATCCGAATCATGCGGGAGGAGCTGAATACCGTGCGTTCACTTGCTACCGCGGCAGCGCTCACCTATATTCGGAAAAAGATTGGTTATGAGGGATACCTGCGTGAATTCGCCAGGGAAAAGAATGCGGACTGGAGCCGCCTTTCGGAGCTGCTGGAGGAAATCGGCGAGGAAGCCCTGCGTATACCTGACAAGGCCTCATGGCTCCGTTATATTGAGGAATACAGGGAAAATCTTCAGAAAGTGAATGAAGAGGGGAAGAAAGGCCATGGCGTCCGGCTTATGACATACCATGGCGCCAAAGGGCTGGAATTTGACAGCGTCCATTTGATTGACGCGGTCGAAGGTGTGACTCCGTGGCGACAGGCGGAAACGGAAGATGAGCTGGAAGAGGAACGCCGGGCCTTTTATGTGGCTGTTACCAGGGCAAAGCTTCGGCTTCATGTATATGTAACGAAAACGAGGTTCAGCAAGAAATGCGCCCCCTCCCGTTTTGTGCTCGAGGGGGGACGGTCAAAGTCTGCTCTGACAGGGAACTGACCTGAAAAGCGCAGGACGTGAATGTTCCTTCAGGAACATTCATGTCCGTATATGGCAAATCCTGAAAGGAATATGCCTTGAGCCGCATGCGGGTCGAGGCTAGCCACCCGGCGACTGAGGGTTTGTCCGACCGAAGGGAGGATTTTGACGCGCTTTTCCTCAGAGCGCGTCAAAACCCACAGGACATGAATGTTCCTTCAGGAACATTCATGTCCGTATATGGCAAATCCTGAAAGGAATATGCCTTGAGCCGCATGCGGGTCGAGGCTGGTCGCCCGGCGACTGAGGGTTTGTCCGACCGAAGGGAGGATTTTGACGCGCTTTAAGAAAGATTCATCTGAGTTTCTCCCGCTTTTTTCGGAATCATCAGAGTTTAATGAGCGTTTCATTTAGGTTCATCTGAGCCCATGTGACGCAGTTCGGACCATGCGAAGGGGATAGCCAATCCGAGAGAGAGAAGGTCGGCAATGGACTGGGCGGCTTCTACGCCGGCAAGCCCGAAAAATCTGGGCAGGCTCAGGATGAGCGGGATGAAGAAGATGCCGCTGCGGGCTGCGGAGCAAATGGAGGCTTTGACCCCTTTCCCCATGGCCTGGAGCATCATGTTGCTTGTGAAGGTGAAGGCCAGGGTGGGAAGCACGGCAGCCTGCCAGCGAAGGGCGACCGAGCCAACGGCAATGACATCCGGATCATTTCGGAACAAAGCGATGATCCGTGGCGCGAAAGTGAGGCACAGGACGGCCATGAAGAGAAGGAACACCGTCCCGACGCGTACGCAATACCAGAAGCCTTCCTTCACACGGGATGTCTTTTTTGCCCCGTAATTGAAGGAACAGACAGGCTGGAAGCCCTGGCCGAAGCCGATCAGGGCGGAGGAAAGCAGCATCATGACTCGTGTGACGACAGACATGCCCGCGATGGCCGCATCGCCTCCCAGTGCACCTGCGGACGTATTCAGGAGGAGAGTGGCCACGGAAGCCAGACCTTGACGGCAAAGCGATGGTGCGCCGCCATTTATGATTTCCAGGATGTAATGTCTGGTAAAGCGTACCTTCTTTGGCGAAAGATGAATGTTTTCACCTTTTCCGCTGCCAATCAGCAGAGCGATGAAGCTGGTAATTTGACCGCAGACAGTGGCTATGGCTGCTCCTGCCACGCCCAGATGGAAGCCGAAGATGAGGAGCGGGTCGAGGAAAAGGTTGATGACCGCGCCGCACATCAGTCCGATCATGGCATAGATGGCACTGCCCTGGAAGCGAAGCTGATTGTTGATGACAAACTGGCACATCATAAAGGGAGCCCCCAGAAGGATGATGCCCAGATAGGTTCTGGTGTCCGCAAGGGTGGTGGAAGTGGCGCCGATCAGCATTGCCAAAGGTTCCAGAAAGATAATGCCGCAGCAGGAAAATACGATGCCGATGCTCATCGCCAGGGCAAAGCCGGTGGATGCCGCCTCATTGGCCTCCTGTATTTTTCCTCCACCCAGCATGCGGGAAAGGTAATTGCCTGAGCCATGGCCGCAGAAAAAGCCGAAAGCCTGTATAATGGCCATCACGGAAAAAACCAGGCCGACTGCGGCGGTAGCCTGGGTGGAAATCCGTCCTACAAAGAAGGTGTCCGCAGCATTGTAAATGCCGGTCACCAGCATGCTGATAATGGTTGGAACGGACAGTTCGCGGATAAGCCGTGGTACCGGGGTCTCCGTAAGATAAGTAAAGCGGTCTTTTTTCGGTTCGCCTTTTCCGTGCTTCATTTCATTGCCCTGCATAGCCTTGGATTTCCCTTCCCTGTATATATTATTTGCATATCCTATATGCTTATTTTGCTTGTAATTACTATTTGCTAATTCCGGTTTTTTATCTCAGCCCGTGTTTTTTCAGGCTTTCCGCAATTCCATCGTGATCATTGTCCAAAGTTATTTCGTCGGCTGCTGCCTTTGTTTCCTGCGCCGCATTGCCCATGGCGATCCCGAGACCGGCGTAACGAAGCATGGAATTGTCATTCTGGGCGTCGCCGAAGGCCATCATTTCTTCTCTTCTGATGCCCAGCTTTCCAAAAGCGGCCTCGATGGCAGCGGCCTTGTCTACGCCTTTTGCGGTATATTCGAAATAGAAATCACTGGTGAACATGCAGCTTAAGCTGTCCCGGAACGGGGCTTCCATGGCTTCCCAGTTGTCTTTTAGGTAAGCAGGATCGGCAGCCGTGAGGATTTTCTCCACCGGGAAATCGAGCCAGTCGGCCAGATCTTTGTGTTCGCAAAGGATGTAGCCATTGCCTCTGGATTCGTATTCAACGACATTGAATGGCCTGCCGTTCCGGGAAATGACGCAGCCAAAAACATCCGTGGTATGCATATACTCGTCCCTTGCGATAATCGGTGTTACACTGAAGGAACGCAGGTGGGTGAGCACGGCCTTTGCCTCCTCGCGGGACATGCTATGGCTGTAATATACCTCGCCGCTTTGGCAGTCAATTACCTTTGCGCCATTATAACAGATGAAAATACCGTGGTGCCTGTCCATTTGAAGCTCCCGTGCCCATTTGAAAAGCCCCTGATCTGGACGACCGCTGGCCAGGGCAAGCCGTATCCCCTTTTCCTGAGCAGCGAGCAGCGCCTCTTTTGTCGCCATGGTAATTTCCTTGTCACTGTTTGTGAGCGTGCCATCGATGTCGAGCAGAATTGCCTTTATATTATTCTTCCCCATGGCTTGTCCTTTCTTCCTTTCCTTCCTTTTGTATCACGTAGCCGTCTGCAGGAGGAACCGTCCTGCCGAACAATTATAAAAATTCATCAGTAGTATATATCAACGGGAATATTTTTTCCAGACCGCAAAAAGGGACACAGAAGGATTGCCCGGAATTTTATTGATTCCGTTAATTCTTCTGTGTCCATATATGTCAGCGCGTCAATTCCTTCAGCAACATTCGGGCCTTATATTTACTGCTTTTTCTGCTCAGGACGTTCCGGAATAGCCGATTTTATGGCATTGTACTCTTTTTCGGTGATAATGTTGTTTTTCAGCAGTTCCTCAAGCAGTTCCTCAGGGGATCTCATTACGCCCATGCCCATAGGTCCGTGATGTCCGAAAGCCTTGCCGTCCGCAGGCGGTGTCATTTCGCTTCCGTCCGCATTGGTCGGCTTTTCCGGCGGCGTTGTTTCGTCCCCCTCCGCGTTGGATGGCCTTTGCGCGTGCCTGCCGTCGGCTTTGTTTCCGGCATTGTCGCGGTTTCCGAATTGTTTCATGTTCTTTTCCTGCATATTATCCGGCTTGTGTTCTTCCATATAACTTTCGATTTTCTTTGCCGTGTCCTCAGACAGGGTGCCTTTGTCGACTAATTCCTGCAGGAAATCCTTTGGTGCTTCCCTTTTGTGCGTAGCTGTTGTCTGTAATGTATTTTCGTCCGCGGCGTTGGTCGTTGAAGATGTTGCCGCGGAAACGGAAAAAGCCCCGAAGGATGCTGCCGCTACGGCAGCGGAAATTGCCAATACTGTAAACTGCTTTCTGATTTTCATTTTGATACCTCCATTATAAATGTTTTTTGGCCGCTTTAATTCCTGACAAAAAGCTGCGGTATCGCAAGATATACATCTCCGCAAGCTGCCTTGCCCGGTCTTCTGCGTCCGGTATGCCTGTCAGGATAAACAATTGCTTTTATTTGTCGATTTTCTTCTGTCATAATTGATTTTTTCGCGTTTCATGTCATTTTTCCCTGCTCTTTTTCGTTCTTGTCTTTCCTTTCTGTATCCTGACGAGGCTTATATTAAAACCTGATTCTGAAACGGAACTGAAAAGCAATTTTTTTTTTGTAATTATTGAACACCCTCTGGATTTCAGAGAATTCCGGAGGGAAAGCTTACTTTTCCTCCGGAATTCTCTGAAATCCAGAGGGCGGACAAGGCGCGAAGCGCGGCATGTTTCAACTTTAGAGGACTAAAGCATCTATGAGATTACCTTGAATATCGCGTAAATACGCACTTTTTCAGGTAGTCAGGCAGAAATTTCATTCCGCTGGATTCCGTAGTATTTGAAACATGCGCGAGGCGCCTCCGGATGTCCTCATGTGCAGTCGCCAAAGGCGACTGCGAATAGGGTGATGAATAATAACATTTTTATTGTCGGGGCGCTTTGGACAGTTCGCTAAAATTTGTGGAAAAGCGGTTCTTTCTATGTTAAAATGGGATGAATTATAGTTCATTGGGAGGAAATGGAACGTCATGCCGGAAGGGTTGGGTAAGGACAATGGCAATAGGGACAATGGCAATGGGGAAGAGAAGGAAGAACTGGTAATTTCTGTCCGGGATGTGACGAAAATTTACAAGCTTTATGAAAAGCCGATTGACAGGCTGAAGGAATCGCTGAGCTTCACGCACCGGAATTATCACAGGGATTTTTATGCCTTGAATCATATCAGTTTTTCCGTAAGGAAAGGGGAGGCCGTTGGCATTATCGGTACCAACGGCTCCGGAAAGTCCACTATGCTGAAGATTATTACGGGAGTGCTGACGGAAAGCTCCGGGACGGTGGAGACAAAGGGGACGGTCTGCGCCCTTTTGGAACTGGGAGCGGGCTTCAATCAGGATTACACCGGAATTGAAAATATTTATATGAATGGCACTATGATGGGCTTCACACGGGAAGAAATGGATCGGAAGCTTCCTGTCATACTGGAATTCGCGGACATTGGTGATTTTGTTCGGCAGCCCGTGAAGTCGTATTCCAGCGGCATGTTTGTCCGGCTTGCTTTCGCGCTTTATGTTTCCATGGATCCGGACGTGCTGATCGTGGATGAGGCTCTTTCCGTGGGAGATGTTTTTTTCCAGGCAAAATGTTATCACCGCATGGATCAACTGAAGAGGAGGGGCACTACGATTCTGATGGTGACCCATGATCTGGGATCTGTGATGAAATACTGTGACCGTGTGGTGCTGATCAACAAGGGGGAGAAGGTCTCCGAAGGCCCGCCGGGAGAGATGGTGGATCTCTATAAGAAGATTCTTGCCGGTCATGATCCCGGAGTCCATGACGGCAAGGCTATAGAAGGGAAAGGTTCTGCCTTGACAGAAGCGGCTTTTGCCGGAGGTTCTTCCTTTGATGCTGTCGCGCATGAGTCCGGGGCGGCTGCAGGAAGCAATGGAATGGGAAATGCTGTCGTTAATGCTTCAGGCGCTGACATTGCCGGAGGCGAAGCCCACAGCAGCCATGGCGGCAGCATTACCGAAAGAGCTGACGGACGCGGCATTGCCGAGGGTGAAGCCCGCGATGGCCATGGTAACGGCATTATCGAAAGGGCAGATGGGCGCAGCATTACCGAAAGCGCGGTAGGCAGGGCTCATGGCGGTGGCATTGCCAAAGGGACCGATGGCCGCAGCATTACTGAAAACGCCACGCACAGCAGTCAGGGCAGCGGCATTACCGAAGACGCAGCCAACGGCGCAGCCCACAGCGGTTCAGAAGACGGCATTAAGAGGGATGCCGATGGAATTGCTTCCGGAACCGGCGCGGGAACCATTCGTCCCGGAACGGCCGGAGGCGGGGTGGGGGACGGTGGCGTCCTGATGCAGTCAAAGCTGGCCCTGAACCCGGACGTCAAGCATTATGGCAACGGAAAGGCGGAGATATATGATTTTGGGATTCTGGATGAGAAGGGGAGGGTGACCAATGTGGTGCTGAAAGGGGAATACTTCAGTATCAAGGAGGTTATACGCTTCCACGACAGGGTGGAGTCCCCCATATTCACCTTTACGATCAAGGACAAGCGGGGTATGGATTTGTCAGGTACCAACACCATGTACGAGGGAGAGGAAATCCCCCCGGTAAAGGATGGGGATGAATATATCTGCACCTTCCGCCAGCGTATGAGCCTGCAGGGCGGGGAGTACCTTCTGTCCATGTCATGCACCGGCTTTGAGCAAGGCGTGCATACGGTTTATGACAGGAAATATGATGTGGCATCCATTACGGTGCTTTCAAATAAAAACACGGTCGGGATTTATGATATGGAGTCAGTCGTGGCTCTGGAAAGGCATGACGCATGAATTTTGAACAGCACAAAACCAATCTTTGCGACTGGATGTATTACGGGCAGGTGGAAAGCGGGCTGGAGCGCATGGCATCCGTGCTGCTGCTTGGCGAAAAAGAAGAGCTGGATCCCTTCGCGAAGATGCTTCGGAAACGCGTGGGCATGGTATCGGAGAAGCTGGATGACAATGTGTATGACTATGTGATCATTCCCAGACTGACAGCGCGGGTGCTGCGGCTTTTCAAGGGCGACCCGCTGGGGGCTCTCCGCAGCCTGGCCGAAACATGGCTGAATCCGGGCGGCAAGATACTCCTGGCTGTGGAAAACCAGAACGCCATTGATCTCCTCGCCTCAGATACTTACGAAGAGGGGATATGTTACTTTTCCAGGGAGAGGCTGGAGGAGCTTCGTCAGGAATTCCATAAGCTTTATCCCCAGTCAGAGGACATGGTGTATTATCCTTACCCTGATCTGACCATGCCGCTGAACTTCTATTCTGACGACAGGCTGCCGAAGCTGGGGGAGGAGGATGAGAGCTGCGACAGGCTGGTTCAGGCCGACACTTTCCCGAATTTCGCGCCAGCCTTTCTATATGTGCTGAAGCCGGAGCCCGGAGAGCAGTTACTGAAGGGTTACCGAAGCTTTATTCCCGTTTACATCCGCTATAATTCCAGTCGCCTGCCGGAATATGCCATCAAGACGGAAATCCTGCGGGATGACAATGGGAAGCTGCATGTGCTGAAGGAGAGTCTGGATCGGCGCGCCAATACGCATATTGAAACGATTGCCAAAAATGCCCAGATGCTTGAAAATACCGATGGGCTTCCCGCCCTGGTTCCGGAGGCGCTTTACCGCGGAACGCTTTCCGGCAACAGCCTGAGCGCTGTACAGTATCCTTATGTGAATGGAAAGAGCCTGGCTGAAATACTGGCGGATTTGATTCAGGAAGGAAAAGCTCCGGTCAGGGAGCTGCAGGAAGCCTTGGAACTGGTGATCGGTCAATGGGACATCCGTCCCGAAGAAGGGACGAGTGCCTTTGTCAACCCGGTCAACCTTGACGGGCTTTTTTCCAATGTTTTGATGGATGGGGAGATGCCTACTCTCATTGACTGTGAATGGGTTGTGAGGGAGGACACGGAAATACGTTTCCTGGCGTATCGCAATCTGAAATACTGGTATGAGGAGTATAAGGGGGAACTGTCCGACGGCTTCGAAGACTTCGTGGGACTTTTCGGCTTTGACAAAGACGACATACAGCATTACGAGGAGCTTGAGAGGAATTTCCAGCTTTCTGTGCATGGAGAAGGGGCAGCACATAACATCTACGCGTACAAGTCCAGCCGTCCGGATCTTCGGAACATCGTGCAGCTCAAAAAGGAGCTGGTCATACAGGACGGGAAGCTGCGCTACCTCCGAAGGGAGGAGAACGACAGGGCGGTGGCCATAGGGGCGCTGCGGGAGAAGCACCGTCTTTCCAATGTCCACGTGGGCAATCTGAATAATGTCATTGCGATCCATGAACGGGACATTGTCACGCTGCAGGAGGAGATAGCTTTTTACAAGGGGCATCAAAGCCTGTCTTCCAGGATTCGTGAGCAGGCGGAGGCTCACTTCGATAAGCTTTTCCCGGAAGGATCCCGAAAAAGGAAGGCACTGGGGTATTTTCTGGACACGCTGCGACATCCCATCAGGATGCTGAAGATGTTTTTCACGAAGGAAGGGCGCAATCTGATCGAAGGGGATATGGCCATCGGACGGGAATATCTGGATCACGGAATGGTAAAGCTGCCCTATGCCGAACAGCCAAAGGTCAGCGTGGTCATCCCATGCTATAACCAGGTAATCTATACTTATCGCTGCCTCCTGTCCATAGTGGAGAATACGGATCCGGCGTTGACATCCTATGAGGTCATTATCGCGGACGATGTCTCAACGGACGCGACGAAGGAGATTCAGAAATTTGCGGAAAATATCGTTGTTGCCCGCAATGCGGAGAACCAGGGCTTCCTGAAAAACTGCAATCAGGCAGCGGCAAGGGCAAGGGGGGAGTACATTTTCTTCCTTAACAATGATACTACGGTGGAGCCGGGATGGCTTTCGAGCCTCGTGGAGATGATGGATGGCGATGATTCCATCGGCATGTGCGGTTCCAAATTATTATATCCGGATGGCCGGCTGCAGGAGGCGGGCGGCATTATCTGGTCCGATGCCTCCGGCTGGAATTATGGCCGTCTGCAGGATCCGGAGCTTCCGGAGTACAACTATGTTAAGGAAGTGGACTATATTTCGGGAGCTGCCATCATGATACGCCGGTCGCTCTGGGAGGAGATTGGGGGATTTGACGAGCGCTTCGCGCCGGCTTATTATGAGGATTCCGATCTGGCCTTCGAGGTCCGCAGGCACGGGAAGAGGGTAGTGTTCCAGCCGGAGTCCAGGGTTGTTCATTATGAGGGCATTTCCAACGGGACGGATGTGAATGGTACCGGCCTGAAGCGTTATCAGCAGGTCAATCTTTCCAAATTTCAGGAGAAATGGAAGGATGAGCTTCGAAAGCAGGATGTCAATACGGGAAGCCCTAACCCTTTCCGGGCCAGGGAACGGGGGCAGGGGAAGAAGTATATCCTTGTCGTGGATCATTATGTGCCTACCTGGGACAAGGACGCGGGTTCCAAAACCACCTTCCAATACCTTCAGCTTTTCCTTCAGAAGGGCTACCGGGTCAAGTTCCTGCCGGACAATTTCCTGAAAATGGAGCCGTATACCTCGTCTCTGTGCCAAATGGGGATTGAAGTGCTTTATGGTCCTGTCATCTCATCGGGCATTTGGAAGTGGATTGAGGAAAACAGGCAGATGATTGACATTGTGTACTTCAACCGCCCGGACATTACGAATCATTATATTGACTATATCCGCTCCCATACAGGGTGGAAACGCATTTTCTATGGTCATGACCTGCATTTCCTGCGCGAATACAGGGAATACCAGTTGACTGGCAATGAGGATAAGCTGCTTCAAAGCCAGAAGTGGCAGGAACTGGAGTTTTCCGTCATGCAAAAGACGGATATGAACTATTATCCTTCGGTGGAAGAGATAGAAGCCATCCACAGGCTTAACGAGGAGGTGCCGGCCAAGGCGATTACCGCCTATATATTTACGGATGACGCGGAGGTCGAGGGCGACTTTGAAAAGCGGGAAGGACTTTTGTTTGTCGGGGGCTTTGGGCATCCGCCGAACAAGGACGGGATTCTCTGGTTTGCCAACGAGATACTGCCCTTGATCCAGAAGGAGCTGCCGGACATCAGGCTGTACATTGCGGGGTCGAAGGCAGATGAGGAGGTTATGGCGCTTTCCGAAAGGCAGGGCATAGAGGTGCTGGGCTTTGTTTCTGATGAGCGGCTCCATGAGCTTTATCAGGAGAGCAGGATCGTAGTGGCTCCCCTCCGTTTCGGCGCGGGGGTCAAGGGCAAGGTGGTAGAGGCCATGCATGAAGGGGCGGTCATTGTGACAACGGGCTGCGGCGCCGAAGGGATTCCGCTGCAGCCTTCCGGCGGGGAAGCCGGGGCTGCCGGGTCGATCCTCAATATCGCGGACACGGCGGACGGTTTTGCCGGAGCGGTGTTGCGTCTTTACAAGGATACGGAGGAGCTTTCTCAAATTTCCCTCAGGGCGCGGGATTTTGTCCGGCAGCATTATTCCATGGATCATGCGTGGAGCGTGATCGAAGGGGATTTTCAAACTTTGACTTGATGCCGCAGGCATTAAGTCCCATTTGTGTCGTGTTAGCGGCACAAATGAAGCATGAAAAGAATCTTTCATGATCTTCCGTGGGGCGGGGCTCCATGACTGGAATCATGAAAGGAACTTTCATGATTTTTTGTGGGGCGGGGTCCCATGACCGCAAGTATTAAAGGCTTGCCTTTCATACTGATAATGCGGAATGATCCAGGGGCTCAGTTGTGCGGAGCAGGCCGGGGGGATGGATACAGAAAGGGCATTGCGTTAATGGAGGCTGTTTTTTTGTGCGGAGGCATGGGTACGCGCCTTCGCTCTGTTGTTTCGGACAGGCCGAAGCCGCTGGCGGATGTGGAAGGCCGAGCCTTTATGGAATATCCGGTGGCGGAGCTTTGCTCCTGGTTCCGGGAGGATCCTGTTCGGAAAATAGTTTTTGCGGCGGGTTATAAGGGCAGGATGGTGGAAGAACATTTCGGGGACGGAAGCCGCTGGGGCTTCCGGGCGGCGTACGCTTATGAGGACGAACCGTTGGGGACGGCAGGAGCCATACGCAATGCATTGTCCTTTCTGACTGAGGAGAGAGCCTTTGTCCTGAACGCGGACACATTCTACCGGATCGATTACCGGGCCATGGCTGCGAAAATGGATGAAGAGGGGACGGACATGCTGCTGGTGACCAGGGAGGTTCCCGATATTTCCCGTTATGGGGAGGTGCGGACGGGCGGAGGGCTTCTCATTGGATGGAATGAAAAGGTGCGGGAATCCCGGGCTGGCGAGATTAACGGCGGCATTTACCTTATGAAACGGAGCCTGATTGAGAGCATACCGAAAGACAGGAAGATCAGTCTTGAAAATGAGATGATACCCCGTTGGATTTCCGAAGGGGTACGGATTGGGGTCTTGCATTCTGATGGATATTTCATAGACATTGGCGTGCCGGAATCCTATAGGCGTTTTAAAGAGGATGCGAAGGAATTCGGGAAAGGGATGGGTTTTGACGCGCTTCAAGGAAAAGCGCGTCAAAATCCTCCCTTTGGTCGGACAAACCCTCAGTCGCCGGGAGGCTAGCCTCGACCCGCAAGCGGGTCAAGGCATATTCCCTACGAGGTTCGCCAGATACGGACATGAATGCTCCTGAAGGAACATTCATGTCCTATGTTTTTCGAGTGAAAAGGCGGAGGGTCCTCCTGCCCATTGTCAGCATTGTATCCAGTCAGACTGACTCGTTATATGAAAAGTGGGTTGCTTCAGGTGGCCTCTGATATTGAGGTATTAATGGACGAAGCCGGAGAACTCTGGAAGAACAAGGGTTCTCGGTTCCGTCTTTTTTGACTTAGGATATGGCTTCGAGACGTTCTGTGAAGAAGCTGACTGCTCAAAGGAACGATCAGCTTGTCTGATAGTAAGAACGGAAACATATTCCAGTCATTCTCAAATTTGTGATAGTAAGAACTGAAATATATTCCTGCCATAACAGAAAAGAATAATGAAATGGTATTGCATTTTATTGAAGTTAATGATATATTACCTTGCGTTATGATTTTAATGGTTTAAACTTTAATGCGTTAAAGCGATTTGAGAAACTTTCACGTTTGCATGCTTTCTCATTAAGGCGTAGCCTGTTTCAATCATAACGTGTCCTAAAACGGGTCAGATACAGAAAAGAAAGAAGAAAGGTAAAAGGTGGGAAGATGAAGACATTGCTTCTGATCTTGTATTTCGCTGTTATGGTGGGAATCGGCTTTTACTGCCGTAAAAACGCCACAGATGTCAACGGCTTTGTGCTGGGCGGACGCTCGGTCGGCCCATGGCTCACGGCTTTTGCTTATGGGACATCTTATTTTTCGGCAGTCGTGTTTGTGGGATATGCCGGTCAGTTTGGCTGGCGTTATGGGATTTCGGCCACATGGGCCGGTATCGGGAATGCCCTGATCGGGTCTCTTTTGGCCTGGGTCATCCTGGGGCGCAGGACAAGGATCATGAGCCAGCATTTGAATTCCGCAACCATGCCTCAGTTTTTTGGCCAGCGTTTCAAGAGCCCTGCGCTGAAGATTGGCGCCTCCGTCATTATCTTCATATTCCTGATCCCGTACACGGCTTCTTTGTACAACGGTTTGTCTCGTCTTTTCGGGATGGCTTTCAGCATTGACTATTCCATCTGCATCCTGCTGATGGCGGTCCTGACGGCAATATATGTCATTGCCGGTGGATATATGGCGACAGCGATCAATGATTTCATACAGGGCATTATCATGCTGGTTGGAATCAGCGCGGTAGTGCTTGCGGTACTGAAAAGCAAGGGAGGCTTTCTTGCGGCATTGGATGGCCTTGGTCGTGTGACGGATGAGACGGTTTCCACCACGCCGGGAATTTTCGCTTCCTTCTTTGGGCCGGATCCGCTGAACCTGTTGTTCGTGGTCATCCTCACTTCCCTGGGAACCTGGGGACTTCCGCAGATGGTGCAGAAATTTTATGCCATCAAAGATGAGTCGGCTATAAAGAAGGGAACGATTATCTCTACCCTTTTTGCTTTTGTGATTGCCGGCGGCTGTTATTTCCTGGGTGGTTTTGGCAGGCTTTTTTCCGACCAGGTGAATGTGGCAAGGGACGGCTATGATTCCATTATCCCCGCAATGCTTTCCAACCTTTCTCCGGGAATGATCGCGCTGGTGGTCATCCTTGTGCTTTCAGCTTCCATGTCCACCCTGTCTTCTCTGGTGATTGCATCCAGTTCGACTTTGACAATTGACTTTTTGAAAGATAATTTCGTGGAAATGGACGAGGAAAAGCAGGTTCGCTGGATTCGCTGGCTGGTGCTTGCCTTCATTGCGATTTCGGCAATACTGGCTCTGATCCAGTACAAGAGCTCGGTGACGTTTATCGCTCAGCTTATGGGTGTTTCATGGGGCGCACTGGCTGGAGCTTTCCTGGCCCCCTTCCTGTACTCTCTGTATTCGAAGTGGGTGACAGAGGCTTCCTGCTGGGTCTGCTTTTTGTTTGGAAGCCTTGTCATGACGGCCAATATATTTGTGCGCAGTTCTTTCCCGGCAATGCTCCAGTCCCCTATAAACTGTGGCGCGTTTGCCATGCTGGCAGGACTTGTCATTGTGCCTTTGGTGAGCTTCGTAACCCCACGACCGGACGTGAACATGGTGGAAGAAGCATTCAGATGCTATGAGCGTCCTTCCCGCGTTCCTCAGAAGACAGCCTTGGGTGATTGATGAGCCGATTTGTTCCGCAGGCGGTTCGCTATGACAGAATTCAGAGTGGCAAAAAACCACTCTGATAGATGAGCCGATTTGCCCCGCAGGCGGTTCGCTATGTCAGAATTTAGAGCAAGCAAAGCCCACTCTGATAGATGAGAGTGACAAAAAACCACTCTGATAGATGAGACGTCATGCTCATGAACGATTACAAATCACAAAATGGCGCATCTCAATAAGAGGGAGTGGCATGGGATGGAAGGGAAAACGGGGACGCAATTTTTTCCACCTGTACGGTTGCCATCCAAAGCGATATTTTGATACGGTTTACCGTAATCAAAATATCGCTTTGGATGAGCAACCTACCCCTAAATGAGCAAAACGATTTGCGAAGCAAATCTTTAAGCACGCGAAGCGGGCGGTTTTGCGAATTTAGGGGTATTCAGAATGGCCTTCAGGCCATTAAACCGTACAGGTGGAATTTTTTTACCTATATTTTTCTTTGATTTCATACCCGCCTCGCGGCAAACGCGAGGCGGGTATGAATGGTTACAATTATAAATATAAATACATTAATACATTAATACATTAATACAGCTTCCCTTCAATCATCAGGACGTTGTTGCCTTCTTCAGAGTCGGAGATATACTCTAAGACTATCTTGCTCTTACCGGATACTTTTGCGGTAAAGTCAAAAGAACTTTTCCTGCCGACACGATGTTCTTTGACTTTTTTCCCGTCAACATAAAGTTTCAATGTGCCTTCTGCGTCATTGTCAAAGCCTTCCTCTGTCACGAAGTATGCCTTGAAGTTGTCGTAGTTCTCGTTCTCAAATTCTACATAGGACCGTGCCCCGGAGCAAAACTCCAGAACATCGTTATGCATTTCACCATTGTAAGCGTATGCTGTTCCCATGGAATAAACGTTCTTTGAGGTGTACACATCTTCTTCGCCCAGGAATAAAACCTCCTTTTTATCGTTATAATTATACCCGTTGTTGTAGGCACTATTTGAGCTGGCGTTGTTTCCATAGAAATTATATGTATTTCCGATTCCGCCAAAGTTGTAAATGTTCGTGATATTGTTATTGATGATATTGGTAGTATTGGTGATATTAACGATCTTTGTCACCCTGATGTTGTTCTGTATCCAGGCACCACTCCCGTCAACATAATAACCATCAGGCGTCATCTGATTCGCATACATATATCCATTCGGACCAAAATAATAACACTCTGCTGTGCCATCATTATTACCATCTATCCACTCCCATTGATTGGCAGGGTAGCTGCCATCGTTCCTCTGATACCACCAACCGTTGTTATCGCTTCTCCAGTTTGCCATGCAGGTAAAAGAGAAAAGTATAGCGGAAATCAAAGTAAGGCTAAGCATCATAATCTTTTTCATAATAATCCTCCTAAGAGTGGGTTTAGCCCACTTTAATTCAATAACAAACGGATACGGTATTGTATCACCAAGTCTCTTTTTTCAGTTTTTATAGAGGCGTACCAAAAATCTGTACCCAGAACAGGTTTCCGTCCGCGTCTTTGTAAAGGCCGATTCCGACTTCTTTGTAATCACCAAGAATATTCGCCCTGTGACCGTCTGAATTCATCCAGTCCTGCATGACTTCGGAAGCTGTTTCCTGCCCCCATGCAATATTTTCTCCACACATCTGATAGTTGTAATTGATTTCTCCAAGAACAGTATAGAAATCACTTCCGTCTGGTCTTTGATGCGCGAAATTCTTTTCCAACTCGGCAGCCCGTATTGAAGCCGCTTTCATAAGCTTATCGTTAGCCGAGACATTTTTCAGACCGCGTGAGGAGCGTTCCCTGTTGATGATGTTCACCACCTCCTGAATACGCTCATCGTTGGAAGGAATCTTCGTCCCTGCATTTTCATCCTCGGTCCTTTCCTGCTCATTCTCAGCATTCTGCTGCTCATCACGAGAGGAATTATTCTTTCCTTCTTCTTTCCCGGCCTCCCTGCCTTCATCATTTTTCTCCTCGTCCCTTTTATTTTCGGATGTTCCGGACGTATTTCCATTTTCGTCATTGGATCCAAGGAACCCCCACATTCCTTCCTCAATGCCCAGATCCTTCAGCATGTCGTCAATTGAAGAGGAAAAGTGATTTTGACGGAATTTCTGCATCCTGTCCCAAAGCTTGTTGCGCCGGTTTGTATGTTGACGGTACAGTTCCTCGGCATCGATCCAGGATCCGTTCTCCCATGAATCATGGAAAGAAAAGACTTCTTCAGACGAATCAGAATCTCCAAAGGAATGAAAGGAGTTTCCGAATGAGAAAGCAGAGCTTGATGAGTAGAATGAACCATGATTGTTGTTAACACTGCCTTGTTTGAAACTCCATTCGTTGGCAAATGAGGAAAAAGAAATCATCAAGCCGCAAAGCATGGTGAAAAGCGCTGCAATTCTTCTTTTGAACATAATATACCTCCATTCATAAACATCATTATCCATAGTATATTTTTACGATGCATAGTTTATACCTACGCATATACCCTCGATTTTCTCATTGACGCTTCTGAACCGTGTTTTGGTCATGTCGGAAAGAGGGATAGTAAAATAAATCATATTGAATCCTTGATGGCCGGGTTCTCCCGGATGAGTTTTTCCGAACCGTGTTTTGTTCGTGTCGGAAAGGGGGATAGTAAAATGAATCGTATTGAATCCTTGATGGCCGGGTTCTCCCGGATGGTTTTTTCCGAACCGTGTTTTGTTCGTGTCGGAAAGAGGGATAGTAAAATAATACATATTGAATCCATGATGGGGGCATGTGAAGATAGATGTTTCAGGGAATTCGAAATGAAAGCAAACTTTCCATTTTGAATTCTTTGAAATACAGAGGGCTCTGAATAAAGGCAAAAAGCAGGGCATGAATGTCTCCTGAGACATTCATGCCCTGCTTTTGTAAATGAAGTGTGTATTTGGCAAACTTATCCGCAGTCATCTTTCGCGGCTTCATGTTGACGTTCAGATTCGCTTCCCGCCTTGTCCGCTTTCATGATTTCGGATAATTGCAAATAGAAAAAACATTCCATTTTGAATTCCCTGAAATCCAGAGAGTGCTGAAAAGTTACATAATGAATAAGAGATGTATTCTGATCTTAATAGCATCTTAATAGCGCCATTTCCTATGCGGCACGCCAGCCCGCCTTGTGCCATTATCATCATAGTATTCGTTCAATCTGTAGGACAGGCACATCAAGGGTTCTGCGAGATGCACATTTTCAACAGCTATGTCATTGGGAACTTCGAGATCCAGGTTTGTGAAATTCCATATGCCTGTAATGCCAATTTCTATAAGCCGAGCGGCTGTTTCCTCGGCTTCGTCCTCGGGTATGCAGATGGCGGCAATGGAAACATTGTTTTCTTTGACAATTCTCTCCATATCTTCCATAGGGTAAATTGGGAATCCTTCCGCTGGTGTTTGGGAAAGTTCGGGATCCTTGTCGAAAATTGCGCATACTCTGAACCCTCTGTTCAGAAAATCCCCATAGCGGACAAGAGCCTTCCCTAGATTCCCGGCCCCTATGATAATGAGCTTGTTTTCGTGATCGATATTCAGTATCTTTCCTATCTCATCGTGAAGTTTTGCAATATTATATCCATACCCCTGCTGCCCGAAAGTTCCAAACTGATTGAGATCCTGCCGGATCTGTGAAGAGGTCACCTGCATTATTTCAGCCAGGCTGCCGGAGTTGATTCGTACAATGCCTTTTTCCATCAAATCTTCGAGATATCGATAGTAACGAGGGAGTCTGCGAATGACGGCAGGTGATATAGGTTTCTTTGCCATATTATTTCTCCAATCAGAGTTTTAACCGATTGTATCATGAAGGTTGACATTTTACAAGAGATAGAAAGGGCAGTCATTCCCGAAAGATTTTTCAGCCAAGCACAAAGGAGAGCGCGCGATCCAGATAGGCATTCCAGAAGGTCCAGTTGTGACGTCCCGGGCCTTCTTCATAGAGAAAGTCCGCTTTTTCCTTTTCCAGGAAGCTTCGAAAAATCTGATTCACGGAATAAAGTGAATCCTCTGTACCGATGGCCAGGTATATTTTTGGAAGCGGTCCGCCTTTTGCCTTGAGCTTTTTGTACTGAATCTCAGGATTCTTGTCTGAAGATGCCAGACTGTTCGGATCGCCAAAAATGTCCCGGATCATTGCGGGAGGGAGTATGTCTTCAAAATGCGCGCCATCGGGGCCTGCGTCCAGCATGCGCAGGGCGGAGGAAAGGGCAATGCAGGAAGAGAAGGTTTCAGGGTATTCCAATGCTATGTGCAGTGCCCCGTAACCGCCCATGGACAATCCGCCAATGATCGTGTCCTCCCGGCTGCCGCAGAAGGAAAAAACTTTGCGGATATAACTGGGCAGTTCCTCTCCGACATAGGTGGCATAATTCCCACCGGCATACCCACGATCCAGATAAAAGGAATTTCCGACTGTGGGCATGAAAACGGCGAGGTTATATTGGATGGCCATTTCCTGGGCTACACCGCCATATAGCCAGTCCGTATCCGTGCCGGTCAGTCCGTGCAGGAGAATCAGGGATTTCGGGGGACGATTATAATGACGGCGATCCTTTACTTCCTCCATGTTTACATCATTGGGAAGTACAAATGCAAAGTTGGCGTGCTGCATAATAGAGTCTGCGTGAAATTCCATTCTTCCGCTTGCCATGGTGACCTCGCTTTCGTTGTAATATAAGGGCGTTTACGTAAAACGCGGTAACTGTTCAGCAAGGCTGAACAGTTACGCCTCGGGCGTGGCGCTTACGCGCATTCCCAGTACGCCCGAGGCTTGCTTTCCGGCACTTTCGTGCGCGCCTCGCAGCAAGTGCGAGGTGCTAACTGAACAGTTACAAAACGCGTTTCATTCCTGGTGCCGCGGATAAACCCGCCTGTTTCATAATGCCGGGATTAGTATAGCATAAGGAATGATTTTTGTAACTATCTGCCGTGCTGACTGAAAGGCACCAGTTCCTAACATTTCCTTAAAGAAAATGTATGACTTTATTACTTTTATGAAATAAAAGTTATGGTTATAATAAGTGTTTATAGATGAAAGGAGGTAATTCGCAATGTATAAAAAGGGAATAAGCAAAATTCTATATAAAGCTATGCTTACGACGTTCGCTGCGGCTTCTATTGCGGCCGTTATGAGCTTTGGTGCATTCGCGGCGGATCCATTCAGTCCCCGATGGATCATGGACAGCAGGCAGGTCTGGCATTACCGTATGAACGATGGGAGGTATGCCACGGATGCCTGGATTCATGACGAGGTCAACGGGGACTGGTACTTGATTGATGTCAATGGCAATATGTTGGCGGGGATGTTTTCTTCCTACGGGAGATATTACTATCTGGATACTGTAAGGGGGACGGGGCACTATGGAAGGCTCCTTAAAAATGGCCAGAGCGTAAATGGTGTGACGGTCAGGGCTGAAACCTCGCAGGCATACGAAGGTGCCCTGAGCCTTGATACCCTGAACGAACTGGAGTCCGTGGGTTATAGCAGAGATACCGCAACAGAAGTTTCCGGGACGAAGCATGTCGAAAACGGGGAAGTTACTTATGTGGGCAGCAGCGATATTGATAGCCTGATTGGGAGTAGCAACGGGAGTTCCGGCACAACGGGCGGTTATGTGAGTGGTTCCGTCGCTTCGACAGGAAGCTCCAAGAATGCTTTTGTCGGCGATAGCAGTGCTGTTGATGATGGTAGTTCAAGCGGGCCGGGCGTATACAGTGGGAATGGCACGTCCATGAATCAGCCTTCTTCCGGTGGAAGCGGTTCCTCGTATGGAGGGCAGGATGACTCGAACATTATTCCGGCCGGCAGCCAGCAAGTGGATAACATGCTGACGGATGCAGGCTTGCCGGTGAATTCAGGGCCGAACACGTCCTCCGCCGGCTAAGGCAAAGCTGTATTTCTTTCACCCTTTGACTTAATGCCGCAGGCATTGAGTCCCATTTGTGTCGCGCCAGTGGCTCAAATGAAGTATGAAAGGCTTGCCTTTCATGCTTTGTCAGCAGGGAGCTTTGCCATCATAAAATCCAGAACCATCAATATGGCAATGCCGCATTCCAGGAGCACGATGCCGGGCAGGAGCCTTCGGAAGGTGCCGGCCCCTTTCGCGAACCATATGCCAAACGGCAGGGCGATCAGGAGTATAAAGCTGCATGACAGGCGCAGCCGATACATTTTTCCCAGACGTTCTGCCTGGATTGCCGCCGCAAGTAAAGGCGCGCGGCTGTCCGCGTTGCTTTCAAGGGCAACGTTTTCACCATATGGATAAATGTCTGCTTCTCCCTCCCATTCCGCGGAATGGGAGGGTTCGTCATTTTCTTCCATGTCTTTGTCCCCGGCATCGTTGGGGTTCCTCCCGCCGAAGGGGATGAGGCCGAACAGCTTTTTTTTGCCCCGGTTTCCGCTTCCTTCTGTTTCCCATGCTTCTGAGCCGATGTTTTCGTTTTCATAGTCGGAAGGGTAGATTTCCGGCACGTTACCGTCAGAGTAGTTTCCCTGGGCCATCCTGGCAGAATCGCTATTCGAAATATTGTCGGCTTGATAGACGTCGTGCCCGTTTCCGACTGTATTTCCGGAAAAGTTCTGGAAGGGCTTCATGAAGGGAAGCTTCGGACGGAATGTATTTTGTCCCATACTGCTTCCGTTCCCGGCACCTGGGGAATCCGGAAGGAAACGGAATACTCCGTCGGAGGAGAGGATCGCGCTGTTCCATGCCGTAATATTTCGGTCACCTTCGGAAGGCGGATTGTCTGACAGCAGCCGTTCATTTTCCTGCCTGGGATTTTTCTGATCCTGCATTTGTGTCAGCACCTTTTCCCTCCTGGCTTTCTCGAGGTTATGGCGGACAATGCGGACGAGGTCATCCATCTTGAAGAATTGCTTGCAGCTTTCCTGGAACAGTGTATAAGCCATGATGACCGTGCGGTCTGAATCATAGTCGATTTTCTTCAGTACCCAGTCCAACAGGATGGACAGGGATATGGAGAAATTTTCCTTATATTCCGGGAGAAGGGTGAACAGGTAGCACTCATGTTCCTGGTCAAAGAAGATGGCTGCCGGATCGAGGTAAATCAGAGTTTCCGGCAGCAGGAATTCTTCCATACGGGAAAGCAGCGCGTCAATGGAGTTGATAAGGGAAGCCACATCCTGGCAGCCCATTTTTCGCATTTCAAAATGTTTTTCCATTGACTCTACGGAGGAAATGTCATATTGAATCCATTGGGTGCCATTCTGTTCGCGGAGGGAAAGTGGGATTGCCCCGGGAATTTTGGTGTTCAGAAGCATCTTTGTCTCATAATTCCCTTCATCGTATACTGCGTCTTCGATATACATATAGCTGTGCTTTATGTTGTTTTCATAATGAATTGCTTTGTTTTCCATAATCATTCTCCTGTCTCAGTTCTGTGCTTTTTCATCTGTCTTTATCCGTCTTCCCCACCCTCGTCCTGCCCTTCTTCAACATCCGCGGCATCAGCGACTGATTCCAATATGGTAGCTGCACGCGCGAAAGATTCAGGTTTGAACAGCTTTTTTTCCATTTCGGCGGTATGGGCATTGGCCTCCTCGCATAGGATTTCCTTCGCATTGCCTGCCACCGTATGATGCAGGCGCACCGTTCCGTTAACCAGGCCTAAAATGACCAGGAAAGTGATGCCCATGACATAGCTCATCTCAACCGTGTTCATATAAGGGAACCTCCGTTTCTCTGAAATGCAATGAGTAGGTTTTTCCGCAGCACAAGAAACGCTGCGCCAAATACGGTATTAACTATGCTTGATGCATAGTTAATACCTACAGAATCAGACTGCCAGAATCCAATAAAGGGCAGGCAGCATGCAGGGTATAAATGGGATGCTTTTGCCTTTCATGCTGACATTTTTCAGGCAGCCGTAGGATAGTATGGCAATTGCGGCAATCCCGCTTGTCAGGATTCCGATGACCAGCATGAGGCATATGGCCTGAAAAGGAAGATAACATCCGGCAACAATGAGAAAAAACCCGTCCCCAAAGCCCAGGGCCTCTTCCGTCAGTATGCTGCAAAAGAATAACAAAAGTCCGGGCAGGAAGGAAAGGAGGGCTGAGAAAATTCGCGATAGTGCCGAGGGGAGCGGCAATGTGAGGATATTATCCTGAAAAATTAGCCGGCCCAGGCAGAAAGGAATGCCGATCAGGAGGAATATGACAAAAAAGGATCTAGGAATGCATTTTTTCCATCCGTCATGCAGCGCGCATAGGAAAAAAAAGAATAGAAAAATAAAAACAGAAAGTCGTGAAATATTAAAGGATTGTAATTGCATAGAGTTTCTCTTTCCGGCTTACCCGCAGCGGCTGCAGGCATGCCTTCCGTCAGACTGTGCTTTTGACAATGTGGTAGATTGTATATAGCTTTGCATTGCCCTGCAGTTTGGATCCCTGTGGTAGCGTTTGCCTCCTGCCGTGTAGTAGACTAACGGACTTGAGGGATCCGGCCGGCAGCTTTGGCATGGGGAAAATTTTCCGCCATATTTTGTGTTTTTCCCGTCAATCAAATATGCGGGACCAGAAAGGAAGTCATTGTAAATGTAGCTGCAGGTACGAGACATGTGGTATACGGACAGGCTTTTGGTGCTGACATATACTATGGTTTCCCGTTCCTGCTCCTCCGGGGCATCGGCTGATGGGTCCCATCGGCTTCCATCAGCCCCAATCCATGCCCTGTGGGATGCTATGACCTGCTGCCGGAGGCTGTGGAGGCCGAGAAATGAAAAGGGGAGGGCAGCGTCATAATTCAAGACATAATGGACATGCTCGGGTGTGACCTCCGACTCAGTGTACATGTCCAGGCGGCGCATGCCCGGCTGAGTCACCTTAGATGTCAGCATGGCTATGCTTACGGCATTTTCCATGCCCTGCAGCGTATCCTGGTCGAGCTTCAGTTTGCCTGATTCCGATGCGTAATGCTCGGCGTATTTGAATTTTGAGAGATTGCGCGCGCCCTCCTCCATAATCTTTGAGGCGTTTTGCTGCTGGTTAAAGATAAGCATCGGCGTCAGCATAACGACCGTACAAAGGATAAACATTGTTAAAGAAAGCGCCGCTTCAATGGTGAAAGAGGCGCGGATGCCTGTATTTTTCTGTTTCATAGAATTTGCTGAAAATATGAAAGTGTATAAAAGCATGCCTTGGGCGTATTTGGAATGCGCATAAGTCTCACGCCCGAGGCGTGACTGTTCAGCTTGAATGAACAAGTTATCTTAAATGTGGTGAATGCGTGAACCTATCGGGATTCGCCGAATACGGTATTAATTGTCATGTGAAACTAATGCGTATCGTTTTTGTATTTGTAGAAGCTGTCCACGGTGAAAGAGTAGTTTGGGGATGGAATATTTCCGGCTGCTGCCCGGACAATTCCCTGGTTCAGCAGGAGATGAGTGGAGCTTACGTCACAGGAGGCGTGAAGGGCATAAAGGCAGTTCGAAATGGAGAAGTTTTCTATTCCGTCTGCCTCTCCGGATCGCAGGCTCCGTTCAATCCTTGATAACATCCTCCCGTTAACAGCAGGCTGCTGCAGTAGTCCCTGCCCGAAGAGGAAGGCCCGGAGATAGTCCCTATAGCTGAGTCCCTGGCTCTTTTTGTTTTCCCCGATTCCCTCCCCTTTCGCCAGGGCAAAGAGTCCTGAAACATCCATGGACCAGCTTTGTTCTGTATGGAAAATGGGCACTTTCCCATCACACAGCAAGGTACGGACATCTTGTATGGCTTGGCCCAATGCCCATATGCCCAGGACAAAGAGAGTAAAGACAGATATCAGGACAGGGTTTGCGGTGGCGCAGAGAAAGCTGGTCACAAAAGCCTCAGCCTCATGCCTTTTGGCTGAATTTGTAAACAGGAAGATAAGGTTAAGACCCTCCCGGAGGGTTATGAGTCTTGTTGTGAATTCTGCCAGGTTGTCATGGTCGCTGCTTTCTCCGCACAGAATATATTCCAGCTCCAGGCTTTTCTGCCCACTGGGCGGCAGGGAGCCATCCGCGCTGTCATTCCTGTGGTAATAATGGAAGAAATTCATGGCATATTCTCCCAGTATTGCGATTTCCACCGGGTTCGCCTCGGAGCCTGTGGGATAGGGCACAGCGGTGTCGTTTATTGCTGACTGATCCGGCAGGCCTTTCTCTTCAGGAAGGACAAGGCTCAGGAGATTTCCGCCGGCAAGGTCACGCAGACCTTCCAGGAGGCTCTTGTTCTGGCTGTTGATCGAGGAGGTGGCGCCGTTGTAGCGTACAAGCTCGAGATGCAGCCATGTTTCGTGTATGTCGTTATAGAATTGGCGTATTTCGGATAAAAAATCATCGTCATCATCGTCATCATCGTCATCCTCGTCTTCTTCTGCTTCCATCATGGCTTCTTCAAGCCATGTCTCGAAATTCTCTACCGAAGTTCGGATTTCCTGCACATTGCCGGACAGTGTCGCGCAGAGATCCGGCATGGCTTCAATCTTTTCCCGGATATCCCCGTTTCCGGAAACATAACGTTCATATTCCTGAATTTCGGAATCGATTGCCTGGGCTCCCATTTCGCCCAGCGACTCCCTTCGGCTTTCGAAATCCGAGCGGAGGGAGTCCACCTCATCCTTCAGCGCGTCCGCCGCCGCGCTGAAGTCCTCCACATTCTTTTCGATCATTTCCAGGCTGTTGATCAAATTATCGCAGGCATCATAAAATCTCCAGGCGCTTTCGGTTGACAGGGCAATGCTGGCATCCTCGAAAGCCTCTTCTTCTTTGGCGCAGTAGAGGGATATTTCGGAAATGGCTTTTTCGACATCCTCAAGATCCCGGCTGTCTAGCTGGTATTCCTTTTGCATCTTCTGAATCTCAGCGCATTCCTGGGATTTTTTGAATACGCTTCCCAGTTCTTCAGACAGGGAGCCCTCATCAAAATCCGAACCCGCGAAACGAATCAGTGAGCTGACCAGGCCGAATTTCATGTACTCAAGAACTTCTTCCTCGAAATAAATATCTTCCGTCAGCGGGGCTTCCTCTGACAGGAGGATATCTTCCTCCTGAATTTTTACCGGGAAAAGGTTTTTTGCTTCGCAATACGGTTCCATGAAGTCTTTGAGCTCCTGCACCAGGTCCCCGTCCGCACGGTATTCCAGTCCGAAAATCCTGTAGTTTTCCCATAGCGGACGGTGAAATTGTGAGAAAAGGGATTCCATCGCGCTGTCCAGGGCGGTCTGGAGGTACAGACGTTGGGATATTGTTCTTGCGGACTCGCCAATGGTAAGGAGCAGTGCTGAAATCAGGACAAAGGAGAGGGCCAGGAATACAGTTATGGAGGAACGTTCCGATTCAAAGCCCTCGCTCCGAATGCCTTTCATACTTTGGCTTGATGCCGCGGGCATTGACATTTCATTTGTGCCGCGCCAGCGGCACAAATGAAGTCTGAAAGGCTTGCTTTTCAGACTTTGTAGCCATGGAGCCCCGCCCCACAGAAGATCATGAAAGGTTCCTTTTATACTTTTTTTCTGAATCATGACCATACGGAGGTGGCGGAATCGTCAATCTGCTGCATGATCGTCTGCAGAAGGGCCTTTATCCTGTCCCGGAATATAATCACGAGGGCAATCAGGACGACGAGGATCAGCACCATTTCAATGGTTCCGATTCCATCCTCGCTCTCCAGCTTTTCCCTGGCCTTTTCAGAAAGCTGTTTGCTCCAGGCCTGCATACGGCAATGCAGGATGCCGCACTTAAGATACAATTCTTCAGTCTTTTTTTTCATTTTGCTTTTCTCCTTGTGATAATACTATTTTTCTGATGGATCCGCCCTTCATCATGAACCAAAACTATGGATCAGGCATGGCTGATGCCTGACTTTTTCAGGTCAGAGCGGTCATGGCTGGCACAATGACAATGGCCATGACGATGCCAAGCTGCATGAAGAGGGGACCCAGAAGCTTAGTGCCCGCTTCCTCCCCCAGCCTTCGAGCGGTTGTTTTCCGTTGCTCAAAGGCTTCCTCCATTTCGAGGGCGAAAAGAGAGCGCAGATTTTTGGAGCCGTTTTTGCGATTCTGTTCAATCAGGCTGACCAACTTTGTATAGGGCTTCAAGTTGATTCTTTTGCCGAAGGAAACGTAAACTTCCGACTCGGGGGTGTTTCTTTGGAACTGCCTGAGCATGATGCGGAGTTCATCGTAAAGATAACGGTTTTCATGGCTTCCGTTTTTAAGAAGGGCGTCATACCGGGTGCTGATGGTCTCAAAGGCGTTTCGCACGGTAAGACCGGCTCCGATATAGACCATGAGCTTCGAGACCAGCTCCGAGTAGTCCAGAAGCAGTTGGTTCTCTCTTTTCTTTTTCTCCTCCTTTCGGAGGGAACCCTGGCGCAGGTAGAGGGCCGCGGCAGCCGCAAGTCCCAGGAAGGGGAAGATGAGGTAGCTGAGGTCTGCCTTTTCCAGAAAACGCACTGTTTTGCCGCCGATCTCCTTCGGAAGGACAAAGCTATCGCTTCCGATGCCCTCGTGATCGCTTTTTTTCAATGCGTCAGATAAAGCCTTTTGTATTTTCTCCTGCTCCGTCAGTTCCCTGGGCAGGACGTGAATGTAGATTTTGTAAGGATCGGATTTGTAGCGCTGTTTCCATACGCTTTCATCCGCTTCGATTCCAATGGGGTTTCCGGCATCGTCTTCCGGGATGATATAAGCTGAAAGGATGAGGGAAAGGTAACCGTCCACGCTTTCTCCCGGAGCCAGCCGGTCGTTATGTACGGTTCCGTCTTCCTCAATCAGACTCTGATATTTTTTGTAATATTCGGCCGGGGTGTATGCCACGATTCCGGGATCCACGGCGTCAGGAACTTCATTTTCGGAGCCGGAAGCTGCAAGGGATTCCGAGGTTTCAGAGGTTTCCTGTACTTCTGTTAATTCTGATTCTTCGGACATTTCTGATGTTTCCGGCGTTTCCGGTGACAGAGATATTTCTGATTCCTCAGATATTACAGGCTCTTCGGATGCTATAGATTCTTCGGATGCTATAGATTCTTCGGATGCTATAGATTCTTCGGATGCTATAGATTCTTCGGATGCTACAGACTCTTCGGATGCTACAGACTCTTCGGATGCTATAGATTCTTCGGATGCTACAGACTCTTCGGATGCTATAGATTCTTCGGATACTATAGATTCTTCAGATATTACAGATCCTTCAGATACCTCCGATGTTTCAGGCTCATTTGATGCTTCTGAGAGAACGAAGGCAGAGCTTTCCATAACCGCGTTATTGCTTCCTTCATCCTGTGTTGCACTGTTTTCAGTGGTTGCGGCATCCGTGGAATCATTATCGGTGGAAGAGTATTCGGCGGCCGCGTCATCTGCCGCCATGGACTCAATGCCCGCGGTATCTGTGGCTGTCAATTCACCGTTTGCGGCATTTGCTGCCATGGATTCAATGACCGCTGCATCTGTGGCTGTCGATTCACCGTTTGCGCCATCTGTTGCCATGGACTCAATGTCCGCGGTATCTGTGGCTGTCAATTCACCGTTTGTGCCATCTGCCGCCATGGACTCAATGACCACTGCATCCGCGGCTATGGATGACTCCCCGATTTCTGTTTCAGAAACAGGTATTCCTCCGTCTTGCGTCACCGCAGGGACTCCGTCCGTTGTAAGCGTGTCGGAAGATGCGGAGGCTCCTTCCGAAGAATTGTTCTCAGGAGCATTATCTGAAATAGTGGCCTCTGATTCACCATCATTATGGCTGCTATTGTCGAGAGTGCCTTCTGCGGGGGATTGGAGGGAAGATGAGGGCTGCTCGGGATAAAAAGCCCAGCTTGCCCTGACACCGTATTCGGGGAAGGAGGCAGGGAGGCGCAGATTGCCGCTGATCGCATCCAGGCTGTCCTCAGGTGAGGTAATCGTGCCCTCGACATCTTCAACAATTTTCGCGAAGACGGCGTTGGCTTCTTCCTTTGTGTATCTTCTGGCGCTGACAGTGATGGAAACGGGCATTGCCCCCTCATCGGAAAGGCCCTCTACGTTCAGGTTATATGTTTTGTCTGATTTCCCATAATTATTCCGTAAGAGCGCGTTACCAGGCTGTATATTTGTTTTTTGGAGGCCGCTCAGAAAGGCCAGGATGGCAAGCACAAAAGAAATGGCTATCGCGGCGAGCATTTCCTTTAGTAACTTTCTTTGGATTTTTGGATACCCACCGGCTGCTCCCCCGTTTCCGACTGGCGCGGATATCCTGCCTCCTTCCACTACGGATCCTTTGCCCCTCTCCGGGAAAGTCCCTCCGCCTCCCTTCGGAGGCATTCTTCCGCGCGGGACGGGGGAGGGCGCATGCGGATGAATTGACACCGGCGACACCGGCGTGTTTCCCCTCCCGGGATTCATTCCCATGGATGTGTCGCTTTGCCACGATTGCCCGACAGTGTTATCTGCCTTTTTCGACTTTCCAAATATCTTTATGTTGGGCAGTCTGGCCCTCATGAAAGGGATGGGGGCTTTACTTTTCTTTTTCAATTCTTTGTTGCTCCTTTCTTTGTTATGATTGTTATATTTGTATGTCAGGCGCAAAAAAACAGGCCCTGTTCATTGAACGGGCCTGCATTCTCTATCATAATGCTATTGTTTTATTGTTTTATTTTTCCATTATTATTTGTGCTGTCTTTGTGCTGCTTTTTTTATTTTTCCGCTTTCGTTCTTTCCAACATAGCTTTGTGATTTTTGATAAGTTCCAAAGCCTTGTCCAGATTGCCGTTTTCAAAAAGGCGATATTAAAATATCAAAGAATTCAATATCTTTGTTGATTCTTTCCAGTGTCGCGAGTTCTGCCATTTCTTCATATCCTTCCATTTTTGCACTCCTTTTCAAACGCCATGATTCAGAGGTCATTATATCATAGGTCATGAAAAGCCATCAAGGCTTTTCATGACCGTACTTGGCGAACCCCGCAGGGGTTTGTCCGCCGCAGGCGGATTTTGACGCGCTTTTCCTTGAAGCGCGCCAAAACCTATGAAAACCTGCCTCGCTCAATCGTATCCTATTTTTCCTTATGGCTTCGTTAAGTGAGTCAATATCCCGGGCGAGGATCCTTTCGGCTTTTTTCACTTCTCCCGATTGAATGAGTTCTAAAATATCCATTAAGTGATCGCGTTCTTTGATCATTCTGTCCAGTGTCGCGAGTTCTGCCATATCTTCATATCCTTCCATTTTTGCCCTCCTTTTCAAACGTCGTGATCCGGAGGTGATTATAACATGAAAGCAGGCCCTGTTCAATTGTCAAGGTACTGTCCGATCATGATCGGATGCCGCATACTGGGCAGATGTTGATCAGCCACATGGATCAAGCTTTGACTTTATGCCGCAGGCATTGAGTCCCATTTATGTTGCGTCAGCGGCACAAATCAAAGCATGAAAGGCTTGCTTTTCATGCCTCTTATTATGAGCGGAGGCGGCTCCTTTTCAGACTTCTATGGCAAGGATGCGGTTGGAGAGCCAGACCGCGAAGATATATACCCCTAGGCATCCGGTCATTACAACGCGTCCTATGAATGTGGTATAAAGTACATTGAAAAAATCCGGCGAGGAGACATTCATATAGATTATGATTAGAAAAGGAACAATGTTCATGATCTTCTGCTCATAGCTTTTGGACGCGTTCAGCGTCAAAATTTCTTCCGTAATGGAAACCTTGTCCCTGATGACGTCGCTGGCGTGACGCATAATGCTGACAAGCTCCCCGCCGGATCGTTTGGCCACGCTGAAAACTTCCGCAAAATTTCCGATGTCGTCCAGGCCGGATCTTTCCGCAAAATCCATGAGAAGCGCCTCCAGGGGCTTGTTAAGTGTCAGTCCATATTCGATGTTCCGAAATTCCCGGACAATCATCGCCTTCTCGGAAAAAAGATGCGTGAGCTCCGGTATGGAAGCCCGGAAAGCGTTTTCAGTTGAGAGGCCGGCGCTTAAAAAGGAACAAAGTATGGACAGGGCTTCTTTGAATTCCAGCAGCAGGCGGTGCTTTCTTTTTTCACAAAGATCGTCCCTCTTCAGGAAAGGCCACGCCAGGGAGAGGGGGGACATGAGAAGGAAGACCGGCAGGCTTTGGTAAAAAGCGTAGGCAATCAATCCAATTGCCAGGAGGGCGGTGCCGGAAAGCTCAAGATATTCCGGAAGGCAGAGTTCATAGCTTCTGTAATCTGTCAGTGAGTTTTCCTGTGTTCGAGAGATTGGAAAGCTTCCGAAGCGCTTTCCCATCATATTCGTATAATTTTTTTGTCTGGACTTCTCCGTTTTCAATTCCCGTTACCTCCGATATTTCCAATACTCTTCGCTTATGGTCCGCCGTCCTTCCGAGGTGGATGAGGATCTCAATGGCGGAAGCAATCATTCCCCGGATGGCCGGCAGGGGCAGCTCCGTGGATTGCAGGACCATGGTTTCCATGCGTTTCAGCATGTCATGTCCGGAATTGGCGTGCCCAGTGGAAAGGCTGCCGTCGTGCCCGGTGTTCATGGCTGTAAGCATGTCCAGGCATTCCCCTCCGCGCACCTCCCCGATAATGATGCGGTTCGGGCTCATCCTCAGGCTTGCCTTGATCAGATCGGCCATTGTCACTGCTCCGTCTCCTTCCGTGTTGGCATTTCTTGTTTCCATGCTCACCAGGTTTGGGATGCGCGTGATCTGGAGCTCCGCGGAGTCCTCAATGGTAATCACGCGTTCGGTTTCCGGGATGAACTGGGAAAGAGCATTCAGAAAGGTCGTTTTCCCGCTGTTGGTGCCTCCTGAAATGAAGATGTTGTAAGCGCTTTTGACAAGGTCTTGCAGGAAAAGGGCGGCTTCCTTGCTGAGGGATCCGAAAGAGATTAGCTTTTCCATGGTGATAGGTTCCGGAAACTTCCTTATCGTCATCGTGGCTCCTTTCAGGGCAATCGGAGGAAGGACAACATGAACGCGGGAGCCGTCGGGAAGCCGCGCGTCAACAATCGGATTTGCCGTATTGACAATTCTGTTGACCCTTGAAACAATCCTCTGAATGACTTCTTCCAGTTGTTCCGGGTTTTCAAACTGCCTGTTCCATCGGGACATGCGCCCGTTCCTCTCCACAAAGATGTCCTTGCAGCCATTGATCATTATTTCCGTTACAGAGGAATCGTCAAGCAGTTCGGAGAGAACATCCAGACGGCGGAAGCTGTTGAAGACAGCCCGCTTTAGATAGAGCTTTTCGCCGAGATTCAGGCCGTCCTGTTCCAAAAGGAGGCTGTCAATCAGGCTGTGAAGCTCCGGGTCGGAAAGCTGCTGCTCCTCGGTAAGGGAAGAGAGTATGTTGTTTTTCAGTTGTATTTTCAGTTCATTAAGCTCGTCTGTTTTTTTCATCTTTCAAGTATCGGCCTATTATCTTGTTCAAGGCAAATCCTGGTCAGGGATTATTCTTTTCAAAGTGTATTCTGTTCAATGCAATTCAATTTAATTCAATTCAATTCTTGTCCTGTTCAAAATACATTCTGTCTAATTCTTATTCTGTTCAATTTTTATCCTGTTTAAGGTTTGCTCCGGTTTCCGCTTGAACGGATATGTAATTCCTGATTACGGCATCCGCAAAGTCAGAAAAAGGCGGAGAGGACAGCATGTCCAGGGAGGGGAGGGCGCCGCGCTTTTCATTCGGAACAGGCGGGGAAAGCTTCACGAAACGTTTATCCACGTCCTGGTAATCGGCGTTTCTGAGAAACGCTTCAAAAGAAGCGATTTTTTTTCTGCCGGCCTGATCTTCCCGAACGGGAATGAAAATCTTTTTGAAGGCAGGGAAAAGCCCTCCGAAACGGGATATGACGGAATCCGTATCTACAATAATGGCGTCATATCCAGATCTTGTTTTTAATGCCTCCAGGAAGGCCACCATGTCTTTTTTTTCTATTGCGGCTACATCCTCGGGGTTTCGTACCGGAGGGATATAACGGAGGCCTTCCGATTCATAGCAAAGGCTTCGGAGCTTCATGGCGTCAAGAGTGCCTTCCTTGAAGTAATACAATGCTTCCGTCAGCGTGCCCCGGTAGCTGCGGTTCATCAGTTCGGTGAGCCAGGAGGATTCCTCCAGGGTAATGTAAAGGGCTTCCCTGGTCTTTCCCAGCGTACAGGCCAGTGAAAGGGCAAAGCTTGTCTTTCCGCAGCGGCCGATAGGGCTGAAGACCATATAGAGCTCACAGTTTCGTCCCAGCCCCCCGGAGAGGTAATCAGAACTGTCTCCGTAATGCCCCATCAGCTCGCGCAGGATGGAATCCCCGGACTGATATTTGTATATGGCGCTTTTTCTTTTTTCTTCGGGAAGGAGCTCGCTTTCAGAAAGGAAAAGCCAGTCCTTTGCGTTGACTCCATTCAGTTTCCCTGTGCTTTCCTCACCAGATGAAAGCAGGATGTCGATATCCTTCCGTTTCGAAAACTGTCTTAGCTTTTCCGGATCCTGGAAGCTGTAAACTTGAAAAGGTATCCCGGAGCGGCTTCGCAGGAAAGCGTTCAGGCGGTTCATATAAGCGGAATCCTGGCCATATAACGCTAGTATTTTTTCCATATTCGTCAAACTCCTTTGTTAAAGATTTCTGGCTCTTTGATTTCTAACAAATGGATGTACTAACGTAATCCATTTAGTCCCTTTGTTGTGGTGGGCTTTGAACGCTCGGATTTTGTGACAGGACGACGCGGTATCGAGTCAAAGTGATTTTTTGCTTTCAGCTTTCTCTGTTTGGCTAGATGAAAGCCCTGCGTTTGTCGTCCTTGCGGCATGACAATGCTATTATGTCAAGCTGTAAGAATATGAGCGGTTATAAAGACGTAAAATGCGGAGAAATTTGGAAAATGTGGGAAAGGCCCGGCCAAAGAGTGGTTGTGGGCTCCCGAGAGAACCGGGCTTTCCCTATGCATGAAAAGGTTAACTCATTCGTCCTTGAGATGATTCAGGACGAACAGCTTTCCTCAGAGAAATGAAAGGGAAATGTTTTGGAAGAATGCTTTCCCTTTTGGTTTTTGAACGCAAGCATGACGCGGCAGGCAGGCATAAGTAAAAGGAGAGTCTTACGAGGGGGTAAATCTAAGAACGGGCTTCACGCTTTCGCTGGCCTTGAGAGATGTCCGCGTCCCGATGATCCAAGGGATGCTCGTGGCGCTGGCTGTTAGAAAGGGATGTGAAATGGGATGAGTCAGAATAAGAACTCAAACCTGCCCGGCCGCGTTTTTGTTTGCATGGGAGAGTATAGGAGATGTTCCAGGGATTTTATAGTCCCCATAATTCGATAATATTCTGAAAAAGATATTATCGGAAGAAAGATAATATATGGAAAAACGGAATTTTCAGCTTCCCGAACAGGGCAGGTCATCACAATTTTTTAAAATTTTGGGTTCAAAAAGGTTTGGATTGTAAAATTTTCTTAAGAATTTAGTGGATTTTCACAAAAAATACGTTCTTGATTATGCACCCTTTATTTGGAGTTCCCATGCTCATGAGCAAATTCATCTGCCCGTGAGCATGAGAGATGGGATCTCGAGATTCGCTTCTGGTCGGTATGCAAGCATATCTGCCGCAAGTTCAGACTTGCCAGAGAGTTCAGAAAGCCGGATCCGTCATAAAATTGAAAAGCGCAAATTCGTCAGAAATACGGAAGGCACAAATCCGGGAAGTACGATCCGTCAGATGCGGAACGCCGCGAAGCTCTGGGGCTGAATGATGAGCCGTCCATCAGTAAGGCTCCCTCCTCCGATGGCATAACGCGGGGAAGCGGATATGTTGGAAAGGCCCGGGAGTTCCGCCTCAAGCCTGTCTCCGGAGGGGTTCAGCGCGATCACCATGCTGCCGCGCCGGAAGGCGAAGAGCCTGCCTCCCTCCATGCCCAGCAATGCCTCGAAATTCCCCGAGGCCTGGAGGTCCTTTTCCTCATGACGCAGCACCGTGAGATCCCGCACCGTATGGAGCAGGGAATCCGGGCGGGCTTCATTATCCTGAACCGTCGGCGCATCCTCGGAGGAATCCACCGGGAGGTAAAGCTTTCCCGGTTCCGCGGTGGAGAAGCCCAGATTCTTCCTGTTGTCCCATTGCATCGGCGTGCGGGAGCCGGTACGGAAATAACCGCCCTCGTGGGTCTTCAGGTTCTGGTAGCGCATGCCGATCTCGTCCCCGTAGTACAGGAAGGGCACGCCGGGCATCGTGAAAAGCAGGGCGTAAAAGAGCCGGAGCTCCGCCTTGTCCATGTTCCAGGAGGGGCGTACCGTGTCGTGGTTGCAACTGATCAGGCTGATGTAGCCGATATCCTTTGTCTCATTATAATCGGACAGGAATTCGGAAAGGAAGGGGGCAATGCTGCCACCGTCATCCTTCCGAAAATAGCTATGATCCTCAAAGACGGGCTTCGGGCCGTCATCTCCGACAAATCCAGGACCGGCCAGGACATTCCTCCCGGCATGGTTCTGGTAATCACGTACAAGCCGGTTGTAGCCGCCGCCCGGATGGTTCAGGGAGAAGTCCGTATGGAAGCCGGCCTTAAGCGAAAGCTTTGGATTGCTCCATTCCGCCACCAGCACAGCCTCCGGGTAGTCCCTGTCCAGCATGGCGCGGATTTCCTGCCAGATTTGAGATGTGCCGCTCTTTTCCTTGTCATCGCCCTTCACAAGGGAGGCGGCCATGTCCACGCGGAAGCCGTCGCAGCCCAGATCCAGCCAGAAGCGCATGACATCCATCAGCGCTTTCCGGGTGGCCAGGCAGTCGGGATGATCCATGGGCAGCTGCCAGTCCTCCTCCGGGTGCAGGAAGCCGTAGTTCAGGGCGGGCTGGCATTTGTAGAAATTCAGGATATAGGCCCCGCAGCGCTCGCTTTCGCCCGACACGAAGGGGTAGCCCGGCGCCCCCCGGAAGCAGAAGTCCGTCCAGATGAAGCGGTTCGTGTATTCATTTTTCTCCTGCCTTTGGGAAGCCCTGAACCAGGGATGCTCTTCGGAAGTGTGTCCTGCCACAAGGTCGAGGATGACATGGATGCCCTTCCCGTGAGCCTCCTTGAACAGGCGGGCAAGGTCCTCGTTCGTGCCGTAGCGCGGGGCGACCCTGCAATAATCCCGGACATCGTAGCCGGCATCCCGGAAGGGGGAGTCAAAGCAGGGATTCAGCCAGAGGGCATTGCATCCGAGCCCCGTCACGTAGTCCAGTTTCTCCGTGATCCCGTTAATGTCGCCGATCCCGTCGCCGTTGGAATCGTAGAAGGACTGGGGGTAAATCTCATAAAAAACCGCGTCATTGAGCCACTTCGGCATGTTCCTTTCCATAAAAATGCCATCCTTTCCAGGTAAATACATTTACAAATATTTTCAGAGCAGGTCTTTCCGCGGCATGCTTCGCCCCGGAAAACCTTTCATAGCATAGCATGAAGGGAACTTGTATGGCAAGGATGGCCGGGACGGTGCCTTGCGACATTTCTTTCTGCATGATAAAATGAATAATTGAAGTCATGAACGTCTTGACGAACAGCAGGCTATTCACGATGCTGCCACTGCTTATGGCGGAAAGGGGGAAGGATGAAAACAAGGGACTCAATGACCGCCAGCAAGTGCGGAAGAGTATGCTTGGGTTACAGGCACTGACCTTAACTTCGATGTTTACGGTTGCCTGGTCCGTGAAATGGATGAGGATGGCAGCGGCGGTGGGAATGTTGGGTATAACACTGGGGCGGTGAGTCTGTGGTGGGCGTATTTGGAGTATTACCAATGAGCAATACAATCAGAAAGCTTCCGATAGGTATACAGGATTTTATAAGCTTAAGAAAAGACGGATATCTTTACGTAGATAAGACAGAATATATATTTGAGTTAGTTCATGGCGGAAAGCCATATTTTCTTAGCCGTCCAAGGCGATTTGGAAAAAGCCTGTTTCTGTCTACTCTTCGGGCTTATTTTGAGGGGAAGAAGGAGTTGTTTGACGGCCTTAAAATAGCTGAGCTTGAGAGAAACAATGAAGATGCATGGCTGGAGTATCCGGTCTTTTATATTGATTTTAATAAAAAAAATTATAAAGAAGACAATGCGTTGGAAAACGTGCTTGATGAACATGTCAGGGCATGGGAAGAAATATACGGGGATCAGGAGTCTGACAGGTCTCTTGATGAGAGGTTCAGACATGTAATCGAAAGAGCGGTAGAGAGGACTGGAAAAAACGCCGTTGTCCTCGTGGATGAGTACGACAAGCCTCTGCTGGAGGGCGCCAATGATGAAATGGTCGAACATAACAAAGCAGTGTTCAAAGGGTTTTTCAGCACATTAAAAAGCTACGACCGGTATCTGAAATTCGTATTTGTTACGGGAGTAACCAAATTTGGCAAGGTCAGTATCTTCAGTGATCTGAATCAGTTGAATGACATTTCCCTGGATTACAAGTATTCAGGTATATGTGGAATCACGGAAACAGAGCTTGAATCCTGCTTTAAACCGGAAATAGAATCGATGGCTGATAATAATCAGATGGCCAAAGAGGAATGTCTGACCGAACTGAAGAAGATGTATGACGGCTACCATTTTCACCAGAATGGTGATGGCGTATATAATCCCTTCAGTCTTCTGAGCGCGTTTGATAAAAAGGAATTCGGCATGTACTGGTTTTCCACAGGAACGCCTACATTTCTGATTGAGAAGCTTAAGGAATCCGAATTTGATGTAAAAAAGATCACGGAGGGTGAACTTTACGCAAACGCAAACGTGCTGACAGATTACCGTTATGATAATCCCAATCCGGTTCCGCTCTTCTATCAGACAGGATACCTTACCATCAGGGGATATGACAAAAAGTATATGAGCTATCAGCTCGATTATCCCAATGATGAAGTGCGATATGGTTTTTTGAATAGTCTGGCTCCCATGTTCCTGAAAGACGAAAAGTCGGCAAATCCACTGGATATAAGATCTTTTGGAATGGATATTGAAAAGGGGAAGACGGACAGTCTGCGAGACAGGTTTACCGCTCTTTTTGCCAGGCTTCCTTATCCAAATGATGGGAAAATCGTAGAGCAGAACTTCCAGAATGTGATTTATATCGTATTTATGCTTTTAGGACAGTATGCGGTCACGGAAATTCACAGTGCAAAGGGCAGGGCGGATTGCATAGTGGAAACAGAAGATTATATCTATATTTTTGAATTTAAGAGAGATTCCACAGCAGATGAAGCCATAAAGCAGATCGATGACATGGGATACGCAAAACCATATGCCGCGGACAAGAGAAAGCTCATCAGGATAGGGGCGAATTTTGACTCAAAGGAAAGAAATCTGGATGGGTGGAAGGTTGTACTGGCATAGATGATTACGGTATATTCCATTTCCCTAAATATGGAATATTATTATAACAGAATTAGGCATAAAATCAAGGGATTGTCGTATATTCAGGTAATTAATTAGGGATATTTCCCTGATTAGTGGCCATACAGATAAATACATTGTTTGAATTTCGCTGATTAAAGGATTAATAAGTTGGTTAAGTCAACACAGAGGAATCCTTTTAGCGGGGAAGAAAAACGGAACCACTTTACTACATTACCGGAATAGCGGATATCAAGATGCAGGTAGTCGTAGGCAGGGAATTAGAGGGTGAGGAATTTGTCCCAATCAGGATTCAGAAAAAGAATGCGGCTGATGAAGATGTGAGGACATTCTTGAAGTTGATAGAGGGGTTGAAGGATATACACACGAAGAATCTGGCTGATTCAGTGATGCAGATCAGCATTTCAGAGAATGAGGGACTCTATAATCGCTTATTACAGGAGGATCCGGGTATGTGTAAAGCGTTAAGAGAATTGATGAATGATCAGATTGAAAAAGAAAAGAGCGAGGCGGTAAGAGAAGCTGTGAGTTCGACTGCCAGTGCCACGCAGGAAGATATTGCCAGGAAGATGATCGAAAAGAAAAAACCGTTTGAAGAGATTTTTGAGTTTACGTCGGTCCCTATCGATAGACTGAAGGAACTATCAAGCATGCTTGCGGGAACGACATCGGCGCAAGGATGAGTTTTTATGCTCTCCCTCTATCCAAATCATGTTTTCTTCAATAGTAGGTAATAGGTATAAGTTTGAAACAAAGAGGTGTTCATTACTTCATCGATGTCTTTCGTGGAAAGGCGGGCCATAACTATGCATCAAGCATAGTTTCCATACCGTATTTGGCGAATTCCATAGGGATGAGTCCGAACAAAATATGAATTCTCATTTCAGAAAAAAGCACAGAACAGGAAAAAACCGTTAGGGGACGATGCCTATCGGAAACAATTGTACAAGGTGTACGGGAGCGTTACGGAGGATGAATTGAAGAAAAATCCGTACGATTGAAAGAAAGCATTGATATGCAGTTCAATAAATACTTCTGTAAATCTTTCTTAAGAATAGCTAAATCCAGTCGATATAAAATAAGAAATCTTTCATGCTATACGTGGAAAGGGATTGTTTATGGGTGCCGATAAGCAATACATTCTTATTGTAGGAGCTTCCGGGGGAATCGGGAGGGCAATTTCCTCAGCTTTGGCAGAGAAGGACGCTGCCTTGATCCTGATGGGCAGGAGGGAGAACCGGCTACGGGATCTGCAGAGGGAGCTTTCCTGCGAGTCGAGGATTGCTCTTTGTGACATCAGAGATAATAATGAAATTTCCCGCTTCTTTGAAATGCTTAAGGGAGAGGGGATAAAGCTGTCAGGAATGGTGTATTGTGCCGGAGTATGCTTTGTGAAGTCTCTTAAAGCCATGGAAGAGGGCGAACTGGAAGATATGTTCCGTACAAATGTTTTTGGCTTTTATGAATTGTGCAGGCATTTCCAGAGTTCGAAGATTTCAGTGAAAGGGGCATCGATTGTTGCCCTTTCATCGTATGCTTCAGTATCAAAAGAACCTGGAATGTCAGCTTATGCGATGTCCAAAGCAGCCATGAACACGATGGTTCAGGTTCTTGCAAAGGAATTGGCAAAGAGGGAAATACGGATTAATGCGGTGCTTCCGGCGGTTGTCATGTCGAGGATGGGGGAGGATAATGATGAGTGGACACAGGAGGAGATGGATGTCGGGCGCACTGTTCAGTCATATGGCTTTATTCCTAAAATTCGGATTGCGGAAATGGTTGAATTCTTACTTTCACAGAGATCAAGTCATACTACAGGAGGCCTGTTTGAAATCTCTGCGGGCTTCAGAGGATGTTAAAAACAAAGGAAAACTGATGTTTCTCAACATATTTTCAGTGAGAGAAAACGCTTGAATTAATGATTCCCAGACTATGATTTGAATTATATATTTATATATTATTGTACATGTGCCGCATGTCAATATGTATTCGGGATGGAAATGGAGTGGTGATATGCAGGGGGTATTTGAAAATATCAGGATTCAGGGAATTTGCAGCTGTGTTCCTTCTACGGTTGAAAAAAATGAAATATATGCAAATATTATAGGCGAAAGGCGAGCCAAAAGGCAGATCAAGCTTATAGGTGTCAGTCAGCGTCATATTTCAAATTCCGCCCAGATGCCATCGGATCTGTGTTATGCGGCAACAGAACGGCTTTTGTCTCATTTGAACTGGAATAAAGAGGACATTAAGGTCTTGATTTTTATCACGCAGAGACCTGATTATAATTTGCCGTCCACAGCTTTTTTTCTGCATAAAAGATTAGGGCTGTCTAAAGATTGTCTTTGCTTTGATATCAATCTTGGATGTTCAAGCTTTAATGTAGGGATACAGAATACGGCAGCTTTGCTACAGAACTGTGAATTGCATGAAAAAGCTTTGCTTCTTTTAGGTGATACATCATCTCTTATTAAATCTCCCTATGAAAGATATGAGAATGATGAAATTGCGCAGGATATGTTGTTTGGTTCTGAGGGAACATGCATTGCCATGGAAAAAGCAGAAAATGGCAGCATTATGTTTATGAATAAATCCGATGGGGAGAGATATCAGGCGATTATATCTGAGTTTGGCCAATCCACAAAAATGGATGGCAGTGCCGTATTCTCTTTTGGAATCGGAGATGTCCCAAAAACAGTAATTGATTTCAGGGATTGCTTTGGTATCCAGGAGGAATCAATTGATTATTATGTGTTCCATCAGGCACAACAATTAATGCTTGATACTATCATTAATAAATGCAATATATCTCCGGACAAGGAACTCCGTTCTTTGAATGAATATGGCAATACTTCCGGCGGAAGCATCCCCCTTACGCTGAACGTGAACAAGGAACGCTTTGCCGCTAAGAAGAGCATCCGCGTCCTCTGCTGTGGTTTTGGCGTTGGACTTTCCTGGGGATGTATTTATACGGAGATTCCTACGGAAAATATTCTCCCGGTTTTTGAAAACGATGAACATTATCGCGATGTCAGATCCGATGTCAGATCCAGAGATGGTTTTGGAATACATTACCGTAATATTTTAATATATAATGCGGATTCCGAAATGGGTGAATGGGTTTTAAAACGTCTTAAACAATGTGGAGGCAAATTGGCTCTGGTTGGGGCTGACTCCGAACGACTATCAGAAATAGTGGCTTCCATGATTGAGAAGCCAATCATCGTTACTGAATCCAATAATACGGCCAATGAGCTTTCTGCCAGCCATTTTAACCAGAATGCACTTGTTTTGATTGGCAATGTTGAGTATGATATCATGAAGCTTTATATTGACGCGTTATCAGAATCCCTTGATAAAGGCAGCATTGGTTCTGTGGTAATTTGTGACTCCTACACAGACAATGAAGAAATGCGGCAGGCAAAGAAACGCTTTGAGCATATGTTTGATGATTACAAAAATATTGATAATATCAGGATTAATGCTGTTCTCTATAATGGCAATCGAGTTAACATGGTTCAAATACGGGATGCTGGGCAGGAGTGGGTTAATCTGTTTGTATCTAAGGGGGGGCCTGAGGAGATGGTTAAAGCATCATATGTTTCTGATGCCGTTATGCATTTCCTCTCAAGAAGCGCTAAATTTACCAATAATTCCATTTTGACCATAGAATAATGGAGCGCTTACAATATTTTTGCATAAAAATTCTGGTAATTGAAAAAGAACCTTTCAGCATTATTTGCAACATGTACATGAATCGATGGATTTTGCTAATCAAGTACATTGGGGGATGTTATTTTTGTTTTTTGAAAAGACAATTTTCATGGAGGAGTCCATATACTCTAATACAACAATGAATTTAAACAAATAATAGACATTTCAAGTGAAATGTTGGATGTGATCTCAAAATACGATTCTGAAATCACAGTTCTCACTGAAAAAGCAGCCAAATCCGATGCATTGGAACGGACCATCGTCGTTCTGAATGAAAAAATATATTTCACTGTACCCTTTGATAACAACGAAGCCGAAAGATCTCGCGGAATCATCAAGGTCAAAACCAAAGTCTCCGGCTGTTTCCTCATCATGGAGGCTGCCCAGGATTTTGCCTGAATTCAATCTTGTATGTCTACAATGAATACAAAAGAAAGAAGGCGGAAGCTGTGAGATTTTCCTTTCATGGCATACGGCTTAGAGAATGCGGCGCCCATATGCATTATATAGAAGAGGCACTTAGGGTTCCTTATAGATATGATATGGATTTTCACTGGAAGATCAGGGATTACGATGGTCAGTATTCTTGCGTTATTATTCAGGGAATCCAGCCGATAAAGTAAAAGAAGGAAAGGAGTCGGAAAGAAGTATGTTTTCATTGCAAGGGAAAGGATTCGTGGTTATTGGAGCCTCTTCCGGCATCGGTGCGCAGACGGCAGTTACATTAAGCAGACAGGGAGCTAGGGTGGCACTTGTGGCAAGGCGTCAGGAACGCCTTGAGAGGGTCATGGGAGAGCTTTCTTCTGAGGGACACAGGTATTATATCCGGGATATAAGCAGGATTGATGGAATCGAGGCATTATTCAAGGATATCGTGACAGATTTCGGAAAGCTGGATGGTATGGTTTACTCGGCTGGAATCAGTGGGGACTTCCCTCTCAGGCATCTGAGCTACGAGCGTTTGGAGAAAGTATTTGTTACGAATTATTTCGCATTCATCGAATGCTGTAGGCAGGTATGCAGAAGGGAATGTTACAGCAGGGAGAAAGGGCTTCGAATAGTTGCCGTATCGTCCGCAGCGTCCCTGATGGGTGAAAAGGCGCATAGCGCTTATGCCGGTTCCAAAGCGGCCATGGACGCATCCATTCGGTGTATGGCGAAGGAAATGGCATCCAAAGGAGTCTGTATTAATTCTGTAGCGCCTTCCATGATCAGGACAGATATGTATGAGGAATTGATCAGCGTGAATGGTGGAGATAATCCGGCTATGCTGAAATCAATCGAAAGACAGTATCTTGGGCTGGGGGAAGCAAGCGATGTAGCCAATGCGATCTGTTTCCTGCTTTCTCCGGAGGCCAGGTTCATTACGGGGGTAACTTTGCCGGTGGACGGGGGAAGTACATCCAGCTGAGGTGATTTGCCCCGTGTTTGTTTACTGAATCAGGAATCAGAGCGGGAAAAATGTTTAGATGAATGAGATAATAATATGAATTTGGTTTTTGATGATATCAGGATTTCCGGGATTGCTGCGGCGGTATCTGACAATTGGAGTCCTATTACGGATTTTGTGGAAAAGGGAATCGATGAATCTACGATCAAGAAATTCAGCGCGAAGACCGGAGTGAAGGGGAGATACAATGCGGGGGAAAAGCAGACCACAGCGGATTTTTGCTTTGCTGCCGCCAGGGAGATTATTCAAAAGTACTCTATAAACAAAGGGGAAATCGGAACTCTTGTATTTGTGACACAGCACCCGGACTATAAGTCTCCCGCAACGGCCTGCGTTCTTCAGTACCGGCTGGGACTTTCAGAGGAATGTCTGGCTTTTGATGTGAATTTAGGCTGTTCTGGCTTTACTTGTGGATTAGCTATTGCAGCAAGCCTTCTTCATATGGGAAGTAAAAAATATGCTTTGCTTCTTTGCGGAGATACATCAGCAAAAGAATTTTTCGTAGGAAGGGAAACCAAAAAAACCAATGCCGCAAAGATGCTTTTTGGCGATTGCGGCACTTCGGCTTTGCTGGAAAAGGACAATGCTTGTGAAAAGATGTATCTTATGGAAAGAACGTGTGGAGAAGGGTTCCGGGCAATTATATCTCCATACACCTGGTTCCGCCATCCGCAGCTTCCCTCTGACGGACTCGGAGACGACCGAATGGACGACATTGCGGTTTTTAACTTTTCCACTGAGAAGGCCACGGAACTTCTTAGAGAGAGCATGAAAGCCACAGGTACGAACCCGGAAGATTATGATTGCCTTGCCCTGCACCAGGCGAATCATCTGATTTTGAAACGTATTGCGAAATTTACAGGTTTTCCAGAAGACAAGGTATTGATTTCACTGGATGAATTTGGGAATACTTCGTCTGCATCTATCCCTGTATCTTTGGTAAAACGTTATGGAAACGATGATTTAGGAAAGAGATTAAGGGTATTGATGTGTGGGTATGGCGTGGGGCTTTCCTGGAGCACAGTGGACTGCTTTATCGATACAGACAAGATCCTGCCTTTAATCCATACAGATGAATTTTTTGAGGATGGATATTGAGGATTGATTCTACGGAAATAATGGATTAATCGATCTTTTGACCGAATAGATGAATTAAATTGGGTTACAGTAAAATCTTTGAGTGAGTTCGTGATTGAAAATTTTTTTCATGAGCATGACAGGAGAATTAAAAGATCATATGGATAGCAATGAGAAAAAAATAATGAGTGAAAAAGAAAAACTGACTTTGCTTGAGGAAACCATTGAGGTGGAGGAGGGCAGTTTGTCCCCTGTGCAGGATTTAACAGATGTTCCCGAATATGATTCCATGTCAAAGTTGTCTATCCTGGTTATGATGGAAGATGAGTTTGGCGTGAAGCTCAGCGGTCAGGATATTCGTTCCTTTAAGACAGTAGGCGACATTCTGGACAGGATGAAAAAAGAATGATGAATTGTTGAAATAATATTGCAGTTATCGCAATAGATAGATAAATGAATGAAGGACTATATGTCAGGCAGGAAATTCAAGATAGCTAAAATCAGAGTTATTTCTTCCGTTATTCCCCGCAGGCGTATCTTGTTACAAAGCCTGCGGGATGTCTATGAAAAGGATAATCTGGAAAGAATAGTACGCGCAACCGGGATATCTGAGATAGCGGTAGCCGAAGATGGAATGACGCCATCTGATTATTGCGCTAAGGCGGCAGAGCATATGTTTTCAGAAACAGGAATGAAGAGGGAAAATATAGATGGCCTTATTTATGTTTCTGAATTCACGGATTATCTTATTCCCGGAACTGTGGCTCCGTTACAGAACAGGCTTGGTCTTCGCAATTCCTGTATTGTTTTCGATCTTCGGAGCGGATGTCCAGGTTTTGTCTATGGTGTATTTCAGGCTTGCATGTTGGTGGAGAATGGCTATTGCAAAAACGTATTGTTATGTGTGGGGAATACCATCAGTAAATTCCTGCATCCTTCGGATCGCGCGCTCAGAATGGTTTCCGGCGATGCGGCCAGCGCTATTCTGATATCTGCCTGTGAAGATAAGGAAAACAGGCTGGGAAAGCGGCTTTTTTCAGATAAGGAAGATTCCGCGGCTTCGGTATTTGATTTTTATACGGATGGTTCCGGAGCGGAACACTTGATGATTCCGGCAGGAGGAATGCGTACTCCTGTGAGGAAGGGCAGTACGGATATCGTGGAATATGATGAAGATGGGAACGGCAGAACGAAGGAAAATCTTCATATGAACGGAATGGAGATTATGGTCTTTGCTACACGTGTTGTTCCGGGTCTGGTAGAGGCTGTACTGAAGGATACGGGCTGGGACAAGAGGGATGTCAATCTCTTTGCGTTTCATCAGGCGAATAAAATGATGCTAAAAAGAATTGGTAAGAGTTTGAAGGTTGATAATGACAGAATTCCATTCGGCGTTTCCATGACGGGAAATTGCGGCAGTCCATCAATTCCTCTGATGCTAAGTAATATGTATAGCGGTGTACATCCGGAATTTAAAAAAGTAGTGATTTGTGGTTTTGGCGCCGGGCTTTCGGCCGCTGCAGGAACAGTTGATCTGAGTGAAACAATAATCCTGCCTACGGTAAGGGTATGAGGAGAATGGTTTTCAGGGAACGGATCAGCGAAATAATATTTTTTTGGAATCCGTGAATGGATTCAGCTAATGGAACAGAAAAAAGACAGGGGAGACATTAATGACAAATCGGGAAAAATATGAAAATGCATTTTCGGAGGCGCTTGGTATTGAGCCAGCTCAGGCTAAAGGGCTTGAGTATCAGGGCATTCAGGAGTGGGACAGTATAGGGCATATGGAACTGGTTTCCGCACTGGAGGATGCCTTTGGTATAGAGATGGAGACGGACGATATTGTGGATTTCTCCAGCTACGACAAGGGAATAGAGATTCTTTCAAAATACGGCGTCGTGATTTAGCAGTGAGGAATGCTTATGCTGGCCGGAAAAAATATAATTGTTACAGGAGCCCGGCGTGGAATCGGGAAGGCTATCGTCAAAAGGGCGGCTGAAAATGGAGCAAATGTCTGGGCTTGTGCCAGACGGCATGAGGGCATGGAAACAGACTTTGAGGAAGAGTGTCAAAGGCTGTCAGTGGAGAATGAAGTTACTGTAAAGCCGGTATTTTTTGACCTGGTCAGTAAGGACGAGATGCGCGATGCTGCCAGACTTATAAAAGATACGGGGCTTTCAGTGGATGGGCTTGTGAATGTGGCAGGCGTTGTTCTGAACGCGAATTTCAATATGACAAGCATGGAAAAACAGCAGGAGTTATTTACTGTTAATTATTTTTCCCAGGTACAATGGACACAGTATATTCTGAAAACAATGATGCGGCAGAAAAAAGGCTGTATAGTCAATATAGCTTCCAGTGGGGGACTTGACTTCAACCCCGGCAGAAGTGCCTATAATGCTTCAAAGGCTGCGTGGGCAGCCGCCAGTGGGACTTTGGCCCGGGAAATGGGAAGATACGGAATCAGAGTGAATACGGTTGCCCCAGGCTTAATTGACACGGATATGGCAAGAAATAATACGCCAGAGCAGATTTTTCAGGAAACGATTCAGAATACTGCCCTTGGAAGGATTGGGATGCCAGAGGAAATTGCCAATGCGGTTATCTTTTTGCTTTCGGATTTTGCATCCTATATCACGGGCCAGATTCTTCGCGTGGACGGGGGGATGAGCTGATAAGAAAGTGGGAATTGTAAAGATATGATTCCATGTTTGGCAATTAGTAATTGAAATTCGTTAAAATGAATTCGAGTGAGGATGAGAAGATGTCTGCTGAAAAAAATGAAATGGACATTGATTTTATCAGGGAATTCGCCTTTCATATGAGAAAACATGCTCTTGCTATGGCTTTTTCGGCCGGGTCTCACGCTTCACATTTTGGAGCAGGTTTTTCTCTTATTGATATATTAGCTGTACTTTATGCCCATGTTCTTAGGCTTGATAAAGGAAACCCTACATGGCCGGAAAGAGACAGGGTGATTCTTAGCAAGGGGCATGGAGTACTTGCTTATTATGCGGCATTGGCTGAATATGGCTATATTCCGAAGGAGGATTTGCCTGGTTTTGAGCAGGATGGATCCTATCTTTTCGGGCATCCGGTAAGGTCCCCAAAACATGGTATCGAATTCACAAATGGGAGTCTGGGGATGGGGCTTTCGCTTGGTATCGGAACTGCCCTGGCATTGAAAAAAAGAGGCTCCGGAAGCAGGGTATTTGTTATTATGGGTGATGGCGAGATGGACGAAGGATCTGTATGGGAGGCTTTTATGGCCGGGAGCCAGTTCCATTTGGATAATCTCATTGCAGTTATTGACAGAAACCGTATGCAGCTTGGAGGTGATACCGAAGGGATCATTTCACAGGATTTGCTGGCGGAAAGGATTCCTTCTTTTGGATGGGATTGCTATGAGGCGCAGGGACATGACCTCGAGGATCTGACGCATACTGTTCAGCTTGCATTAAAGTGTGGTCGGCCTTCGGCAATCATTGCCCATACTGTCAAAGGCCGAGGCTTTTCTTTTTCGGAAGGCAACAATGCATGGCATCATGCCGTTTTGACACAGAAACAGTATGAGTCTGCCCTGGAGGAATTGGAGGTCTCTTATCATGGAAATTAATGCAAAAAGCATTAAGAGATGGTCGGTAATCGGAGCAAGGCCTACTTTCGGGCAAGCGGTTCTTGATCTTGCTTCCAGAGAGGACAGACTGATGGTCCTTACGGCCGATGTATCTACATCCGCAGGACTTGATCGTTTCAGGAAGCAATATCCGGATAGATTTTTGGATGTCGGCATTGCGGAACAGAATATGATGGGAATCGCCACGGGACTTGCCACAGAAGGCTTATGTGTTATTACCACTACTTTTGCTCCCTTCCAGTCCATGCGGTGTTTGGAGCAAATCCGTGTCTACCAGGGTTATATGGATATGCCTGTGGTCATGGTAGGGCTGGCCAGCGGTATTTATCACAGCTATCTTGGAAATACACATTGCTGCTTTGAAGATGTTGGGGTTTTCCGCTCCATTCCGAATATTGCTATTGTTACTCCCGCTGACTGTCTTGAGATCATCAAGGCATTGGAAGCAGCGGTGAAGTATGAGCATGCTGTGTACATAAGGCTTCCGGAGGGCGCCGGTATGCCGGTTATTTACAAAGAAGATTATGATTTCAGGATCGGGAAGGCAAATGTTCTGAGAAAGGGTACGGATATTGCTATTCTTGCCAACGGAAGGATGGTAAATACCGCGCTGGAAGTGGCAGCAGGCCTGTCCATAAATAATATTTCAGCCGAAGTAACAGATTTCCATACCGTGAAGCCTGTTGATGAGGGTTATCTGGATAGTATCGACAGACGCTCCTTAATCGTAACTATAGAAGAACATAATGTGCATGGCGGTCTTGGCTCCGCAGTTTCGGAATACATGATGCAAAAGGAAAACAGGCCTCGTCTGATGACATTTGGCATTCACGATTTCTTCCCCCATGCAGGGGATTATGCCAGCAGCCTGGAGCAGTGTGGTTTGACAACGGAAAAGATAGAAAAATCAATTCTGAAAGGGCTTGGAGCTTGACAAAGCCATGATACCAAGACAATGCAAATACGGGGAGTGAAACAAAAGGAAAGTCTGTAAGATTATTGGGAAATGAGAGAATGGGATACATTCAGAAAAAGCGAGTTGCGGCAAAGCTGAGGGATTTTCACAGAACGGTTAAAAGGAATAATGGCCATATAGGGACAGCGCCCCGCATCATTGATTTGAGCTATGATAATCGATGCAATTTCCATTGCCAGCATTGCTTTACCAATGCGCCAAAGGGCGTAAATGCGGAAAAACATATTCCTTTGGAAAAATTGGCGGGGATAGCTGATGAGGCGGATGAGCTTGGTTTTTATGAATTTGATCTGCAGGGCGGGGAATTGCTGATTGATCCGGAGTTGTTTTTCCGTCTGACGGAAACAATAGGGACGGAGCGTTTCTATACTTATCTTACGACCAATGGTTATTTTCTGGACGAAAAAATGTCGAAACGACTGGCCTCTGCCGGGATTGACAGGGTGTCGGTCAGCGTAGACGGGATGGATGCCCATCAGCATGACGCATTCAGAGGAAAAAAGGGGGCATATGACAGGGCGATCAGGGCACTGGAGTATGTCAGGGATGCCGGCATGGAAGCCTGCATGAATATTACTGTCGGGCATTATAATATTTTTTCGGATGAGCTTAGGAGGCAGCTAGCGTTCTGTAGCGAAAAGGGATTCAGTTCTGTCTTGAATGCCGCCGTACCCGCTGGGTGTTGGAAAGGGCAGTATGAAGTAATGCTGACTGAAGAAGACAGGAGGCACCTGGGAGAGCTTCGGAAGGAATTTCCAAATGCTACGAGGGATATCTGGAATCCCTTCGACAGGAATCAGGAGGCTCTGCTTGGATGCAATGCGGGCAATATTCTTTACATCACGCCATGGGGCGATGTTTTGCCCTGTCCATTTCTTCATATCAAGGTGGGAAATGTATATGTCTTGAGTCTGAAGGAAATCCTGGACAGGGCATTTTCTATAAGCTGGTTTTCGGAATACTCCGAAAAATGCCTTGCCGGTGAAGATGAAGTATTTGTTCGGAATTTTTTGAGCGGGGATATTACAACGGAAAACCCTGCGGAACTCATGGAATTATTTGGAACAAAAGGAACAGTCTGATTGGGGATTCCGATTTTTCTTTATATTTTTAAAGTCTGTCGGTTGGACTTATCATTGATTCAATCGAAAGCTTTTTGAAATTATGGATATTTTGGAAAAGATGTAGTTCGGAGGGGAGATGGAAAACACAATATGTTTTGATTCTATGGGGATACAGGAATGCCAGAGAAACAGGTATCCTCTTCTCTTGATCGACAAAGTGGTGGAAGCTATTCCAGGAAAGATGGCCCATGCGGTGAAAAATTTTTCATATAATGAGTGGTTTTTTCCAGCGCATTTTGATGATGAACCGAATGTGCCGGGCTTTATACAGACGGAATGTCTGGCGCAAACTTTCCTGATGACGTTTCTTTCGATGGATGCATATAAGGGGAAAAAGACGGCATTTGTAAGCCAGAATGATGTTTTCTTCAAGCGTAAGATTGTACCAGGGGATCGACTTGATATATATGCGGAACTTGAATCCTTTAAGCGCGGAATAGCAAAGGGGCATGTAAAAAGCTTCGTGGACGGAGAGCCTGCCTGCTCGGCAAGATATGTGATTGCCATACCGGATGTATTGGATTTATATAAGCCGAAGGCTTAGTTGCGTCAGGATTTTAAATTGGCTGTCTTTTTAAGAAAAAGGATTACTATGCAGGGATATGGCATCATTATTTCGACTCAGCTCAACATTTCCGAATATGAGACTACAGTATTTGGATCATACTATAGTTTCGTGTGGATCGGAACTAAAGGTAAATGAAAAGTGTGGAGTAAGGTATGAATGAAAGGGAAGAAAAGAATTTCATAGAAGATTCATTCCGTAAATATTTTTCCAAAGATGATGTCATAGCAATATATGGTCTTGGTAGAAATACAAAAACCATTCTTGACCGTTGCCAGGAATATAACCTTGTCGGTTTGATGGACAGAGACAAAACAGGCAGTGTTGTCTGGGGAATGCCGGTCATAACGATAGAGCGGGCACATGAACTTTCGGTGAATAAAATCGTCATTATTGCCGCGCAGGTCAATGTGCCGATTATATTTCGACGCATTGCGGAGAAATCCCGGGATTTTGGAATAGAGGTATACGACATTCTTGGGGAACGCCTGGAAATTGAAAGGGATGAATATCAGATTGATTCTTCTTATTCTACAATATCTGAAGAAAATTTGAAACAGCTCTTAGAGCATTATGATGTTATAAGCTTTGATATCTTTGATACCTTGATTGTTCGCAATGTTTTGATTCCGACGGATATATTCAGGATCGTTGAAAGGAAGAAGGGATACCTCCTTCCGGAAGAGGTAAGGTTTTCCGAAACGAGAATAAAATGTGAAATGCGCCTGCATGCTCTGTCCGGATATCCTACAATTTATGACATATATGAGGAAATCGGAAGGGAAACCGGGTGTGGGGATAAGATTCTTGATATTTTAAGAGAATCGGAGATTGAAGAGGAAAAACATGCCCTTTTTGCCCGGGAGACGATGAAGAACATTGTTGAGTATGCAATTGACAATGGAAAGATTGTATGCTGCACTTCTGATATGTACATTCCGGAAAATATTCTTAAAGATATACTAAAGAATGCGGGATATCCTGAATTTAACAGATATTTTATCTCCTGTGATTATAATGTTTCCAAACTTAATGGGTTGTTTCTTTATTTAAAAGAGGCGTTTCCGAACAGGAGAATTTTGCATATTGGCGATAACTATGAAGCGGATATCATATCTGCTGAAAAATTTGGCATCGAGGGAAGTTTTCAGATTTCTTCGATATATAAGATGATTAATGACAGTGCCTGTCAGAAGCTTCTGGCTTATGATACAAGCCTGGCCGACAGATGCGAGATGGGGAGATTGTTCTCGCGCCAATTCAATGACCCCTTCCTTTTCTCATTTAGTGAAGGAAAATGTATAGTTAGAGACAACTATTGCATAGGATACTACTTTATAGAACCGCTTTTGTCATCTTTTATAGAATGGATGTTGGCAGAGTGCCAAAAGGACGGGATTGAGTTGCTTTGTCTTGGCTCAAGAGATGGGTACCTTATAGAAAAATTGCTGGACATAAGGAGTGGATTTAAAAAGAGCAATATCCCTTATAAATATATCTATGCATCAAGATTTGCCTGTACATTTGCCGGAATGGTGACAGAAGATGATGTGAAGAGCGTCTATTCTAATCCATATAATGGGTCTGCGACGGAAATGTTGATTACACGATTTGGCTTTAGCCCATCTGAACTATTTGAATGGGGGAAAAATGAATCTGAAGAAGAATATCTGAATAGACATATTCCTATAATTCTCAAAAGGTCAGGAAAATATAGAGACAATTACAGGGAATATTTCAGGAAGAAAGTCGGTTTGCCCGGAAAAACAGGTTTTTTTGATTTTGTGGCGACAGGAACGTGTCAGCTCGGGTTTGAGAATATTTGTCCTGAAACCAGATGGACGGGATATTACTTTATCAAAACTCATGATCCTAATAAAGCCAGATTAGACATCAAATCATATTTTAATCCTGTGCTTCCCTACGAAAAGCAGAGCAGATTCAGTGAAAATTATTTATTTTTAGAAAAAATAATAACATCATTTGAACCATGTATGAAAGGTTTTACTTCAGATGGCGAAGTTATATTCGAAGCAGAGCATCGAAGTAAGATCGAGCTTGATAGATTGAAAGAATTACATAAAGGTATTTATGACGCTTATGAAAACCGATTAAGTAATGGATATGGTACGTCATCAAAAGAGTTGTCCGATAATATAGTTGATTTGTTAAATAAAGAATACACCTGGATGGAAGCATCTTTTTTTGAAAATAATTTTCTTGATGATTGGTATAGCAATAATAATCATGATTTGAAGGGCTTTTTTGCGTCAAAAATGTTTCATAAATAAGCTTATTATTGTTTACATATGTAGGTGATTATGCGTCATAATGTTTCTTATAGCAATATGATGATGAACTTATCATTGTTGCTTTATATCCTAAAATCCGTATAATCTTTAGTTCCCTATAAGTTTTTATAAGCACATCGTTCTTTAACTCACAGAAT